>JAIPBH010000013.1 GCA_021739635.1 Flavobacteriaceae bacterium | reverse complement strand
TATGAAATGTTTGGTTCACCACAAAGAGATATTACGGCCGAAATAGCTACTAAAAGGCTTAAAGAATTAATTTAATCATTAAACAAAAATTATTTCGTTAAATTCATAATTAATTTATTAAATTGGTCTAAATAATTTAATAATCAGAAAACTTAAAACTGCATACGTTTTTGCATACGATTTTATAATTTTTAGGACTTTTGAGCTTAATATTTGTGCTTAAAGCATTTTAAACACAGAGCTCATAACCCGAAGGTCACTGGTTCGAGTCCAGTTCCCGCTACTAGTAGAACCTTCAGCTCTCTTTTTGGTTAGTGGTTTATTATTATATAATGCATATAATAATCTTTATAATTTATCTGGAGTTTTTTGCATTCCAAATAATAAAAACAAAATACCATTCATCTTATCCCCAACTGTTTTACGTAGAATAGAAAATGCTTTAGTTATATGAGCTTCAACAGATTTTATTGAAACATTTAAATACTCTGATATTTCAATATTGGTAAGTCCTTCCTGTTTACTTAACAAAAATGTTTCCTTACATTTTGGAGGAAGGTTTTCAATTTCTTGTTTAACTAGATTAATTAATCTCTCTAATGAGCTCTCAGTCTCTTCTTCTACAATAGTGCTTAAGGCATCAATATGTTTTTTTTCTATAGTCAATAAAGATTTGTTTTTTCGATATTGATTGATGAATTCATTATAAACAGACCTATATAAATAATTTTTAATAACAAAATCATCCTTTAACTTTTGTCTTTGCTTCCAAATACCCATAAACACATTTTGCACAATATCTTCTGATAAATCGTGATTGTTTGTTAGGTTAAAAGCATAAACACAAAGTTTATGATGATAGCCATTTACTAAAAAAGTATAAGCTTTAGAATCCCCGTTTTTTAAGGCACTTATTAAAGTAATATCATTGTTAAAGCTAAAATCCATTTCAGAAAATGATAATAATTTATATTGATTGTTGCGAAAATATAAAAAAAGTTATTACAAAAGTTAGGGTTGTGCAAAATTGTAACGTTTTAGTAATATAGAGTTAAATAAGATGGAATCAAATAAAATACAGAATATCATAGTAAAATATCTAAGTAGTCAAGCTACTTTTTTAGAGTTGGAGTATTTAGAAAAATGGTTAGAAAACCCTGAAAATGAAAAATTTTTCAGTTTATATATAAAGACAAATTACGCTATTGACTATAATATCAGAAAATTCAATTCAGAGAAAATAAAGCTTCAGCTATTGAAGGAAATATTAAAAGAAAGGAAAGTTTTTAAGCTTAAAAAAGTTAGGCAAAGGGTAAGTTATTTTGCAGTTGCTGCTGTAATTGTAGGCATCTTTGCAACCAGTTATTTCTTTCAGGATAAAATATCCAATTCACCTTTGAAAACTTCTCCAACAATTGTAAATAATGATATAAAAAGTATAGAACCGGGAACAGATAAAGCAATTTTAACATTGGAGGATGGTTCGGTTGTTACATTAGAAAAAGGAGATACTTACCAAACGCAAAATATAAATAGCAATGGCCAACAAATTGTTTATAAGGCTGATGAACGTAGTCATTCTGAGATTGCTTATAACTATCTTACCATACCAAGAGGAGGTCAGTTCTTTATAAAATTATCAGATGGCACACAAGTTTGGTTAAACTCAGAATCTAAATTAAAATATCCTGTAAATTTTGTTGAAAGTGAGACGCGTGCTGTGGAATTAGTTTATGGCGAGGCCTACTTTGATGTGTCACCTAGTACAGAACATAAAGGATCTAAATTTAAAGTATTTAATCAATTTCAAGAAGTTGAAGTTTTAGGTACTGAATTTAACATAAAAGCTTATAAAGATGAAAAGAATATTTATACCACGCTGGTTGAAGGAAAAGTGGGTATTAGTTCTGGTAATCAATATGATAAGTTAATACCTGGTCAACAATCAAATTTAGATTTAGAAAACAAGATTGTTACAATAGCTAAAGTTGATGTAACTTCAGAAACATCATGGCGTAATGGAATTTTTAGTTTTAGAGGAAAGCCGTTAAAAGATATTATGAAAGTAATTTCAAGATGGTATGATGTTGATGTTGTCTTTGAAAATGAAAAGCTTGAAGATATCACCTTTAAAGGAGTCTTAGGTAAAAATCAAGAGATTAAAGAAATTCTTGAAACGATTAAAAATTTAAGTATAATTAAAAACTATGATTTAAATGGCAAACAAATAATATTGAAATAAAAAATAAAGGGAACAAAGTTTAGACCGTGGAAAGTATAAAACTAAATCCCCCTTTTTATCAATTACTAATTAATTAAATGTTTAAATAACTAATAACAATCAAATTTATGAAAATTAAACTAAACTATGTCCTTTTTTGTTTGAGAAGGAAGTTACTAATTAACATGATGAGAACCTTAATTTTCTTGTGCTTTACAGCAACCTTTAGCTTAACACCAAATAATGTGTTATCTCAAAATACTAAAATTAAAATTGAATCGGATAAGACATTAACCGTTGACGAGGTTTTTGATTTAATCATGCAACAAACCGATTATAAGTTTATTTATCAAGAAGGTATTTTTAAAGATTTTCCTAAAGTTGAAGTTAAAAAAGGTATTATAAAAGCAAATGAATTGTTAGAAAAAAGTTTGTCTAGCGGTAATTTTGAAGTTTTTCTAGGAACAGATAATACCGTTGTTGTAAAAGGAAAAATAATAAATAGTAAGCCACAGCAACATCAAATTAAAGGGGTTGTTTTAGACTCATCTGGGCAACCTATGCCTGGCGCCAACATTATTGAAAAGGGTACTAACAACGGAACACAAACAGACTTTGATGGTGCATTTTCACTCGAGTTAGTCAATCAAAATGGAATATTAGTGATTTCATATATTGGGTTTACTACACAAGAAATTTTAATAAAAAACCAATCAAACATCACCGTTGTATTACAAGAAAATACAGCTGCACTAGACGAAGTGGTAGTGGTAGGATATGGCTCTGTAAAGAAAGAGAACCTAACAGGTGCCGTAGGACAAATTACCGCAAAACAAATTGAAAATAATTTAGGACCTAATACAGGGCAATTATTACAAGGTATATCACCAAACTTAAACGTAACTTTAGATAATGGAGGCATTAATGAGGAAGCCAATATTAACATTAGGGGTATTGGCTCATTAGTAAATGGGTCTGATCCATTAATACTTATAGATGGTGTTGAAGGAAATCTTAACCGAATGAATCCTAGAGATATAGAATCTATTTCTGTTTTAAAAGATGCTGCCTCTGCAGCAATTTACGGTGCACGTGCCGCTTTTGGGGTTATTTTGGTTACTACAAAAAAAGGGAAAGAAGGTAAATTAAAAGTTAATTATAATACCAATTATAGCTGGAGTTCGCCAACCATTAATACCAATAATTTTATTACAGATGGTTTAGATTGGGCTCGGTTAAGCGACAAATTAAGCTTATTGGAAAATTCAAGTACTTATTTAGGTCTTTCACAGGTAGACTATGATTATTTAGAAGCCAGACGCCAAGACCCAACATTGCCTTCTGTTTTAATAAGAACCGTAGATGGTGTTGAAAAATATGTGCATTATGGCAATACAGACTGGTGGAATACCATATTTAGTGATTCTCAAGCATCCTCAGAGCATAATTTAAGTCTTACAGGAGGTACCGAAAAAGTTAACGTTTTTTTATCTGGAAGATTTTACACCAGAGATGGTATTTATAAAATAAACAAAGATGTAATAGATACCTATACCATTCGTGCTAAAATTAATGCGAAACCTTATGAATGGTTAGAGATTGGTAATTCCATAAACGTATATACTAAAAACTATACTGAGCCAGCCACCAATGCCAGATATTTAGATAATGCTAGTAATAGTGAAGATTGGAGAAAGTTTACATTTCATGCTGCGCCTTTGTATTTGCCAACCAACCCAGATGGTTCACTCATTATAAAAGGGGCTTACACAAATAACAGGGATATTGCCGATGGTACTTTTGCCGATTTAATTTATGGAAAAAGTAAAGGTGAAGAAAAAGATTTTGAAGTGTTTAACACCTCAAACTTTACCATTAATGTAACCAAGGGTTTAAAACTACACGGTAATTATAGCTTTAGAAAACGGCAACAAAGCGAATGGGTACGAATTATTGCTACGCCTTACACCAACCAACCAAACGGTGCTGGTGTTGCTTTGTACAAAACTAATACCGAAACCTATAAAGAACTTGAAAGAAACACCTTGTATCAGGCTATAAACACTTATGCCGATTATGAATTCCATCCTTTAGAGAATCATACATTTTCAGCCTTAGTGGGTTTCAATCAAGAATGGAACTCATTTAAAAGAAATATTGCGAGTAGAAATGGTAATTTATCAGAATCTTTAAATTCATTTAATCTAGCTACAGGCGAAAATGTTTTTTTAACCTCAACTGAAAATGAATGGGCTATTCGAGCAGGTTTTTATAGGGTTAAGTACAATTTACTGGATAAATATTTATTTGAATTTAATGGCAGATTCGATTTGTCTTCAAGATTTCCAAAAGACAATAGACTAGGGGTTTTTCCTTCTACTTCAGTTGCTTGGAAAGTTAGTAATGAGGAATTTTATAAAAGCATAAAGCCTTATGTTAACACATTAAAATTTAGAGCCTCTTATGGATCTTTAGGGAATCAAAATGTTACTGAATATGGCTATATATCTACAATGAATGTAAATCAGGACGGATATATTTCAAATGGTAGTTTAACAAATTATTTTACAACACCAGGAGCAGTATCATCAAATTATACTTGGGAAAAATCTGAAACTTTAGATTTGGGTGTTGATGTAGCGACCTTTAAGAACAGGTTGAATATTACCTACGATTGGTATCAAAGAGATATTTTAGATATGTTAACACCTGGAGTTGCATTACCCTCAGTTTTTGGCACCTCTCCTCCAGATGAGAATGCTGCTGATTTAAGAACCAAAGGTTTTGAACTATCATTAACTTGGAAAGATGAATTTAAAATATCAGGAAAACCTTTTAGTTATAATCTAGGGTTTACTTTAGGGGATAGCAGAACCTTTATTACCAAATTTGACAATCCTACCGGAGATATAAGAGATTTTTATGTGGGTCGTGAAATGGGCGAAGTTTGGGGTTATGCAGTAGAAGGCTTTTTTCAAACCGATACAGAATATTTAGATCATGCCGACCAAACATTGGTAAATCAGCGTATTATAAATAACTACTTAATCAATCATCCAGTAGCTGGTGATATTAAATTTGCCGATTTAGATGGTAACGGAAAAATATCTGGAGATCAATATACCGTTGCAAATCATGGTGATTTAAAGAAAATAGGAAACAGCAACCCACGCTATAACTACGGCATTAATTTAGGAGCAGAATTTGCTGGCTTCGATTTAAATGTTTTTGCACAAGGCATCATGCAACGCGATTGGAATCCTGGTGCGGATAATAGTTTTTTCTGGGGTCCTTTTGCAAGACAGTACGAGAATTTTTATCCTAAAAGTATAGAAGCTAATTCTTGGACACCAGATAATCCTAATGCTTATTTCCCTCGTTTGGCAGTATATGCTGTACAAGAAAACAGAGTTCACGATGTGAATAGAATTAATAGTAATTCATTTACACAAAATGTTTTTGAAGGGTCTCAATTACGTATAAATTCAGATAAATACTTACAAAACGCAGCCTATTTAAGAATTAAGAATATCACTTTAGGTTATACGATTCCACAAAAAGTGGTTAGCAAAATACACTTAGATAATGTAAGATTGTACGCAACTGGTGTTAATTTATTTACATTTTCCCCTTTGTATAAAAATAATCCCGATAGAACTGTAGATCCTGAACAACTCGGTAATGGTAATGACTATCCATTTACAAAAACTTACGCATTAGGATTAGATATTAAATTTTAAAAAGACAGAAGATGAAAAATATAATAAAACTTTTAATATTAAGCGTATTACTTGTTGCATGTAATGATGATTTTTTAGATAGAAAACCTTTGTCTGAAATTGCTCCCGAAAATTCCTTTCAAAACGCAAAAGATTTAGAAATATACACCAATAGCTTTTATAATGATTTACCAGGTGTTGCGGGCATAATTGAATCAGATAAACTATCGGATAATGTATTGTACAACGGTGTGCCTTTAGAACAGTCTGGCACCAGATTAGTATCTCCAACCGCAGGAGCTGGTGGCTGGAGCTGGGGAAATTTAAGAAAAATAAACACATTTTTTGAGTACTATGAACAATGTGACGATGCTGCAGCTAGAAAAGAATACAGTGGTGTAGCCTCGTTTTTTAGGGCATATTTTTATTATGGCAAACTAAAACGTTTTGGTGATGTACCTTGGTACGACCAAGTCATTGGAAGTCAAGACACAGAATTGTTACTAAAACCTAGAGATTCTAGAGTTTTTATTACCGATAAAATAATTGAAGATTTAGATAGAGCTATAGCTAACTTAAATTCAGATCAATCTTCAGATAGAGTTAATATCTGGACAGCCTTAGCTTTAAAATCACGGGTTTGTTTGTTTGAAGGAACCTACCGAAAATACCGCAATTTAGCAGGAGCCGATGATTTATTAACTTTAGCATACCAAGCTGCACAACGTGTTATGGTTGAAGGGCCTTATGAATTATACACTACAGGAAACCCAAGTAAGGATTATAGAGATTTGTTTGCTTCAACAGATGCAAAAGGAATAGAAATTATGTTAGCAAGACGCTACAGTTCAGTGTTAAATGTTGCCAATAGTATAAACTATTATTTTACGTCACCAACACAAGAAGATGTTGGATTAACAAAATCTATTGTAGATACTTATTTAATGGAAAACGGCACGGCTTTTACAAGTCAAGTTAGCTATGATACAAAGACTTTTAAAGAAGAAACCACAGGAAGAGATAAACGACTAAGTCAAACTATTAGAACACCAGGTTATACAAGAATTGGTGGTGCAACTGCCTTGCTTCCAGATTTTTCAGCATCTATGAGCGGATATCAAATAGTTAAATATGTGGCTGATGAAAGTCAAGATGGAAATGCGGCTGGTTTTCAAGATATTCCAATTTTCAGATTTGGGGAAATCTTATTAAATTTTGCCGAAGCAAAAGCAGAATTAGGAACTTTAACACAAGCAGATTTAGATGCTTCTATTGGCTTATTAAGAACTCGTGCTGGTATCCCAACACTCGATTTAGGCACAGCAAACACAACGCCAGACCCTATTTTGCAAACCAGATATGCCAATGTAACAGGCGCCAATAAAGGGGTTATTTTAGAGATAAGAAGAGAGCGTCGTGTTGAGTTGGTTATGGAAGGTTTTCGTTATGATGATTTAATGCGATGGAAAAACGGAAAACTTTTGGAAACCTATTTTAAAGGCATGTATTTCTCCGGCCTTGGTGCATTTGATTTAGATGGAAATAATTCTTCTGATTTAGAATTGTATACAGGAAGTCCTGTTACCAACGCTTCTCAAAAATTAGAAATAGGAGGTGTTATTACTTTATCCAATGGTTCAAGTGGCAATTTATTGCCTTTTGCAGATCGATCAAAAAGCTTTGATGAAGCTAGAGATTATTTGTATCCAATACCTTCTGGTGATATACAGTTAAATCCAAATTTAGAACAAAATCCTAATTGGTAATATATAAAAAAATGAAGCAATTTATTTTATATAGCATAAATAGAATAACTTTTAGCTTTTTAGGACTAGTTATTTTAGTTTCATGTAGTGGTAGTGATAGTCCTTCACCCGATACTTTAAAATCTTCTTTTTCAGTAGGTGTTGAAGATGTATTGGTAGGTGAGTCTGTTGCATTTATCAATGAATCAACAGGAACAATTACGCAACAGATTTGGGATTTTGGAGACGGAACTTCTTCAACACAGCAAAGCCCTTCACATACCTATTCTCAATTGGGTGATTATATTGTAAGTCTAACTGTAAAAAATGGGACTCAAGAAAAGAAGGCTTCTAAAACTATCTTGGTTTCATTATCTAATGATATAAGTGGTAGAATTACACTTAAACAGAAACTAAGCAGCCTTAATGGTAAGATGATGGTTTGCGCGCACAGAGCAACAGCACTTGATAAACCAGAGGATGCATTGTCAGGGGTTTTAAAGTCTATAGATAATAATATTGGTATGGTTGAAATTGATGTAAGACAAACCAAAGATGGACAGTTGGTACTTATGCACGATGCTACCATAGATAGAACAACTAATGGTTCTGGAAAAGTAATCGATTTTACATTGCAAGAAATTCAGCAATTCAATCTATACAAAGAAAACGGCACTTTAACTAACGAAAACATTCCAAGCTTAAAGCAAATATTTGCAGCAGCTAGAGGAAAAATTTATATCAACCTTGATATAGATGAGAAAGCTCCATTCGCTAAAGTTTATGATTTAGCTAAACAATATGGTATGTTAAAGCAAGTTCAGTTTTATACAAAAGATAACAGTTTAATTAGAACCATGCTAAATACAGATGCAGACCTAGTGGTGTTGCCATATATTGATGATGAGGCAGAATTCAACACCTTTAGCAGTACAAATTTAGCTATTGTACATTATTCTGACACGTCATTTAACCCCGCATTAGTTACAAGAGCAAATGATAAGGGTTGGGTGGTTTACGCCAATGTATATGTAAATACAAACACAACACCTCAATCAGACAGTAACTATTTAATAGATAAGTTTATTGCTCTTAAAGGAAGTGTTGCACAAACAGATCACCCTGAATACATAAAGGATTATTTAAAACAAAAAAATTTAAACTAAAATATTATGAGACACATATTAAAATACAGCTTGTTACTGGTGCTATTTTTGGTATTATCATGTAACAATGATGATACAATTATAGACACCAAACCTGTAGGAGCTTTTACTACGAGTGAACCCATATTGTTAAACGATAATGAATCAGTTTTGGTTTCATTTACCGATGCATCCTTTGACCAAAACGGAAGTATTGCTTTCTGGCTTTGGGATTTTGGAGATGGCACAACTTCAACAGAACCATCGCCATCACATACCTATACGCTTGCTAAATATACTGTAACCTTAACGGTTACCGATAATTCTGGAAATATCAATGTCAACCCATTCTCTAAAGTTTTAGACCTAACGGTCATCGCCGAACCTATAAAATTATGGAGCTTTACTTTACCGGGTGTCATAGAATATTCGGCACCTGCTATTTCAGATGATGGCACTGCTTATATCGGAATTACAGAATCCAATAGAGCCGCTGCAAACCCAAATTTCCTTGCTATAAATAATGGCACTAAAGTATGGGAAACTTTACTTCCCAATGGTGCTAGCTCCGATTTAATACGAACTTCTCCTTCTATTGCTTCAGATGGATCTATCTATATGACAGGTTTTTATGAACGCAATATTTACAAGATAAACTCAAATTCTGGCGCAATAGATTCAAAATTCTACACCAACGGAAGACTTCGTTACTCAGCACCTACTTATGCAGCCGATGGCACTGTTTATATTGGAAGCTATAATAATACGGGTAAAGGTTTTTACGCTTTAGACCCCTCATTACCACTTACACCCAATTGGATTTTTAAACCTGGGGTAGATTTTAATTCAACGGCAACTATTGGTGCTGACGGAACTATATATGTGGGTGCTCTTGATGGTTATTTATATGCAATAAATCCTGATGGAACTGAAAAATGGAGTTCTAATTTTGGAACTTGGACAGCAACAACACCAGCTATAGGACCCGATGGTACCATTTATTTTGCAGGAGAAGGCAACAAATATGACCCCGCATTTAATGGTGTTCTCGCTGCCTACGATCCTGCTAATGGTAATGTAAAATGGTCAGTTGGTTTGGCTCAAAAAGTCAACCATGGTGGACCAGCCGTAGCTGCAGACGGAACCATTTATGTTGGAGGTCAAGATAAAAAGTTAATTGCTTACAATCCTGATGGCTCACAAAAATGGTCTTTTGATGTAGAAGCTGCTATTGAAGTAGTTCCAGCCATTGATAACGACGGGAATATTTATTTTGGAGATATAGGCGGTTCTTTCTACGTGTTAACACCCGATGGGCAAAAGAAGTGGAAAGTGGCAAAATTAGGAGATCAAATTAGATCATCGGTAGCCATTGGAAATGACGGAACCATTTATGTAGGCGTGAACCAATTAGGTGTAGGCAAATTAATGGCGCTTAAAACCAATGCCACAGGTTTACAAACTGGAGGTTGGCCCATGTATGCTGGAGACGCCAAACATTCAGGCAGGTAAAACATTAATATTCAGTTATTTAATTATAAATCGGACGGTTCTTAAAAAGAGCCGTCCAAGTAATCAACATTCTAAAACTTTAACATTATGAAAAAAATTTACACAGTACACGTATTATTATTGACAATGTCTATGTCTTTTGGACAAGCAATTACAGAATTATGGAACTATCCCTTGCCAGAAAAAACTGACCGTACATCTCCTGCAATAGCTGATGATGGAACGGTTTATGTTGCATGTGATTATACTACTAGAAATGTTCTTGGGGTTGGCAATACCGAACCTAATTTTTTTGCAATAAACCCTAATAACACCTTAAAATGGCAAGCTTCTATAACCGAAGGTGCAGCTTTTGATAAAGTAGATCAAATAATATCTAGTCCGTCCATAAACGCAGATGGTTCTATATATATGGGAGGGCATTATGGAAGAAGAATTTATAAATTTGATGCTTCAACGGGAACATTTATTACCAGAGACCTCGGTTCAAGAATACGATATACCGCACCTGCTTATTCAGCTACTGGGAATGTTTACATAGCAACTCGTAATAATGGAGATAAAGGGTTTCGTGATTTAAGTCCGGACTTCTTAACCCAAAATTGGGTTTTTGGTACAGCAATAGATTTTAATAGTACACCAGCTATAGCCTCTGATGGGACTATTTATGCAGTAGCTACTAACGATAATATTTATGCCATCAATACAAATGGTTCACAAAAATGGTTTGCAACATATGGTACTGGTGGGTATGCTAGTTCAGCCATAGCACTTGCTACAGATGGAACTGTTTATATGTCAGCAAAATTAAATGCAGCAGCAGATGGAGTTTTAAAAGCCTATAATCCGGTAGATGGAACTGAAAAATGGTCAGTAACATTTACTGGTGAGAATGCAGAACAAGGTGGCCCTGCAGTAGCTGCTGATGGTACAGTCTATTTAGGAAATGCTGGAGGCAAAATGCAAGCCTTTAATCCTTCTACCGGAGCCATATTATGGACTTATACAGCTAGTGCTGGAATAGAAGTTGTACCAGCAATTGATAATGATGGTAAAATTTATTTTGGAGCTACTGACGGTATGTTTTATGTGCTTAATCCTGATGGTACAGAAGCTTATACACCTTTAGATTTAGGAGATAAAATAACTTCGTCGGCTGTTATTGGTTCTGATGGTCGAATTTATGTTTTATCAACTACAGGAACAGGTGCAAATAGCGGTAAATTATACGCTTTACAAACTACAGCTACCGGCTTACAAACAGGTGGCTGGCCAATGTATGGTAAAAACCCTAGTCATACTTCTAATGTTAGTACCATTACTTTATCAACCAATAAAGTATCTGCTATTAATGGATTTAAGGTGTATCCCAATCCAGTTAAAGATGGAGAGTTTTATATTTCAACGCTTTCAAATGGCGAAAAATCTGTACAAATTTTTGATATGCTTGGAAAACAAGTTTACTCAAAAAATATTGAAGCAAATGAAAAAATTAAAACTTCAAATTTAAAATCGGGCATTTATATTTTAAAATTAGAAGAAAACAACAAAGTTGCTACCCAAAAGCTAGTAGTAAATTAATTGAAAAGAATTCCTCGAGGCTGTGCCTCGAGGTTTCCTTTAAAATTGTCATTCCTAAGGAATTTGGAATCTAAATTGAAATTACTTTAAAGTAAAATAATATATAAAATTACATGAAATCTATTTTATCAATAATTGCCATTAGCATCATAAGTGTTTCATTTTTTTCGTGCAAGCTAAATAATCAAATTACCACGACTGAAATACTTCCTAAGGAAACAAATAAAATCGAACAGCTCATAAAACAATTAAACAATCCTATGGGTTCAGATGTTATAGTAATCTCCCATAGAAGCGATTGGCGAAATTTTCCAGAAAATTCATTAGAAGCCATGGCAAGTTCTGTAGCAATGGGCGTTGATATGATAGAAACCGATGTTGCCAAAACAAAAGATAATCACTTGATTATCATTCACGATAGAACATTAGATAGAACCACCACTGGAAAAGGATTGGTTTCAGACTGGACATTAGATTCTTTAAAAACATTAAACCTTAGAGCAGGAACAGGCGTACCAACAACATACAAAATTCCAACCTTGGAAGAAGCTTTGCTAGTATGCAAAGGAAAAATACTGATAAATTTAGATAAGTCGTATGAGTTTTTTAATGAAGCGTTTGAAGTTGCAAAAAAAACAGGTACTACAAACCAAATTGTTATGAAAGGCTATAACAAAACAGTTGACCAAGTGATGGCAGATTTTGGAACAAAACTAGATACCATCACCTTTATGCCCATCATCAATTTGGATAAACAACCCAATGCCATGCAAATTATAGACGATTATCAAACCAAGTTAAAAGTTAAGGCTTTTGAAATTGTGTTTTCAAAAGATACTTCACAAGTGCTCAATAAATTTTCTCAAATAAAAGAAAGAGGTAGTAGAGTTTGGGTTAATTCATTATGGGCTTCTTTAAATGCAGGTTATGAAGATAATGAAGCCATTAAAAATAAAGACAGTATTTACGGATGGTATTTAAAAAAAGGCGTTAACATGATTCAAACCGATAGACCTCAATTACTTATAGAGTATTTAAGAAGTAAAAAGGTACACCAATAGAAAAATTTTATTAGTTAGTTTAGTTAGTTGAGATGAAAAAGGCACAGATTATTGGCTGTGCCTTTTTAGTATAAATTATAAAGAAATAAAATGTTGAATTATTTTAAAAAGTCACTCCCAAAGTCAATTACTTTAGAACAAGAACAACAAAAAAAGTATTATAAAAAGTTAAAATGGCAAGTATTTATTTCGGCTACTTTAGGTTACGGATTATATTATGTATGTCGTTTAAGTCTAAATGTGGTTAAAAAGCCAATTGTTGATAGCGGTTTACTAACGGAATCACAATTAGGAATCATAGGGTCTGCACTGTTTTTTAGCTATGCTATTGGAAAACTCACAAATGGGTTTTTAGCAGACCATAGTAACATAAAAAGATTTATGGCCACAGGACTTTTGGTATCTGCCTTGGCAAATTTAATTATGGGATTTACTGATAGTTTTTTATTTTTTGCAATTTGTTGGGGCGTAAATGGTTGGGTACAATCTATGGGAGCTCCATCATGTGTGGTATCCTTATCAAGATGGTATACAGATAAAGAGAGAGGTAGTTATTATGGGTTTTGGAGTACGAGTCATAATATTGGAGAAGCCTTAACTTATGTATTAACGGCCGTAGTGGTTTCTTATTTTGGATGGGAATGGGGTTTTAGAGCCGCCGCTATAGTAGGTCTATTAGGTGCGCTAATGATTTCATTGTTCTTTCATGATACCCCAGAGAGCAAAGGATTGCCAGCTGTAAACGAAGATTTCAAGAAAGAAAATATATCTACTTGGGATGAACAAAAAGTGGTTTTAAAAAATCCTTATGTATGGGTTTTGGCATTATCTAGTGCCTTTATGTATATTTCAAGATATGCAGTAAACAGTTGGGGCCCATATTATTTTGAAGCAGCTAAGGGTTATTCTTTAACAGAAGCAAATACTTTAGTAGCTATCAGTGCAGTTTGTGGAATTTTAGGAACAGCTTCATCTGGATTTGTATCTGATAAATTTTTTAAAGGACGTAGAAATGCCCCAGCTTTAATCTTTGGATTAATGAATGTATTAGCCTTATCACTTTTTTTACTTCTTCCTGAAAAAATATGGTGGTTGGATGCTTTAAGTATGGTGATTTTTGGGCTAGGAATAGGAGCACTTATATGTTATCTAGGAGGTTTGATGGCAGTAGATATTGCATCCAAGAAAGCATCAGGAGCTGCTTTAGGTATAGTAGGAGTCATGAGTTATGCAGCAGCAGGCATTCAAGATATAGCTAGTGGCTATCTTATTGAGAATAATAAATCAGTGGTTAACGGTGTAACTATGTATGATTTTGGTTCTATATCAATTTTCTGGATTTCTGCGGCAGTTATTTCCTTGCTTTTGGCATTGCTTACTTGGAAGAAAACTTAACAATGAAAAAAACAATTTTAGTTTACAGGTGGTTGAGTTTGTATAGGTTTATAAACATTAGTAGTTTTAATAGAAAATGATTTTGAAGTCTTTACGATAGATGATTTATCCAATTCATACAAAAGAGGTTCATGATAGAATTGATACTACATAAAAATGCAAAAATGTAAGTGAAGATAAAATGAATTAAAGAATTAAAAGCATCATACATTTGCAATATGACTACAGATTTACAAGATTACTCACATAAACGATTAAACATACTAACAGGAGAATGGGTGCTGGTATCACCACATCGCGCAAAAAGACCCTGGCAAGGACAAAATGAAACGGTTTCAAAAGAGGTAAGACCAAGCTATGATGCAAGTTGTTATTTATGCGCAGGCAATACTAGAATTAATGGCGAACAAAACCCAAAATATGAAGATGTGTTTGTGTTTACCAATGACTTTGCTGCCTTACAAAATGATTCAAAACTTTTTATAGTAAAAGATGGTTTATTAGAAGCGCATAGTGAACAAGGCATTTGTAAAGTGATATGCTTTAGCCCAGACCACTCTAAAAGTTTGGCTGATATGGACCCAAAAGATATCGCAAAAGTTGTTAAAGCATGGCAAGATGAATACCAAACACTAGGAGCCAACGATAACATAAACTATGTTCAGATATTTGAAAACAAAGGCGCTGTTATGGGCTGTAGTAATCCACATCCACACGGACAGATATGGAGTCAGTCTACACTTCCAAATGAAGTAGAAAAGAAAGATACACAGCAAGTAAACTATTATAAGAAATACAGAAATAGTCTTTTAGGAGATTACCTTGCAAAAGAGATGACATTGAAAGAACGAATTGTTTTTGAAAATGACAGTTTTGTAGTTTTAGTGCCATTTTGGGCTATCTGGCCATTTGAAACAATGATAATTCCTAAAACATGGCAGCCAAACATAACGACATTAAAGAATAATGATACTTTGCTTTTTGCTGAAGCTATTTCTGTAATAACAAAAGTGTATGATAAACTTTTCAATACCTCATTTCCATATTCTAGTGGTATTCATCAGTCGCCAACCAATGGAGAAGCCAATGAACACTGGCATTGGCATATGAGCTTTTATCCGCCATTACTTAGAAGCGCAACCGTTAAGAAATTTATGGTAGGTTATGAAATGTTTGGCTCTCCTCAAAGAGATATCACACCAGAGATTGCAGCTAATATGCTTAAAGAACTGATTTGATGAATTGATTAATACTCAGACCCCATTCAAATTATCTTCCTAAATTTCTCTAATTCCATTATTAGAAGGTTAGACATTTTTTCTGTTCGCTCTACTAGTAGAACCTTCAACTTTTTTAAGTTGAAGGTTTTTCGTTTTAAAGATTTGGAACAATAAAAAGTTTAAAAGTAAATAGTGATTATAATTGATACATATCCCAAATGTTTTATTTACTTGAGTTTTGCTTTAGCTTAGTTTAATTCCCAAAAAATGGGGAGAACATAATAAACAAAAAGCGTTATGACTATTATTGATATAATATTCATTGAAAATCCTGTTTTTACCATATCTTCTATTTTTAAATAACCAGATCCAAAAACTACAGCATTTGGAGGAGTTGCAACCGGAAGCATAAAAGCACATGAAGCTGCCAAAGTAGCTCCAACAAGTAAAAAATACGGATGTACACCTACAGCTGTTGCAAGAGAAATAAGCACAGGTAATAACATTGCGGTTGTAGCTAAATTTGAAGTTATCTCCGTTAAGAAATTGACAGATGCAACTAAAATCAATAGCAATAAAATAAGAGATATAGATCCTAAAGAAGTCATTTGGCTACCAATCCAAACTGCTAATCCACTTGTTTCAAAACCAAGAGCTAAAGCCATTCCACCACCAAATAATAGTACAATGCCCCAAGGTAACTTCACGGCATTTTCCCAAGTCATAATTTTCACTCCTTTTTCTTTAGAAGGAAGTATAAATAAAATTACTGCAAAGAAAACAGCAATAATAGTGTCATCAATTCCAGGAATAAACTGTTTAATCAAAAATGACCTAGTAATCCATGCAATAGCGGTTAATAAAAACACAAGAAATACTATTTTTTCTTCATAGGAAATTTTACCCAATAATTTTAATTGCCTTTTAATTTCTTGACTTCCACCAGGAAATGTTTTTTGTTTAAATTTGAAGGCAAAACGTGTTAGATAAATCCAACATGTAAATAAGAGAATAAGTGAAATTGGAAACCCAAAAAAGAACCATTGAGAAAATGAAATTTCTATATTATATGTTTGTTTTATAACTCCTGCTAACACTAAATTTGGAGGTGTACCTATAAGGGTTGCTATGCCGCCAATTGAAGCACTGTAAGCAATAGATAGCATTAAGGCTTTGCCAAAAATTAAATTTTCGTTTTCTATAGTGGCTGGATTATCTCTTAATTGTGATACAATAGCCATTCCAACTGGAAGTATCATAACGGCTGTTGCAGTGTTGGATATCCACATGGATAAAAATGCAGTTGCAATCATAAACCCAAGAATGATATTAATAACATTAGTTCCAACAATTTTAATAATCGTCAAAGCTATTCTTCTATGCAAATTCCATTTTTCAATAGCGATGGCTAAAATAAAACCACCAATATACAGAAACACATATTTATGACCGTAAGACGCCGTAGTTTCATTCAATCCCATGCCGCCAGATATTGGAAAAAGAATAATAGGTAATAATGCAGTAACTGCAATTGGCACAGCTTCCGTTATCCACCAAATTGCAATCCAGATAGCAGATGCCAAAACGGCATTAGCAGAATCATTGAGCCCTTTAGGATGAATATATAGTGTTATTATTAAAAATGCCAATGGTCCCAACAACAAACCTATTCTTCCTTTAGAAATATTCATATTTAATACTATTAATTAAAAATTATATAAGCCGCATTTTCAATAGCAGGTTGAAAATCATGCCCTACATTCTCATTGATGTAAAATTGCCAATTAAATTCTAAATTGTTTAATAGTGACAAATTTTGAGCTTTCTCAAAGAAATAATTTGCTCTATCTAATCTATTTAAACCTTGAGTATCTGCAAGTTCATTATGCCTTAGCCCTGCAGAATTTGGGTCATTATCAAATGCTCCTATTTGTATTATTAAATTTTTATTAAACAAACAGGTTAAAGATAGAGTTTCCAAAGGGCTATTCATAAAACCATAAGGGAACTGAACAGACAAATCTGTAGTTGTGTACCAGCCAGAACCAGATGATACAACTTTATCAAATTTAGCATTAGGTTTAAACATAACAAAACGATGTGCAAACTGCCCACCAGCGGAGTGGCCAATGATATGATATTTAGTTGAAACGTTATTAAGTCCTCCCTTTATAAAATTAAATAAAGGTTCTATCAAAGAAAAAGTCCATTGATCCTCAGGATTTAAAGTATTAGGAGTTGGATTGTCACCATCAATAAAAACGTTTCCAAGATTATAACCATCACCTCTTGGAAAATATGTATTTGAAAATTCTGGAACCATAACTATAAAGTTGTATTGATTTGCTTTTGATATAGTGGCATCTCTGTAGTCTTTTGCATTTCTGTCTGTACCATGAAAAATAAAAACTATTGAAGAATTAGAGTTCGAGTTTTTGGGTATATAAAAATATACTTTTATAGGTTTGTTTTGAAAAGGTTGATAATCTGTAAAATTAAAAAATCCACTTCCAGTTGTTTGGGAATCTAAATTTAAAACTAGAATTTTTAATGAATTTGAATCACTACTGCATGTCATTAACGTAAAGAAAGCCAAGTAAATTATCAGAAAAAAAATGGATTTCATTTAAATAAATTTTATAGCATAAATTAAGAAGTTAATTTACTAATTTTATGATACCAATTTTTTAAAAAAATGAATACCAATTTTAAATTTGCTATTGATAAGATTAAAGAAGAATATAGTAATCAACTTTTAATAACACCAATCAATAAATATATAGTACTATACAGAGCCATAAAAAATGGCATTTTAAATAAGGATTTGCCACACGAATGGTTATTGCCCTCAACTAGGGTTTTGTCTGAAGAATTAATTCTATCTAGAACTACTGTAAACAAGACATACGAGTTACTTAAATTAGAAAAATTAATTATATCTAAGGCAGGTTCTGGATATAGGGTACATTATGAAAATTTATTAGAAAGTGATTGTAAAGGAAATAAAACCACCTCTTTTGATGAAAGTCTTTATCCTAAAATTACAGAAAAAGGGTTATCTTTTTTAAAAAACATATCACTAATAAATAGGTTGCCAAATAATAATTTAGCTTTTAGGCCAGGCTTACCACCAATTGATGTTTTTCCTGTGAATCAATGGAAAAAATTATTAAATGCTTATTGGCGTCACGTAAAATCTTCAGGTCTTTCTTATTCTCAAACAACTGGTATTACAGAGTTAAAAAAGAGCATTTGTAACTATTTAAATATTAACAGAAACATTAAATGTAATTATGAGCAGGTTATTATTGTTTCAGGCTCATTGCAATCATTGTATCTTATAACCAATGCGGTTATAGATAAAGGTGATTATGTTATTTTAGAAAATCCAACCTTTCCTAATGTGCATTCTATTTTTAAAAGTATTCAATCAAATATTTTGCCAGTTACCATAGATGATGAAGGGATTGATATAAAAAAAATGAATTCTTTGGCTAGCTTTAAACCAAAAATTGTTCATACAACGCCTTCAAACCATTATCCTTTAGGGGTTAAAATGAGCCTTGATAGAAGAAAAGAATTGTTGGAATGGGCATCAATAAATAAAGCTTTAATTATTGAAAATGATTATGAGAACGAAATAGCAAATAGTATGAGTAATTTGCCTAGCATATATACTTTAGATACTGAAGATAGGACTATTTACATGGGAACATTCAATAGATTATTACATCCTTCAATACGTTTAGGTTATATGATAGTTCCTAAGTATTTAGCAAAAGCAGTTGAAGCATTACAAGAACATTCACATCGTTTTATTGCGCCGTCTATTCAAGTGGTTATGAATCAGTTTATTGAAAGGAATTATCTGTTTCAACACATAAAAAATATTACTACTGTTGCCAAAGAAAGGCATTTATTATTTATTAAAGAATTTGAAAAAAACAATAAAACTCTAGATATCCATCAAAAAGAGTTTTGTAGTCTTCATATTGTTGCCAAATTTAAAAATTCAATTACAGAAAAAGAGGAAATAAAATTCATAGAAAAATTGGCAGAGCATGATATTGTAGCTTTTTCATTAAGTAAATGTTATATAGGAGAACCAAAAGAACAAGGTTTAATTTTAGGTTTTTCAGCTGTAAGGCCAAATAAAATTGTGCAAAAAGTAAATGCATTGAAAGCATTGTTGTAATTTATTTTAAAAAACATAACTGGTATTAATTATTTTATAAAACTGGTACTTCTTTTTTTATATTTAGAATTTTAATTTTAGTGGTTAATAAATATAACTAATTTAAAATTAATCCATTATGAAAAAAATTTACATTTCTTTATTTCTACTTATTTTGACCGCTTCCTTGGCGATTGCTCAAGAACCTGCCACATTTATTGTTGAAGCTCCTCCTGGAACTCAAGGCGTAAGAATGACAGGTAATTTTTGGGGATGGAATCCAACTGGCGGACCCGTTGCAACATCTAACGGACTTGATAATACATGGACGGTTACTGTTTTTGCTGGTGGTGGTGAAACTCAATCAGATTTTGAATATTTATGGGTTATTACAGATGCTGATGGCACAAGTAATGCTGTACAAGAAAATTTGATTGCATCTGCTGCTGGAGGTGACTGTTTAGATAGAATTAATGCTGGAGAATTTAATACTGATTATTCTTCTTATGCTAATCGCGTTTTTATAGCTGCTGGTAGTGATGACATAAAAAGTGATGTTTATGGGTCTTGTTACTTAGCTTCAGACGCTCTTGAACTTAAAGGTGTTGCAGACTTAACAGTGCCTGGAGGAGGTAGTTTAGGAAAATTCACCCATCTATATGCAAATGATGATATTGCAGATTTAAGTATATATTCTATAAGACTTGAATCAAATGCAAATACTGATATGCTAACAACAGCTCAAGAACGTTTTTTGCCAAGTCAAAGTATCGCTGCTGGATCTCACATTCTTTTATGTAGAGAAGGTGGAATAGCTGAATTAACGTTGTATTTTATTAGTTTAGCTCAATTTGATCTGGTTGAAGAAGTGGCTGGCACCGCTTCAGATGCTCAACCTTCTGGTAATGGAGATGATAGAGTTGGCTTATTTAAATCAGGAACTTTAATAGAGTTTTATGGTATTCTCGGCTTGGATGGAGATGGTACAGCTTGGGAGCCGGAATTTTTTAATTATTTAGATGCTTGGGCATACAAACAAATGGGTGTATGGATTGGTGGTGGAACTGATTGTTCTGATGCCTCAACAACTACACAGTCTAGTAGTTGTGTATACCCTTTTGCAGACGCTACATTATCAAACAAAGCGTTTACTAAATCCGAATTATCAATATTTCCTAATCCGGTTAATAAAGGTTTTGTAAATATTAAATCTCAAATTTCTGGAGAAAAAAATATCAAGTTATATGATATTATGGGTAGAGAAGTATTAAGTGTAAAATTAAAATCAGATATACTTGATGTTAGTTCAGTACAAAGCGGACTTTACTTGCTTAATATTTCTATTAATGATCGTTCAACAACATCGAAACTATTAATTAAATAATACGGTTTAATTACAATTTTATAAAAAAGGTACTTTTTTAAAAGTGCCTTTTTTTATAAAAGTAAATGGTTTATAAAAAAAAAATACACTTTTTAATTGGTATACTTTTTATATGCTAACTGGTATCTTTTTTTAAAATATCAATATCATAATTTTATATAATAATTTAATTATCACTTAAAAGTCAAAACAATGAACATGGCATCTAATCTCAGAAAATTATTTCTTTGTTTCTCTTTATCAATATGTATTAATTCTTGTACCTCAGATGATATTTTACCAAGTATTCAGCTAGCTACAAGTAGTGTTAATTTAAGTGAAGACAATGGCACTATTACCATTACAGCTTCGGTTAATACCAATATTAATCAATCATTAACGGTGCCTATAGTATTATCTGGTACTGCAACAGTTGGCAGTGATTTTGGTTTAAGTACTTCTGTTATAACAATAAATTCTGGTAGCAATTCAGGTAGTATTATTATTACTGGAATTCAAGATGACATAATTGAAGGTGTTGAAACACTTAATATCGCCTTAGGAGATGTAAAAAATGTTTTAATACTAAGTAATTCAGTAATTTCCGTTTCTGTTTTAGATGATGACTCAGATTCAGATAGTGATGGTGTTTTAGATGCTAATGATAATTGCCCAGATGTAGCAGGTGATATTGAAAATGACGGTTGTCCATTTTTAGGATTTTTAATTAATGAAGTTTTGTATGATCCTGCAGCTGATTTGCCAGGAGATGCCAATGGTGATGGAGTAAGAGACGCAAATCAAGACGAATTTATAGAATTTTATAATTCTGGTACAGAATTAGATATTTCTGGTTATACCGTTTCAGACGCTAGTGCTGTAAGACATATTTTCCCAACAGGAACCATTGTTCCAAAAAATGGTGTTTTGGTATTATTTGGAGGTGGTTCTCCTACAGGAAGCTTTGGTGGTGCTATGGTTCAAGTAGCTTCAGAAGGGCAAATAAATATTAGTAATGCAGGAGATACGGTAACAGTTAGAGATGCTGATGGTAATGAGGTAGTCGTATTTGATTTAGCTGGTTTGTCAGGTAATCCAGACGAATCTTATACTAGAAACCCAGACCTTACAGGAGATTTTGCTCAGCATTCCACTATTACTGAAGCTGAAGGTAGATTGTTTTCGCCTGGAACAAAATTAGACGGTTCATCGTTATAAATAAAACTAAAAATTGATGCACTATTTAGGAGCCATACTATCACTTGTATTTATTTTTTTTACCGCAAGACTTTTGTTAAAAAAGTATAATCCTCATGCTATTTTATTAGTATCTGGATTATTAATGTTGGTAGTAGCAGAAGTTCTAAAGTATAAATTACCTGAATTAAAAGAACCAACTGGTTTTTCAGGATTTGATTTATTTAGATATATAGAAGAATCTTTTAGTAAAACCAATGCTGGTGTTGGATTAATGATTATGGCTATTGGTGGTTTTGTTGCTTATATTGATAAAATTGGAGCTTCTGATGCCTTGGTTCATGTTTCTATGAAGCCACTTAGGTTATTTAAAAAAAAGCCATATTTAGCTGCGTCATTAGTAATCCCTATTGGACAGCTTTTATTTGCAGCTATCCCTTCTGCAGCAGGTTTAGGATTACTTTTAATGGCATCATTATTTCCAATTTTAGTTAATTTAGGTGTTAGTAGATTATCTGCTGTTTCAGTAATTACTGCAACAACTGCCTTTGGTATTGGTCCGGCTTCGGCTATAACTGCTAGTGCAACGGGTATTGCAAAAATGGATTCTGTGCTATATTTTCTAAATCATCAAATACCTTTGGTTTTACCACTAAGTCTGTCAATGATGATTACTTATTATTTTGTAAACCGTTATTTTGATAAAAAGGAACAAACAATACATAATAATAAAGATGTTGAAAAAAAAGAGTTTAAAGTACCTTTAATTTATGCCATAATTCCAATATTGCCCATCATACTTTTAATTGTTTTTTCTGAAATTTTCAGTTTTTTTGATTCACCCATTACATTGGATACAACTACAGCGATGTTTATAAGTTTATTTGTTGCTTTAATTTGTGAATTTATCAGAGTTAGAAATTTAAAAGACGTATTTAACTCACTTTCTATTTTTTGGAATGGTATGGGAAATATTTTTAAATCAGTTGTAACGTTAATTATAACTGCAGATATTTTTGCAAAAGGCCTAATAAGTTTAGGGTTTATTGATGGTTTATTGGATGTAGCTCAAAACTTTGGTTTTGCAGCTGTTGGAATAGGAATTGTGATGACCATTATGATCTTTTTGGCATCCATGCTTATGGGAAGTGGTAACGCAGCATTCTTTGCTTTCGGCCCTTTGATTCCTAAAATAGCAGGTAAATTAGGGGTTGAAAGCACTTCTATTATTTTGCCTATGCAACTATCGGCATCCATGGGAAGAACTGTATCTCCAGTGGCTGGTGTTATTATTGCTACAGCCGCCATTGCAGAAGTTTCAACACTTGCAATAGTAAAAAGAAATTTAATACCACTAATTGTGGCCTTAGTCATAATGTTAGTGTTTCATTATATATAAGTTTATGCTGAAATTAATTAAAAATGCTAAAATATATGCTCCTAAGTATTTAGGTTATAAAGATATCCTAATTGCAGGAAAAAAAATTGTTGCCATTGATGATAATCTATACAACTATAAAAGCAGCACCAAAGTTTGGGATGCACAAGGAAAAATTGTTACTCCTGGAGTAATTGACCAGCATATCCATATTATTGGTGCAGGAGGAAAAGATGGCTTTTCATCTATGACACCAGAGGTTAATTTAAGCGAACTCATTGCTTGTGGAACAACTACTGTTATGGGATTATTGGGTACTGACGGAACAGCTAGAAATATTAGAACTCTTTATAGCAAAGCTAAAGCTTTAGAGGAAGAAGGTATATCCGCTTATATGTTATGTGGGTACTATGGAATAGATTCTATAACCATTACCGATAGTATTCAAGGTGATATGATATTTATTGATAAAGTCTTAGGATGTAAAATTGCTATCAGTGATATTCGATCATCCTATCCAACTGCATTAGAATTAGTAAGGAAATTGAGAGACATCATGGTAGGAGGATACATTGGGAAAAAGAAAGGTATATTGCATGTACATCTTGGAAATTTAGATTCAAAATTAGATTTGCTTTTTGAACTGGTCAATAATTATAACTTCCCAATTAAGCATATTTCGCCAACACATGTTGGTAGAACTAAAGAACTTTTTAACCAAGCTATAGAATTTGCCAAATTAGGCGGTATTATTGATATAACTACAGGAGCTTCAAAATATACTGACCCATATAAATCTGTTTTATATGCCTTAGAACAAGGTGTTAATATTGACAATTTGACCTTTAGCTCTGATGGTCATGCAGGTTTAACAAAGTTTGATGAATCAGGCAAAGCTATAGGTATAAAAAAAGCACCTATTGATAAAAACCTAGAAGAGGTTATTTCACTTATTAAAATAGGAGGAGTAGCCATTGAGGAAGCTTTTAAAATTATAACAACAAATCCTGCTCGAAATTTAGGATTGAGACATAAAGGTAAAATTGAAATTGACTGTGATGCTGATTTATGTTGTTTTGATGACCAATTTAAATTGTTGGATGTTTTTGCTAATGGTAATCACATGATGAATAATGGTAAAATTATAGTAAAAGGAGTATTTGAATAATAACAATTAAAAGCATGAAGATTCATAAAATCATTGGCATTAGTTTTTTAATACTATCATTTGCATTTGTACATGCTCAAGAAATTAAACTAGATACTTATAAATTTGGTGAAGGTCTTAATTTTTCAGGTGAAGGAGATTATAAAATTAAGTTAAGCGGTTACATTCAACCTTATATGGAAACACAACATCAAACCGAAGTAGATGAACTCAGTTCATTCAACCGTTTTAGAATGCGTCGTTTGCGTTTAAGAATTGACGGTAATTCAGGTAACCAAAGGTTTAATTATCGTTTTCAAGTTGATTTAAGTGGTTCGTCTGAAGCTGATGCAACCACAAGTAACTATTTGCTTGATGCCTATATTTCATATGATGTAACCAAAAAAATCAGTGCGACTTTTGGTCAGCGTTCAACCTATACAGATAACAGGGAACTGTTTATGGATTCTAAATCACTTCAATTAGTAGAACGTAGTCCACTAACTTCAGCGTTTTCTACTATTCGTGAGTTTGGATTATTTATTGATGGTAATTTTAAAACAGGGAAAAGCTCCTATTTACGCCCATATTTCGTACTAACAAATGGTGATGGAGGAAATGTTTTTAAAGCAGATCATGGTGGAATAAAAATTGGAGGAAGATTAGACTATTTGCCATTTGGATTATTTACAAATTTTGGACAGTTTCGACAAGTTGATATAGTTCGTGAGTTGTCACCAAAATTGGTAATTGGTGCAAATTTCAGCCAAAATAATGGAATGAGTAGTAGAAGAGGTCGTGAAAGTGGAGCTATTCTTTATCTCAATGATAATAATGAAGAGTCTCTGCCAGATTACTCAAAATATGGGGTTGACTTTTTATTTAAATACAATGGATTTTCTGTTTTAGGCGAATATGTTAAATCTAAAGCAACCGTTCCAACTGATATTACTCAACGAGTTAGAACTGATGGAACAACATCAACAGTTTTTGATGTTAATGGTGTTCAGGATGTTGAAAATTATGTAAAAGACAGAATGATGCTTGGTGAAGCTTATAATTTTCAAATGGGTTATATATTTAAAAGCGGAATTTCAATTGATGGAAGATATACATATCTGAAAGCTGATAAAACGTCCTTTTTAACTAATGCAACTTTTTATAATAGGCCTAATTATTATACTCTAGGTATAAGTAAGTATTTAGGCAGAAATTATGGCGCAAAAATTCAGGCAGATTACACTTTTATAGATGGTAAATTGGGAATAAATGACAACAATGGAAATCCTTTACCTGGAAATGAAACTTTAATGAGAATAATGTTAACCGTTTCATTTTAAGCAATGAATAAGCAAAGCATCATAATATTTTTTTTGTTTTACTATACTTTCATGTGGAGTCAATTAAATCCACAATCTAAAAAGATAACAGAAAAATTCTTTCAGGATTCAGATGCCATTGAAAATATAACACCTGCACTTCAAAAGAAAAAGGGATTCACTAATTATGAAGAGCTTATATCTTTTTTAAATAATCTGGTTATAAAACATCCTGAAAAAATCAAGTTGACATACATCGGTGAAACCCAAAAAGGGAAACAAATTCCTTTGGTTCATTTAACCAATCCAAACTCAAAATCTAAAATAAGAGTATGGATTCAAGGTGGTTTACATGGAGATGAACCAGCTAGCACAGAAGGTGTTCTCTATTTATTGGATAAATTATTAAATGATAAAAACTATATCTATCTATTAGATAGTTTGAATTTGGCTGTAGTTCCAATGGCTAATATTGATGGTTATTTAGAAGAAGACCGTTATACAGCCAATGGCTTGGATTTAAACAGAGACCAAACAAAGCTAATGGCTCCTGAGAGTATAGTACTCAAAAAAGCATTTACTAGTTTTAACCCAGAAATTGGTTTGGATTTTCATGAGTATAGACCTTATCGTAAAGATTTTGCCCAATTGAGTAGTTTTGGCATTACATCGGCCTTCGATGCCATGTTTTTGTATAGCGGAAACTTAAATGTACCTGAAAATTTAAGAAACCTTACCTCAAATCTATTCGTTGGAAACGCTAAAAGTCAATTGGATAAAAATGGTTTGAGACATCATGATTATATTACAACTGATAAGTTTAATGGTGAAATTCATTTTAATCAAGGCTCTAATAATGCACGTTCAAGCGCAACCAATTATGCCCTAAACAATATGGTTTCTACGCTATTTGAAATAAGAGGTGTTGGTATTGGAAGAACGTCATTTAAAAGGCGAATCAATACTACTTTTTTAATTGCTGTATCTTATTTAAAAACAGCTTATAATAATGTGGCATTAGTAAAAGATGAAATAGCTAAAGCAAATATATTTAAAAATGATTTGGTCGTCACTAGTTCAAAAACAATTTATAAAGACACCATAAAAGCTATTGATTTAGATACCGACGAAATGATTGATTTGGAGGTAACTATAAGAGATGCTTTGAAATCAAAACCAAAAACAACAAGATTACGCCCAAAGGCTTATATTATTGATAAAAGTGAGATTGGTATTATAGATAAATTGAAAATTTTAGGTATAACAATTGAAACGCTTAATAGATCAAAAGAATTTAAAGTTGAAACTTACACAATCACAGAATATCAAAGAGATTCAGAGAAATATGAAAAAATGAACCTTCAAACCGTTGAAGCTAAGTTATCTGAGAATAACATTCTTTTTCCAGAAGGAACCTTCATTATTTGGATGAATCAAACTAGAGCTAACTTAATATTAGAAGTTTTAGAACCAGAAGCTCCAAATAGTTTTGTGAGTTTCGGAGTTTTGGAGACTGAGAAAGAAAAAACATTACCTATTTATAGACTAATAAATTAACAATACAAAAAATAAACAAATGAAAAAACTGTCATTAATAACAATATTTTTCTGTATATCTATACTATTAAATGCCCAAGAAAGTGAAAAAAATACATCAAACTTTGAGCTTGGTAGGGGATTAAATTTTTCCTTTAATGAAGGAAATTATCAGTTTAGTTTTGGAGGATTTATTCAGCCTGCTTTCAAGAATAGCAAGGTTAAGGGGCAAGATTCTAGTAATGAATTCAGTGCTAAAAGAACATTCTTAATTCTGAGTGGAAAAGCAATAAAAGAAAAAGTTAGTTTTTTAATACAAACAGATTATAGCCTTTCAGAACCATTATTAGATGCTTGGGTTGCGTATCATCCTACTAGCAAAATAACTATAACTGTTGGGCAAAAACAAACCTTTCTAAATAATCGAGAGATGACATTTAGAGAAGATAAATTACAGTTTACAGACCGTAGTTTATTGAGTCAAACATTAAGTAGAACAGGACGAGAATTTGGTCTGTTCATGGAAAGTAAGTTTGGCAACAAATTTGGTATAGTGCCTATGGCTGCATTAACCTCTGGAGATGGAAGAAATTCTTTTGGTGTTGATTCTAGAGATACAGATCTAGGAGGATTAAAAATTGGAGGGCGTTTAGACTTGTATCCATTTGGTTATTTCTCTGAAGGCAATGATAATTTAAGTGCTGATTTAGCACATGAACAAAGCTTAAAATTTGTTGTTGGTGCAGCAATAAGTCAAAATACAGGGGTAAGCAATGCTAACGGCGAAGGTCATGGAAATTTTTTGTTATACAATGCTAATGGTCTTAATAATCTTCCAGACTATTCACAAGTTTATCTTGATTTTTTATTGAAATATCAAGGATTCTCGTTTTTAGGAGAATATGCTAATGCAAGCGCAAGTGGTTTAAATACAACCTTTATTGATGCCACTGCAACACAGATATTGGCACCTCAACAAATTAGTGAGTATTTATTAATAGGAGATAGTTATAATTTTCAGGCTGGTTATGTAACTGCAAAAGGTCTAAGTTTTGATTTTAGATATGAAAGTTCTAAGCCTGAATATGAAACTAATTTAAACTCTTTAATGCAAGACTTAAACAGTTTTACTTTTGGACTCACAAAATATTTTAACAACAATAATTTGAAAATGCAAGCTTCAATAACAAGTATTGATAATTCGAATACAAATAATCAAACCGTTGGAGAATTTCTTGTTCAAATCGTTTTTTAGTAACAGAACAAAGATAACCATCTGTGTTCTTGTATTCAACTATGCTTTTGGTATTGCACAAACATTGAACCCCAATACAACAGGATCATTTACTTATGTTCCAGCAGTTCCTTTAAACACAAAACCTGTTGAGGTATTTTATCATATTCCAAATGGTAACATGGCTACCATGCCAATTCTAATGTCTTTTCATGGTTCTGACAGAAATGGCAGTGATTACAGAGACTATTGGATTTCTATGGCTGATGCTAATGGGTTTATGGTATTTGCACCTGAATTTTCAGATATATATTATCCAACGGGAGATAAATATCAGTCTGGAAATATATTTGATGATGGTGATAATCCAAGTTTAGCTAAATATAATCCAATAAATGAGTGGACATTCTCTATTATAGATCCTTTATTTGAATATATAAAATTAGATGTTTCTGGCTTACAAGAAGTGTATAATGCGTGGGGACATTCAGGAGGCGCACAATTTTTACATCGATTTGTTGAATATTTACCCAATTCTAAATTGGATATTGCCGTTTGTTCAAATTCAGGTTGGTATACAGTACCTGAATACGCTTATAATTTTCCTTATGGATTAAATGAAGGTCAATTGAGCAATGAAACCTTAACCACCGCATTTTCAAAAAAACTTATTGTCCATTTAGGATTAGATGACACCGATCCTAATTCAGCAGGATTAAGGCATAATTCTGTGGTTGATACTCAACAAGGTTTATTTAGACTTGTACGTGGTAGGTATTTTTTTAATAGTAGTGAAACTACTTCTCAAATTATGAGTATTCCTTTTAATTGGGAGAAACATGAAATTGTTGGTATTGGTCATGATGCACAAGCAATGGCAAATGATGCGCTTCAGTATATTTTGCAAAGTACATTGAGCAGCCTTGGATTCAATCGTAAAGAAAGCGTAAAATTTTATCCTAACCCAACATCAAATTGTATTTATTTTGATAATTCCAGGCTTCAATATAAACAAGGAGAGCTATTCAATATAACAGGCGGTTTGGTTTCTGTATTTAATTTTGATAGCTATAATTCACTACAAGAAATCAATATTTCCAATCAACCTGCTGGAATATATTTTCTTAAGCTGGGACACATGCTGATAAAGCTTATAAAAACATAAATTTTTCTAATTCCAATATCAAAAGGTTAGACATTTTTTCTGTTCGCTCTACTAGTAGAACCTTCATCCTTTTGGTTGGAGGTTTTTTGTTTTACAAGAGTTTAAGTCCTTATTTAGTTAGTTTTTAAATAATTCTTTTAATACATCGTTTGCTACTAAATTTGGTATAGTAACTTTAAGATTTGGTGTGTGTTCCATTTCTCTTTTAATTGCAAACATGGCTTCTTTGTTTCTTGCCCAACTTCGTCTGGCAATTCCGTTATTGACATCATAAAAAAGCATGTTTTTTAATCGGGTTTCTGCTTCTTTTGTACCATCTAGTAGCATACCAAAACCACCATTAATTACTTCTCCCCAACCAACACCGCCACCATTATGAATAGAAACCCATGTAGCGCCTCTAAAGCTATCTCCTATAACATTGTGAATGGCCATATCAGCAGTAAATCTGCTTCCATCATATATGTTTGACGTTTCTCTATAAGGAGAATCTGTACCGCTAACGTCATGATGGTCTCTTCCTAAAACAACAGGGCCAATTTCACCATTTGAAATAGCTTTATTAAAAGCTTGTGCAATTTTTGAACGACCTTCGGCATCAGCATATAAAATTCTTGCCTGCGTGCCAACCACCATTTTGTTATTTTTGGCTTCTTTAATCCAAGTGATATTGTCTTGAAGTTGTTGTTTAATTTCATCTGGAGCTGTTTTAAAAATCTCCTGTAAAACACGCAAGGCTATCCTATCAGTTTTATCTAAATCTTCTGATTTGCCTGACGTACATACCCAACGAAAGGGCCCAAATCCATAATCAAAACACATAGGCCCTAAAATATCTTGAACATAAGATGGATATTTAAAATCGATATTATTTTCGTTCATAATATCTGCTCCAGCTCGAGATGCTTCTAGCAAGAAAGCATTTCCGTAGTCAAAAAAATAGGTACCTCGCTCTGCATGTTTATTTATGGCATCAGCATGACGGCGAAGTGTTTCTTGAACTTTTTGTTTGAAAAGCTCTGGTTGTTCACTAATTAATTTATTAGCATCATCATAACTTATGTCAACTGGATAATAACCACCAGTCCACGGAATATGCAGTGACGTTTGATCTGAACCTACGTGAATAAATATATCATTGTTATAAAATTGTTCCCAAACATCAACCACATTCCCAATGAAAGCAATAGATACTGTTTCATTGTTTTTTTGAGCTTGTTTTACACGTTCAATTAAGTGAGTCATGTTGTCAATTAACACATCAACCCAACCTTGCTCATGCCTTTTAGTAGCTGCTTTTGGGTTTACTTCTGCACAAACTGTAATACATCCGGCTATATTTCCAGCTTTAGGTTGTGCACCGCTCATGCCTCCTAATCCGGCAGTTAAAAATATTTTCCCTTTTGGAGTAACTTCTTTTTGTAATATATTTCTGAAGGCATTCATGATGGTAATAGTAGTTCCATGAACAATTCCTTGTGGACCAATATACATAAACGACCCAGCTGTCATTTGCCCATATTGGGTGACGCCTAAAGCATTAAATTTTTCCCAATCATCAGGTTTTGAGTAATTTGGAATCATCATACCATTAGTAATCACTACTCTTGGAGCTTCTTTAGATGATGGAAATAATCCCATGGGATGCCCAGAGTACATATGAAGCGTTTGTTCATCAGTCATGGTTGCCAAATACTGCATGGTAAGTAAATATTGTGCCCAATTTTGAAACACCGCACCATTTCCACCATAGGTAATTAACTCTTCAGGATGTTGTGCTACAGCAGGATTTAGGTTGTTTTGTATCATTAACATGATGGCTGCTGCCTGTAATGATTTTGAAGGATATTCTGAAATAGGACGTGCATACATACTATATTCAGGCTTAAATCTATACATGTATATGCGCCCATAAGTAACCAATTCTTCAGTAAATTCTTTGGATAGTTCTTGATGCCACTTTTCAGGAAAGTAGCGTAAGGCATTACGTATAGCTAGTTTTTTTTCTTCTATGGACAGTATATCTTTTCTTTTTGGAGCTCTGTTTATTCCAATAGGATAATTTCTTTTTGGTGGTAAATCTGTTGGAATTCCTTGTAATATGTGTTCTTTAAATGTCATTTTTTTTTAGATTTATCTAACAATGAAAGATTGATTTATTACTAAGCTTATCATAGCATTGATATCATTTTTTAAAATTCTATCCTCTTCAAGTTTTTTAACCTTACTTCTAATAAGTTTAAAATTTTCCTCAATAAGTTCTGAAAACGTATTTGGCCTTCTAAACTCTAAAGCTTGTGCAGCATACATAAGTTCTATAGCAAGTATTTTTTCTAAATTTCCTAAAATCTGATTGAATTTTCTACCAGAAATGCTTCCCATGGATACATGATCTTCTTGTCCTAATGATGTTGGAATACTATCTGCTGAAGGAGGGAAGCACAACGATTTGTTTTCAGTAACTAATGCAGCGGTTGTGTATTGCGGAATCATAAAACCAGAGTTCAATCCGCCTCCAGTTGTTAGTAAACGAGGTAATCCGTATTTGCCTTCAATAAGTAAATAGCAGCGTCTATCAGCTATATTTCCTAATTCCGATGCAGCAATCGAGGCATAATCTAAAGCCATGGCTAAGGGTTGTCCGTGGAAGTTTCCACCAGAAATGGCTTCAGTGTCACTTAATACAATGGGGTTATCGGTTACTGAGTTCATTTCAATTTTAGCTAAATCATTTAAATGATAGTAAGCATTTCTTGAAGCGCCATGTACTTGAGGAATACACCTCATAGAATAAGGGTCTTGAACACGTTCGCAATTTTCATGAGACATGATATTTTCAGAATTCTTAAAAAGCATTCTCATACGTTTGGCAACTTTTAAGTTTCCTTTAAAAGGTCTAATTAGGTGTAATACTTCTTTAAATGGTGAGGCACTTCCTTTATAACCTTCAATGCTCATAGCACCTGCTAAATCTGCTAAATCAAGTAGGTAGCTCATTTTTTTTAGTCCAACTATGGTATGAGCTAAAATAAATTGGGTGCCATTTATTAATGCTAAACCTTCTTTTGCTTGTAATTGAATAGGTTTTAGTGAGTGTGTTTTAAGTAATTGATTAGCTGGTACTATGTCAACATCTAACCAAAATTCACCTTCACCAATTAATGGTAAAAATAAATGTGATAAAGGGGCTAAATCTCCTGATGCTCCAACCGATCCTTGTTCTGGAACTACTGGTAGTAAGTTGTTTTCAATAAAGTATATAATGCGTTCAATAACTTCCAACCTGATACCAGAAAATCCTTGGCATAAAGCATGCACTTTACAAATCATCATGATTTTTGAGAGTTGCTTATCAATAGGATTTCCAACGCCAACAGCATGCGTAATTAAAAGATTTTCTTGAAGTTTATTGGTTTCAGCAGGCGTAATTTGCACATCACATAATGGCCCAAAACCTGTATTTATTCCATAAACCGCTTTGTTAGATTGTGCCATTTTTTCAACTCTTTTTCTGCTTTCATTTACTTTTGAAATGGCTTCATGAGTGAGGATAGCTTTTAAGTTTCCATTTGAAATCTGTATAACTTTATTAACCGTAAGCTTGTCTATTCCGTATTTAAACATCATTGAAAAAACATGTTATTTGTTGATAAATACAAAGTTATGCTTATTTTTGATGCTTAATAATATTAATTATTGTATGTAATGATACCTTTAAGTAATCAATTAGAACTTCGGCATTTGAAATATTTTTTAGCAGTGGCTGAAGATTTGCATTTTAGAAAAGCAGCTGAACGGTTATATATATCGCAACCAGGTTTGAGTAGGCAAATTAAGCAAATGGAAGATGATTTAGGTATTGTATTATTTGAGAGGCACAACCGTAAAGTTGAATTAACAAAAGTTGGTGCATATCTTAAAGATGAATTAACAAGAAATTTAAAAAATTTAGATCAAATTTTTAATCATGCTAAATTATTGAATGATGGAATGGGCGGTGATTTAAAACTGGGTTATGTAGGTTCAGCTATTCAAAAAGTGATTCCAGATTTGTTGTTAAAATTTAGAAATGTACATGAAAATATTGTTTTTACATTAAAAGAAATGGATAATAACAAGCAAATTGAAAGTTTGTTATCACAAGAAATAGATATAGGTTTTGTTAGAATGGAAAGAGTTCCAAGACATGTAGAAATGTTGCCCTTATTAACAGAAGCGTTTTGCTTGGTCTTACCAAAAAATCATCCAATAAATAGTAGCAACTTTAAAAATATGAGTCAATTAAAGCATGAGTCATTTATATTGTTTGATCCAGAATATAGCGCCTCTTATCATGAAAAAGTGATGCAAATTTTTGATGATAGCGGATTTGCACCTATCATATCACATAATACCATACATGCGAGTTCTATTTATAAACTCGTTGAACATAATTTTGGTATTTCTATAGTTCCTAATTCATTAAAGCTATTTGATAACAAGCATATAAAATTTATAGATTTAGATAAAATACCACAAAGAACAGTCTTGTCTGTAGTTTGGAATAAAGATAACACGAACCCCATTTTAGAGAAATTTTTAGAATATGTGAAGTGATATTAAAATTTATATTTAGCATCTTTTGTTACCGTTTTCCAGTCGTCGGTTCTAAATGGTATAGCAGTAAATCCTTCTTTGTTAAATAAATTACTTTCCAAAGCATCACCTTTCCAACTAAAACGAACAGCTATAGGTGTTTTTACATATTCATTAAAAACTATTACTTTATTGTTTTTGATGTAAGCTCTTCCAACATGAAAAACTTGATCTGTTCCGGCAATCTCAAATCCTTTGACATGTCCGTTTTTGTCTGAAGTATATAATCCACTTCCTATTTCATCAAATGAAATAATAATATGATTGTTATTAATTTCCATAGACTTATAAATAGGCCCACTACACATCATTGGTTTGTCATACAAGTTATTCAAGGCTATTGATGATAAACGCTCTCCTACAGTTTGTTTATTAGTAGGATGAAGGTTATTAGGAATACCAATATCTGTTGTTACAACCATTCCTGTATTTGGTGTTGTTAAAGTTTGTGTTTGTGATTCTCTAAGTTCGGCCCAAGAACAACCGTTATTACTATTTCCTTCAGAATTAAAGGTCGCCAACTGGACAAAAAAGAAAGGAAATATTCCTTGATTCCATTTTTTCCTCCAATCTTCTATTAATAAAGGAAAAGCTTTTCTATATTGATATGATCTACCAATATTTGATTCACCTTGATACCAAATTACACCCTTAAAAGCAAAAGGAATTAATGGATTTATAATAGCGTTATATATTAATGATGGATAATCATTGAAATTAATGCCATCATAAATAGATTCAACCTGATACTTCCAGTTTCCACTTAATAAAATTGAATTTTCTCCTAAATGTAGTTTGAATTTTGAGTAAACCCCATAAATTCCGCCGCCGCCGCCGTTATCTACAACACGAATTGCAATTACGTTATCACCTTCTTTTAGTATATCGCTTTTTATTGTGTATTCTCTTTTAGTGTCCCATCCTTTAGTTGCACCAATTTTTATACCATTTACATAGGTAATATCTTCGTCATCAATAGCTGGTATTTCTAAAACTATGGGGACTTTTATCTCTTGTTTAGATAGTGTTATGTGTTTTCTTAGCCAAACTATTCCATCAAACTCTCCTAATTCTTGCGTTTCCCATATTTGAGGTTCGTTCATTTGTAACCAAGAACTGTCATCAAGATTAATGTTTTTATATGTTTCGATTTTTGCAGCTGAAAATTTTGAGTTCTGTAATGTTTCAATTCTATTTTGGGTTGTTATTTTTTTTAAAGTAACTAGAGAATCTAAACTTGCTTTTGGCATAGTAGAAATTAAATCTTTAAAATCTTCACTACTTTCAAAACCTTCTCTACTTATCCATGATTCAATAACAGAACCACCCCAAGTGGCATTAATTAAGCCTATTGGAATTTGTAAATTGTCATGTAACTTTTTTGCAAAAAAATAACCAACTCCTGTAAAATTTTCAACTGTTGATGGGCTACAAGCATCCCAAGTGCCATTTGAAATATCAGAACTAGGTAATGAGTTTATTTCTTTTGGAATTTTTATATGCCTAATGTTTGGGTAGTTTGAAGCATTTTCTATTTCATTCTTAGCATTATCAGATTGCCCAACCATTAACTCCATATTAGACTGTCCGCTGCACAACCAAACTTCTCCAACTAAAATATTTTTTACAATTAAAGTATTTTCACCTTTTACAACTAATTCAAAAGGCCCACCAGCAGTTTCAGGGTTTAACTTAACCATCCATTTACCGTTAGCATTAGTTTTTGTATATACTTTTTGTTGTTTAAAATTAACTTCAATGGTGTCATTAGGTTTTGCTAAACCCCAAATGGGAATACTAATATTGCGTTGTAACACCATATTATCTCCAAAAATTTTTGCTAAAGTAACTTGTGAACTAATAGAACAACTAAAACTTAGTAGGATTATTAATATAAAGGATTTCATTTTATAAAATGGTAATGTAATGGTTTTTAAGCTTGATATAAGGTTTAAAAGACCATTTTGAAACCGCTGCTTCTTAAAATGTTATTAAGAAAGCAGCAGTATCAAATTGACCAATTAACTAAACAAACTCAACTTTTATTTTTATTCTTTAGGCTGTAAGTCTCATCTTTTGTTTCAACAGACTTAGCAACACTTTTTTCTGTTTACATTCAAAAAATATAGCAAGTATGAGCAATAACAATGTTATTTTTGCATGTATATATTTTTTACTTATTTACCAAATATAGGTGCCAACAGAGCCGGCACTTAAAGATGTTGTAACCCATTTTCCTTTGTGTTTTATATTGAAAAACTCAGAATTTGTTCCATCATTTACAACAATCAATACTTTTTTTCCATTAGGTGTTTTAAAAGCCACATTATGGAGATTTCCACTTATGTTACTGTCAATTCTTAATGACCCTTGAGGAACGAATTTTGATGCATGACCAATGATATAATATCCAACATTTAGCGAATAAGAATTACTGCTATTAACAGTAATAGCCCCTTTACAAGTTGTACAACCGCCTTGTGTATGAGGTTCAAAAGATGAATTGTTTACCAAATTCCATTCAAGAGCAATTTTACTCCAATTGCGCATAGATCCAACAATTACGTTTTTTAAGTGCCATTTTAAGTCTCCACTAAATGCGCCACTGCTAGAAGTGTATTGTTCTGTGAAATACACCCCTTTATCTGGATGTGCAGAATGAACCACTGATAAAGCATTAATATCTCCGGCATATAAATGAAATGCAGAACCTGTAATATATGATTTAGCATCAGGATCATTTAAAATTGAAATTGGGTATTCAGGTTTATCACAATTATGATCGTAAATGATGATTTTAGTGTTGATATTAGCTGACTGAAAGGCTGGACCTAAATGGTTTTTTATGAAATTAGCTTGATCTGCTGCTAACATTAACATACTAGGATTGTTTCCAGGATGTAGAGGTTCATTCTGAGGTGTAATGGCATCGATAACAATACCTTCTTCCTTCATTTTTTTAATATACTTTACAAAGTAATTGGCATAAACATCATAATATTGTGGTTGTAAGCTACCACCAATAGTGCTGTTATTATCTTTCATCCAAACGGGAGGCGACCATGGGCTTCCTAATATTTTTATGTTAGGATTTATAGTTAAAATTTCTTTTAAAAGAGGAATTAAATCATGCTTATCTGGTTCTAAACTAAATTGAGATAAGTTTAAATCTGTTTGACCAAGAGGTAAATCGTTATAAGAAAAAGTGGATTCATCTAAATCAGATGCCCCAATGCTTATTCTTAAATAACTGATGGAAATTGAATTATCATTTGAACCAAATAGATTTTGTAATAATTCTTGTTTTTTTTCAGTATTTAATGAATTAATTACCTGAGCACTTCCACCTGTAAGTGTAAAGCCAAACCCTTCAACAGTTTGAAAAGTTTGCGAATCATTCACTTCAATAGTGCTGTAAGTATTATAGCTGGTATTAAAACTAAGAATACTAGTTTGTTTTTGAATTTTTATGGATTGATCTCCTTTTGTTAACCAAAAATCTACTTCATTTATAGTTTTTGGAGGTTCAGGAGTAGGAGTTTCCATATTGGTTTCATTACCGCTATTGCTACAGTTAATGAATGATAATAATGTGATTATAAAGATTAAAGCCTTCATTTTTTTTTAATTATAAGTTAGTTTTACATAAACAGGAAAATGATCTGAAGGATATTTTAAATCTTTTGGGTCACTTAAAACTGCATATTTTTCAACATTCAATGTGTTGTTTTTTGATGTCAATATATAGTCTATCAATAGCGTTACAGGTTGGTTGTAATTAAAACCATTAAACGTTCCAAAGGGTCCAAATGGCTCTTCCATAGAGTTGTCTCTACTATCATTCATTTCTTTTTTTAAGTCTATGATTCTGTTTGTTGAGGGTTCAGAATTAAAATCGCCCATTAAAATAACAGGGTTATTATCAATGTTTACTTCTTTAATTTTTGATAGGATTAATTGCAAACCGTTTGTTCTTGCCAATTCCCCAATATGATCTAAATGGGTATTAAAAACCCAAATACTTTTTAATGTTTTTTTGTCCTCCAATTGTGCATAGGTGCAAATTCTGTTTAAAGCGGCATCCCAACCTTTTGAAATTTGATTGGGTGTCTCAGATAACCAAAATGTTTTTGTATGTTTTAATATAAATCTGTCCTTTTTGAAAAGAATATTGCTGGCTTCTCCTTTTCCAACACCATCTCTTGCTATGCCAACAATTTCATAGTTTAAAAGTACTTCTGAAATATCCGCTACTTGATTAGGAGTAACTTCTTGAATTCCAAAAATATCAGGCTCATAAAATCGTATTTGAGAAAACAACAAATCTTTACGCAATGGCCATGCGTTTTCCCTGTCTGAAGCTGTGTCCAAACGGATATTATAAGTCATTACTTTTAAATCTTGAGCTTGAGCTTGAAAAGTAAGAATTACAAGGATTAATATTAATGTTTTACGTATTTTCATTATAAATTATTGATAAACTCTAATATAATCAACTTCAAGTGTAGATGAAATAAAATTTGGGTCTATTGTGCCACCTAAATTTCCTCCCATGGCTAGATTCATGATTATGAATTGATTGGCATTAAATGGCCAAGTTTCGCTATTTTTTGTTGATGGATTATATGTGTAATGTACAGTGCCATCAACAGAAAACACCATTTTTTCACTTGTCCATTCAAGAGAATAAATATGAAATGATTCTGAAACATCTAAAATGAACTGTGAACCTTTGTTTATAGTATTACCATAACTAGATGGTGTATGCATAGCACTTTGAGCCGTACCTTGATTGTTGCCAATATGTTCCATAATATCAATTTCTCCGCACGCTGGCCACCCAACCGTATCAATAGTGTCTCCCAACATCCATAGTGCTGGCCAAGTTCCACCTCCAGAAGGCAGTTTGGCTTTTATTTCCACTTTTCCGTATTTGAACGAAAATTTTCCCTTGGTAAGGATTCTTGCAGAAGTATAATCACTTCCGCTAAAAGCATCTTTTTTTGCTATAATTTTTAAAACCCCATCTTGAACAAAGACATTTTCTGGCCTATTGGTATAGTATTGAGATTCATTATTGCCCCAGCCATTTGCCCCAGTTCCAATAGCATATCCCCATTTTGTACTATTTGGAAACCCATTAGTGTCAAACTCATCAGACCAAAGTAAAATAGGGGTTACAAAAATGGTAATTGCTAATGAAGTACTGATAAATTGATTGCCATTATAAGCAGATACATATAAATTATAGGTGTTTGTACCCGATGTCTTATAGGTATAGGTAAAATTACCATTAACGGTGTTTTTAGTTTCTCTATTACCCAAAAGAACAGTGTAAGACATAGCGTTTTTTGCACTGATGTTAAAATTAATTACACCACTTCCATCGCCGTAAGGATTAGTGGCTGAACTTCCAACAATGGAGGTGTTAACAACCAAATTAGAAGGAAAAATAATTGTGTTATCATTTTCTTTAGAACTTGAATCGTATGCATACACAGCTGAAATAAAAATTAAGACGTAGTAACGCAACAAGAATGCAGAAGAAAACTTAATAGATTTTATTAAAAGCATATGAGCAATAGGGTTTGATGACTCTAAAAAATATACACCTAGAATATTTTTTATTCTAGGTGTATAAACAAAGTTATATGGAAGGAATTAATTTAATGTACCAAGCATTACCTGTTTCTGTTCCTTGTACTCTTAAAAACATATAATTAGACGTTAATTCAAGTATTTCGTATTCTTTTTGAGTGGCGCCATATCCAATAAAAGTATCACCACCAGATAATTTTATGCTTGTTTGTGTTGAATTCGAATTAGATCCAGTGCCAATTGCTGGTGCGCCTGAGCTAGCAGATGAAAAAATAAATGATGAATTTGCACCAGAATAATCATAGCAACCTTCATCCCCTGAGCTAGGAATATTAGGAATACCTGCTAAGCTACCAGTTTTGGTAAAAGCGCCATCTGGTGTGGCTACTTGCAAACTAAAGGTTCCCGAATTACTATCTTTTGTAAATGTAAAGCTAGCTGTGTAAAAACAATTACAGCAATTTACTTTCTCATTGATGCCACCAGCCCACCATTCTGGCCTTATTGAACCAACATTCCATGGACCTACACCAAAATGTCCTGCAACACTTTTATCAACAATCCAAGTTTTACTGGTATCACCAGTTAAATTAGTTACAATCAAAGGGTCTACTAAAAAGTCATAACGTACCGTTATATCTTTTGTAACAGTGGTAGTTGTTCCGCCTGGACCAGAAGCTAAAACTGTAACTTTATAGGTGTTGACTCCTAATAGAGCATCAAACTTCTTAGTTACTACACTTTTAGGAATAAACTTAAAATCAACTTCATCATTGGCATCATAATCGATTTTAACCCCAAGAATGTTATCTCCTGTAACAGAAATTTTAACTTCACCGGAGCCATCTCCATCTGGATGTGTGGCATCTTGCCCAATAATTTCTGTATTAATAACTATGTTTGATGGTGCCGTTAAATCACCAAGTGAATATGTATCCTCTGTACAACTCGAAATAATGACAAGAAGTACTAAGGCAACGCCTATTATATATTTTAAATTTGTTTTCATAATACAATTTTTAATTTGTTACTCTAATGTTATCTATATAAATTATTTCACCTTCACCTGCATTTGGCCTATTATAATTAATATTGAATTGTTTATAAGTTGCTCCTGAGGGTATATTAGGATTAGTGGTAGTGTCAAAAATGAGCTCTTCCCATTGGTCGGCAACCGTTGTAGCTACAAATATTACGGTGTTTGGTGCTCCGTTTGTAGAAGCCTGAAGTTCTAACCCTACATTTTTACCTACTTCGGTAGCATAAACAAGCATTCTTATTTTTGTTCCTGTGCTTAAATCAATGGGCACATCAAGAGGTTTCCATGTTCCCGCCCATTCAGCTGCACCTATAGGTTTTTCAAATTTAACTACTTTAGATGAAGTATTTAATCCAGTAGAAAAAGGATTGTCTACTATAGAGTAATTAACTCCACCAAAAGTGCCACCAGCCAAGTAATTTTGAGAAGCTAATTCACAGGTATAAGGAAGTGCTAATGGATCGAAAATAATTATCGTTTTAGTGACTTCTGATGTTGCTGCACCACCACTTAATGCAACTACTTTAATGGTGTAAGCACCACCTGAAGCATACGTATGATCTGGAGTTGTAGCACCAATTGCCAAAGGTGTTCCTACTTCGTTTTCAACATCTCCAAAATAAACCAAAAAGGATTGTGCATATAATGCACTAGCTGAAACTTTAACATTAAACACATTCACGGTAGTATTCATAGTTAAATTTTCTGGAGCTCTATAGGTTACATTTAAAGGATACTCTGTTGTTGTTTTATTTCCAGCAATATCTGAGGCAATTACCGAAACCGAATAGTTGCCTTCAGGATAAGCATGAGTTGTACTGCTTCCTGGATAAACCACATCAAAAGCTTCATCGGCAGTACCATGTCCATAATTAATTTCAAATGAAGTTACTCCTTGTCCGGTTGGTGTAATTTTTACGTTTCCAGAATTATCATTGCTAATTTCAAAAAATGCGTCAACATTATTTGATACGGCCGAATTTAAAAAAGTTAAATCTTCATCTATACCATCTTCAATGGCACAACTTATAGTTACCATAAGTAACAACAAAATGCCAAAACTTAATTTTATTTTTTTCATAATTTTTCTTTTATTTAATTATAACCTGGATTTTGAACAAGTAATGTGTTTTCCAATTCTCCAAAAGGAATAGGAAAAATTTCATTTTTTCCACTAGTAAAACCTCTACTAGATAAAGCCGTTGATGCTTTTCCTGTTCTCACTAAATCGAAGAAGCGATGGCCTTCACCGGCTAATTCTGCTCTTCTTTCATTAGCAATAGCATCAAGCGATACAGGTATACTGGATAAACCTACTCTTGCTCTAACAGCATCTAGTAAAGCCTGTGCTCTAGTTCCTGTTCCTCCTAATGCCTCAGCTTCCATTAAATACGTATCTGCCAAACGTATAACATATGAGTTTTGTCTGTAGTTTAAAACGGGCTCACCAGTACCAGTGGTGACATCAGATTTTCTTGGGATGAATTTGTTTAGAAAATATCCTGTATCTTGATAACCTCCAATGTAGCTTGCTAAACCAGCATCTGATAAAGCATTCATGTCTAATACCGTAGCGTCAAATCTTGGATCTCCTTCAATGAAATCATAAAACTCTTGAGTAAGCACATTAAAACTCCATCCTGAAGGTAAATCTGGTGCTGACGGGTTAATTCTTGTGTAAGATCTTGGTCCACACATAACATTGGTTGTGTTTCCTTCGTCTGAACCACTTCCCCAATTTCCCCAACCAGAACTTGACATGTTTGTATGAGCAACTTCAAGAACGGATTCCGTATTAAACTTGTTATCAACAATCCATAAATCATTAAAATTGTCAAGCAATTTATATCCGTATTGACTTGTTTGACCCGGTGTTCCATTTACTTCAGCTAATTCATTAACTGCTTGTGACATTTTTCCTTCATACAAATATACCTTTCCCAATAGTGCCTGAGCAGCACCTTTTGTAAATCTACCTGTTTCTGATGTTGGAATACTTGATGGTAAAACTGTTATTGCATCTGTAAGATCAGCTTCAATTTGAGTATAAACATTGTTTGGATCTGCTTGAAGAACTGTATTAAATTCTGAGGTTGCCAAAGGTTGGGTGATTAAAGGAATATTTTTAAACATTCTTACTAAATTGAAATAATAATTAGCTCGCAATGCTTTTGTTTCGGCAGTAAATCTTGCTTTTAGAGCTTCATCCATTGGAATGTTAGGCAATTTAATTAGTAAAAAATTGGCTCTAAATATACCTTGATAATGGTCATTCCAAAAACTACCAGGAATGGTTGTAGGACTTAATGAATAATTTGAAAATCCTTGAATTCCAGCGCCATCTGTAGCTCCACCTCCGCCTGCAAAATGATCGTCCGAACCTGCATTCATCATGGTAATCATATTTTCAAAACCACCAGAATTTTTTCGCATAACATCATATACTGCCGTTAAACCAGCCAAAGCTTCAGTAGCGTCTTTGTAATAATTAGCTTCTAAACTTGTGCCTTTAGGTTGCACATCTAGATATTCCTCACTACAAGACACGGTTGTAATTATCATTGCCAAAGCAAGACTTATATACATATACTTTTTTGTTTTCATAATTTATTTTTTTAAAATTGTAAATTAGCACCTATCATAAATGATTGAGCCTGAGGATAGAAACCTCTGTCAATTCCTAAAACATTTCCACCAATTTCAGGATCATAACCTGTATATTCTGTTATGGTAAACAAATTTTCGCCAGTAACATAAATTCTTAATTTTTGAACTCCAAACTTACTTAATGGTTCATTTGGCAAGGTATATCCTAATTGAATGACTTTTAAGCGTAAGTAATCACCTTTTTCTAAGTAAAAATCAGAAGATTTTCCAAAGTTTCCGTTAGTATCATTATTGGTTAATCTAGGATAGGTATTTGATGTTCCAGGTCCAGTCCAACGACTTAAGGCATCGGTTTGATAATTGCCATTTAAAATATCCAATCGGCGTAATCCTTGAAAAATTTTATTTCCAGAAGCACCTTGGGTAAAAGCCATAAAATCAAATCCTTTATACTCTAAATTTAAAGTTAAACCAAAAGTATATTTTGGAAGAGGGCTTCCTAAAAATTGTTTATCATCATCAGTTATAGATCCATCGCCATTAGTGTCAACCCAACGAAAATCTCCAGGTCTGGCATCTGGTTGTATTACAATTCCGTTACTAGTATAACTAGCTATATCAGCATCTGTTTGAAAAATACCATTAGTTTTAAAACCATAAAATGAGTTATAAGCTTCACCAACTTGCGTTCTAGTTATAGCTCCCATAGATTGAAAGCCAGCAGTTCCGGTTGTTATAAATTCTTTACCTTGACCTAAGAAAGTCACTTCATTTTTTAAATAAGATATATTTCCATTAGCTGAAATATTAAAATCTCCTATTTTTTTACGATACCCTAACTCAATTTCAATACCTTTATTTTGCATGTCTGCAACATTTCCTAGAGGACTGCCTGTCGCTCCAACATAACCTGGTAATGTTACAAATTGTAAAATACCTATTGTTTTCTTATTATAATATTCAATTGTTAAATTGAAATCATTGAATAATTTTGCATCAAATCCAACATTGGTCTGAGCAGTTTCTTCCCATTTTAAATCTGGGTTTGAAGGTGCGCTTGGACTATTTCCAGGAAAAATAAGTGTACCGTCTGCTCCAAAGGTATAATTTCTTCCACCTGCAATCAATGCTAGAGAGCCATTTGGTGGAATGGCATCATTTCCTGTTACGCCATATCCGCCTCTTATCTTAAGTGTGTTAATTATATTGTTTTCTTTCCAGAAATTTTCATTTGAAATAACCCATCCTGCTGAAAATGATGGGAAAACACCAAATTTATTATTAGTGCCAAAATTTGAAGACCCATCTCTACGAATAATTCCAGTAAATAAATATGTTTCTTTAAAATCATATGTTAAACGTGAAAACAATGAAGTAACACGATGTTCTTGTCCTGTGTAGGCACTACCAATTCTTTGTGCTGGTGGCAACTCAAAGTTAAAAGATGCATCTTTATAATTGTTTACAGGTAAATTAGTATGAGTTACAGAAGAACCACTTGAAATATTATCAATATAAGTTCCTTGACCTAAAAGAAGGCTAAAATTGTGGTTGTTTATTTTTCTTGAATAAAGCAAAGTGTTTTCAATATTCCAAGCAAATGTTTTGTTGGTATTTCTACTTAAACTATTTTGAGAAGCAAATACTGTTGGGCTTAAAAAGAATTCGGGAGTAAAAGTATCTCCACCCCAATAAGCTAATTTTGCACCAACAGAAGTTTTAAATTTTAAATGCTCAGTAGGAGAAAAGTTTAAAAAAGCATTTCCAACAAAATCATCACCCCAATTAGAGTTTCCTAATCTAGTATTAACATAAGCCACAGGATTAGACATTTCTTGACCAACTACAGTAGAAATTCCATAAGGATTACCATTAGCATCTCTAAATACATTGTTATTTACATAAATACCAAACGGGTCATTTGCAATGACTGGGTCAGTAACTATAATTGGAGTTGTAGGGTCTAGATTTAATGCAGAACTTAAAGGTCCACCAAATTCACTGTTTGTGTTTCCTAATCCAACAGTTACCTGATGTGAGTACCCTAATGTTTGACCAATAGTAAATTTATCAGATAATTTATGAGTAGAATTTAATCTAAAATTCTTTTTGTTAAAATTTGAAATGTCTTTAGAAACAATTCCTTCTGTATCTTGAAGGCCAAAAGAAGCAAAAAAGCTTGATACTTCATTACCTCCACTAAAGCTTATTTCGTGTGATGATCGTTGGGCATTATTGCTAAAAATAGCTTTTTGCCAATCTGTTCCTTTTCCTAAAGCCGACAAATCTTGGTATAAAACATTACCACCTGCAGCTAATGATTTTTCATTCATCAACGCGCCATATTGTGTAGCATTTAATAATTTTAAAGTTTTTTCTGGACTAGAAAATCCGACAAATCCAGTATAGTTCACATTAATTTTACCAGACTTACCTTTCTTTGTTGTAATTAAGATAACCCCAGACGCAGCACGTGCTCCATAAATAGCCAAAGAAGCAGCATCTTTAAGAACTTCAATTGACTCAATATCGGATTGGTTGACGTAACCAATGCCTCCAGAATCGACAATAACACCATCTACAACCCACAATGGGTTGTTGCCACCATAAGTATCAAAGGTTGTTAAGCCTCTAACCCGGACAGTTGAAGCTGAGCCAGGTTGACCTGAATTGGCTGCAATGGTAACACCAGAAACCCTACCTTGCAGAGCCTGTTCAATTCTACCCTGTGGAATAGTTTCAATATCTTTAGCCTTCACACTAGATATGGCACCAGTAACAACACTTTTCTTTTGAGTTCCATATCCAATAACAACAACTTCATCTAGAGAGGTATTATCTACCTGTAAAGTAATGGTTAAATCGATAGTAGTTACCTGCACTTCTTGAGTGATATAACCAATGTAAGAAATCACTAAAGTTGCATTCTCAGATACCGTTAATGAAAATTTTCCATCAAAATCAGTTGATGTTCCATTATTAGTCCCTTTTTCTATAACCGACGAACCAGGTAACGCAAAATTGTCTTCAGATGATAAAACAGTACCTGTCACAATTTTTTTAGTTTGTGCAGAGACAGTTAAAAAACTAAAGGATAAAATAAGAAGGAAAATCCATCTCATTTTTTTTGATAGTAGTTTTAATTTCATAATAATTAATTAGTTTAATTTGTTTTATTGTAAAAATGAATAGCATAAATTTATATTATAATAATTTCGAGTCTTTTTTTTTAAATACGCTTTAATTACACCTCATAAATTAAGTTCACTACATCAAGACTACATTTTTTTTTGTTATTATCTAATAAATAGAATGTTATCTATTAAAAAATTGTATATTTAATTTTTATTTTCTAAAGCTATAGTTTATATAAATGCACAAAAATTATTACATAATATTGTTTTTGATGTTTGTTTTTGCTTACAATGCTAAGGGGCAAATTGATAATGCTTTTTTAAAAAAAATTAAATCGTCTGTTACTGAAGTGATTCGATTTGATAAAAAAGATTTTGAATCTGACTCACAATTTTGGGCCATGTGTGAAGACCAAGAAGGCAGATTAATTTTTGGTAATAATGAAGGTGTGTTGGTTTATGATGGAGAATATTGGAAAAAAATATTACTGCCTAACAATTCATCGGTTAGAAGTTTAATGATTGATGCAAATGGTCTGATTTGGGTTGGTGGCTATAACGAAATTGGAAATTTAAAAAAAGACAACTATGGAAATTATTATTATAAATCATTAATAGATGAGCTTCATTTAGGCAATATTAATTTCGAGAATATTTGGCAAATTCATGCATTTAATGACAAAATAGTTTATAGGTCTTTTAAAGAACTAATTGTTATTATGGGTAAATCTGTTACTCATATCAAAGCCAATCAAGCTTTTGTTTATTCAGGAATAATCAATGATAATTTAATAGTTCAAGATGGAGATTATGGCATATTTCAATTAAATAAAAGTGCTAACAAATTATCCTACTTGTTTAATTCGAGTAGTGTAGAACATGGTATTATAACGACTTCATTTCCAATTAATAAAAACGAAGTGATTTTTGTTACCAAAGAAGGGACTATTTCGTTGACAAATTTATCTGCTAAAAAGATAACTAAAAAATTTCAACTTTTTGAAAAAGGCCATATAGACCCAATTAATTCTGGAATTCAAAAAAATGATTCTATTTTTTTATTAGGAACTTTAAGCTCAAAAATTATAGAACTCAAAAGAGACGGAAGTACTCATAAAAGTAACATTTCCTTTTCTAACATTAAAAATACAGCCATACATAATTTTTTCAAATCAAAATCAAATAACATATGGATTCTTCACAATAACGGAATAGCTTGTTTAGATTTTAATTCATCATATTCAAATATATTTGATTTAGCATCGGTTTATGATGTGTTAATTGACCATAACACCATTTATTTAGCAACTAATGAAGGCGTATACTACTTAAACAAATTTGAAGATTTTGATTTTAAAATCAATAAAATTGAAGATTTACCCGGGCAGGCTTGGTCGTTAACTAAGATTGATAAAGACATTATTGTAGGCCATAATGATGGGTTATTTGTTATTAAGGATTATATTCCTAAACGTATAGATTCCATAACTGGTTTTTGGAAAATAACACCCATAAAGGATCGTATAAATTTATTTTTAGCCTCTAACTACAATGGGTTGTATTTGTTAGAAAAAAACAATTCCAATTGGGTCATAAAACATCACATTAAAGGTTTTGAAGAATCTACTAGAGATATCATTGCGGATAAAGACCCAAGCACTTATTGGGTTTGTCATGGATATAAAGGAGTTTATAAAATTGTTTTCAATGCCGAATATACAAGAGTTGAATCTGTTGAACAATTTACAACGAGTAACGGTTTTAAATCACCCTTCAATATTAATGCAACATTTTATAATGGTCGTATTATTTTTACCACCAATAATGGTATTTATGTTTTTAACAAAGACAGTAAAACATTTACACCAGATATACTACTAAATAAAACTCTAGACTCTTCAAAAAACACTCGTAAACTTTTGTTTACTAAGAATAAAACTTGGTTTGTACAAGATGATGAAGCAGGCTATTTTATTAATAATAGTGATGACAAACCCTTAATAACATCTCCTTTTTTAAATCTTAAAGGGTCATTTAATAAAGGTATGGAAAGCATAATACCTTTTGATAATTATACTTTTATTGGAACTAATAATGGTTTGTTTATATACGACCTTAATGCACCTTTTAATCAATTTGTTGAAACAACTTTTAGCAATATTAGTTTTACCAAAAACCAAGTTAAAAATTTAGCGGAAATCACCCCAAATGAGCGTGTTGAATTTCCAAACAATTCAGATATTTTGCGATTTGAATTCAGTGCTCCCAAAATAGCTCCTTATACCGATGTTGAATATAGTTATTATTTAGAAGGATCAGACCAAACTTGGTCCAATTGGTCTTTATTATCCTTTAAAGAATATACAAAATTAAGGCACGGAGAATATATTTTTAAAGTTAAAAGTAAGAGCAATACAGGTGTAGAAGGAAAAGAAATATCATATGCATTTACTATTTTGCCTGCTTGGTATCAAACAAACCTTGCGTTTTTTATATACATTTTAAGTTTTTTGCTTCTGTCATATTTTATTTATGGGCTTATTTTAAAAAAAATAGAAGGAGAAAAAAGAAAAACAAAATTAGAAACTTTAAAAGATCAAAAATTAGTTAGACTAGAATTAGAGCAACTTAAACTATCCATAGAACAAAAAAAAATAAAAGAAGACAACACCCATCTTGAAATGGATTTAATTGATAAAAGTAAAGAATTAGCTAATTACACTCTTCTGCTTAGTAAAAGGAAAGAAGCATTTTTAGAACTAAATAATGATTTAAAACAATTAAAGGAACTGGTAAAGAGTAGAGAGTCTAAAACTAAAATTATACAAATATTTAAAAAGTTAAATCAGAATAAAATTGGAGAAAAATACTTAGAAATATTTGATGTGAATTTTGAAAGGGTGCACACCAATTTTTTTAAAGAATTAAAGCAAATTGATACATCATTTTCGCAAAGAGATCTTAGATTATGCGCCTTAATTAAAATGAATCTCACCAACAAAGAAATTTCTCATATATTAAATATCTCAACTCGTGGCGTTGAAACAGCTAGATATAGAATTAGAAAAAAACTTAATTTGCCTGTTTCTGAAAGTCTTACTTTGTTTTTAGAAAACTTGAACAAATAAAAAAAGCAATTTAGATAACACTAAACTGCTTTTTTATAATCTATTATTAAAATAAACTTAGTTTTTTATTTTAAATACTTTTTCTAAAATAGTATCCATCAAGCACCATTTTGTTAATGATGATTGTAATAAATTAGCGCCTACAAAGGCCGTAAACCATAACCAGTTTTGATTTACATAAATAGCAAGTAATAAACTTATTAGTATAAAACTTCCTGCAATACCTCTAACAATTCTATTTTTCATTTTATTTGGTTTTAGTTTGATTTTTCTATGTTTAAAACAGCCACGTGAATTTTTGATGCGGTTTTTTGCTCATCGTTAAAGTTGTTAATCAACTTAAATAACAACTCTACATTTTCTTTTTTTACAAATGCATAAAACACGATGGATTCTGTATGGTTCATTTCACTAGAAAACCAATTAGTTTCTATAGATTCTTCAGTGCTATCTCTAAAGCCAATAACTTCACTATAAGAGAAATTTTTAACTTCTGCTTTTTTTAATTGAAGTTTAATGTCTTTTTCAAACTCTTTAATAGCGGTAATGATAACTAGTTTCATAATATTAAGCATTTAAATTTTCTTGTTTTTCTTCAATATCAGGTGTCTTCTCCCATTTTTTATGTTCGGTGATGTAATAAATTAATGGAACCACAATAAGAGTAAGAAGTGTAGAAACAATAGCTCCTGCTACTAATGAAATAGCTAAACCTTGAAAAATTGGGTCAAATAAAATAATGGAAGCTCCAATGACAACCGCACCAGTTGTTAATAAAATTGGTGTTGTTCTTACTGCACCAGCATCAATAATAGCTTGTTTAATAGGAATGCCATCATGTAATCTAATCTCAATAAAATCAATAAGTAATACAGAGTTTCTTACCATAACACCAGCTAAGGCAATCATTCCAATAAAAGATGTTGCAGTAAAGAATGCTCCTAAAAGCCAGTGACCTAGTACAATACCAACTAATGATAACGGAATGGCAACCATCATAACCAACGGTGTTTTAAAGTTTTGAAACCAGCCTACAATTAACATGTAGATAATAACAATAACAATTAAAAATGCTGTGCCTAAATCACGAAATACTTCTAGAGTAATTTGCCATTCACCATCCCATTTTACCGTAAAATCTGTTTCTTCAGTAGGTGAACCCATATATAGTTCGTTAATTTTATAACCTTTTGGAAGTTTTATTTTTTGAAGCTTTTCATTCATTCCTAAAATGGCATACACAGGACTTTCTAATTCGCCAGCCATATCTGCAAGCACATAAACAACACGTTTTTGATCTTTTCTGTAAATGGTTTTTTCTAAAGTTTCTTTTTTAACAGATACTAAATCACTCACAGGAATCACGTTTCCACGATTTCCTTTTATTTTTAAATTTTGAATGTCTTGAAGCGATGTTTTATCTTTATCGTCTAAAGAAAGAACAATGCTTACATTGTCGTTTGATGTTTCATCATATAAATTGGCAATAGGATATTCTTGAAGCAAATAGGTTAAGTTTCCAACCACTTGTTGCGGAGCAATACCATTTAGCATGGCTTTTTCTTTATCAACTTCTAATCTATACTCAACTTGATTGGTTTCTACCATCCAATCTGTATCAACCACATCAACTGTGTTCTCTAAAATGCTTTTTACTTGGTCAGCAACTTTTATTTGCTCGTCATAATCGGGTCCACCATAAACTTCGGCTACCAAAGTTGAAAGTACTGGTGGTCCTGGCGGAACTTCAACAATTTTTACATTGGCATGATATTTTTTAGCAATTTTTTGAATGTTTGGTCGTACCATTTTAGCAATATCATGACTCTGCAAATCTCGTTCTTCTTTATGCAACAGATTGACTTGTATATCGGCCATATTGCTACCTCCACGTAAATCATAATGACGCACCAAACCGTTAAACGTAATAGGTGCAGAAGCGCCAACATATTTTTGGTAATCTACAACTTCAGGAATGGATTTTAAATATTGTGTAATTTCTTGAGTAACAACCGCCGTTCTTTCTAAAGTGGTTCCTTCTGGCATATCAATAACTACTTGAAATTCATTTTTGTTATCAAAAGGTAGCATTTTCACGGCAACCGATTTGGTGAAAAACATAAGCACAGAACCTACAAGTAATATGGCTGTAATGGCAAACATGACATTACGTTTTTTAGAGCTATTTAAAAAAGGTTGTTCTATTTTTTTATAGATTTTGTAGATTTTACTTGTTTCTAATCCTTCCTCTTCTTTATGAGCTTGCTCGTCTTTTTCTTGTAATAAATGATAGCCTAAATAAGGCGTTACGGTTAATGCTACAAATAATGATAGTATCATTGCAATAGATGCTCCAATTGGCATCGGACTCATATAAGGGCCCATCATACCAGATACAAATGCCATTGGTAAAATAGCAGCGATTACTGTAAATGTGGCTAATATGGTTGGGTTTCCTACTTCATTAATAGCATAAATGGCAGCTTGTTTAAATGGTAAGCGCTTCATTTTAAAATGCCTGTGCATATTTTCGGCAATAATGATACTGTCATCTACCACAATACCAACCACAAATACCAAAGCAAATAAGGTAATTCTGTTTAGTGTGTAACCCAACATATAATAAGCAAATAAGGTCAATGCAAAGGTTAATGGTACTGAGAAAAATACCACCAATCCGCCTCGCCAACCCATAGCTAGCATTACTAAAATGGTTACAGCTAATATGGCAACACCTAAATGCAATAATAATTCGCCTACTTTATCGGATGCTGTTTCTCCATAATTTCGGGTCACATCAACATGAACATCATTGGGAATTAAAGTTGATTTTAATCTATCAATATGCGTTAATATCTTTTCAGATATTTTCATAGCATCAGCACCTTTTACTTTTGAAATGGAAATGGTAACCGCAGGATATTCTGATTTAAAGTCTTTAAAACCATCATTAGCTTGTCCAAAACCAAAAGACACATAACTTTTTGGCGATGATGGTCCGTCTTGAATAGTTGCCACTTGCTTTAAATAAACAGGCATATTTTGATTTACGCCAATCACTAAATTTTCAACGTCTTCTTTAGTTTCTAAAAAACGTCCAGTAGTAATTAAGTATTCGGTATCATTACTAACAAAACTGCCAGATTGTGAGCTGCTATTGTTGGCTTTTATCATTTGCATAATGCCCATAGCATCTACGCCATTTCCAGCCATTTTATCTTTATCTAAAGACACCTTTAGTTCTCTATTTCTGCCGCCAATCACTTTAGTAATAGAAACATCTTTAACTTTTTCAATTTCAGAAGTTAATTCTTCAGCAATTTGTCGTAATTGAAAATCATCATAATTTTCACTCCAAAGCGTTAAACCAAGCATAGGCACGTCATCAATAGAACGTGTTTTAATCATAGGTTTGTAAACACCTTCAGGAAACATGTTTTCATGCTTCATCAACTCATCATAAAGTTTTACATACGAGCGTTCTGTATCTTCACCAACATAAAATTGAACCACCATAACGGCTTGACCATTCATGGCCATACTATGTATGTGTTCAACACCTTTAATGTTTGAAATAATTTTTTCTAAAGGTTTTATAACTCTACTTTCAACTTCTCCTGGATTTGCTCCTGGATAGCCAACCATAACGTCGGCCATAGGCACATTAATTTGTGGTTCTTCTTCTCTAGGAATAAGAAACGAACTGTATACACCAATAATCATCAAGGCAATCATCAACAAAATGGTAAGTTTTGAGTTGATGAAAAAATGGGCTATTTTACCTGAAATTCCTTCTTGCATGTTTCTGTTTTTTTGGGCGTTTTAACAGGCTTTCACCAGTCGCTTTTTTTGTGTTGTTCACAAAAAAGAGCTCCAACAATGGCTCAATCCTTAACGCGTGTTTTTAATTATTGAATACTTACTTTAGCACCATTAAACAATTTGCCATCGGCTGAAATGATATAGCCTTCGGTTGATGATAAACCAGATAATACTTCTACTTGGTCACCAAATGTTCTTCCTAATCGTAACCAACGTAATATTGCGGTATTACTTTCACTAACGGTATATACTCCAAAAAGTTGACCTTTGCTTACTAGTGCGGTTTTAGGTATTAAAACCATATCTGATTTTTCTTGAGTTTTAATAGGAAATTGCACGGTAACAAACATGCCAGATAGTATAGCAGCATCGGTTTTATTTAAAGCTACTTTTACCAAATATTGTCCACCAGTATTTTTTGCAGAACTGCTTACTTCAGTTACTTTACCTTCAACTGTTTTGTCTATAGATTTTACAAGCACATTTACAGATGTTCCTGAGTTAACTTTTGAAATGTCACTTTCTGGAACACTTGCCATTACTTCAAAATTCCCTGGTGTTTCCATCGCAATTAAGGGCATTCCAGGGTTTGCCATATCACCATTTTTAACAAATTTACCAGTAATAACACCATCAAAAGGGGCACGAATATTGGCATAGGCAAATTGAGCATCTACTTCATTTTTCATTTGCTTGGCACCTTCCAATCTGGCTTTAGCCATATTGTAATGCGCTGTTATGTCATCAAATTCTTTTTGAGAAGCGCTATGTTGTGCAAACAAATTTTTAAATCTGTTATAATCTTTTTCAGTATTTGTAAAAGCAGCTGTTGCTTCTGATATGCCTGCATTAACTTGTGAAAGTTTAGCTTGTAAATCTGAATTATTGATAGCCACCAACAACTGTCCAGTTTTTACACGGTCGCCAACATTTACAGGTGTATTAGTCACAAAACCCATCATACGTGTACTTAAATTGGCACTTTTAACGGCTTGTATAGTTCCGCTAGCCGTTAAAAACGGACTGTTACTGTTTTCATTTATAGAACTTACTTTAACAGAAATAGGCGTATTGTCTGCTACTAATTTTTTCTCTTCACTACCACAGCTTGTTGCTAAAAAAGTTAGTGTTAAAAAGGCAATTGTATATTTAGTTTTCATAGTTTTCATTATTTAGTTAAAAATTTTAAATAGGCTTGAGCATAGTTATACTCAAAAATGGTTTGGTAATATTCTAATTGTTTTTGAGCAAATTGTGTTTCTGCAATTAATAAGTCGGATGTTTTTTCTAAACCTTCTTCAAAACGATTGGTTCTAATTCTTAAAGATTCATGAGATTGTTCCATAGCCAATTTTGAAAGCTTTAATTTGTTTTCAGCATCCATAAACATACGTTTGGCTTTGTTAAGTTCTAACTGACTTTGTGATACATATTGCTCATATTGTAGTTTTGATTTTTCAAATTCAGCTCTGCTTTTTTGTGATTTCCCAAAACGCTTGGTACCATCTAAAATAGTCCAGCTTAATTGAGCGCCTACCAAATAACCATTAGCATCACCTTGAAAAACTTTGTCATCATACATTTCATAACTTCCAAAAGCATTTAAAGTAGGTAGAAAGGTCATGTTATCTGCTTTGTTCATGTTTTCATAGGCGTTGGATGCTAATTGCATGGCTTTAATATCTGAACGTTCTGTTGATATTTGTGATGCAACCACTAAATCAAAGTGGTTAATGGTTAAACTATCTGAAGGTTTTAGTATGGCATTGCTGGTATCATTCATAAGAAATGATATATAATTTGAAGCATTTTCAACATTACTTTTGGCTATTTGTAACTGATTTTTTACTTCGGTAACTCTAACCTCTACTGCCAAAACATCGGCTTGTTGTAAATAGCCTTGCTTAAAGCTATTGTCGGCTAATTGTTTATTAGATTCTGCTGCTTGAAGGGCTTTCTCAATAACATCAAGGGCTTTGTAAGCTAATTGAAGTTGCATATACGCTTTGTCAACTTCAAACATCAAATAATCAGAGGTTCTTTCAGTTTGTAAAGTCATAGCTTCCATTTTACTTTTGGCCGCTTTGCGTTGATATAAACCATCTATGTTAATAAGAGGTTGCTTAATTTCTATACGTGTTGCAAAATTTTGTGTTTGCTCTGGATTATTTAATAATGCAGGATTAAAATCATTAGCAGTTAAAATTTCTTGATTTAATTTTGAACCAAAAGCCATTAATGGGTTGGTTGTAGAAATTCCAGTATGAGACACTGCTATGTTTGGCAAAAAAATAGCATTTGTTTGTCTGTAATCAGCTCTTGCTTGGTTAAAGTCTTCTTTTGAAATTTTAATGGTTTGATTGTTTTCTATAACCTTGTTAACCACATCTGCTTTAGATATAGAAATAATATCTTGGGCATGAAGTGTAGCAACAAGACTTAAAGAGCAAAATGTTAATATACTTAAGGTATTTTTCATAGATATAATTGTTTTACAGTGCAAATGTATAATTGTAAAACACTACGGTTGGTAACCTATGTTACTTAACAAAAAAGCAATCTTTTAAACCTAAAGACTGCTTTTTTTAAAACCAAACAACAAAAACTAACCAATTATGAAGGTTAATTTACTTTTCTAGTACCGCCATGACCACCGGCAACTATAACCATAATTTTAATGCTTAAGATAAAAAATTTAAAAAGTTGAATGATAGGATTCATCATTTTAAATCGTTGTATGGGAGATATTCTTTTCATAATATTATTTTATTTATGAATTTATAGATTTAGATGTTTTTTTATTCAGAAATTAACTTTTTTAAGTTTGATTCCTTTTAATCAGGAATCAACCAATTATTCAGGAATCAACCACCAAAAGGGTTTCATTTTGGCTTTATAAATAAAGGCGTAGTGCAATGCTAGTTTTAACCAATGTCCTGCTAAACCAATTGAACCAAATGTTTTACCCAAGTGTCTTCCATGTGTTTCAGAATATTTTACATAATCAGGTATTATTGGGAATGTTGTAATGCTAATTCCGCTTCCATCTAATAACCCATAACCAGCAGATGCTATACAAGCAGCTCCCATATTTCCCATAGAACCTTTATGGTGTAAAGACTCTTTGCCTTTTTTAACAGAGTCAATAATATTATCGGCAACTAATTTTGCAGTAATACCTGAAGGCATTCCTGTTCTAGGTGGCGATGGAAATATTTCAGTGCCATTTTTACTTTTTCTTGGTTTTGAAATGGTATGTGGTGGCGCAAAGGCAATGCCTGGTGCAAAAATATTTTTGTAAGTAGGGTTTTGGTACGTCTCTGGCCAATCTTGAACCGTCCACTCTTCGTAAGGTTTTGGCGTATAATCGGCATCAACAATCATAAATCCTTTAAACAGTTTATCGGTAATGTCTTCGTTATTTATATTATATGCTTTAAAGCCGTGGCCAGAAAATGATGGAATTAGCATAGCAAAATCATAGGCTTCAGTTTTTAAATCACCATCTAAATTTTCATAATGAGCTAAACCATTTTCAATTTTGTTTACGCCTGCACCTAATATCCATTTAATATTTCTGTCTTCAAATATCATTTCAACCATTTCACTAGATTTCATGGTAATAGAGCCATAACTCATCAACATGCCATCCATACCAAAATCTCCTAATTTATATTCGTTGGATATCCAAGTAATGTCTGCCATATCGCGCACTTTATGACTACGTAATTCTTGTTCCACATTTAAAATATATTCAAAAGCTGCACCTTGACAAGTTGCTTTAGCATGTCCTGTTCCAATAAGGATTTTTACTTTTTGCCCTTGTTTCATTAACTCAATCTGCTCATTAAGTCCTTTCCAGGCATGTTCAGCATGGGTATACGTGCAAACAGAGTAAGTGCCGTTTTCTCCTGGAATTAACCCTTCTGTGGCTTCAAAATTTAATTTTGGCCCAGTTGCATTAATTAAATAATCATAGGTTACTTTTTCTTGTGTGCCTTGATTATTGCCAGCAACATATTCAGCAATTACATAAGGTTTGTTTTCTTCTTGATCTCCTTCAGGATGAAAACTTACAGCTTTAGCTTGCTTAAAATCTATGCCTTTCTTTTTGTATAAAGGAGCTAATGGGAAAAGTATTTTTTTAGATGGCATTCTACCAATGCCAACCCAAATATTTGAAGGGATCCATTGATAATTACTGTTAGGAGATACGACGACTACTTCATGTTCTTTTGATAGCTTTCTGCGTAAATGAGATGCAGCTACATGACCTGAAATTCCGGCTCCTAAAACTACTATTTTTGACATATTTACTGGTTTAGTTTATCAAATGTAAACGGTTAAAGCAACTTAAAAGGTTACAAAGGTTACATAAGAAAAAATTAATAGCTGGTATCATCTAATTTAACTTTGCCATAGAACGTTTTATAAAGAAAAATAAAATATCCAGCTAATAACGGACTTCCTATCAATACAATAGTTAGCATAATACCTAAAGATTTTTGAGATGAAGCCGCATTGTATATAGTTACACTATAATTTGGATCAATAGTAGATGGTAACAATACGGGATATAGCTGAAAAGCAACCAGCATAAGTAAAAATGCCATGGTTAATGATGAAAAAATAAGTGCGTAAGCATATTTTTTCTTTGAAATAAGTCTGGGAATATTAGCGACTGCTAAAAAAGCCAGTATAGGTAGAATAAAGAATGCTGGAGTTTCTTTAAAATTATCAACAACACCAGGAATAAAAATTAAAGTGTATAAAGAAGTAATTGAAAAGCTAACAATAAAGAAAATCATTCCTTTTTTTAATAAGAATGTTAATCTAGCGTGCAATCTTCCTTCAGTTTTTAGTAATAAGAAAATGGCTCCTTGTGTCATAAAAATGGATAGCGTTGTAAACCCAACCATAATGGCATAAGGGCTTAAAAACGAAAAGAATATGCCTCCTTGGTAACTAAAGTTTGGACCTATTTCAAAACCTTGAAGTACATTGCCTAAAACAACTCCTAATAAAAAGGCTATTAGGGTATTAGATACAAAATAAATAATATCCCAGGTTTTTCTCCACCAAAGCATTTCCTCGGCACTTCTAAATTTTATAGCTGAAGAACGCAATACCAACAACACTAAAAACAGCATAAACGGAATATACATAGCAGAAAGCATAGTGGCGTACATCACAGGAAAACCAGCAAACAAAGCACCACCACCAATAATGAGCCATACTTGATTGGCATCCCAAATAGGACCAATGGCATTAATGGCTATGCGTCTGCTTAAGTCTTTTTTAAAAAATAAATGCCAAGCACCTGCGCCATAATCAAAGCCTTCTAAAATGGCATAACCAGAAAATAACAATCCTACTACTAAATACCAAAGTGTTGGATAATCGATGCCTAAAAATGTTTCCATGTTTTTTGATTTAAATAATTTCTAATGCATTTTTAGCTTCGTCATATGGGCCATGCTTTATTTTTTTGTTCAAAGAGTATAAAAACAAAAACAATAATAAAGTATAAACAACAGTAAACAATACCAATGAAAATACAATTTGATTGGCCGAAACTTCTTGAGAAAAGCCTTCACTGGTTCTTAAATGACCATAAACTATCCATGGTTGTCTTCCCATTTCTGCAGCAAACCATCCTGCTTGATTGGCAATTTGAGGTAGAATGACTGAAAATGAGAAAATCCACATGAGCCATTTGGTTTCAAATAATTTGCCTCGCCACCATAAAAAACTAGCATAAAAAGTTAATGCAATTAAAAACATTCCTATAGAAATCATGATATGATAAAACTGAAATACGGCATTTACTTGGCTTGGTCTATCTTTTTCAGAAAAGGCATTTAATCCTGTAATGGGAGCTTCAAAATCTTGATGCACTAAAAACGATAAACCTCCGGGTAATCCTAAACCTGTAACTTTTTGTTTTTCATTATCTACCCATCCTAAAAGATATAAGCCTGCTGGCGATGATTTTTCATAATGACCTTCCATAGCCGCTAATTTTGCAGGTTGGTTTTTGGCAACTCCATCTGCAGAACTGTGACCAGAAAGCAATTGAGAAAACGAGACAATTGTTGCTACAATTAGTGCTATTTTAAATGCTTTTTTAGATAATTCAACATATCTTCCTTTTCTAATATAATAAGCATGAACGCTTAAAACTAAGAAAGCTCCAGCTAAAAATGCTCCTTGCCAGGTATGTATAATTCTATCAACACTAGAAGGATTAAAAACCATGGCCCAGAAATCTGTTACTTCAGCTCTTGCACTCAAGCCATCACCAACAATATGATAACCAGCTGGAGTTTGTTGCCAACTATTAGCTACTACAATCCAAACCGCAGAAAACATAGACCCAAAAAATACTCCTATGGTTGATATAAAATGGACTTTTGGAGACACTCGGTTCCATCCGAAAATTAATATTCCTAAAAAGGTACTCTCTAATCCAAAGGCAAATAAGCCTTCTGCAGCTAAAGCACTTCCAAAAATATCGCCCACATATTTTGAATAAACAGCCCAATTGGTACCAAATTCAAACTCCATAATAATACCTGTCGCGACTCCAATTCCAAAGGTTATTGCAAATATTTTTAACCAAAAACGGGTTAAAACTTCGTATTCTTTATCACCTGTTTTTAAATATAACCCTTCCATTATTACCATAATTAATCCAATACCAATACTTAGTGGTGGATAGATGTAATGAAAGGCAATGGTAAAAGCAAATTGAATTCTTGCTAAAATTTCTGTATCCATAGTTTTTTATGGTCAAAGTTATGTGGGTTAAAAATATTTTTGAGTAATGAATGTTACTCAGTTTAGATTTTTTATTATAAATGTACAAGATTAACTAGCAGAATTAATGTAGTTATAGGTAATGATTTATAGTTAATTTTTTTTTAATATCTGGATAAGTTTTTGTTAAATGCGTGTAAATGGTTGTTTGAAGCAAATGCTAATCTTGAATAAGTAGCACTTATCTCAGAATTTGATGTATTTTTTATGGCTTTTTCTAAATCATCAATGTCGGTAACTTCAATGGTTTTACCAACTTCTAAAGCATCCTGTTTTGATTTTGATCCTTTTGCAATTAAATCATGATACATTTTTTGCAATTGTTCATTGTAAAAAACACCTTGTTCAGCGCTTAACTTATAACTTACTTTATTAGCGTTTAGCAGGTTTTCAATCATGTCCATATGGTTTTGTTCGCTTTGTTTAATGTTATTAAAAACCATTAAGTCCCATTTATTGTCTAGAAACTCATACACATCACGAGCTACTTTTTCTTCTTCTAGCATATATTTCATGTCGGCTACTTCTTGTTTTGAAAGATTTGCACTTTGGCCAAATGAGTTAAAAGACATTATTGAAACAATAATTATTGATGTTTTAAAGATTACATTTTTCATTACTTCCAGATATTATTTGGTTATATGCTTCTTCAGTTAAAAATTGTGTAGTATATGTGTCTCCTATACTTTCAATGGTAGAAACAAAACTTCTAAGATGATTTCCTGAACCACATTTTAAACTTTCAAATACTGAAATTAGTGACGTATTGGTAGTATTATCAATATACTCCTCTAAATCTACAATATCTAAATCTTCAATAGTGGCTCCTATTTGTAAGGCATTTGATAAACTTATTTGACCACTTTCAACAAATTGATTATAGTAATTTTGTAAAGCTTCATCTTCAAATTCACCGTAAGGTAAAATTGTGTATGGGGTATTACTTAGCTCTAATAAGTTTATAATGGCATTCATGTGAGATTGTTCACTTTTTTTAATGTTAGCAAATTGATTTATTCCCCATTGGCCATCTAAAAACTCATAGGTATCTCTTGCTAATTTTTCTTCTTCTAGCATGAAAAGTAAAGCGTCTGTGTCTGTTTGTACAAGTTCAATACTATTTAATGCTTCTGCATTGTTGTTATCATCATTAGAGCATGATATAATAAGTGGAATTATTATTAAGGCGATTTGAAATGTTTTAAAATTTTTCATAATACATAATTTAAATTTTTATTAATGGTATCTTTTTTGTTCATTATAATTATTTAGAACCTTTTTTTTATTAATAGTTCAAATGTAAACTGAAAAAAAAATGTAAATCGTAACTAATGTTACGTAAATAATTGATTTTTATGGCTTTATGATTTATTTAACATATTGATAAAATTTTTTTGATATAGATATTATAAAAGTTTCATTGTGCTAGGATAAAAGTTTTATTTTTGCAGAATTGAAAATAGTTTCTACCATATTATCCTTTGTGCTCACTTCAACTATTTTAGTTAATAGTTTAGGAGTGTCATTTACATATGGCTATTATTATTTAGATACCTCTGGTTTTATAGAGAGGCTTTGTGTAAATAAGGATAAACCAGCTATGCAATGTAATGGTAAATGCCATTTAAAAAAAGTAGTAGAAAATAATACCAATGATGATAAAGAACCTTTTAAAGGTTTTAATTTTAAAGAAATTTTATTGTATGTTGTTGAACCTACTAAGTATGAATTTGTAAATAGTTCATTTATAAAAGTTCAAAAAATTAATTATGATAATTTATACAACTTCTCAATATCTAAAGGTTTAGATCGCCCACCACAAGTATAGTTTAATTTTTTAAATTGATTTTGAAACAACAAAATCATACGGATAATTTTATCCGACAGTTTAGAAATAATCTTTTCTAAACAAGCTATCAATTTATTTATTTTAAAAAATTAATCTAAAAAAAATGAAATTTCAGTTAAAAAAAACAGCAATCTTATTGATTGTGATTCTTGCATTTACGTCATGCTCAACTAGTGATGATGCTCAGCCAATCGTAGATGAACTTGAGGGCTTAACCATGTTTACCGAAATGGTAAATGATACGCATGCTATTGAATTATATTCAGAAAACAGTGGTCTTTCTCAAGGTTATAATACCATAAAACTTAGAATTAAGGATAAGGTAACCAATACCTATATACAAAACGCTCAGGTAAGTTGGATGCCAATAATGCACATGGCCATGATGAATCATTCTTGTCCAAAATCAGAGATTACTCAAATGGCTAACGAAAGCAATTTATATGAAGGATTTATTATGTTCCAAATGGCTCAAAATGATACTGAATATTGGGATCTTAAAATTGATTACACCATCAATAATGTTAATTACACAGTTAGCGAGGTTATTGATGTGCCAGCATCTGATAAAAGAACTGTAAATTCATTTATGGGTACAGATAATGTGAGATACGTTGTGGCATTAATTGAGCCAAATGATCCTAAAGTTGCCGTAAACGATATGACTGTTGGGGTTTGGAAAATGCAAGATATGATGACGTTCCCTGTAGTTGATGGATTTACAGTAAAATTTGACCCAAGGATGCCAAGTATGGGAAATCATAGTTCACCAAACAATGTAAATGCCACTCAAACATCTGCAGGCGATTTGTATTACGGAAAACTCTCATTAACCATGACTGGTTATTGGAAAATTAGTCTCCAATTAGTAAATGCCGAAAACACCGTTTTAAAAGGTGAGGAAATTACTGATACTGTAAGCGAAAGTAGTATCTTTTTTGAAATAGAATTTTAGCCTAAATACACAAAAAGGTCAAATTTATTATGAATTTGACCTTTTTAATAAATCATTTAATTATGAAAAACATACTAATTCTATTAGTAACATATCTCATTTCTCTATGGTCGTTTTCCCAAAATAAAGAACAAGATTCAGTAAAGATTACCAATTTAGAAGAAATTATTTTAATAGGACATAAAGCAGCATTGTACGAAAAAGAAATAAAATCATTAGGCACTGTCGATGAATTTTTACAACAATCTTCAAAAGTGGATATGATAAAACGAGGTGCCTATGCTTGGGAACCTATTATTAATAATATGGCTACAGAACGAACCTTAATTACTATTGATGGGATGCGAATTTTTGGAGCTTGTACAGATAAAATGGATCCTATTACGTCTTATGTTGAAGTTACAAATTTATCTGAAGCTACTATCAATTCAGGTCAAGAAGGTGGTTTGTTTGGAAGCACTATTGGAGGTTCAATTGATTTAAAAAGAAACAAATCAACCTTTGGAGAAAACCAATGGAAATATCAAATTAATTCTGGATTTGAAACCAATAATAGCCAAAAAATAGTAGGTGCATCACTAAACTATCGAGGCAAAAAAATTTATGTTGATACAGATGTTATGCATCGTAATGCAAATAATTACAAAGCAGGTAACAACAGCGAAGTTCTTTATTCTCAGTTTAATAAAATAAATGTATCAAACACCATTGGTTTTAAATATAATGACAGCAAATTAATAGAAACGTCTTTAATATATGATAAAGCAACCAATGTTGGTTATCCTGCTTTGACCATGGATGTTTCTTTGGCTAAATCACTAATAACATCAATAAAATACGAATATAAACCCCTAAATTCTAATATTAAAAATTGGGAAACCAAACTATATTTTAACACTATTGAACACAAAATGGACGATACAACTCGCCCAAATGTACCCATTCATATGGATATGCCTGGTTGGAGTGAAACTTTTGGGTATTATTCAAAATTGAATTTTACAAAAGAAAAGCATCAGGTGTTGGTAAATTTAAATTCATTTTATAATAAATCTGTTGCAGAAATGACCATGTACCCAAATAACCCAAATGAAAACATCATGTTTATGTACACTTGGCCTGATGTAAGAACATTTTACAACGGTATTTTTATTAATGATGATTTTATTATAAATAACAACTCTACCTTAAACGTTTCTACCTCATTTGGTAGCCATAGTAATAAAGTAGCAAGTGATTTTGGTTTACAAAGTATGCAAATTTTTTATCCAAATATGGAAGCCCAAAAAGTAAGATTCTTAAAGAGCTTTGGCACTAAATATAAGTATGTTAAGTCTGCTTTTTATTATAGTTTAGGTATGGCTTATAGCGAACGTCCTCCATCAGTATCAGAAGGATATGGCTTTTATTTATATAATAGTTTTGATGGATTTGACAACATAGGAAATCCAAACTTAACTAATGAAAAAGCGATTGAAGCGAGTCTTTCATTTGGCTTTGAAAAAGATAGATTTAAAGTAAATGCCTCTACATCGTATTTTTCTTTTTTTGATTACATTATAGCTATAACAAACCCAGTTTTGGTGCCAATGACCATTGGAGCCAATGGTGTTAGAGTTTACACAGCTTTAGAAAATGCCTCAATATTTAATTCAAGTATTTCTTCAGAAATAAATCTATCAAATGCATTTAAATATAATATTCAGGTTAGCTATGCACGAGGAAAAGATAATAATAATGATAATTTGCCTTTTATAAGTCCTTTGAGTTATACTACTTCAGTAAGATTCAATAAAAATCAATTTACTACCGAGTTATCGTTAAGAGGAAATGCTATTCAATCTCATTATAATCCTGAATATGGTGAAGATAAAACACCAAGTTATGCGGTTATAAGTATAAATTCGGGCTACAAATTTAAATTTCAAACTACAAGTTTTATAACCAAAGTTGGCATAGAAAACGTTTTAGACACCTATTATTCAACGTATGCAGATTGGAAAAACATACCACGAATGGGTAGAAATATTTATATAAATTTAAATATTAGTTTGTAGACATAAGACATTTAAGATGCACTTTTGTGGTAAAACCAAAAGTTGCACTATTTTATTTCTTCAAAAGAAATTTTAGAAAAAAAAGAGCCTCAAATTTGAGGCTCTTTTTAATTTGATTAATTTTTTATTTTTTTAGTATTTCTTTTAAGACTAAATCTTTGTCAAGTTTTTTAGTACAGAAAAACCAATCTTCACATTGTAAATCGTCTGTTTTAGTCATTCTTTCCTCTGCAACACCACATGATCCTGCAGGAGATATTATAACATCGTTTCCTGGATACCAATCAGCAGGAGTTGCCACGTTAAACTTGTCAGATGTTTGCATAGCAATTAAAGCTCTATACAATTCATCAAAGTTTCTTCCTAAACTTAATGGGTAATAAATTAGAGCTCTTACAATGCCTTTAGGATCAACAAAAAATACAGCTCTAACGGCTTGAGTTTTACTTTCACCTGGCTGAATCATACCATATTTTTTTGCCACTTCCATAGAAATATCTTCAATTAAGGGGAATTTTACTTCAATGTTTTTCATACCATTGAATGAAATTTTTTCCTTGATAGTTCGCAACCAAGCAATGTGGCTGTATAATCCATCAATAGAAAGTCCTACAAGTTTGCAGTTTGCATTTGCAAATTTTTCTTCTAAGTGCGCAAAGGTCATAAATTCTGAGGTACAAACAGGTGTAAAATCTGCTGGATGACTAAAAAGTATAACCCATTCACCTTTAAAATCAGATGGGAAATTAATGTCTCCTTGAGTTGTTACTGCCTTAAATTCTGGAGCTTTATCTCCAATTCTAGGTATTGTAAATTGTTGTTCTAATTGTACGGATTCCATAATATTATCAATTTTATTTATTGTTTTTTATTTATCGGTAAAAATAATCTATAGTAAAATTATTGCAAGTAACTAATGTTACACATGCTAAATAAATTTTAGGAAAGGACTATCTTGGAGCTTAATTATAATATATAATTTCTTAATCTTTTTTAAGAATCTTAATATTACATTGAGTAAATAATAGAGATGGATGACTTGTTATTTTGAATCATAAAAATTCAAAATTAATAAGATAATAAAACTAAATAAATGAATTTTTTTATTCTACTTTTTCTCCAGAGTCATCTTTTTTCTTTCCTCCCATCATAAAAGCTACAAGGAAACCTACTAATGAAAGGCAAACAATTCCAAATATGGCAATCATTATGGCTCCGTTAGTCCAACTATAAAGTGCTATGTTTTGAGTCATCATAAGTTTGGTTTTAATTATAAAAATCTTTCATAAAGATATAGATTGTGCTTATTTATAAATATGACTTTTGTTAGATAATTAGTAATTCTTAAAATAGTAATCTCCGCTTTACTTTATTTATAAAAATTGTAACACAAGGAACTTCCATTCTCATTTTAAATTTATTACTTTTGCTCAAAATTTTAAATCAATAAGACAAATGAAATTAATTAAGTTTTTAGCAGTTATATTTTTAACTACTATAGTATCTTCTTGCAATAGCCAAGGTGTTACCAAAAAATCATTAGATACAGAGATTGACTCATTAAGTTATGCTATAGGAATGGATGTAGCACGAAATGTACAAGCTAATGTTTCTGAGTTAGATAATGATCTTTTTATTCAAGGATATAAAAGTGTTATAGATTCTACAACACTTTTAATTGAAAAAGAAAAAGTTCAAGAAATTTTAAGTACTTATTTCCAAAAGAAACAACAAAGAGATAGAGAAAAGCAACAAGCTGATGCTATAGCTAAAGCTGAAGAACAATTTAATGACAATAAAGTTGCTGGTGAAAAATTCTTAGAAGAAAATAAAACGAAAGATGCTGTTAAAGTTACAGAAAGTGGTTTACAGTACATTGTAATGAAAGAAGGTACTGGAGAAAAGCCAACTATATCTTCTAGAGTAAAAGTTCACTACCACGGAACTACAATAGACGGAACTGTTTTTGATAGTTCAGTAGAAAGAGGTGCTCCTACAGAATTTGGGCTAACTCAAGTTATTAAAGGTTGGACTGAAGGATTGCAATTAATGACAGTTGGGTCTAAATACAAATTTTTTATTCCTCAAGAATTAGGTTATGGAATTCAACAAAAAGGTGATAAAATAAAACCATTTTCTGCTTTAGTTTTTGAAGTTGAACTTTTAGAAATTGTTAAATAATTTTATTTAAACAATATAAACTATCAAAAAAAACAGGAAGTTTAGCTTCCTGTTTTTTTGTTTAAAGCATTATCATAATAAAATTACCAAAACAAGGTTGTAACTTTGCACTTTGTAAATAATCAATCTATGAGTCATAAAGCTGGTTTTGTAAACATTATAGGCAACCCAAATGTGGGTAAGTCAACCCTTATGAATGCTTTTGTAGGTGAAAAATTATCTATCATTACTTCAAAAGCACAAACAACAAGACACCGTATTTTAGGAATTGTAAATGGCGATGATTTTCAAGTAGTTCTGTCAGATACACCAGGAATTATTAAACCAGCTTATGAACTTCAGGAGTCTATGATGGATTTTGTAAAGTCTGCTTTTGAAGATGCTGATGTGTTGCTTTACATGGTAGAAATTGGTGAGCAAGAATTAAAGGATGAAGCATTTTTTAATAAAATTACGAGTTCAAAAATTCCAGTACTACTCCTTTTAAATAAGATTGATAAATCCAATCAAGAACAACTTGAAACTCAAGTACAAATATGGTCTGAAAAAGTACCAAATGCTGAAATTTTCCCTATTTCTGCATTAGAAGGATTTAATGTAAAGGAAGTATTTAACAGAATTATTGAGTTGCTTCCAGAATCTCCAGCATTTTATCCAAAAGACCAGTTAACAGACAAGCCTGAGCGTTTTTTTATTAATGAAACCATTCGCGAAAAAATTCTAATACATTATAAAAAAGAAATTCCATATGCCGTTGAGGTAGATACCGAAGAGTTTTTTGAAGAAGACAATATCATTAGAGTGCGCTCAGTCATTATGGTTGAACGCGATACTCAAAAAGGAATTATTATAGGGCATAAAGGAAGCGCTTTAAAACGTGTTGGCGTAGAAGCCAGAAAAGATTTAGAAAAATTCTTTGGCAAACAAATTCATATAGAACTCTACGTTAAGGTAAACAAGAATTGGCGTTCCAATGTTAACCAATTGAAGCGTTTTGGTTACAATCAAAAATAATTAGTCAGCGTTATAATCAAGTTTCATAGTTATAGAAGCTGTTTTTTCTTTTGACTCTGTATTATAAGTGCCTCCCCAAGAATAATCCTCGTTGGAATTTTGCCCCGTAATTTGAAAAATACCCATTTTAGCTGAAATTAACTCACCCAATTTTCCTCCAGAATTTTTTGCTATCATTTCAGCTCTTATTCTGGCATCTGCTGTTGCTTTTGAAATCATTTCAATTTTTAAATCGGCTAATTTAGTGTAATAATAGCGTGGTGCTTGAGAATAAAATTGAATGCCTTTATTTAAAAGTTCTGTAATTTCACGAGAGATATTTTCAACTTTTTTCACATCATTTGAATCAATCTGTAGGGATTGTGTTAAAATATATCCCAAAAACTCATCGCCAACATATTTTCCATCTGGAGTATATTTAGAACGGGTATTTTTTTGGCTATTTACAGCATTAAAAACTAACTCTTTTTTAGTGATTCCTTTAGAAAGTAAATATTCTGAAATTATTTTTTTATCCTTTTCAAGATCAGCATATGCTTGTTGTAAATTGATGTTCTCTTTTGAAAAGGAGCCTTCCCATACAATAAGGTCTGAGGTGAAATCGGCATTTCCTAATCCTGTCACAGAAATGGTGCCATCTACTTTATTTCTATTCATATACGCATGGCCCAATAAGTAGGCGCCAATAATGATTGCAAGTCCGAAAATTACAGCACTAAGATTATTTTTCATAAGTAATAACAATTAAAAAGTGATAAAAAATATTAACTATAAATATATACGGTAATTTTATAAACTTAGAGTTTTATTCATAAAATTATTTAATTCATGCATGTCATTTTTGCTTGAAGCTTTTCCTATGCTACCACCAAAATAAAGTACAAACCAAGCAATAACCATAAAAAGCATCATACTAACTTGTAATGAGTAACTGGTTTTTAATGACCAATTAGTGTAAGCCCAAATACTAAACGCTATAAACAAGCCAGCAACCATAAAATGTAAAAACATAAAGAATGTCCAAACGGTTGGGTTGGGTCCAAATAATCCATGAACTATACAGGATTTACTATCCACTTCAGTGATTTCAAGATGTAATTGTGGTGACCAAAAATGTTGTTTTTCTTGAGGGAATTTTATAAAAACATGATCGTCAATACGACTTACAATAAACTCTTTTTGTGTTTTTTTTGCAATTTCAAAAGCTTGTAAAACGGCTTCATTTTGACGTTCTAATGCTATTTTAAAGCGTGGTCTTAATACGATGGTATTGGTAGTTGACATTTAGTTTTGTTTTAAGGAGATTAAAATACTATTTTTTTCAAAGAGTAAACACTACCTTTGCAGACAATTTAAAGATTATGAGTAATATAGTTGCTATAGTAGGACGACCAAATGTAGGGAAGTCAACATTTTTCAATCGTTTAATTCAACGAAGAGAAGCTATTGTTGATGCAGTAAGTGGAGTTACAAGAGATCGCCATTACGGAAAAAGTGATTGGAACGGAAAGGAATTTTCTATTATTGATACTGGTGGATACGTTTTAGGAAGTGATGACGTATTTGAAGCCGAAATTGATAAACAGGTAGAGTTAGCCATTGATGAGGCAGATGCTATTATATTTATGGTTGATGTAGAATCTGGTGTAACCGGAATGGATGAAGATGTTGCTAAACTATTACGAAAAGTAAATAAGCCGGTTTTTTTAGTAATAAACAAGGTAGATAATGCAAAAAGAGAGGAAGATGCCGTTGAGTTTTACTCTTTAGGTTTAGGAGAATATTACACCATAGCCAGTATTAACGGAAGTGGCACAGGCGATTTATTAGATGCTCTAGTGAAAGCTTTGCCAGAAAAAGAAGAAGTTGTTGAAGAAGTCTTACCTCGCTTTGCAGTAGTAGGTCGTCCTAATGCTGGGAAATCATCATTTATCAATGCTCTAATTGGTGAAAACAGATACATAGTTACTGATATTGCAGGCACTACCAGAGATTCTATTGACACAAAATATAATAGTTTTGGATTTGAGTTTAATTTAGTGGATACGGCAGGTATTAGAAGAAAATCAAAAGTTAAAGAAGATTTAGAGTTTTATTCTGTCATGCGAAGTATTCGCGCTATTGAAAACTGTGATGTTTGTATCTTGGTATTAGATGCAACCAGAGGATTTGACGGACAAGAACAAAATATTTTTTGGTTAGCAGAACGCAATCGTAAAGGCATTGTTATTTTAGTTAATAAATGGGATTTGGTTGAAAAGGATAATAAATCTACTATAGAATATGAAAAAGCCATTAAAAAGCAAATAGAACCTTTTACAGATGTGCCCATTGTTTTTGTTTCAGCTTTAACGAAACAACGTGTTTACAAAGCTGTAGAAACGGCTGTTGAAGTTTATAACAACAGGTCTAAGAAAATAAAAACAAGTAAGATTAATGAATTGTTTTTGCCAATCATTGAAAATTATCCACCACCAGCTCTTAAAGGTAAATATGTAAAGATTAAATACATTATGCAGTTACCAACGCCGCAACCTCAATTTGCGTTTTTCTGTAATTTACCTCAATACGTAAAAGAGCCATATAAACGCTTTCTTGAAAATAAATTACGTGAACATTTTGATTTTAAAGGAGTTCCTATAAGTATTTATATGCGTCAGAAATAGTAATTTTAGGTTTCTAGTTTCTAGTTTCTAGTTTCTAGTTTCTAGTTGAATACTGTTTACTGACCACTGACCACTAAAAATCTACCAACTTCCACCAGCACCACCGCCTGAGAAACCACCGCCACCAAAGCCGCCACCAAAGCCGCCGCCGCCAGAACTTCCACCCCAACCACTTGAGCTTCCTCCGCCATAACTTCCTCTACCCAAGTTGCTTAAAATAATAGCATCCCAAATATCAAAGCCTTGGTGTCTGTTGCCACCTTTTCCACTACCATCACGGCGGTTTTTAGAAATAGATATGATGATAATTATAAAAATGATAAATAAAATAAAAATCATTTGAGGTGGAAACCCTTGCGATTCCACTTGCCTTGTGCCTTGATATGCGCCAGTTAAAATATCAAAAATTGCATCAACACCTTTATTCAATCCTTGGTAATAGTCTCCGTTTTTAAATTCAGGAATGATGATTTCTCTTGTGAGTTCTCCAACAATACCAGCAGTTAATCTATCTTCAACACCATAACCAGGAGAAATCCATATTTTTCTATCTTCTCTAGCCAATAAAATAAAAACACCATTATCTTCTTTCGCTTGTCCAACTCCCCATTTTTGTGCCCATTTTGGAGCCAGTAAGCCAATATTTTCTCCTTTTGTTGAGCTAATTACAACAACTACAATTTGTGTTGATGTAGAGTCTGAATACTTAATAAGTTTATTTTCTAAGTCACTTTTTTCTGAACTAGATAGCAGGTTTATATAATCATAAACACTGGTTTGTTCTTTGGGAATAAGTGGAATATCAAACTGTGCTTTAGCAATTTGTGTAAAATATAAACTGATTAAAAGCGAAAATAAAAGTGATGTTTGTTTGATTGTATACATTATCCTTTTGAAATTTCATCAGTAAGTTCATTGATATCATCACGTTGCCAAGGAAAATGTTTTTCTAATTCTTCTCCAGCTTTTAAAATGCCTTCAACAAGTCCTTGTTTGAAATTACCCGATTTAAAATATGATTGCATGATATCTTTTGTACTGTCCCAAAAATTAGTTGGTACTACATCATTAATACCTTTATCACCATAAATTACAAAGGTTTTATCTTTTACAGCAACGTAAATAAGGACGCCGTTTTGTTCTTTAGTATTATCCATTTTTAGGTAATGGAATACTTCTAAAGCACGATTAAAAGCATCTGTTTCAGAAGTTTTTTCAATATGTACTCGAATTTCACCAGATGTATTTACCTCAGCTTTTCTAATGGCTTCAATGATTTCCTGTTCTTCGGCTTTTGAAAGGAAATCTTCTACTTTAGACATAATTTCTAGTTAAAATCAAATTCTACATCTACAGGTTTTTCGGCACCAGCTTCTGCATCAAAATAAGGTTTTCCTTCAAAATTAAACCAACCAGCTAATATGGAGTTAGGAAACGTTTTTACATGGTTATTAAAAGGTTTGATGGCTTCGTTATATCTGGTTCTTGCGGTTTGAATCGTGTTTTCAGTACTTGTTAACTCGTCTTGAAGTTTTAAGAAATTTTCATTGGCTTTCAACTCAGGATAACGTTCTACGGTTACCAAAAGTCTTGACAATGCACTACTTAAACCACCTTGAGCTTCATTGAATTGTTTTAATTGTTCTGGTGTAATATTAGTTGGATCAATAGTTGTTTGTGTTGCTTTTGATCGAGCTTCTATAACAGCAGTCAACGTGCCTTTTTCAAAATCAGCGGCACCTTTTACCGTATTTACAAGATTTCCAATAAGGTCGTTTCTGCGTTGGTAAGATGTTTGAACATTTCCCCATGCTTCGCTAACATTTTCATTTAGCTTTACTGCATTGTTGTTAAATCCAACAGCCCATCTGTATACACCAAAAATTATAACAACAATTACAATTACTGGAATCAGCCATTTTTTCATAATAATTTAATTTTAAGAAGTTAGTTTTATTGTTTCACTATTAGTAGTAATAGTTGTAAAAATGTTACAACTCACTTTTAATTTTAATAAGTTGAGATTTTATATCCTCTAATTTAGTGATAATTTCGAAGTTGTTAAGTGTTTTATGTTTTTCTTCTTTAAGATGTGTTTTAGCGCCTTCAAGTGTAAAACCACGCTCTTTAACTAAATGAAAAATAAGCTTTAAGTTTTTAATGTCTTCAGGAGTAAATTTTCTATTTCCTTTGGCGTTTTTTTTTGGTTTTAAGGCATCAAATTCTTTTTCCCAAAACCTGATTAATGAGGTGTTTACACCAAAAGCTTCTGCAACTTCGCCAATGCCATAATATCGTTTCTCTGGTAACTCTATATACATTAGTCTAGTGATTGGTTTTCTAATGAAGCATGTTCTAGCATTTCGTTAAATTCTTCAGCAGTTAAACTACCGTAGTAGAAGTTAATAGGGTTTATCCTCTCACCATCTTTAAAAATTTCATAATGGCAATGAGGAGCTTCTGAACGACCAGTACTACCAACAAAACCTATAAGGTCTCCACGTCTTACTCTCTGATTTTTTTTAACATTATACTTAAATAAATGCCCATATAAGCTAACGTATCCGTAACCGTGATTAATTCTAATGTGGTTTCCATAACCTGTAGCAGTATTATCTGCACGTTCTACAACACCATCACCAGTAGCATAAATTGGTGTGCCTTTTGGCGCAGAAAAATCCATACCCCAATGCATTTTTCGTGCTTTAGTAAAAGGGTCAGAGCGCATACCGTAACCAGAGGCCATTCGTTTTAAATCTTCATTTCGTACAGGTTGAATAGCGGGAATTGCAGCTAAAAGTTTTTCTTTTTCTTCTGCCAATATGGCTATTTCATCAAGTGATTTTGATTGTACAACTATTTGTTTTTGAAGAATGTCTAAGCGTTTATTACTCTCAATAATTAACTTGGAGTTATCAAACCCTTCTAAATTTTTATATCTGTTAATACCTCCAAAACCAGCTTTTCTTTGTTCGTCTGGTATAGGATTAGCTTCAAAATATACACGATAAATATTATTATCTCTATCTGCAACATTAGCTAAAACAGTTTCAGCTTCTGTCATTTTTTTATTTAGTAATTGAAATTGTAGTTGAGCGTTTTGCAATTCTCTTTTAAGTGCACGTTCTTTGGGAGATTCAACATATTGACTAGCAATGAATACAAATAAAAACCCAAAAAGTGAAGAAGCCAACAAAAACATGAAAGCATATTTTATGGTGGTTCTTTTTTTGCGTTCTATTTTTCGGTAAGAAAGCGATTCTGAATCGTAATAATATTTTACCTTACTCATTACTTAAATTATACTATTTTTGCACTTAAATAAAATGCAATTTATCATTACTAATGATATGTAAACGACCAAATATAAAAATTGTTTTGCAATTAATATAATTTTACAATACAGTAACTCTTTTATATAGATGAAATCTCAAGATATTCGCTCTAAATTTTTAAGTTTTTTTGAAGAAAAAAATCATAGCATTGTACCATCTGCTCCTATGGTTTTAAAAGATGACCCAACTTTAATGTTTGTTAATTCGGGTATGGCTCCTTTTAAAGAATACTTTTTAGGAAATGCTAAACCCAAACACAACAGAATTGCCGATACCCAAAAATGCTTGCGGGTTTCTGGCAAACATAACGATTTAGAAGAAGTTGGTTATGATACTTATCATCACACACTTTTTGAAATGCTAGGAAACTGGAGTTTTGGTGATTATTTTAAACAAGAAGCTATTGCCTGGGCTTGGGAATTATTAACTGAAGTTTATAAAATTGATAAAGATATTCTTTATGTCACTGTTTTTGAAGGAAGTGATGATGACAAACTTCCTATGGACACAGAAGCTTATGATTTATGGAAACAATTTATTTCTGAAGACCGCATTTTAAAAGGAAATAAAAAAGATAATTTTTGGGAAATGGGTGATCAAGGACCATGTGGACCTTGTAGTGAAATTCATGTTGATATTCGCTCTGCTCAAGAAAAAGCTAAAATATCAGGTAAAGATTTAGTGAATAAAGACCATCCACAAGTAGTTGAAATTTGGAATCTGGTTTTCATGCAATATAACCGAAAAGCCAATGGGTCACTTGAAAGTTTGCCTAATAAGCATATTGATACCGGAATGGGATTTGAAAGACTTTGCATGGTATTGCAAGGGGTTCAATCTAACTATGATACCGATGTTTTTACACCAATTATTAGAGAAATAGAAACCATTGCTGATAAAGAGTATGGTAAAGATGAAAAAGTGGATGTCGCCATCCGTGTTATTTCAGATCATGTGCGCGCCGTTGCATTTTCAATTGCCGACGGACAATTGCCAAGTAATACAGGTGCTGGTTATGTCATTCGTAGAATTTTACGACGAGCCATTCGTTATAGTTTTACATTTTTAAACCAAAAAGAACCCTTTATTTATAGATTGGTTGATGTGTTGAGTGAGAAAATGGGAATCGCTTTCCCAGAATTGAAAGCCCAAAAACATCTTATTGAAAACGTAATTCGTGAAGAAGAACAATCTTTTTTAAGAACCTTAGACCAAGGACTTATTTTATTAAACAAAATTGTTGAAGAATCTAATAATGAGATTATTTCAGGCGGAAAAGCTTTTGAATTATATGATACCTATGGATTCCCTTTTGATTTAACTTCTTTAATTCTTAGAGAAAAAGGATTACAAATTGATGAAGCAGGCTTTCATTCAGAAATGCAAAAACAAAAAAATCGGTCGCGCGCAGCTAGTGAAATGTCTACAGATGATTGGACTATTTTAATAGACGATACAGTTGAGGAATTTATTGGATATGATACGCTTGAAGCCCAAGTAAAATTAACCAGATACAGAAAAGTTACGTCTAAAAAAGATGGCGACATGTATCAGTTGGTTTTCAATATCACTCCTTTTTATCCTGAAGGTGGCGGACAAGTAGGCGATAAAGGTTATCTTGAAGATGTACATGGTGATGTGGTTTATATTGTTGACACTAAAAAGGAAAACAATGTAATAATTCATTTTGCTAAAAGTTTGCCAAAGCATATCAACGAAAGTTTTAAAGCTGTTGTAGATACAAAACAGCGCTATAGAACAGAATGCAATCATACAGCTACTCATTTGCTGCACCAAGCATTACGTGAAATTTTAGGAACTCACGTAGAGCAAAAAGGAAGCGCTGTGCATTCCAAACATTTGCGTTTTGATTTTTCGCATTTTTCTAAATTAACTGTTGAAGAATTAACTGATGTTGAAAATTTTGTGAATACAAGAATTGAAAGTAAGTTACCATTGATAGAAAAACGTAATGTTCCTAAAGAAGAAGCCATAGCTGATGGTGCTATGAGTTTGTTTGGTGAAAAATATGGAGATACGGTGAGAGCAATTCGTTTTGGCCAATCTGTAGAACTTTGTGGAGGCACACATGTAAAAAACACTGGAGATATTTGGTATTTTAAAATTGTTTCTGAAGGTGCCGTTGCAGCAGGAATTCGTCGTATAGAAGCTATTACAAATGATGCTGTTAAAGATTTCTATCATGAAAATAACAGAACCTTTTATGAAATGAAAGAGTTGCTTAATAATGCAAAAGAACCTGTAAAAGCAATTCAAAGTTTACAAGATGAAAACACAAATCTTAAAAAGCAAATTGAAACATTATTAAAAGAAAAAGCCAAAAATATTATAGGAGATTTAAAAAGCGAATTAACAGAAATTAATGGCGTTCTATTTTTATCAAAGAAAATTGAGTTGGATGCTACAGGAATTAAAGATGTAGCTTTTGATTTAGGTAGTCAGTTTGATAATTTGTTTTTATTATTTGGCTCAGAGCAAGATGGAAAGGCATTATTAACATGTTATATATCAAAAGAGTTAGTTGCTAGTAAAGGTTTAAATGCCGGACAAGTTGTTAGAGAACTTGGTAAATATATTCAAGGTGGCGGCGGCGGTCAACCATTTTTTGCAACTGCCGGAGGAAAAATGCCAAGTGGTATTGATGAAGCTTTACAGGCTGCGAAAAATTATATTTAAAATCTCGCTAAGTCGCAAAGACGCAAAGTTTTAAAAAAATAATCATGGAAACTGATAATGAAGAATATTATGAAAATGATTTAGCCTCAATTATTGTAGATTGTTGTTATCACATCCACGTAAGTCTTGGTCCAGGATTATTAGAATCTGTTTATGAAGAAATTTTATATTCAGAATTAATAGACATAGGATTAAAAGTAGAAAGACAAAAAGCATTACCTGTAATTTGGAAAAATAAAAAATTGGATTTAGGATTCAGAACAGATTTAATTGTTGAAAACAAAGTGATTATTGAAATTAAATCTGTTTTAGAAATTCATCCGGTTTATCCAAAACAATTACTAACATACCTTAAATTAACCAACTTAAAATTAGGATTGCTCATAAATTTTAACTCTCCGTTAATTAAAACAGGAATTACCAGAATAGTAAATGGTTTATAAACTTTGAGTCTTAGCGAGAAAAAATGAAGCTACAAACAATAATACCATTACAACCACAACAGCATAATCAAATAGATTATAACTCTAATGTTGTTTTATTAGGCTCTTGTTTTGTTGAAAATATTGGTAAGAAACTTGATTATTTTAAGTTTCAAAATCTTCAAAATCCGTTTGGTATTTTGTTTCAACCAAAAGCTATTGAAACATTAATTACTAATGCCGTTGCAAAAAAGCAGTATTCAGAAGAAGATATAATTTTTCATAATGAGCAATGGCATTGTTTTGATGCGCATTCTAAATTAAGCAACACATCAAAAGAAGATTTGATAACTAATTTGAATGATGCCGTCAAATCAACAAATCAACAAATCAAAAATTCTACCCACATTATAATTACGCTAGGAACGGCTTGGGTTTATAGACTTTTAAAAAACAATACTTTTGTTGCTAACTGCCATAAAATACCCCAAAATCAATTTTCAAAAGAACTATTATCGGTTGATGACACAATTCAATCTTTAGAGTCTATTATAAATTCAATAAGAAGTATAAACACGCATGCATCTATCATTTTTACAGTGTCACCAGTTCGCCACATTAAAGATGGTTTTGTTGAAAATACTCAAAGTAAGTCGCATTTAATTGCGGCAATTCATCAGTTAAAAAATAATCAATTATTTTATTTTCCATCTTATGAACTTATGATGGATGAATTGAGAGATTACAGATTTTATGCCGAAGATATGATTCATCCCAATCAAATAGCGATAAACTATATTTGGGAAAAATTTCAAGAGGTTTGGATTTTAAAAGATGCTTTAAAAATCATGGAAACGGTTGATGACATTCAAAAAGGCTTGCAGCATAAACCTTTTAATCCTAATTCAGAAGCACATCATTTATTTCTTAAAAAGTTAGAAATCAAAAAAAAACAGCTTCAAACACAATTTTCACATATTACATTTTAAAAATACGCAATTCGTCGTATTGATTTCATTTATTTCGTTTTGCATTTTTGAATTGCTATTTATAAACAATTCAACAATGGGAAAAATTAATCAATTCATTATACTGTTAGTCGTTGTACTAATGGTAAATTTTGCAACAGCTCAAAAAGCTGAAACACCAAACTTTAAATATGATGTTGGTGGAAATATTGAAAAAATGATACTTACAGATTCTGGAGTATTATTAGTAACACACGGAAATGGTTTGGCAGGTATTAAACCAGGAAAAGAAGGCTTAGTTTTTAATTTTGATGATTACGGAAAAGTTAAAGAAGAAGAGTTAAACATCGTTCCTAATACACCTTATGTTATGGTAGGGCAGACTGGTTTTGGTGGTATTTCTGCAAAACAAAGTGTGATTGATTTGGTGTCTGGTCAGCGTATTTTTGATACAAAAGCCAACGGTTGGAAAGCTGCAAATCAACCAACATTAATATTGCCAGAAAACAAATTAATTGTTTCAGGCCAACGTACAGCTAAAGAAAACTATGCGCAAGCTGTAGGTATTTATGATATGGCTACAGGAAAAGAAGAAAAGCTATTTACACTAAAAGGTTACGATGTTTTAACAGGAAGACCAAGCATTATTGATGGAGGCTTAATTCTTCCAACAGGCAAAGGATTAACTAGAATTGATATGGCTACAGGTAATGAAAGTTGGACAGCAAAAATAAAAGATGTGGCCTTTATAGAACCAGGCGAAGACGGAAAATCTATATACGCTTTTGTTAGTAAGAATGGCGGTAAAAATCAGGAAGTTAATAAAATTAGCGCATCAGGTGCAGAAATGTGGGCTGAAGGAAATAAAGTAAAAGGAACGGTTTCTAATTTTGAAATTACACCAAAAGGACTTGCTATTGTAAGTGATGTTGCAGATTCTGGTAAAGGAGGATTGGGCGGTCTTATGGCTGCTAAAGGTCAAAGTAATATTTCATTTCTTTCTGCTTCAACAGGTGAAGATTTATGGGAAAAAGCGCCAAAAACCAAAGGATATGTACAGCATTTTTATGTTATGGATGATGGTATTTTATTTGGTATAGCTGAAGGAGGAATAAATAAAATTTCATTTGATGGCACGCCATTATTTAAAAAACCACTAAGTACAGGTGAAAATATTCATACAATGGCTTTAACAAAACAAGGCATGATTTATATTACAGATGAAGATGCTAATATAATAAACTTAACAACAGGCGAATCTATATGGAAAAAGCCTATTAAGTACAAAAGAGCTAAAGCAGTTACAAGTACCTATGATGCTACACATAAACGCTATTTAATAAGCACCGGAGAAGAAATGATAGCTATTGATGAAAATTCAGGAGATATTAGTTCTTTAGCAAATTATGAGTTTCAAGAAAAAGAAGACCCTACACATTTAGAGGTTAGAAAAGATGGATTGCTTTTGTCGTCAGACCAAAATGTGATGATGCTAAATTTTGATGGAAGTAAAAAATTTCATGAATATTACGCTTCACCAGGTAAAAGTACTTTTGCTAAAATAGCTTTCGGGGTATTGGCAGTAGCATCAACAGCTATGGCAATGCAAACTGCAGCTGTGGCAGGAATGAATAAAAATTCAATTGGGCAGTACAACGATTATGGCGCACAAATGAAGCGAGAATCTGATATGTATGCGGCTATTGGATCTGCTTCATTTGCTGAAATGAGTAGAAGATTTAAAGCAACAGCAGCTACACAAGATGCTCAGTTTATTTTAACAAAGTTAGATGATGGTGTTGGTTTAGTAAAAATAAGCAAAGACACTGGTAAAGTAGATAAAGAAATTGTGTTAAAAGATAAAAAACCAGAGTATGAAGTTGATGAGTTTGGAGGCTATTTATATTATAAATCAGGCTCTAGTAGTATCAACTCTTACGACCTGCAAAAATAAATCTTGTTGTTGAGATTTGTTTGATTAGGCGTGATAATACCTTTATTGCGCTTAATCTTTTTTAATAACACTTAGTCGAAAAATTAGTTGAGGTTCAAGTTATTAAGTTACTTTTATTATGCTATTAATCAGTTCAAATAATAAACATCAGTTGTTAAATCTATCAAAAGATTTTTCTGCTGATGTTTTTTTTATGCGTTATAATACTTTAAGTTTTAATCAAATTCTTTATTAAATTTAACATGTAATTATGCTGTATTTTAATTTTATTATTTACGCACTTATTTTTATATTTTTAGTTTTTATAATAGTAACTTATTTACAAACTATTAGATTTATGAAACTTGAAGAAAAAAAATATTTAAATTTAAAAATGCTTTTAAATAAAGAAGAAAAAAAACATCAAATCAATTCAGAATATCTTTTAATGTCAGATAAATTAAATCAAACCATCTTCAATGATTTCTTTAGAATTAACAGAGACATTATTTTGTTATACAAGCACTTTATATAATTCAATTAAAATAATCATATGAGAAAAATATGCTATTTGATTATTTTTTTAGGTTTTAATTTTTGTTATTCACAAGATAACTTAAAGATTATTGACAGCTTAAAACATATTGTCTCAAAAAACCCATCAGATTCTTTAAAAATAAAAGCATATAGCGACTTGTGTTGGTATTACAGAAACATCTCTATAGATTCTGCATTATCATATGGAAATTTAGCGCTTAAGCTTTCAGAAAAATCAAAAAATATAGAAGGTAAATCTCAAGCTTATAACGATTTAGGGATTTTATATTATGATTTATCAAACTTTAATAAATCTATTAATTATTACAAAAAATCATTAGCTATAAGAGAAAGCAATAGAGATTCCTTGGCAATGGCTAGTAGCTACAATAAGCTAGGAATTTCATATCAACGCATTTTTAAAATGGATTCAGCTATTTTTTATGCAACTAAAGCATTAAAAATTTATGAAGCTCAAAAGCATATTAAATATGCCGCCATCATGAAAAATAATATAGCCAATATTTATCATGATTTTAAACAATATAAAAAAGCTCTCGAAGCGCATCTTGAAATTGCTGAAACCTATAAGCAAATAAATGACTATGAAGGTCTAACCACATCTTATACCAATATTGGAAACTCTTATTTGTATTTAAAAGATACCGTTCAAACTTTAAATTATTATACAAAAGGAATCGAAATAGCTGGAAAAAACAATTTTGAAAGAGAACTATCTACCTTATATAATAATATGGGATCAGTTTTTAAAGGACAAAAAAAATATACTCAAGCTATTGATATGTATAACAAATCATTAGGTTTAAGAATTCAGCTTAATGATAATTATGGAGTTTCAAGTGCTGCTATTAATTTAGGAAGTTTATACATATCAAATGGAGAAATCAATAAGGCAGAAGAGAAGTTGCGTCTTGGTTTAGATATTTCAAAAAAAATTGAAGCAAAAGAATTGGAGATGAATGCATATGGGTCAATGTTGTCTTATTATGCTTATAAGAAAAATACCGATAGCATCATTCATTATCAAAACTTATATGGTGTTGTTCAAGATTCTATTTTTAACGAAAGAATTACTAAAGAGGTTTTAGAAGTTCAAGAGAAATATGATACTGCAGAACGCGAAAAGGAAATTTTATCTCAAAGAGCAGATATTGCAGAAAAAGAACTTTATATAAATCAAAAAAACACTCAAATTATTGGCTTAATTATTTTAGCCATCGTAATTTCTATATTGGGTTATTTGTTATACAATCAGCAAAAATTAAAAAATAGTCAACTTCAAAAGGAAAGTGAGCTAAAAGAAGCTTTAATTAAAGTAGAAACTCAAAATAAATTACAAGAACAACGCTTAAGAATTTCAAGAGATTTACACGATAATATAGGCGCTCAACTTACTTTTATCATTTCAACCATTGAAAATTTGCAGTACGGTTTTAAAATTAGTAACAAAAAACTGGTTGATAAATTAACTAATATTAGCGAGTTTACTAAAGAAACTATTTATGAGTTGCGAGATACTATTTGGGCCATGAATAAAAGTGAAATTACTTTTGAAGATCTTCAATCTCGTATTTCAAACTATATAGATAAAGCACATTTATCTGATGAAAAAATCAATTTTTCTTTTAAGATTGCTAATAATGTTAACCCAGATAAAATATTTACTTCATTACAAGGCATGAATATTTATAGAATTATTCAAGAAGCCATAAACAATTCAATTAAGTATGCAGAAGCTAAAGCAATAGAAGTTAAGTTTCAAAATGAAAACAACAAATTAAAAATTGTGATGAGTGATGACGGTAAAGGGTTTAATTTACAAACTGTTTCACTAGGAAATGGATTAAACAACATAAAAAAAAGAGCTGCAGATATTAATGCCGATGTTCATATTGAAAGCCATTTAAATAAAGGAACTTTCATTGTTTTAACTATATAATTTTATAAAATGAGCATCAAAATAGCAATAGTTGACGATAACACGTTCTTAATAAACGCCATTAAAGAAAAACTATCCTTTTTTAAAGATTTAAACCTTAAGTTTTCGGCTTTAAATGGCGCTGATTTGTTAACTAACCTTGAAAGCAATCACAACATAGATTTGATACTCATGGATATTGAAATGCCAGTTTTAAATGGTATTGAAACCACCCAAATTGTAAAGCAAAAATATCCACAAATTAAAATCATTATGCTCACTGTTTTTGATAATGATGAACATATTTTTAATGCCATAAAAGCTGGAGCTGATGGGTATTTACTAAAAGAAATTAGTGCAAAAGAGTTGCATGAAGGTATCCTTGAAACCTTAAAAGGCGGAGCAGCAATGAATCCATCTATTGCCATGAAAACATTAAAATTGCTTCGTAATCCAGTGAATTTTGAAAAGGAAAAAGAAGATATAAAACTATCAGAAAGAGAAATTCAAGTGCTTGAACAATTAAGTAAGGGGTTAAGCTATAATATAATAGCTAACAACCTTTTTCTATCTACTGGAACTATCAGAAAGCATATTGAAAACATCTACAAAAAGCTGCAAGTACATAATAAATTGGAAGCAATAGATAAAGCTAAAAAAAACAATTTGATTTGATAAAAAATAGGGCAATTGCCTTATTTTTTTTGATTTATAAGTTAGGTTATTTTGATAAACTTAAATATAAATCAAATGAAAAAAACTTTACAAGTATTAGTGTTAATTATTTTACCAGGATTTGTGTTCGCACAATATGGGGTATTAGACAGCTCTTTCGATTTTGATGGAAAAAAAATAATAAGTTTTGCCATTCCAAATGATTATGGAGAATTTGTATTGGTTCAACAAGACAGTAAGATTATTGTTGGTGGAAGTTCTTCACTGAATGGTGGTGAAGCATCTTTTTCATTAGCAAGAATGAATCCTTCTGGAACTTTTGATCCTTCCTTTGGAACTGCTGGAAAAGTAACAACATCCTATGGGAATCAAGGTTTTGAAGCCTTTAATGGTGTTTTGCAATCAGACGGAAAAATTGTTGTAGTTGGTAATCATTATACTGATGCTTCTATGGGATTTTCTCAGGTTGCTGTAGTTCGGTATAACACCAATGGTACTTTAGATACAAACTTTGATACTGATGGAATTGTAACAACACAACTTCCTACTTCAAATGAAGATTTTGGAATAGATGTAAAATTGCAATCCGACGGAAAAATTCTGGTTGGTGTTCAATCACGCATCAATTTTGACCGTGATATTGTTTTAATTCGTTATAATACAGATGGAAGTTTAGACAATTCTTTTGGAACTAACGGCATTGCTAGAACCCAATTGAATACTACAAACGAAGCTATTTATGATATCGCTTTACAATCAGACGGAAAAATTGTTGCAGTTGGTGTTATTAGCGGAATTTCTAATGACGACGTAGCTGTTTTTAGGTATAATTCAGATGGGAGTTTAGATACAACTTTTGCAAATAACGGTAAGTTTACTTATGATTTTGCATCAAGTCATAATTATGCTTCTTGCATTGTCATTACTTCTGATAATAAATTAGTTATTGGTGGATGGTATAATAATTCATCTTCATCCGGTGGATATAGCCCTTTTTTGATGCGTTTAACAAATTCAGGAGTTTTTGATACTTCTTTTAATACAACTGGTATTTTAGTTCAAACTAGTGATGAGATGATTTTTGATGTAGTGTTACAATCCGATAATAAAATAATCACAATTGGAGGTTTGAATAGTAGTTTTGGTGTTTCAAAATTTAATGTTGATGGCTCTTTCGATTCGACTTTTGGAACTAATGGAAAAGTTGAAACAGTTATAAATATTAATTATTGTACTGCCAAAAATGGAGCGTTACAATCAGATGGTAAAATTGTAGTTGTTGGATCAACATACGGAAGTCCATTTACAAAATACGGTGTGGCTCGTTATACCAACGATGGAACTTTAGCTACTAATTCCTTTTTAGAAACTAAATTTTCACTCTATCCAAACCCTTCAAATGGTAATTTCACTATTCAAATGGGTAAAAATTTAATAGGTAGTAAAGTTTCTATTTATTCTATGCTAGGTAAAAAGGTTAGAGAATTTAGAATTGAAACAGCTAGTTTAAATCAAAATTTGAATAAAGGAATATACTTAATTGAAATTCAAAAAGAAAATCAAAAATTAGTTAAGAAGCTAATTATTAATTAAAAGTATGATATTTAAATTTCATTCCAATTGACGTTAATAAAGCTAAAAAAAACAATTTGATTTGATAAAAATAGGGCAATTGCCTTATTTTTTTTGATTTATAAGTTAAGTTATTTTGATAAACTTAAATATAAATCAAATGAAAAAAACTATACTCTTAATTATAATTGTGTTTTATGGGTCTTTGGTAAATGCACAAACACCTACATTTCAAACATTAGTTCAAAATACAGAAGGAATTAATGCCAATGAGATTTACAATATTGCTGTAGATAACAACCAAAATACTTATTTCTGCGGATATAGAACAGATGCTTTAAGTTTTGGAACTCAATCAATACCAGCAGGACAAGGAAATTCATTTTGGGGTAAAGCAGACAGTTCTGGTAACGTTATATGGTTAAAACACGGCGGAACAAATACATCGGTAGATAAAGCTTTAGGGATTGCTATAGACCAAAATGGTGATGTTTATGTTTGTGGGCAAGTAGCTAATTATCAAGTTCCTGTTTTTGAAGGAATTCCACTATCATCTATGTATCATCATGGATTTATTGTAAAATATAGTAATACAGGAACATTAATCTGGGCAAAAGGAATTCCAGCTGTTATATATTCTATAGCCATAGATAATACAAATACACCAGTAATTAATGTTGGAGATAGTTATATTCAAAAATTAAACCCTGCAGATGGACAAGAATTAGATTTTGGTATAAGCATATCAGGAAGCCTTCAAAACCCTCAATGGCACAATATATTAATTGATACTTCAAACAATATAATTGTTCAGGCAGGAAACAAAATAATAAAATTTGATTCTAGTTATAATCAGTTATGGAGTACTCCGGTAACCAGTTCATTTATGGAAACTTTTAGAATAAGTTTAGATCAATCAGGTAATGTTTATGGTACCTTTTACGGTTTGTTTGGAAGTGTTACTGTTGGGGGCATTACTAAAACAAGTTTTCCTAATGGGTATTTCTATAAGTTAGATGCTTCAACAGGAGTACCAGTATTTGTAGATGTGTTGCAAATTGGTGGAAATGCTTCTAAGATTAAAGAAGTGATTTTTGATGGTACCAATTTTTATGTGTCTGGTGATGGTGCTTTTAATACAGCGGTTGTTTTAAAAATGACTTCCAGCTACTCTGTTATATGGCAAAAGAACTTAAGTAATAAAACACCTTTAAATGATATAGCATTAAACTCAAATAACTGTATGGTAGTTGCAGGTAGTTTTAACTTTAACGAAACCCTAGATTCTTATAATTTAGTACTTCCTTCAGGAATGAGCAGTTCCACGTCTAACAGCTTTTTTGCATATCTATGTGGAGTTACTCTTGGTTTGCCTGAAAACAATGATGATTTTAGTAGTGTTAAGGTTTTTCCAAACCCTTCAAATGGTAATTTTACAATTCAAATGGACAGAAATTTAATAGGTAGTAAAGTTTCTATATATTCTATGTTAGGTAAAAAAATTAGAGAGTTTAGAATTGAAACAACTAACTTAAATCAAAATATGAATAAAGGAATGTACTTGATTGAAATTCAAAAAGAAAATCAAAAACTGGTTAAAAAGCTAATTATTAATTAAAAGTATGATATTTGAATTTGTTTTTTTGGTCGTGTTAATTGCAGTTTTTATTATTTATATTCAATTTAAGTTCTACAAAAAAAATCAAGAGTTTAATAACAAAATTGTAATACTTAAAAATAGAATTGATATAATAACTGAGAAAAGTAAAATCCAAAAGCAAAAAATAAGTTTTATAGATGAACTTAACACAGTGGCGAAGTCTTCAAATGAAACCTTAAATAAGTTGATTTTTAATTTTAATTTTGAAATGATTGAAAATGTTTACCCTAAAAAATAAAAACGCAAAGTATTAGAACATAGTTAATTATGAAATTAAAAATACTTTTTTTAGTTTTTTTTGCATTTCAAACGTTGAAAGCACAAACTGTCAAAGAAATTGATAGTTTGATTGCAATTATAAAAACAACAAAAAACGATTCTGTAAAGGTTTCTGTTTTAAATAAATTGGCTTTAAATTTTATTTCAAGTGACGTTAATAAAGCGAAATCTTATCAAAAACAATCTGAAGAATTAGCCATATCCAAAAAAAATAAATACGGTTATAACGAATCCGTTTTTATTAAAGGAGGAATTTATGTGCTTACAGGATTATCAGATTCTGCCTATGTGTATTATAAAAAGGCATATGACTTATCATTAAAAAATAAGTATAAGCCAATTGAAGTTCGATGTCTAAATGGATTTGGAATGATAGATTGGAATAAAGGAAATTTAGATGACGCATTAAGTTTTTTCTTCAAAGCTTTAAAATTAAATGAAAGCTTGCCACAAAGCCAACAAATTAATTCGTCTCTGTTTTATAACAATATTGGCTTAATTTATATTGAAAAAAGACTTTATGATAAGGGCCTGTTTTACACACAAAAAGCTTATGATTTAAGAGTAAAAGGTAATTTACTAAAAGATCAAGGTGCTTCTCTGAATAATTTAGGAATTTGTTTTATGAACTTAAATAAAACAGATTTAGCAATTGATGCTTTTGAAAAAGGTAAAATAATAACCAAAGAAACCAATAATACTTTGATGTATTATAAAATTATTCACAATTTGGCTAATTTATATGCTGATAATAAAAATTATGATAAGGCTATTGTATTGTATTTGGAAGTTTTAAACAAGCCTAATAGTAATACAAATCCGAGAGACTTAATCATTTTATATGGTTGTATTTCCAATACTTATAGTAAAATTAATTTATTTAACGAATCTTTAAAATATGCTAATTCGGGATTAGATGTTATCAAAGCACATCCAGAAATAGAAAAATATGCCGATAATATATATAATGCTTTAGCTAAAGCCAATTTTCATTCAGGCAATATTGAAAAAGGCGATTATTATTTGACCAAACATTATAATAATATAAAAAATTTGTTTTCTGAAGAAAGTAAAACGGCATTAGCCGAAATGGAGGTTAAATACAACTTAGAAAAGCAAGAAATGCTATTAATACAATCTGAAGCTGCTATTGAAAAAAGTAAATTGGAACTTAAAAATGAAAAGACACAATTCATATTTATGGCAATACTTGCATTAGGTCTTTTAGTAATTACCTATTTGCTTTATCATCAACAAAAACTTAAAAACAACCAACAAAAACAAGAGTTTGAACTTGAATCAACCTTAGTGAAAATTGAAGCGCAAAGTAAATTACAAGAACAGCGTTTAGAAATATCTAGAGATTTACATGATAATATTGGATCTCAATTAACATTCATTATTTCATCTGTTGATAATATTAAATATGCTTTTCAAATTCAAAACTCAAAATTAGAAGAAAAGCTTAACAACATTAGCAATTTTGCAAAATCAACAATTATAGAACTTCGAGATACTATTTGGGCAATGAACAAAAATGCAATCTCTTTTGAAGATTTAAAATCTAGAATTGCTTTATATATTGATAACGCTAAAATTGCTGCTCAAGGAATTGAATTTAATTTTAAAATTCACGGCAATTTTAACAATACTGTTTTTAGTACTACCGAAGGCATGAATATTTTTAGAATTATTCAAGAATCTATTAACAATGCTTTAAAACACGCTCAAGCTAATCAAATTTTAGTTGATGTATTTAAACAAAACGATACTTTCCAAATTCAAATAAATGACAATGGAAAAGGATTTAATACAGATATGCCAAATTCAGGTAACGGTTTAAGCAATTTAAAAAAGCGAGCTAATGAGCTTAGTGGTGAACTTGTAATTACATCAAAAGAAAATTTAGGCACAAAAGTTTCATTGTTTTTTAAAAAGTAAATCTATGTCTATCAGAATAGCAATTGTTGATGATAATATTTTTTTGCAAAAAGCAATAGCAGAAAAAATTTCATTTTTTGATGATTTAGCTTTAAAATTTATAGCCAATGATGGAAATGATTTGATGCTTAAATTAGAAAAGAATAGGAGTGTTGATTTGATTTTGATGGATATTGAAATGCCAAAATGCAATGGAATTGAAGCAACCAAATTAATTAAATCAAAATATCCTCAAATAAAAATTATCATGCTAACCGTTTTTGATGACGAGGCAAATTTATTTAATGCTATTAAAGCAGGAGCAGAAGGATATTTTCTTAAAGAAGTTGAACCCAAAGAACTTCATCAAGGAATATTGGAAGCTATAAATGATGGAGCAGCCATACATCCTAGAATGGCTTTAAAAACATTAAAATTATTAAGAAATCCTATTAATTTTGATGATATAATAGATGAAAATATAAAATTAACTCTTAGAGAAATTGAAGTTTTAAAACAATTAAGTAAGGGTTTGAATTACAATAATATTGCAGAAAATCTTTTTCTTTCGCCATCAACAGTGAGAAAGCATATTGAAAATATTTACACAAAACTTCAAGTACACAATAAGCTTGAAGCTGTAGAAAAGGCAAAAAGGAATAACTTAATATAACCACAAATTAAACGTCAGGTAATATAAAACCAATCTGTAAGATTTAATTTTACACCATCAACAATGTAGTTTAGTTTAAACATTAGTTAGGCCTTTTCTGTCGAAGGAAACTAATGTTTTTTTTATTTCTATAGTGAAATTATAATTTATTATTCAAACTTAACCAACCACCACCATTAATGGTTTCAATGTCATTGCTATTTAAAATGCTGGCTGCATTTGCAGAACGCATGCCGCTAGCACAACAAACAATAACAGGTTTATTAAGTTTTTTTATAGTTGCAATTTGAGTGCTTATAGTTTGTAAAGGCATGTTTTTTGATCCAGCAATTGCACCTTGGGCAAATTCGGCTTTTGTTCTCACATCAATAATTACAGCACCTCTAGATTGAAAGTCCTTAATTTTATCTGTTTTATTTCCACCTGTTAAAAAATCAAATAGTCCCATATGTTATATAAATTTTATGCAAATTACTTTAATTAATTTTGATAGCAATGTAACATGTGTTACAATGGAAATTTTTAGTAAAAAATGTATAAAATTTGATTGTGAATGTAATTAAGGCAACCAATTTGATTATTTTTAATGTAGAATTTAAATATAAAAATGAATAAAGACTTGCTTTTACAAGTGCATGAGCGCGTGAAACCATATATTCACAGAACGCCTGTGCTAACATCAGAGTTAATTAACAACATGGTTCAAGCAAATGTGTATTTTAAATGTGAAAATTTTCAAAAAATGGGCGCCTTTAAAATGCGAGGCGCTGCAAATGCCATTGTAAGTTTGTCTGAAGTTGAAAGGCAAAGTGGCGTTGTAACACATTCCTCAGGTAATTTTGCGCAAGCCTTATCATTAGCTGCTAAAAAAATAGGCGTTAAAGCTTATATTGTGATGCCAAAAAACGCACCTCAAGTAAAAAAAAATGCCGTAAAAACTTATGAAGGTGAGATTATTGAATGTGAATCTAATCCTATTGCACGCGAAGAAATGGCAGCTAAAGTGCAACAAAAAACGGGAGCCACTTTTATTCATCCATCTAATGATGATGCTGTTATTTATGGTCAAGGAACTGCTACAATAGAGTTGTTAGAAGATTATCCGGATTTAGATTATATATTTTCACCTGTTGGTGGTGGCGGTTTAATTGCAGGTACAGCTTTAGCAGCTAATTATTTTTCAAATCATTGTAAAGTTATTGGTGGTGAACCAATAAATGCTGATGATGCTTATCGTTCTTTATTAAGTGGAAATATTGAGCTAAATGATTCTGCAGATACCATTGCCGATGGTTTAAGAACAAATTTAGGCGATAGAAATTTTCCAATTATTAAAAAGTATGTCGAAAAAATCATAAGGGTTGAAGAAGATGAAATTATTGAAGCCATGAAACTCATTTGGGAACGCATGAAAATTATTATTGAACCTTCAAGCGCGGTTGCTTTTGCGGCAGTTTTAAAAAATAAAGAAGATTTTAAAAACAAAAAGATAGGTGTTATTCTTTCTGGCGGTAATGTAGATGTAGAAAACCTCCCATTTTAACCTTCAATTAGATACTTAAACTGAAATACAATTCTTAATTTTATCGAGAAATAGAATTTATGAACAATCCGTATGTAAAATTAATAGTTGAAAATGGAGTAGGGTACATCACCTTTTTTCATCCTAATAGAAATTCTATACCTAGTGATATATTGTTTTTATTAGAAAAGACTATTACAGAAGCAGGAAACAATGATGCTATTACAGTAATAGTATTAAAAAGTGGAGGTGATAGAACATTTTGTGCAGGCGCCAGTTTTAATGAGGTTGTAACTATTGAAGATGAAGATGCAGGAACGCAGTTTTTCTCAGGATTTGCTAACGTCATTAATGCTATGAGACTATGTCCAAAGTTGATTATTGGTCGTGTTCAAGGAAAAGCCGTTGGTGGAGGCGTTGGTTTAGCAGCCGCAACAGATTATTGTTTGGCAACAAAACATGCATCCATACGATTAAGTGAGTTAAGTATTGGTATTGGTCCATTTGTTATAGAACCAGTCGTTTCAAGAAAAATGGGTAAAATAGCCATGTCTGAAATGACTATTGATGCTGAATCTTTTTTTTCTCCAGAATATGCAAAAGATAAAGGTTTATATGCCGAAGTTTTTGAAACCACAGAAGCGTTAGATGAGGCTGTAAAACAATTAGCCGAAAAATTGGCAAGTTATAACCCTGAAGCTTTAAAGGAAATCAAAAAAGTTTTTTGGGAAAACACGTCTCATTGGGATTCATTATTGTTAGAACGTGCAAAAATTAGCGGTAAATTAGTGTTAAGTGAGTTTACAAAAAATACGTTGAAACGATTTAGGTAGTTTTAAGCAAGTCTTTATGTTTAATAATCTCTAATCCATCATCAATTAATTTGCCTACTTGCGGTTTGTGTTGTTTTATTGTTTCTAAATGGTCTAAACAATTATTTGCTAAAACTGTTTCATTTCCAAAAATTGCAAGCTCATAAATTTCAATAGTTAACAACCAATCTGTTGAATGATTTTTTATAAGTTCTTCTAATACTTTTGTTCTTGAAATAGTTTTGTTTTTGTCTTCTCTATAATCTCTAATTTGCTGATATAATCTTTCTAATTGTAATTGTTTTTCTGATTTTTTTATGTGAATAGTTTGTGATGAAGGAATATGAGTAATTAAATCAAAACTATGCAAATCCGCTGGACCTGAAAATGCTGAAACAACCTCTTTTCCCACTGCCATATCATAAATTCCACTACTTGGTTCAAATAAAACAGTATTATAGTGTTTTACCGTGCAGTTTTTAAAACTAACTAAAATTATTTTTCCTTGTAAATTACGCTTTCCGGTAATAATTTCACCTGACACAGAAATGCCTCCTTCAAATTCTAATGTTACGGTTTTTTCTTCATAAATATTATAAGCACTTAAGTCTCTAGGACTCATATCTTCAATCGCTAGATTGATACCTTTTAATTTTCCTATTGGAGAGCCAAAACCTTGATTATGGTTTTCAACACCATGACCAATTAATTCTTTTTCTCTGTAAGAAAGCGCCGTTTTTCCAATTGTTTGAATATAAATAGGTTTACCAAAATCTTCAATAACGTTTGTAAATACTCCTGAAATTTGAATGCCAGTACTCAATTCAATTGTGCCTAAAGTATTTGAATGGATTAATTTTTGAATTCCTGATAAACCACCTTTTCTTAAAGCCATTGTATTGGCAAATTCTTCTAAAATCAAACTTAAATGTGCAAAATCTGGAGTCGCATAAAGTTGAGGTTGAGGTTTAGTAATGTCAAAATCTTTAAATGTAGCTTCTATGGTATAAGGTAGTTTTTTAACAGCATCTGTTATACACCAAGCACTTTCTCCAATAGATGATAGTAAACCAGCTCCATAAATTTTTGGATTTTCTACCGTTCCAATAAGTCCATACTCCACAGTCCACCAATGCAAATTTCTAATAAGTGCCATTTCGCTTGGTTCTCCCATATTTTGTTGAAGTGTTTCAACTTCTTTCTCAGCGGAATTTATGTCATTTTTAGTTGAATTTGGAGCTTCTTTTATTATTGATAGTTTTCTAACAGCTTCATATAATTCATAATCTTTAGCTGATGAAATTGCTTTACAGCCTATTTCACCAAAACGTCTTAAATATTCAGCATATTCAGGATTTGCAATAATTGGGGCATGGCCTGCACCTTCGTGAATAATATCTGGCGCTGGTGTATATTCAATATGTTCTAATTGCCTTATATCACTTGCAATGACTAATACATTGTAAGCTTGAAATTCCATAAAAGCATTTGGCGGAATAAAGCCATCAACAGCCACTGCTGCCCAACCAATGTCTTTTAGTATTCGGTTCATGCCATACATATTTGGAATATTATCTATAGAAATTCCCGTTTGTTTTAATCCTTTTAAATATGATTGATGTGCAACTTTACTCAAAAAATCAACATTTTTCCGCATGACATAGCGCCAAACAGCTTGGTCAATGGCCGAATAATCCTCATAATTTTGAGGTTTTATAAATTGACGCAAATGTTTAGGCAACCGGTTTAAAATAGGGTTTGATTCTATTGAGTTATCCATGGATGATTTTAAATGTGGTTTTAAGTAAAAATACAAATAATGCAGAAAAGGAGAAAAGTAGTGGTGTTAAATAAAAAAAGCGATTCAAATTTGAATCGCTTTAGTAATGAGTTATTGTGCCATTCCAGGAGGATATTTCTCCATAATTTTAGCAACAAATTCTTTTATGCGTTCTTCTTTTTTATCCATATTTCTTGATAAATAACCGGTTCCCATACCTTGCCAAACCAGTTCTTTTTTATTAGCATCAATCAGGTCAATATATAAGGTTCCTTCAGTAGATGTTGTTACATTTGGTTGATTCCAACCCCAACCCCAACCAGGACCAAATCCGCCCCAACCCCAAGCGCCATTACCCCAATAGTTGTTGTAAACATTAACCCTTTGGTTTGATTTTGTAAATAAGCTGATTAGTAAATCTGGGGTTTCAGATTTTGTAAATCCTTTTGCTAAAAGTTCTGATTCTATGGCTCTTAGAATGCGACGTTTATCTAAATCACTTATCTCTGCTTTATCAATACCTGTTTTAAAGAACGCAAAGGTTTTGTAATTAGTAAAATTTGCATTCTTATCATAATCAGTTGCAACTCTTACAGAACTGCATGATGTTAACACCATTAAAATGGCTAAAAGTGGAATGAATTTTAGTAGATTGTTTTTTACGCTTCTTATTTCAAATAAGGGCTTACGTAGTTGTTTCAATTTTTTCATAGTGCAATTTTTTAGTTACATTAAATTTAATAAACTATGTTTAAAGATTAAAGAATAGTTCAAACTAATTAATATGAGTGTTTAAAAACTTTTGTTTAATTAACATCAATAATTATACCAATAGATTTCTTAAGAATAGTGTTTTTAACTATAAACTTAACATGATGTTTTTTTAGAAAAACCATATGGGCAATGTCTGCAATTGCTTTCACAACAATAACCACGTTTTAAGTGGTATTGCTCTGTAAAACACCGATAGCCTTCAGGTGTTAAATAATAATCTCCCTCTTCAATAGGAATAATTTTCTTCATAGTATCACAAAGATAATGTAATTTGGATTGATTTTTGAATTGGTATCTTTATGATTTTATGTTCTAAATATTTAGTGCCAAAAGGCTATGTTGGGTTAGCTATTTTTCCTTTTGTGTTTTTAAAAGATAAAACATTTAAAAATGACGTGGTATTGCTAAATCATGAAAATATTCATTTAAAACAACAGTTGGAATTTTTAATTATTCCTTTTTTTGTTTGGTATGGCATTGAATTTTTAATTCGATTGTACCAATATAAAAGCTGGTATTTGGCCTATAAAAATATTTCTTTTGAAAGGGAAGCATTTGCTAATGAAAATAATGCAAACTACCTTAAGTTAAGAGGATTTTGGCAATTTTTAAAGTATCTTTGCAAGCATGATTTTCAGTATAAATAAAAGTATAAATCAGCCTATTTTATTACCCAATAAATATGGTGTTGACTTATTTTTAAAACGCGAAGATGAGATTCATCCCTTTATTTCAGGAAACAAATACAGAAAGCTAAAATACAATATAGAAGAAGCTAAAAGATTAGAATGTAATACTTTGCTAACTTTTGGTGGCGCTTTTTCAAATCATATTGCAGCAGCAGCTTTTGCAGGCAAAGAATTTGGTTTTAAAACTATTGGAGTTATAAGAGGCGATGAATTACAAGACAAGATTCATGAAAATCCTACGTTATCATTTGCTAAGGCTTGTGGTATGCAGTTTTATTTTACATCAAGAGAACTTTTTAGGGAAAAACATTCATCTGTATTTATTGAAAAATTAAGGAAAGAATTTGGTGAATTTTATGTATTGCCTGAAGGAGGAACCAATACATTGGCTGTTAAAGGATGTGAAGAAATATTATCGGATAGCGATACTAACTTTGATTTTGTGTGTTGTGCTATTGGAACAGGTGGAACCATTTCTGGAATTATAAATAGTTCAAAAACTAGTCAACAAGTTTTAGGATTTCCTGCCTTAAAAGGGTCGTTTTTAAATGAAGATATTAGTAAATTTGTCAGCAAAAAAAATTGGAATATTATGACTGATTATCATTTTGGTGGTTATGCAAAAGTAAATGAAACATTGATTCAGTTTATTAATCAGTTTAAAAATGATAATAACATTCAATTAGATCCAGTTTATACAGGAAAAATGATGTTTGGAATTTTTGATTTATTAGAAAAAGGGTACTTTCCAAAGGGATCAAAAATATTAGCTATTCATACCGGAGGCTTGCAAGGAATTTCTGGAATGAATATAGTTTTAAAACAAAAAAAAATGCCAATAATTGAGTAGTATGATAAAGAAAATAGCGTTGTTATTATTTTTAGGAATCTTTATTTTTAGTTGTGGTTCAAAAAAATCAACTGTAAGAAAGCATAAAGTAACTAAAACAAAAACAGAACGCATAATAAAAGCTGAAAATCCAAACGAAAATCAGGTTATTGAAAATGCAGAGGTAACTATTGATGAGCCGGTAAAAATCAACTCTACAGAAGAATATTTAGCAAGATTTAGTGCTATTGCACAAGAGGAAATGAGGTTATATGGTATTCCGGCAAGCATCACCTTAGCGCAAGGTATTTTAGAATCTAACTCTGGTAAAGGGCGTCTTTCTATGGAAGCCAATAATCACTTTGGAATCAAATGCCACGATTGGACTGGAGCCAAAATTTATCATGATGACGATGCTTTACAAGAATGTTTTAGAAAGTATCATAATGCCAAATATTCATACAGAGATCATTCACTATTTTTAACAACCCGTAAGCGTTACTCAAAATTATTTGATTTAGATAAAGATGATTATAAAGCTTGGGCTAAAGAATTAAAAGCTGCTGGTTATGCAACAGACAAGCAATATCCTAATAAACTTGTTAGTTTGATTGAACGGTATGAATTGTATAAGTTAGATAAAGAAGTACTTGGCAATAAATATAAAAATAAGACAAAATCACCAGCTACAGTAGTTGAAAATAATACGTATGAAATAGAAGAAGGTAATGAAATTGGTAGCTCATCTGAAAAAAATAGCAGCAAAGTTTCTGGAAAAGAGATTCAAGTAAAGAATAATACTTACACAGTTGAAAAAGGAGACACCTTATATTCTATATCAAAAAAGTTTAACACTACTGTAAGTGACCTTCAAGAAATAAATGGACTAACAGAACATTCAATAAGTTTAGGACAAGAATTAAAAATAAAAGAAAAAGAAGTTGTTGAAAGTGTTACATATACGGTTGAAAAAGGTGATACCTTGTATTCTATTTCAAAAAAACACAATACAACAGTACAAGCATTGCAACAGCTAAACCATTTAAATGATACCAACGTTAGTGTTGGGCAAGAGTTATTGATAAAATAATAAAGATATAATTGATTAAAATTAATATGAATTATAAACGAAGTAGTGCATTATTTGCACAAGCAGAAACCTTTATTCCAGGCGGAGTGAATTCACCAGTAAGAGCCTTTAAAGCCGTTGGAGGAACACCCATTTTTGTGAAAGAAGCAAAAGGAGCTTATTTATATGACGAAGATGGTAATACCTTAATTGATTATATTAATTCATGGGGACCAATGATTCTTGGGCATGCTTACGAACCTGTTGTTAATGCTGTTATAGAAAAAGCAAAAAAAGGAACATCTTTTGGGATGCCTACCGAAATTGAAACTCAAATAGCCGAATTAGCAGTTTCAATGGTGCCTAATATTGATAAAATTCGTTTTGTTAATTCTGGAACAGAGGCTTGTATGAGTGCTATCAGATTAGCAAGAGGTTTTACACAAAAGGAAAAGATTGTAAAATTTGCAGGTTGTTATCATGGTCATAGTGATTCGTTTTTAATACAAGCGGGAAGCGGCGCTATTACATTTGGTTCACCAAATAGTCCTGGTGTTACCAAAGGAACCGCTAAAGATACTTTGCTGGCAACCTATAATAATATAGATAGTGTAAAGTCACTTATAGAAGCTAATAAAAATGAAATAGCTTGTATTATTATAGAACCAGTTGCTGGAAATATGGGTTGTATTCCACCAAAAGAAGGTTTTTTACAAGCATTAAGAACACTTTGTGATGCACACAATATATTACTCATTTTTGATGAGGTAATGACAGGATTCAGATTAGCAAAAGGCGGAGCTCAAGAACTTTACAATGTTAAAGCAGATATTGTTTGCTTTGGAAAAGTTATAGGTGGCGGTTTACCGGTTGGTGCGTTTGCAGCTCGATCTGAAATTATGAATCATTTAGCGCCATTAGGGCCAGTGTATCAAGCAGGAACTTTAAGTGGAAACCCCTTAGCAATGGCAGCAGGTTTAGCTATGTTAGAAGCATTGAATAATGATTCAGAAATTTTTACAAGATTAGCAGAGAAAACAGAATACCTTCATAAAGGGTTTGCAGAAGTTTTAAATAATAACAGAATAAATCATAAAATAAATAGAGTAGGTTCTATGATTTCCATACATTTTACTGAAGAAAATGTTGTAGATTTTGAAACTTCTGCTAATGGAAATAATGAAACTTTTAAAAAATTCTTTCATGGTATGTTACAAGAAGGAATTTATATTGCACCCAGTGCTTTTGAAACTTGGTTTATTACAGATGCTTTAACTTATGAAGATTTAGATGTTACTATCCAGGCTGTTAATAAAGTTGCAAGTAAACTATAAATAAAAAAGCCTTTCCAAATTTAGGAAAGGCTTTAAAAACTAAACTAACTAAACTAACTAACCAAACAATCAATTAATTAAAACTGATTATTTTTATTTATTTCCACGCTTAGGCATTTCTTCGCGTTTTTTATTCACTTCTTGTTGTTGTTTTTCCCATTTAGCAAATTGCTCATCATTTAAAATCTTTTTCATTTTTTCTTTCATTTCAATTTGGTTATCTAATCGCTCATTCATCATTTTTAATTGCTCTTCTTTTGATGGTTTTGTTATAGTTCCATTTGCTTTTTGAGCTTTTCTTGCTTCCATTTTTGCTTTTCTGTCTTTAGCATTCTCCAAATTTATTTTTTGAATTTCCTTTTGTTGTGATTCATTTAAACCCAATTGTAAAGTCATTTTTTTTGTTTGCAATGAGGCCATTTCTTCAGGAGTTACATCTTGCAATTTTTCCATTTTTGCACTTCTTTCTTTGTTTGGCCTTTCTTTTGAGTCTTGAGCTGATACTTGAATAGCTATCATTGCTATTGCAATTAATATTAATTTTTTCATGTTATAAATTATTTATGAGTTTATTGCTATTAAGACATAGCAATTTTAAAAAGGTTTAATGGCCTTTATTATTTTAACTCTTAATTAACAAAAGGAAAGACAATTAAAAATAGGTGTATTATTTTAAAAGCGGCATTGTTATACTAATTCCTGTTTGAAAATCAGGAGCATTATTGACTTTAAAATCTTCTTTAAAATACAATGTAAGTTTAAATTTTGGTTGTCCATAAGTATATAAAAACGACCAATTAGAAAGGCTTGTATATAACGTGGAGAAGCCATGTTGCCAACCACCATTAATTTCTTGCCATTTGCCAATTAATCTATAATAATCAGCTTCTTTTAGCTTATTGAATCTTGATTGTATTTGGTAATTAATTCCAATGGAATTATAGTTTTTTTTCTTGGTGAATTTAGTAAATTCAATGTCACTTTCAATAGTTGCTAAATATGGATTATTTCCTAAATCAACAACATCATTAAAATTAATAACATTTTTGCGTAAGCCACTTGCACCAAAAGCAAAATGAATTTCATTATTGTTTTTTAAAACAAATTTTTTAATGGCATTAGCAGAAATACCTACATCTATTGAAGGATTGTATTTTGCGGTATTTATGCCTAAATGTGTTCCAAAATTAAAAAACAAATTTTCATTTTTATTAATTAAAAATGATGGATAATAAAAATGATTGAGTTCAATACCACTTATAAAAAAATCATTATTATGCAGTTCAAGTATTTTTCCATGTCTGTCAGTATATTTAAAGTTAACTTGGTTTAATCCATAATAGCGTCTTCCGTATGGATCTTCTCCGCCAGCAATATTACTATGAAACCATTCAATGCTTTCATCACTTGTAAAAAATGAAAATGGATACTTTCCGTTTGTTATTAAATACGAACGAAGTGAAATATCTAATTCATTTTGAGTGTTTATTGGAATATTTATATTAAACCTAAACTCTTTAATTGCTGCATCAATAATAATATTCATATAGTCTGCAGGAGTTGTTTCTTGATTTATAAAGTTGAAATTTCTATAATACCAAATAAGTTGACTTTGCACTTTTTGAACTTCTGGGTCTTTTGGTATATAAGTTTCTACAAATGGATGAAATGTATTGCCACTAGCGTAGTTAAAGCTAAACGATGTGCTTAGACTTGCAGAGGTTTTAAAATTTTGATGTATTCTTGAACTAAAAATTCCAAAGTGATGTAATGCTAAAATAGTTGGTTTATCTATTCCTCTTTTAAAAGAAATACTGTCATTTTGTTGCCCTTTCACAACAAATAAATTACAAGCTATAATTATAAATAGAATTTTTTTTAGCATGCGTAAAAATATATAAATCAAGGTGAACTAATAATTGATTTCTTAAAATATTCTTAAATAATTGATTATGAGTATTAAAGATTCTTAAAGGCATGTAACCTTTTTCATTTTGAATAGTCTATTGAGTATATAATTAATAAAACCAAAAATAAAAACTTAAATAAAATGATAAAGTCAGCATTAATATTCGGTTTGTTATTAAGCTTAAATATAACAACTGTAAGTAGTAAAAACATTGAAAATTATAAAACAACAAATCATTATTTGATTAATGAGCAAACAAATGATTTAGATTGGAGTAAAATTAACCTTGTGAAAATTGAAGAGGAAGCAGAAATTGGCTTTGATACTAAAGCATTTTTGCCAGAAAATTTTAATCCTTTAAAAGGGAAAAATGATTTAAACTGGAATAAAATAGAGTTAATTAAAGTAGAAGAAGATGTGAATCTTGATTTTGATACTAAAGCGTATTTGCCAATAAACTTTAATGCTTTAAAAGGGAAAAATGATTTAGATTGGAACTCTATAAAACTTGAAAAAATTGAAGAAGAAGTTGAATTAGATTTTGATACAAGAGATTATTTACCAATAGGTTTTAATGCGTATTCAGGAATAACTAACTGCAAAACAGTTTCTTAAGCCTTCTCTATATTTAGTAAAAAAGGAACCAATTTGGTTCCTTTTTTTGTTTTATAAAATGTCAACAATTAAGTCGTCTTCAGTTTTTTCAACTTTAACCAATTTATGTTTAGTTAAACCTTTAATGCCTTTATCCCAAGCTTTATTGCTTAATTCAGATTTTAGTTTAAGGTCATTCAAAGGCATACTTTTATGAGCTTTTAAAATATCTAAAATAACTTTTTCGCCTTCACTTAACTCAATAGCCTTTTTCTCTGGTCTCATTTGCGGAAAGAATAACACTTCTTGAATAGATTGATTATTGGTTAAAAACATGATTAATCTATCCATACCAATCCCCATACCTGATGTTGGAGGCATACCATATTCTAAAGCTCTTAAAAAGTCTTCGTCAATAAATTCGGTAGCTTCATCATCACCTTTTTCAGCTAATTTTAATTGATGCTCAAAGCGTTCGCGCTGATCAATTGGATCGTTAAGCTCAGAATATGCATTGGCAATTTCTTTACCACAAACCATAAGCTCAAAACGTTCTGTTAATTCAGGATTACCTCTGTGTTCTTTACACAACGGACTCATTTCCTTAGGGTAGTCTGTTATAAACGTTGGCTGTATGTAGTTGCCTTCACATTTTTCACCAAATATTTCATCAATAAGTTTGCCTTTGCCCATAGTATCATCAACTTCAATACCCATGTTTTTTGCTGCATCACGAATTTCATCTTCGGTTTTTCCAGTAATATCAAATCCTGTAAAATGCTTTATCGAATCTGCCATAGTAACTCTGGCATAAGGTGCTTTAAAATCTATATGATGGTCACCAAAAGTTGCTTTAGTTGTTCCGTTCACTGCTGTAGCACAATGTTCTAATAATTGTTCGCAGAAATCCATCATCCAGTTGTAGTCTTTATAAGCCACATAAATTTCCATAGCTGTAAATTCTGGATTGTGAGTTCTGTCCATACCTTCGTTTCTAAAGTTTTTTGAAAACTCATAAACGCCATCAAAACCACCAACAATCAATCTTTTTAAATATAACTCATTGGCAATTCGCATATATAAAGGAATATTCAAACTGTTGTGATGCGTTATAAAAGGTCTTGCTGCTGCGCCACCAGGAATAGGTTGTAAAACAGGTGTTTCTACCTCAAAATAACCAGCGTTATTAAAAAACGAGCGCATGGCATTAAAGAGTTTGGTGCGTTTTACAAAAACCTCTTTAACGTGTGGATTTACAACTAAATCGGCATAACGTTGTCTGTAACGTTGTTCTGGATCGGTAAAAGCATCAAAAACAACACCATCTTTTTCTTTAGGCATTGGTAATGGCTTCAAAGCTTTACTTAAAACTGTAAAATCTTCAACTTTCACTGTTTTTTCACCTACTTGCGTTGTGAAAAGCTCTCCTTCGATGCCTATAAAATCTCCAAAGTCTAGTAGTTTTTTAAAGACTTCGTTATATTTAGTTTTGTCTTCTCCTGTACAAATTTCATCTCTGTTAAAATAGACTTGAATTTTGCCTTCTGAATCTTGAATTTGCGCAAAGGATGCTTTACCTTGCAACTTTATAGCCATAAGTCTTCCAGCAATAGTAACTTTTTTGCCTTCTTCAAAATGGCTTTTAATGTCTTTGGAAGAATGATTTACAGGATATAAATCTGCAGGATATGGATTAATGCCTAATTGGCGTAATCTTGATAGTTTTTCTCGTCTTACTAGTTCTTGTTCAGAAAGTTGCATGCTAATTATTTTTTTGAGCTATCATTTTTTTGATAGACGAGTGCAAAATTACACTATTTCAAAAAATTAGCACACAACTTTTTTACTAGATTTTAAAAATGTAAAAATATCTGTTTATACAGAATTATTTAGTTGACAGGATTTAATACTTCTCCTTTAATATAAAGTACTTTATTGGTTTCACTAGCGTTTGAAATAACGGTGATTGTTTTTTTGAAAACACCAACTCTATTAGTGGCATATTTAACTTTTATCTCGCTAGTTTCATTTGGCATGATTGGGGTTTTTGAGTAAGAAGGAACCGTGCAACCACAAGATGTTTTTACTTGAGAAATTACAATAGGTTCTTTTCCTGTATTGGTAAAGCTAAATGTACGCTCGCCATTATCATTTTGTTGAATGGTTCCATAATCAATTTCTGTAGTTTTAAATGATAATACACCAGCATTTTCATTAACGGCTACATCTTGCGAAAAGTTAGTTCCATAAATAAGTAAACAAATTATTAATGCGAATTTAATTTTAACATGGTTTAATTGATTGCTTGCTTGTTTCATAATTATTGGGTTTAAGATTAATACATTGCAAACTTCAAACTTTTTTATTAATAATAAACAAAAAACAAGGTTGAAATGAGTACTAGTACCAAGTTTGATTTTTTTAATTATTTGATATTCAATTTTTTAATATCTTCTCTAGAGTTTACTTTTAGTTTTTTAAAAATGTTATTAACGTGTGTTTTTACCGTACTTATGCTTACAAAAAGAGCCTCTGCAATTTCTTTATTTGATTTATCTTCTTGTATTAAGGCTAAAATATTCTGTTCTTGTTTGGTAAGGTTGTCTGAATGATTTGAATACTCCTTAATGTTTAATTTTTTAAATGAAAGCAAAAAATAAATATTAAGAGACATTGAGATGAATAGAAAAATATAAATAAGGTAATTCCAATTAAATTTTAAGTCATTATTGTTTTCAGAAATGATAAATTTATCAGAGGTTAATTCAGCTTTAAACTGTTTGGTATAGGTTGAGTTTGGGTAGTGTTTGGTTAATCTTACTAATAAATCATCATAATAAGTATTGGTTTTTAAATCTTCAAGATAGTAACTATGAAAGTCATTACTTCTATCAGATAAAAAGGAATAAATGTATAATTCGGCTAAAGGTTCATTGAGATTTAATCCAAAATCCTGTAATGTCTTAAACCATTTTTTATTGTTTATTTTTCGGTTTGCTTCACTTCTAAATTCATGAAAAGCATATTTCATGTCTTCTTTTATGGAATCAATTTTAGTAAAAGCAGTGGCTTTTAAATTACTGGCCTTTATATCACAAAACATTTCTTTTTCAAACGAAAAAGGAAGTTCTATAGTGTCATTGTTTTTAGCAATAAAAATAACTTCTTTGCTTTCATCACAATGGCCATTAAAATGATTTTCATTTAGCTCTTCATCATTACAATTATCAACATGAATTCTGTAAATTTTATGTTCATTTTCCAATTGATTACCAGCAAACTCAAAAAAACCAAGACTATCAGTTTTTACTTTCGAAATAATTTGTTCAGAATAAATTCCAGAAATTTTTCTGTAATCTTCAATGATTGATAGGTAAACATTATCGTGCCACTTTTTGTTATCAATATGTCCACTAAAACTGTATTGAGCCTTGGTGGACATAGATGCAAAAAATAGGATGATTACAATGTTGATTAGCCTCATAGTACGAATCTACTATAATTTATTTGAAAATGAAAGATGATACATGGGTGATTATTTTTGTAACAATAAGTTTTTAAAAACGTCATATAGTTAATCATCAATTAAAATCAATGAAATGAGTTTTTGGAGAGTTTTATTGTCTATTATTTGTCCGCCTTTAGCCGTTATAGATAAAGGATGTGGTTCTATTTTTATTGTGTTTTTATTATGGCTTTGTGGTTGGGTTCCAGGTGTTATAGCCGCATTGGTTATTCTTAATAATCCAAAGAATTAAAACATAAAAAATTGTAATTTTGTAATCTATGAATAAGAAAGTAGAACTGCAGGATTTAGGATTTAAAGACTATAAGCAAACTTGGGATTATCAAGAGCAATTGTTTAAAGGAATTGTTGATACCAAGATTAAAAATAGAAAAGAAGCATTACAGCTAACAACCAATAATTACTTTTTATTTGTAGAACATCCGCATGTATATACTTTAGGAAAAAGTGGTGATATATCTAATTTACTTTTAAATGAAAGTCAATTAAAAGATAAAGGCGCTACATTTTATAAAATAAATAGAGGAGGCGATATAACCTATCATGGACCCGGACAAATTGTGGGCTATCCTATTCTAGATTTAGAAAATTTTTTTACTGATATTCATAAATACCTTCGTTTTTTAGAGGAAATGATTATTCTCACGCTTGCCGAATATGCCTTAAAAGCTGAAAGAAGCGAAGGAGAAACTGGTGTTTGGCTAGATGTAGGAACGCCATTTGCGAGAAAAATTTGTGCTATGGGAGTTAGGGCAAGCCGTTGGGTTACCATGCATGGTTTTGCACTGAATGTAAACGCTAATTTAGGTTATTTTGATAATATTATTCCTTGTGGTATAAGAGGCAAAGCGGTGACCTCACTTAATGTTGAATTAGGCGTTAAAGAAGTTTCCATAGCTGAAGTAAAAGAAAAATTACTCAAGCATTTTTTAGACCTTTTTGAAGCTGAGTTTAAAAAATAAAAATGGCTAGATAATAAAGGCCAGTCGCAATAAAAACAACACCTGCAATATACCGCATTACTTTTTCAATTTTGGTTATTCTTTTGTAAAACACACCAACTTTGCCAGCAGTAAAGGCTAATACATAGGTAAAAAGAATCACAGGCAAGCCTGTTCCAAAAGCAAAAACAATAGGCAAATAAAGTCCGTTTGCTGATGCAATGGTCATTGGAATCAACATGCCAAAAAACAAAGCGCCGCTATATGGACAAAAGGCTAATGCAAAGACAACGCCTATTAAGAAAGAACCCAAAAGACCTTTGTCTTTAAATTTTTCAGAGAGTTTTTCCTGAAAGTTTAGTTTCCCCAAAAATTTAAGTTTGATAACGTTGAGCATAATCAACCCAATGATGATGAGTAAAGGCCCTAAATACTTTTCACCGTTCTGATTAAAAAATCTTGCCACATGAAATTTGCTCGCTCCAAAATACAGGATCAATCCAATAACAGTATAACTAAAGCCGCGTCCTAAAGAGTACAGTAACCCACTTAAAAAAACTTTCTTTTTACTTGAAATATTTTTAGAAATAAAGGCAGTTGCTGTAATATTTGTCGCTAAAGGACACGGACTAATGGCTGTCATGAGTCCGAGTATAAAAGCCGATACAATAGGAATGTTATAGTTCTCTAATAGCGATTGTAATACATCCATCTAAAGAGTTTTTAATTCCGCTTCAATTTTGGTTTTCAATTCTTTTGAAAAAGCATCTTGATCGTTCCCTTTCATAAAAGCAAATTCGGTTAAATCTAATTTGGTTTCCTTACCATTTTTAATAACATTCAAAAACAAAGAAGTTCCTGAAGCTTCAAATTTTTCAGCGATTGCCTCGTTTTCTTTTTTATCAACATTAATGACTTGAAATGTAATTTTTCCGTTTTTCACTTGTTCTGAAAAAAAGGTATCCAATGTGTATTTAGTACTGGCTTCAATAGCGTTGCAGGTCATACATCTGTGTGTTGAGTGAAAATCCAATACTTCAATTTTTGAAATAGATACATTAGAATCGTTGTCCTTGCTTTTATTTTGACCATAACAAGAAGTAAGTAAAAAACTGATAACCAATAGGGTAATTAATTTGATTGTTTTTTTTATTTTTTCCATTTGTTTTTTGTTTTAGTGAATATTAGATTTCATTTTTTAATGATTTATAATAGCATGTTAAATAAAAATCCAGAAAGGATGATAAAAAGGGTAACGACTCCAAAATAGATAGCTATCAATTTCATGGTCATTACTTTTTTAAGTAACGTAGCTTCTGGAATGGATAAACCTACGGTAGCCATCATAAAAGCAATGGCAGTTCCAAGTGGGACGCCTTTGGCAACAAATACCTCGATTACAGGAACAATCCCTGCAGCATTGGCATACATGGGCACTGCAAAAAGGACAGCGACTGGTACGGTCCACCATTCTCCTCCGCCCAGATATTGACCAAAGAAATTTTCGGGTACATAACCATGCATGGCGGCTCCAATAGCTATACCAATAATCACATACCATAAAACTCCTTTTACAATGTCCCATGCACTTTGGGTAATTTCGGGTAAACGTTGCCTAAAGGATAGGTTTTCTTCTTGGTATTGACCTTGTTGCATGTTGTGTTCCAAAATTTTCTTAACCCAATCAGATAGTAAGGGTTCTAGGTTAAATTTCCCTAGTAACCAACCACCAATGGTTCCTAAAAGAATACCAGAACCAGCGTAAATTAGTGTGGCTTTCCAGCCAAACAAGCCTATAAACATAGCAATGGCAACTTCATTAACTAAAGGCGAGGTAATTAAAAACGCAAAGGTAACACCAAGAGGAATGCCTCCTTGTACAAACCCTATAAATAAAGGGACAGATGAACAAGAGCAGAAAGGCGTCATGGCTCCGAAAATTGAAGCGAAAAAATATTCTAATCCGTAGAGTTTTTTTCTGTGCAGATAGTCTTTTAATTTTTCAATGGGGAAGTAAGCGTTCACAATTCCCATTAAAAATACAATGATAAATAATAAGATAAGAATCTTTAGTGTGTCATACACAAAGAAATTTAGAGCAGTTCCCAAATGTGTTTCTGCGCTTATTCCAAAAACGGAATTTATCAGCCAATCGGCAAAGTTTTGAATCCAATCAAACATACCAAGAAATTAGCAACAATTTTCTTGAGAGCAACATCCACTGTTGGTATTATCTGGTTTTGCAGGCTCATTCCCTTTTAATAGTTCCAGGACTTCACTTTTGTTTGGTACTCGGCCTTTTATGGTAACAACATCATCGATTACTAAAGCTGGAGTTGTCATGATGTTGAATGCCATAATTTCCATAATATCTTCTACCTTTTCAATAGTAGCGTCAATATTGTTTTCTGAAACCACTGCTTTAACAATGGCTGTCATGGATTGGCATTTAGGGCATCCTGTTCCTAAAATTTTAATTACTTTACTCATTTTATTTCTATTTGTTTATCGCCAATAGACGATAAGATTATTAAAAAATATCATTCAAAAAATTCCAGAAATAATGATTTTGCTTTGTTCCAGTTATCACGCTGAATGCAATACTTAATTTTTGGTGGTTTTAATTCACCTTGAATAAGACCTGCATTTTTTAATTCTTTAAGATGTTGCGAAATGGTTGATTGTGCCAAAGGAAATACTTCTACCAAATCACCTGTGAAACAACAGGATTGATTTTCGAGATGTTTTAAAATAGCAATACGCGTTGGATGACCTAATGCTTTAGCAAATTTTGCCATTGCTTCAGTATCTTGATTATATTCTATATGTTCTAAACTTCTTTTCATATTGCTTATCGCAAATATACGATAGGTTTTTGTGGCAGTATGTGACTTTCGTCATGTTTAGGTTTTTATGAATAATATTTCTTCTTCAACCAAAAAGATACACGAACCAATAAAATAAGGGCTGGTACTTCTACTAACGGACCAATAACACCTGCAAAGGCTTGCCCGGAATTAAGTCCGAAAACCGCAATAGCAACAGCAATAGCCAATTCAAAATTATTACCAGCTGCGGTAAAAGCCACAGCAGCTGTTTTATCATACGTTGCGCCCATAGCTTTTGTAACAAAAAAGCCAATTAAAAACATAATGGCAAAATAAATCAGTAGAGGAACGGCAATAAGCAATACATCCATGGGTATTTCAACAATCAATTCTCCTTTTAACGAAAACATGATTACAATGGTAAATAATAATGCAATTAATGTCATTGGTGAAATGGTTGGGATAAATTTTTTGTTGTACCAATCTTCGCCTTTTAATGTTACCAAAATGAGCCTGCTTAAAATTCCCATAACAAATGGAATTCCTAAATAAATAGCGACACTTTCTGCAATCGTTCCTATTGAAATATCTACAATAGCACCTTCAAAACCAAAATAAGGTGGGAGAACGGTTATAAAAATCCAGGCATAAAAACTGTATGCAAATACTTGAAAAATACTATTTAAGGCTACCAATCCGGCTCCATATTCGCTGCTGCCTTCGGCAAGATCATTCCAAACCAAAACCATAGCAATACATCTTGCCAAACCAATTAAAATGAGGCCGACCATATATTCTGGATAATCACGTAAAAATGTAATGGATAAAACAAACATTAATATTGGACCAATTATCCAATTTAGAATAAGGGAAATAGAAAGGATTTTTGTGTTTCTGAACACTTTTGGTAACAGCGAATAGTTCACTTTTGCCAAAGGTGGATACATCATTAATATTAAACCAATGGCGATAGGAATATTGGTGGTTCCACTATTGAAAGAGTTTATGATGTTGGGAAACGTAGGGATAAAATATCCTAGCCCGACACCAATGGCCATGGCCACAAATATCCAAAGCGTTAGATTTCTGTCCAGAAAGCTTAATTTTTTAGGTGATGCCATTTTTATGAGTTGATTTGTGAGAAAACATATAATAATTCGGTTGCAATTTGCAAGCTTTTTTCGTGATATTTTTCTGCCTGTTGTGGTGTGTTATCAAAAGCTTTTGGGTCTTCAAAAGTGATGGGAATACGCCTTTCAGCACCAGGAACAAATGGACACGCTTCGTTTGCAGAATCGCAAGTCATAATGGCTACAAATTCAGATTTTGGGTTAAAATCATCATCTAATTTTTTTGAAAAGCCTATGATTGAATGCTCATTATTAGCATATTTGATACTGTAAATAGGGTTGTTGCCTTCTGAAATGATTTTAATATCAAAACCAGAATGTTGCAAGGTTTCAGTAACCATCGGAAATAGCGCTGTAGCTTCTGTGCCACCTGAATAGCAAAACACCTGTTTAACATTAAAATAGTATGCCATGGTTTGTGCCCAAACTTGTGATAAATGGCTTCTTCGTGAGTTATGAGTACAGATAAAGTTGATTCTTATTTCAAGGTTATTTTTTACTTTGGACTGAATAAAATCTACGAGCGGTTGTAAAACAGCTTTGCGTTCATCTGAAATCGTTTCTGGATTTAATTGTTTAATAATACTTTCAATTTCTGAAAATAGTGTTGATGGGTTGGTTGTCATTTTTATTGAAGTTAATTTTGTTTTTTTAGCAACAGTTTCCACTTGGAGAACAACATGGTTCCTTTTGTAAATCTGATAGTTTTACTTTTGGTTTTTCAGATGGAATACCACAAGAATTTTTAGCTAAGCAATCGGTTTGTTTGGTGGTAAGTAAAAAGTGAGTGCCATCAAAATCAAGTCCGAACTTACCAATAGTGGTGTCTTGATATTCAACTTCAATTTCCAAATCTAAAATTCCTAAAACCTTTTCAGAAAGTTCAATGATATTCAATAGCTTATCTGGGTGCAATCTGTGGTCATAATCATTGGCATTCCAAAGTTGAAAGTTTACTACTTCCTCATTTCTTATGGTGCTTCCGCAATCAATAAAATGTTTTGTGATTTTACCCACTTCAGTAACGTGAAAATGACTTGGCACTAATTGGCCGTTTGGCAATAGAAACGTGATAGTTTCTAATGATTTTAAATGATTTTTTATGTCTGATAGTTTCATTTTTGAATATTTATTGTTTTTAAATTGTCAGATGCAACACTTTGAATAGACATTTGTATGTATTTGAATGCGTTACTCATAGGTGTTCCATAGTATTTTGGTATATAATTGTAATATTGCGATAGATAAATTTTAATTTTTTTAACAACAAGTAATAGTGTCTTTTGGTTTTTGGTGTAAAAATGACATAAAGATTTTTTCAATGTCCGCCCACTTTTCTTCATTAATGCAGTAACAAACACTGGTACCTTCAATATTGCCTTTAATAATACCAATATTCTTTAATTCTTTTAAATGCTGGGAAATGGTGGGTTGTGCCAAACCAATTTCATCCACTAAATCGCCACAAATACAACTACTTATTTTGAAAAGGTGTTGTAAAATAGCAACACGTGCAGGATGACCAATAGCCTTAGCAATTTGTGAAATGGTGTTTTGTTCGTCTGTAAAAATTTCGGTTTTAGTTAACCCCATGTCTTTAATATTATATTGCAATATTACGATTAATAATTTAATTTGAAAATAGTTTTTCTAAATTTTAATAGAAGTTTATGTTTGGGGATTAATTTTTAAGGTTGAAAAAAATGAAATGTTGTTAAATCAATACTTTTCTGGTACAAATGTTTGGTAATTCATTGGTGGCCGAACATACCCTGAATATTCTGGTAAATCTGGTAATTCAACAGGAGTTAAATCCATGGGTTTATAAGGTATCTGACTTAAAATATGACTTATGCAGTTGAGTCTTGCTTTCTTTTAGTCGTCTGCATCAACAACATACCAAGGCACTTGTTTGGTGTCTGTATGTGCAAACATGGTGTCTTTGGCTTTTGAATATTCTAACCAGCGCAATCTGGATTCTAAATCCATAGGGCTGAATTTCCATCGTTTTACAGGATTTTTAATACGGTTTTTAAAGCGTCTTTCCTGTTCTTCATCACTTACAGAGAACCAGTATTTTAAAAGAATGATACCACTTCTTACTAGCATGCGTTCAAATTCTGGGCATGAACGTAAAAACTCACGGTATTCCTCTTCGGTACAAAACCCATAACCTTTTCAACACCAGCCCGATTGTACCAGCTTCGGTCAAAAAGCACCATTTCTCCCGCTGCTGGTAAATATTGAACATATCGTTGAAAGTACCATTGTGTTTTTTCCTTTTCGGTAGGAACACCAAGCGCCACAACTTTACAAACACTTGGATTTAAGGGTTCTGTAAGTCGTTTTACAGCTCCACCTTTACCAGATGCTTCTCTGCCTTCAAAAAGGATGACAACTTTTAATTTTTGTGTTTTCATCCCTCTTGTAAATGAACCAATTCTGTATGAAGTTTTGATAGTACGTGGTCGTAATTAAATGATTTATGCTCTCCCATACTCAAAGTTAAGAATAAAATTTATAGGTTATAGTAATAACAAAAATTTAAAATGGCTTTTGTAATATTAAACCGAATCGAGTTAGTTTTCCACATTAAAAAACACTTTGTAATAATGCATTTTTTTGTCCTCATCATAGCCACGTTCTAGGTATTCGCTGGCAGCTTCAGGAGCATCAATATATAATTTAATTTGTATGTTAGTGTCTAACTTTATATCGGTTTTTATTTTTTTCTTTTCTTTAGTAACCACACGTTCGGCAACATCAAACTGGTTTCTAATAAGAAGGTTTTGTTCGTCTTCAAAGGTTTTTTTATAATCGTCAAACAAGGTTTTGTGCTTGTCATCTTCAAAAATTTCGTCTTTAAAGTGTTCTACATTCACAATTTCATGCTCTTTAAAGAAATCGATGGTTTTCGCTAAAAAAGTATTTTGTTCTTGAGCGCCATAACTGGTTTTTAAAATTTCGGTAGAAAACTCTTTGCAAAGTGAAATATATTGCTGCGTGTGACTGTTGGCATCATCGGCGTATTTAATATTTAGAAAATGATTAATCCAATATTGCGCGTCGTAACTGTTATTATCAACGCTTAAAATAATATTGCCTTCGGTATCAGATTGATTTAAAATCAAGCAACCTTTGTCAACTTTTTTAGAGCTTATTCCTTTTTGAACCAGCACATCATAACTCTTATTTTCTAAGTAGGTTTGAAAGAAATTGACTTTGTTTTCAATTTTAAAAACCCCAATGGCGTTAGTGGTTATTTCATTAAACTCAATACCTTCAAACATAACCACCAATACATCGCCGGCTTTTATTTGTGATGAGTTGGATTGTTCGTATAAGTGGGTAACTATATGTTTTGACACGTCTATAAATGCATCGTCGTCATTAAAAATCTGGTTAGAATAACTATTAATCTCATTAAGAGCAATGTTAGAATGATGGTTAAAGCGGTAACTCTGCACTACAGAAGCAAACGGTCTTAATAAAAACGGAAGCATTAAATCGTAACTTGCTTCATCAAAATCGACAAGCTTTCCTGAAAAAGCATTTTTGGTATCGTTGAATTTATTACCAACTTTATGAATGATGAATTTTGAAATGGCGGCGTTTTTTCTTGAAATCATAGTCTTTTGCTTAACTTATTGAGTGTGCAATACTATGAAAAAATGAAAGAAAAACGCTAATTTATTTGATATAGAATAATAGAATTACTTTCTCCTTTAACCATGAATTCCAAATCTCTATCAGAATCAATGTTATCAAGGCTTATAGCTGAATTTCCATACACAGGAAAGTTAGGTAATAGTTTGGTGTTACTATCAAATAAATATACTTTTTGAGTCTGTAAATCGGTTACTGCTACGTAAATTTTGTCTTGTAAATAAAATAATTTTGGTGCTGAATATATACCAAAATCAAGTTCTGCTAAGTTTCCTTTTATGGTTAGTTTATTGTCTCCAAACGTTACAAGTGTTTTGCTTGAACAGTCTATGCGATGTTGTGATGATAGATTTATGTTTTGTGAAACATAATTCCCTTTTGTGTCTATAGAAATAAGGGTTCCATCTGAGCTTGTTGTTGTAAACTTATCATTGTAAACATAAATACCTTCACTTGAAAAAGAACTTGTGGTTTTTGGATTAATTCTGGAATTACCGGTTCTGTCAAGTATAAATATCTTGTCTAAAGTTTTAAGTACAATATAATCTTTACCACTAATTCTAAAATGTTGAGGTTGGCTAAGTATGGTATTGTTTGCAGTTTTAAAATTGAAACCTTTAACCTCTTTTAAGTTTTTATCATACATCAATACGTTTTTTCCTTGGGTAACCAAAAACCTATAGTTTTTATCTTTATCATAATCAAAAACAGACAAGGGTTGGGTAATGGCATCATTGAAATTACCAGGAAAAGGCGCTACATCTTTGCCATTTCTGTCAATAAGATATAATTTATGAGGTGTAGCAAATACTAATTGAAGTCTGCCATTTTTAAAAATATCAATTTGCTCAATAGTTCCTAAAATAGGTCCTTCTAATTGTCTTTTCCAAAGAATTTTTCCTGAATTAGACATTAAATATAAGTTGTTTTTAATGTCCTGAACAACAATTTCTTTTTGTTTATTTAAATGATTGGTAACAAATTGAGGGTTGTTTAACAAATCTGTATCTAGCTTGATATTTAATTCTTCTGAAATTGAATTTAATGACGCTTTAATTTTAGTTTTTTTAATGATGCCATTAATATGAGCAAAATTATTGTCGTAAATAAACTGTATGGCAGATGTTTTGTATTTCTCTAATGAAATGTTGGCGTTTTCTTCTAAATTTTTACTTACAACATCGTTCAGCAAATTTGGAGTTAATACTAATAACAAAGAAGAAGCATCGCTTAGTTGGTTTTTAATGTCATTAAAATATGCTTGTTCACTTAAAGTGGTTTTGTTTTGGTAATTAGAAATGATATTCTGTAATGTTTCTAAATCATCGGCAAACACAAAAAAACTATCCAATACACAATATTTAGTAGCATTTTCAAATGTTATTAATGGATAAAACGTGTTTTTAAATAGATTTGGTTTGCTAAAACTAAAAATATTTGTTTGCCTAAAGGTTTCAATAACATTTTGTTCGCCAATTAAAGCGTCTTCTGTTGAAAATGAATCTAGAGAATTTAAAATAATAGCCTTTTTGTTAGCTTGATAAATAACGCCTGCTTCTGTAATGTTTTCAAAAAGAGGTATTTCATTTTTTAAAGTATCAATTTGTGTAAATGCAACCAGATTTGAATGAAAATTTTTAAAGTTATTAAACGTAAAACTTAAAAAACCATCGACGTTTTCAGGAGTTATATGTTGTAGTTGATTGTATTGAGGAATGGTGTTTTTAAAAACATTTATAAAACTTTTTGTTGAGTCGCTAGACTGAGTTATACCATTAAAAATAATATGGTCTTGTCTTATATCAGCATCAATTGCCAGATAATTTGTGAAGGTTTTTAAAGGTAATTTACTTTCAGTAAAAATTGTTTTTATAAAGGTGTTTTCAGTACTTTTTAATATAAAAGAAACTGTTTTATCATCACTTGTTGTTTTATATATTTTTTCTAAAGCGGTATTGGTATTGCCATAATCAAAAGCTAATTCAACAAGTTTTTTTGACGATGACGAAAAAAAAGTACTATCAATGATTGCTCTGTAAAATGTGTTTTTATTTAAAGTTGATTTAATAATGGATTTATCATCATATTTTAAAGTTTCTTCTGTATAATTTTTTAAAGAATCTCTAAGAAACAAATCTTTAGAGTATTTTGTAATGAACGAATATTGAATACTATCTAAATCGTCTTTAGAAAAACAAATGAGTATTTGACTGTTTGGTTTTAACAGAGATAAACCTTTTAATTGTTGATTTAAATTTCTGTAAGCTTTAGTTTTTGAGATACTTTGGATAAAATCATTATTTTCAATGCTATTTTTTAAGCTTTCAATATTTGAAGTTTTTAATATTATAGATGTGTTTTCTGGAATGAAATGAAACAAACTAGAATGGTCTGTATTTTTGTTTGAACAACTAAAAATAAAAAGAAATAAGAGGGAAAACCTAAAGAATCTCATGGATAAATTAATTTGTACAAATATAAAAACTTATAACTCTAATTTATACTGTTCTGGCAATAGTCTGAATGTTTTTCTGTGATATTTTGTAACGCCAAATTTTTTAATGGCTTCTCTATGTTCTTGAGTTGGATAGCCTTTGTTTTGTTTCCAATTATACATTGGATATTCTTCATGAATTTTGTTCATATAGTCATCTCTATATGTTTTTGCTAAAACAGAAGCGGCTGCGATACTTAAATATTTACCATCACCTTTTATAATGGTTTCAAAAGGAATATTTTTAAAAGGTTTAAATTTATTTCCATCAACTATAATAAATTCGGGAACAGGATTTAATTTGTCAATAGATTTATGCATAGCCAAAATAGAGGCATTTAGTATATTGATGCTATCAATTTCTTCTTGAAAAACATGAGCCACCGCAAATGATTTAGATTCTAATTCAATAATTGGCCTTAATAAATACCTTTTTACTTCGCTTAATTGTTTAGAATCATTTAAAAGTGCATTCGTAAAATTTTCATTTAAAATAACAGCTGCAGCAGTAACCGGACCAGCTAAACAACCACGGCCAGCTTCATCTGTGCCGCATTCTAACTTAAAGTTTGAGAAATTTAATTTAAGCATATTAACGTTTGCAATGTCAAATTTATAATTTTATTGCCTTAGTTTTATGATATTATCAATTTTTAAGCTTTATTAATTTTGAATTGAAATAGGTAATTATATTATTAATAATTTTAAGCGCTAAAAATTATTATATATCTATATTTTACTCTAATTATATGTTGAATAAACAATAAAAGTTCAATTTTAATCTGCTAAAAATTCATTTTTTTGCATATTATTTTGTTTATTCAATTAAATATTTTCATTTTTGCTCCCGACTAATTCAAATAAATTATAACTAATCATTTTTTAATAAGATGATTGTTTTTAAAGAAAGCCAGCAATTTTAGCTGGCTTTCTTAATTTAAAATAATTGTCGCTGCTTTACGTTCAAATAATTACTTTTGCTTTTGAAATAAACAATTATGAATAGACGGGTTTTATTAATTTTTTTACTGTGTTGTTTTACTGGCGTTTATGCACAAAATAAAAAAGATGTAAGAGTTTTGCAAAATGACAAAATAGATTCATTTCAAGGACAAGATTCTTTAAATAGAAATTCTAATGTTAAAGATTTTAAAAATTCTAAGCAAATAAAGGCTAATATTGAAGATTACTTAATTATTAGCCAAGAAAATGATACAACACATGTTGATACAACCTTAACCATTTATAAAGATTATAAATTTAATTATTTAAGAAAGGATGACTTTGGGTTAATTCCGTTTTCAAATCTTGGGCAAACATATAACACTTTAAGCTATGATTTTGAAAACACTAAGCTCATGCCAAGTTTTGGAGCAAGAGCCAGGCATTTTAATTACATGGAAGTTGAAGATATAAACTACTACAGAGTTCCAACGCCATTAACTGAAATGTTTTTTAAAACAGCCTTTGAACAAGGTCAATTATTAGATGCTTTTTTCACTGTAAATACAACGCCAAGATTTAATTTCTCAATAGCTTATAAAGGATTGCGCTCATTGGGTAAGTATCAGCATATTTTAACAAGTACTGGAAATTTTAGGTTTACAACCAACTATGCAACAAAAAACAATAAGTATCATTTAAGAACTCATATTGTAACTCAAGATTTGTTAAATCAAGAAAATGGAGGCTTACAAGACAGTAGTGTGTCTTATTTTGAAACTGGTAATCCCGAATTTTTAGATCGCTCTATTTTAGAAGTGAATTTTGAAAATGCAGAAAGTATATTGAAAGGCAAACGCTTTCATTTAGACCATACTTATGACATTGTTCGTAAAAAAGATTCAACTTCAAGTAATAAACTTAACATAAGGCATATCATGTCGTTTGAAGACAAGTATTATCAATATGATCAAACAACTTCAAATACTTTTTTTGGAGACGCTTTTAAAAGTTCCAAACTTAAAGACAGAGTATCCTTAGAAAATTTATACAATCAATTTCAATTAAATTATAGTAATGATTTGATGGGCGATTTGCAATTTAATGTAAGCAATAATAATTATAATTATGGGTATGATAAACTAGTTGTACTAAATGGAGAAACTATTGTAAACAGATTTAAAGGTGATGTTTTTGCAGTTGGCGGAAAATATCATAAACAATACAAAAGCTTCGATTTAGTTGGAGAAATGGGGATTAACATAACAGGTAATTTTGATGGTAATTATATTAAAGGAACCGCATCATTTAAATTAAATGATGATATGTCAGCTACAGCATCAATAAATCATAGCTCTAAAGCACCCAATTATAATACTTTATTATATCAAAGTGATTATGTAAATTACAATTGGCGTAATAATTTTAATAATACCGAAACCGAGCAACTATCATTTCATTTAAAATCAAAAAAAATAGTTGATATCACAGCTGATTATTCTACAATCACCGATTATACATATTTTAAAAAAGATGAGACCACAAGCTTACTTAAAGCTTTTCAAAATAATTCAACCATTACCTATTTACGTATTAAATTAGAAAAAGAAGTAACCTTTGGTAAGTTTGCTTTAAACAATACCATATTATATCAAAACGCACAAGACAATAATAACACCATAAATATTCCAGAATTAACAACACGCAATACATTATACTTTTCAAGTAACATGTTTAAAAAGGCCTTGTATTTACAAACAGGAGTCACATTAAACTATTTCACATCCTATTATATGAATAGTTACGACCCTTTGTTGGCAGAATTTTATGTTCAAAATGAAAAAGAATATGGTAATTTTCCCAGATTAGATTTCTTTATCAATGCAAAAATTCGTCAAACCCGCATATTTTTAAAGGCAGAACATTTCAATTCAGCGTTTACAGGTTACAATTATTATTCAGCGCCAAACTATCCATACAGAGATTTCGTAGTTCGTTTCGGCATCGTTTGGAATTTTTTCATGTAATTTTTTTTATTGTTCCCAACTTAAAGGAGGTTTGTCGTTCAGTCCATTCAATTTTTTCCGATTAAGACTGATTTCATTATATGACAAATATGTACTTTTTAGCGGACAATTTTCTATAGTTCAAAGTCATATTTAAGATTTATATCAAAAAGTTGAAAAAAAAAGTAAGGTGTAACTAATTGAAAACAAGCGGATAAAAGAGGGGTAAAAAAAAGGGATAAAAAAAGATTAAAAAAGTCATTGTGGAATAGAAAAAGGGTTGTACGTTTGCAGCCGCTAAAA
>JAIPBH010000002.1 GCA_021739635.1 Flavobacteriaceae bacterium | reverse complement strand
TAACCCTAATACCGTGTGGTATGTTGGTGTGGATGCCGATAGTGATGGCTTCTTTGGAAGTACAACCTCTGTAACGCAGTGTCTGTCACCTGGTGCTGGTTATGCGCTAGCGGCTCAAACTACTGATGATTGTGATGATACGAATGCAACTATCAACCCTAATACCGTGTGGTACGTTGGTGTGGATGCCGATAGTGATGGCTTCTTTGGAAGTACAACCTCTGTAACGCAATGTCTATCGCCTGGTGCTGGTTATGCGCTAGCGGCTCAAACTACTGATGATTGTGATGATTCTAATGCAACTATTAATCCAGATGCTACTGAAGTTACTGATGATGGTATTGACCAAGATTGTGATGGTGTTGATCTAGTTACTTTAGAAATAGATAATTTTAATATGGACAATGTATTGTTAATGCCTAATCCATTTAAAGATAATATTGTTATTAAATTACCATTAACACTTAATAACAGTGAGATTAATATTAAAGTTTTTGACTTAAATGGTAGACTTGTTTTTAATAAATTATATCATAGTTCAAATAATACTATAAATATTTCTGGATTAGATAAATTAGAACAAGCTCCATATCTTTTTGAAATTATTAATAAAGAAACAAACGTTAGCATTATTAAAAGATTGATAAAATATTAATCTTACTTATCAAAAAATAAAAGGCATGATTTTAAAATCATGCCTTTTATTTTTTGATTTATTGCCTATAATCTAATCAGATTTCCTCTCTATCATAAATAAAAAAGCTATTATAAATTATTAAAAACTCTCAAATTACTGAGTAAACTTGTTGATTTAAGGCAGTAATTTTAAAATTGTACTTTTCATAAGTAATTGATAATCAATATTTTAATGTTATTGATTAAAATCATATATGTATTTCATCGATTTTTTTTGCATTTCATAGATATTAAATGTAAGTTTGGTACGTAAAAAGCTATTAACAAATTAAGTGCCCTATGAATCTTCCTACTTCCTACACAAGGATTTTACTCCTTGCCATTTTTTTAGTATGCTCTTTTGATACTTTTTCTCAGTCACAAACATTTACTACGTCTGGTACCTTTACAGTACCAGCTGGTGTAACACAACTTACAGTTCAAGCTTGGGGCGGCGGCGGCGGCGGTAGTAATAGAAGTGGCAACGGTAGTGATGGTGGTAACGGCGGCGGCGGTGGTGGATTTCGTGGTGGAGTATTGACGGTTTCACCGGGAAACTCAATTTTTATTACAATAGGTACAGGTGGTAGTGGCGCAACTAATTCAAATGGTAATGATGGAAGTAACGGTAACAATACAATAGTATCACATGTATCAGGTACCATAACTGCTAATGGTGGTGGTGGTGGTATAGTTGGAAATTCTGCAGGAGGTAGCGGTGGTTCTGGAGGAACAGGTTCATTTACTGGTACAGTTGGTAGCCAAATTTCCTTTACTGGTGGTAATGGTGGTGTTGGTGATAATAATGAAGGTGGCGGCGGCGGCGGTGCTGGCGGCACAATACAAAATGGAATTACAGGTGGTAATGGTGCCTCTTGTAATTGCGCTCCACCAGGTGGTTCAGGTGGCAATAACAATGGTAATGGAGGTTCTGGAAATGGTGGGAATGGCGGAAATGATGGAGCTGGTAGTAATGCCTCAAACTATGGTGGCGGTGGCGGTGCTGCTGGTGATAATGGTGGCGGTGGTGGTGATGGTGCAAATGGATTAGTATTACTTACATGGACTGTATCTGCACCAGAAATAGATATAACTGGTTTAGGAACTTCTATTATTAGTGGAGATACTACCCCAATTGCAACTGATGATACAGATTTTGGTTCAACAAATATTACATTAGGAACCGTAGTTCATACTTTTACAATTGAAAATACCGGATCATCTAGTTTGACCATTGGAGCTATCACATTTTCAGGCACAAATGCATCAGATTTCACATTAACTTCTAGTCCTGCGGCTTCAGTGCCTGCATCTGGTACTACAACCTTTAATGTAACCTTTAACCCTAGTGCTACTGGTATTAGAACAGCAACTATTAGCATTGTAAATGATGATAGTGATGAAAACCCTTATACTTTTGATATTGTTGGTACTGGTACAACAACATTTCAAGAAATAGAAATTACAGGTTTAGGTAATACAATTGTTAATGGAGACGTCACTCCTTCAGTAACGGATGATTCCGATTTTGGTAACGTTCTGGTTTCAAGCGGAACTAACGTTAACATATTTACTATAAATAATTTAGGAACTCTTACAAGTTTAAACTTATCTGGAAGTTCACCATATGCAATAATATCAGGAGCACATGCTTCAGATTTTACAGTTACAACAATTCCATCGTCTACAATATCTGCAAGTAGTTCAACAACATTTGCAATAACATTTGATCCAAGTGCATTGGGATTAAGAACAGCTACTGTAACCATTGCTAATGATGATAGTGATGAAAATCCATATACATTTAATATACATGGAAGTGGTACAGATGTTAAAGCTCCTGGTGGAGTTGATACCGATTTAAAGTTATGGCTAAAAACAACCAATGGATTAGGTTATACTGATGGACAACCAGTTAGCTTATGGCAAGATCAAGGAAATGGTACCGATGCAACAATTCCTGCTGCTGGTTTAGAACCAACCTATAGAGATGACCCAGCTTATAATATTAATTTTAATCCGGTTATTGATTTTGATAATGATTATAACACAGCCATTGAAGATTATGGTTATACCGATACTAATAGACAATCATTAGTTGGTACTGGAGGATATTACACTCAAGATATTTTTCTAGTAACCATACCTGATGTTACAGCAAACTCAAGCCTTTCAAGTATGGACATATTTTGTGGTGATAGAGATATTTTAACTGATGAAAGAGATGGAACAGGAATTGGTTTTGGGGCATATTCTATACGATTTTCTAATGAGATTTTATCGTATGCAGTTGGGACAAGTCCTTCATCTGGCTCTACGCCGGTTGCTGACAGGGGTTATGGAATTGCTCACACAAGTACAAGCGCTAGTTATAATAACGCCGGTATCATTAATTCAAATAACAATGATGCAACAACTCCTACTGCCAATATATTATTTTACAATGGAAATAACGTTGGAAACACAGAAGTTGGAGTACCTCAATTTTCAAATATAAATGACTCAAGGTACTTCTTAGGTAGAAGTGAAGCATATAAAGGAAGTTTTGATGGTAGAATTTGTGAAGTGATTACTTATTCTTCTAAAAAAACAGATGCCGACCTTACTCAAGAAAGAAATAGAATTCAATCATATTTAGCTATTAAATATGGAATTACACTAGGCGTAAATGGAACATCTCAAGACTATGTTGATAGCAGTGGAAATGTTATTTGGGATCAATCTGCAAATGTTGGTTACAATTATGATATTGCTGGTATAGGTTTAGACAATGCATCCGATTTAAATCAAAAACAATCAAGAAGCATCAATAATGCAACTGATGGCATTGGACGTATTGAAGGAATATTAACTATAGGTTTGTCTGATATATATAACACAAACAATTTAAATAAGTCAAGTAACCCTACAACATTTAATGACAAAGAATTTTTAATTTGGGGTAATAATGGAGCAGACCTAGATTTAGCAGCTTCTACTATTACTGTTAATATGAGCGCAGGAATTGTACCAGCATTAGTTACTAATGTATCATTTACAGCTATGCAACGCGTTTGGAAAGTGGTTGAAAATGGTGGTGATATTCCTTCTTGCAAAGTAAGAATTCCTCAAAATGCTATTAGAAATATTACACCTCCAGGAAGCTATTTAATGTTTATTTCTGATACTGGTGTGTTTGACCCAACAGCCGATTATAGAGTCATGACTTCTGATGGAAACGGTAACTTAGAAACTACCTATGATTTTGATGGAACAAAATATATTACCTTTGGATATGCCCCACAGGTTATAGCGCAACGTTCTATACAATTTGATGGAATATATGATTATATTGATGTAGAAAATAACCTAGACTTAAATACAACTGAATTTACTATTTCTGCATGGGTTAAAAGAAATACAGGAAGTGTAAATGCCTCTATTATATCTAAAAGAGATGCAGCATACACTGAAGGTTATGACTTTAAGATTAATGGATCAGGTCATTTTGAATTTGACTTAAATGGTGGTATAGCAAGCTTAACATCATCTGTTGTTATTCCAGAAAATGAATGGCATCAACTAGCAGTTATTTATAATGCTGGAAACACTACACTTTATATTGATGGAGTGGCAGATACAAGTGCTTCTTCATTACCAGCTCCAGTAGCTACATCTCAATCTTTTTATATTGCAGCTGCGGGAAAAAATACTCCAACTGCTTTTTTTGGAGGAAATATTGATGAAGTTAGAATATGGAACAGAGCTCTTTCTATCTCACAACTACATTACATTATGAATCAAGAAATTGAAAACATAGCTACCTCGGTTGATGGAAAATATATTCCAACTAGTATTACTAAAAACGAAGTACAGCCTATTCCTTGGTCTGATTTAGCTGGATATTACCCCATGTCCATTTTTACATATACAAATACTAATGATGAATCTGGTAATAATCATCAGGGAGCTTTAAGACATTTAGATACTGTTGATAGACAAACTGCTCCTCTACCGTATCAATCTCAAGCAGATGGTGATTGGACAACAGATGCTACTTGGTTATACAACACAGTTCAAACACTTCCTAATGATGTGTCAATTATTGACGGAACAACTCCAATTAATTGGAACATTGTAGAAACAAATCATAATATTAATATTGACACATATTCAAATCTTGGGCGCGAACGCCAACTTGAAGCACTATCTGTAAATAGTGGAACTTTAACAGTAAACGGAAATACTGCAACAAATACAGGTAACGGATTAACTATAACACATTATTTAAAACTTAATGGAACTATAGATTTAGAAGGAGAATCACAATTAATTCAAACAACAGGAAGTGATTTTGACGCCGTAAGTACGGGTATTTTAGAACGTGATCAACAAGGTAATTCAAACACCTATTTATATAATTATTGGTCATCTCCTGTTGCTCCTACTAGTAATTCTAATTTTACAGTGCCAAATGTAATAACCAATGTAGGCTTTTTAACCTCTGGATATAATGGTTCTGCTTCACCAGTAAATATAGCCGATTATTGGATTTGGAAATATTCCAACAGAGCAGGTAACAGTTATTCTGAATGGCAACATGTTAGAAGTACAGGTTCTCTATTGGCCGGTGAAGGATTTACTATGAAAGGTCCAGGAACAGTTACGCCAAATCAAAATTATATTTTACAAGGAAAACCAAATAATGGTGATATTTCTTTAACCATTAATGCAGGAAATGATTATTTAGTTGGAAATCCTTATGCCTCTGCTATTGATGCTAATGAATTTATTTTAGATAATATTAGCACAGCTGATGGTGGTAGAAATGTAAGTGGTAATGTTATTAATGGAGCGCTTTATTTTTGGGATCATTTTGCTGTGAACTCTCATACTTTAGCAGATTATCAAGGAGGTTATGCAACCTATACTTTAATTGGTGGTACACCAGCAATTTCAACTGACGCAAGAATTAATGCTTCTGGTGCCATTGGAACAAAAATTCCTGAACGATACATTCCTGTTGCTCAAGGTTTCTTTGTTTCTGCAACGCTTGATGCTAGTTTGGCAGGTTTAACACAACCTGTTGTTGGTGGATCTATAGTATTTAAAAATAATCAGCGAATCTTTAGAAAAGAAATTGTTACAGGTACTAATACTGGATCTGTTTTTCATAAATCATCATCAAAAAATTCAAATAAAGCGTCAGTTGTTGAAGTTGATAGTCGTCAAAAAATTAGATTACAATTTGACTCTCCATCAGGTTATCATAGACAATTACTTGTAGGTGCTGATACCAATGCTTCTAATGATTTTGATTTAGGATATGAAGCCTTACTAATTGAATCTAACAAAGAAGATATGTTTTGGGACGCTAATCAATCTAAATTAATTATACAAGCTGTTAATCATTTTAATGAAGATCAAATTTTACCATTGGGTATAAAAACATCTGTTAATGGTAATGCAATCATTAAAATTGAATCACTTGAAAACATTAGTAATACGACTCAAATTTATTTGTTTGACAAAAAATTAAATACTTATCATGACTTAAAACTTAATAATTATGAAGTGTATTTAAATGCAGGAGACTATTTAGATCGATTTGAAATTACTTTCGCTAACAAATCTCAAGCTTCACTAGGTATAGATGATTTAAATAAATTTGATTTAAATGTTTCGTATGCTAATTCTAAAAATAGTATCATACTTATGAATCCTATATTGAAAAAAATCAATTCAGCCGAATTATTCAATATTTTAGGAGAATCTATTTTAAAATTTAATGAAATAGAAACAAAAACGTATCAAGAATTAAAAACAAAAAAATTAAATGCAGGTACATATATTTTAAAACTTTCTTCAGAAGATGGTATTATTTCTAAAAAGGTTTTAATTAAATAATATAGTTTTTAAGTAAAATATAAATCAATAATCAACATATCTAAATATTCTCATGTGATGTAAGGATATTTAGATATGCATTTTATCGTGTTTTTTTGCTTTTCGTGGATTTTTTTTATATATTTGGGCATCAGTTAAATATGTCCCAAACTATATTAACTACTTATGAACCTGCAAAAATGCATATTACAATTAATTTATATTAGTGTAGGTTTCCTTATTTCATATAGTGCCATCTCTCAAACATGCTTAACTACAATAACCTCATACCCTTATACTGAAGGTTTTGAATCTGGAATTGGAGCATGGACTCAAGATTTGGGAGATAATTTTGATTGGACAAGAGATAGTAACGGAACTCCGAGTAGTTCAACTGGACCAAGTACTGGACATATTAGCAGTACTTGGTACATGTACACAGAAGCATCCTCAAACACAAATAATACAGGAAATTTTGAAAGCCCTTGCTTTGATTTAACTAGTGTTTCATCAGCTACATTTTCATTTTGGTATCATATGTATGGTAGCAATATGGGAACATTATATGTGGAATTAAGTACAGATAATGGATCTACATATCCAAACTTATTATGGTCTCAAACAGGGCAAGTTCAAACCTCAAATGATCAAGATTATAATCAAGTAAGTATAAATTTAGTGTCATATATAGGCCAAGTTGTAAAAATTCGATTTAGAGGTGTTACTGGAAGTGATTATAAAAGTGATATGGCTATAGATGATATTTCAATATCAATACCATCTCCAGAAATTGATGTCACAGGTTTAGGTACATCAATAATAGGTAATGGCTCAAACACTCCAAAACTTATAGATAATACAGATTTTGGTACTGCACAAATTACCTCACAAACTATTAGTAAAATATTCACTATTAAAAATTTAGGTACATCAAATTTAACTTTAGGAAGCATTTCTTTATCTGGGTTATCAGATTTTACAATTGATAGTAGTCCAACAACCGGAACCATTTTAGCTCCAAATGAAACTGCTGATATTACAATTTTATTTTCTACATCTACCATTGGTATTCAAACAGACTTGCTTACTATAAATTCAGATGACCTTGATGAAGCATCATACCAAATTAATCTTACCGCTTTAGGTGATAAAGTGTTTTTTGATAGTGATGGCGATGGTATTTATGACGATGTTGATATTGATGACGACAACGATGGCATTTTAGATACTGATGAACAAATTGGCTGTAAAAATTCTAATTCTACTAATGAAGTAAACTATAAATTTCTTGAAGAGACTTTTGGAGCAGGCGAACGAACCACGATTGATATTACCTACGATGCCATGACAACTTATTGCTATGAAGATGGTACTGCAAGTTGCCCTTCTTTAGGTGGAAACGATTTAAATGATGGTGAATATACCGTATATTATAAAGCTGCAAATGGCGATGGAATTAATCAAACTCCAGTAGAAGAAGTTGGTAGTTGGGCCGATGCGTATTGGTATACAGGTGAGGATCATTCTCCTGGAGATACTCATGGTAGAATGGCTATGTTTAATGCCGCTGTAGATCCAGGTGTTTTTTATACAGCACACATTAATGGAACTTTTGCTGGTGTTCCAATAACTTATAGTTTTTGGGTATTAAATTTAGACCGATCAGATGCCCCTGGAATTGCAACTCGTTTAAGGCCAGATATACTTGTTGAGTTTAGAGATATGAGCTATAATCTTATTACATCCATAACAACAGGTGATATAGCTCCTACCACTGCAGGAAATTTAGCTGGAGATTGGTATCAGTTTACAGCAGATTTAAATCTAGGAGTTACAGAATTTCAAGTGATTTTTATTAATAACCAATTAGGTGGAATAGGAAATGACTTAGCTATTGACGATATAGAAATTAAACAAACCTTATGCGATCATGATAATGATGGTATCTCTGATGTCTTTGATTTAGATTCTGATAATGATGGTATCCCAGATGTTGTAGAAGCTGGATTAGGAAGTTATAGTGAAGGTAAAGCAACATTAACTAACGTATTGTCATGGATTGATGCTAATGCTAATGGTATGCATGATTTATTTGAATCTCATACAGCTGTTGATTCCGATTCTGATGGAATACCAGATTATTTAGATTTAGATAGTGATAATGATGGTTTATTTGATGTTGATGAATACGGAGTAATAAATAGTCATGATACTTCATTTCAAAATGGAGATGGCGATATTACAGGAAATGGCGTTGGAGACGGCATGGATTTAGAGACGTTCAGAGAAAAAGATTCTGATGGTGACGATATTTTAGAAGGTTTTGGTGATGGTATTTTAGATTGCTTTGATTTTCATGAAGGAAATACAAATTATGCTGATTCCTATGGAAATAATAGCCAAGGAATTGGACCGCTTTATGCTCTAGATTCTGATGAAGATGGTTTACCAAATTATATAGATGCTTTTAATAATATTACTGGTATTTATGATATAGATACTGTTGAAATTTACGCATCATTACCACATACAAACGGTATTCTTGATGATACAACCGATGCTGATGGCGATGGTATTGTAGCATCCCGTGATGGTAATGACACAGTTTATGGTTCTCCAAGAAACTTAGACAGTAGTTATAGTCTTTATTTTGATGGTAGAAATGATTATGTTGAAGATAGCAACCTAATAAGTTCTGGTGATGCAACCTTAATGGCATTTATCAAGTCAGATGGTTCAAATACTAATGGAGACAATCAAATTGTAGCAGGCCAAAACGATTTTTATATTATTATCAACAATGCTACCAATATAATTAGTGCTGTAGTAGAAGGTAATGTAATTTCTGCCACAACTCCAATAACAAATGGTATATGGACACATATTACAGTAACAACAAAAACAGGAGAAACTATTTTATACATAAATGGTATTGAAGTAGCCAGTGATACTTCTGGTGGTATTACAGATAGTTCTAATTTTTATATTGGAAGAAATTCCTCTGATATCAACTATTTTAAAGGTGAAATTGACGAGGTGAGAGTATTTGATTCGGCATTATTAGATTGGGAAGTTCTAAGAATGGTTTATCAAGAATTAGATGATACCAATAGCTTTAATCGTGGAAAAATAATCCCATTAGATATTTGCACTACTATTGGACCAAGCTTAGTTAAATACTATAAAATGGATTGCTATCAAGATGATATACTAGATGATAAAAAAACACCCACAGTTGATATTGCTGGAGCCAAAATATATAATGTAAAAAATATTTATTTTCAAAGAGCTCCTCTACCCTATGAAACAATTTTAGATGGCAATTGGACTGATACAACCACTTGGCTTTACGGCAATGAATGGGATATTATGTCTAAACAAAACAATACAAATGATGCCTCCATTATTCATATAAAAAATAATGTCAATTTAGATGGTTCTTACAATACTCAAGGTATGGTAGGCTTAATTGTAGATTCTGGAAAAGAATTTTCTATTGAAGAAAACAAAGGATTATATAACAGTTTCTATTTAAAACTAAATGGATTAATAGATTTAGACAATGAATCACAATTAATACAAAGCAACTATAGCATATTAGACGTAACAAGTTCTGGCAAAATAGAAAGAGATCAACAAGGTACCAAAGACTTATTTACCTATAATTATTGGTCTTCACCAGTAGGTATTAGTAATATTTCAACCAATAATAATAGCTATAAACTTCCTAATGTTTTAAAAGATGGTTCTATAGCTTCAAATCCATTAAATATAACTTTTTTAACATCTGGTTACAATGGTACACCTGGTATTCCTGGCGTAACACCAATTGGTATTGCAGATTATTGGATTTGGAAATATTCTAATCAACTTAGTAATAGCTATCCATCATGGCAACATGTAAGAAGTACAGGAACCATTTTAGCGGGAGAAGGATTTACTATGAAAGGCGTTGAAAATACTAGTGGAGTTATTTCTTTAGAACAAAACTATGTGTTTAATGGAAAACCAAATAATGGAGACATAAACCTTACACTCTCCGCAGGAAATGATTATTTAATTGGTAACCCATATGCGTCTGCTATTGATGCCAATGAATTTATTTTAGATAATATTAATAGTTCTGGTGGTAGAGCTTCTACTAACATTATTGACGGCTCTTTGTACTTCTGGGAACATTTTGCTAGTTCTACACATGTTTTAGCCGAATATCAAGGTGGTTACGGTACATACAACTTAATTGAAGGAATAAAAGCTATTTCAAATGATTCTAGAATTGATGCTACTGGTGAATTAGGAACAAAAACTCCGCAAAGATACATACCTGTAAGTCAAGGTTTTTTTGTAACAGCAAATACTGGTGGAAATGTTAGCTTTAAAAACAGCCAACGTGTTTTTAAAACCGAAGCAAATGACCCTTCTGTTTTTATGAAACCTTCAAATATAAAAGAAGATAAAAAAATAACTGCTTCTGATATAGATACAAGAGAAAAAATCAAACTTATCTTTGATTCTCCTTACCACTATCACAGACAATTACTTGTTGGTGTTGATAGTAATGCATCAAATGATTTAGATTTAGGATATGATGCTATTTTAATAGAAAACAATAAAGAAGATATGTTTTGGATTGTAAATGATAAAAACTTGGTTATTCAAGGTGTAAATAATTTTAGTCCAGAACAAAAACTACCTTTAGGTGTTAAAATTTATCAGCAAGGTTTAGGAACAATAAAATTAGATGTTTTAGAAAATATACCTGACAATCTTAATATTTATATACATGATAGTCAATTAGATATCATTCATAATTTAAAAGAAAGCAACTATGAGGTTTATTTAACTCCTGGAACAATTACTGATAGGTTTGAAATTCTGTTTGATATAACACCTGAAATCTCCTTAGGAATTGATGATACCGAAATTAAAGCATTACAAATGTTTTACTCAAATGAAGATTCTAGTTTAATTCTTCATAACCCAGAGTTAAAACAAATAAAATCAGCTCAATTATTAAATATGCTAGGTCAGGTAGTTTATAATTTTAAAAACATTGAGACAATTAATTATCAAAAATTTAAAACAAAACCTATTGCAGAAGGCACCTATATTTTAAAACTACAAACAAATGACTATGAAACTTCTAAAAAAGTTTTAATAAATTAAATCGAGAATAGTTCCCAATTCTATTATAAATGTTTTAGTTAGTTAAGAGTCTTAAAATTAATTTTTAGGACTCTTTTATTTTATAAGACTTATTAATACTTCTAAAGTAACTGTTTCTTGTATTCCAGAAATCATGTTTTTTAACGTATAGGTATTAGAATTCATTTCCTGCTCGCCTACCAAAACCACATAAGGAATGTTTCGTTTATTGGCATGCATCATTTGCTTTTTCATTTTAGCAGCATCAGGATATAATTCGGCATTAAATCCGTTTTCGCGTAATTTTTTAATCGCTTTTAAACTAAACAGTGCTTCTTTATCTCCAAAATTTATAAATAATACATCTATGGTTTTTGTTATGGTTTCTGGAAACAAACCAAGTTCATCTAAAACTAAATAAATTCTATCTAAACCAAAACTAATACCTACTCCACTTACATCATTTAAGCCAAAAATTCCAGTTAAATCATCATATCTTCCACCGCCACCAATAGAACCCATTTGCACGGTTTTTGGAGCCGCCACTTCAAAAATAGCGCCTGTATAATAGTTTAAGCCACGTGCCAAGGTTACATCTAGTTGTAAGGTTGCTGTTTCTAAACCCAAAACATTTATAGCATTATTAATAAATTCTAATTCTTCAATACCTTTTAAACCTTCTTCAGAAGTTAATAAAATGATTTTTAGGGTTTCAATTTGTGATTGAAAACTTCCTTGTAAGGTAAATAATGGTTGCAATTTATCAATGCCTGACTGAGAAATACCTTTACTTAACATCTCTTCTTTTACCTTCTCCTCTCCTATTTTATCCAATTTATCAAGTGCTACAGTAAAGTCAATTAATTTATCTTGTGCGCCAATTACTTCTGCAATTCCTGAAAGGATTTTTCGGTTATTAATTTTAATCGTAACACCTTGTAATTTAAGTGTAGAAAACACCGTATCGTATAGTTGTACAAATTCAACTTCTTGCCATAAAGACTGTGAACCCACCACATCGGCATCACATTGATAAAACTCTCTAAAACGTCCTTTTTGTGGTCTGTCTGCTCGCCATACAGGTTGCATTTGATAGCGTTTAAATGGGAATTCAATCTCGTTTTGGTGTTGTACCACATAACGAGCAAAAGGCACCGTTAAATCATACCGTAAAGCCTTTTCTGAAATTCTTGGGGTTAATTTATTTGAATCTTTAATATTGTAAATTACATCATCAACCTTGCTTAAATAATCACCTGAATCTAAAATTTTAAAAATCAATCTATCGCCTTCATCACCATATTTTCCCATTAAGGTTTCAGAATTTTCAAAACTTGGAGTTTCTATAGGTTGAAATCCAAAAGTTTGAAATACACCACGAATGGTATTAAAAATATAGTTGCGTTTAGCTACTTCTTCTGGGTTAAAATCTCTTGTGCCTTTAGGAATACTTGGTTTTTGAGCCATTGATTAGTTTTTAAAGCACAAATATCTTAATTTTTAATGTGACTTGATACCTTTTTTAAAATTTATAGTAACTTTATTCGCCTTTAATAGTCTAACTTTAAAAAGGCATTAATTTTAAAACCAATATATGTTTTCATTAGTACGAGAAAATGTTAGAATTGCCATAGATTCTATAAAAAGCCAATTATTACGTACTATTTTAACGGTTTTAATTATAGCCATTGGTATTACGGCTCTTGTAGGTATTTTAAGTGCTATTTCTGCCCTTGAAAACACAATTGCTGGTGATTTTTCATCTATGGGAGCAAACACCTTTAATATTCAGCGTGATGAATATGGTGTTAGACGTCGTGGTGGAGAAAGACAAAAGGAAAACCCCATAATTACCTATGCAGATGCTAAAGATTTTACTGAAAAATATCAATTCCCTTCGGCATCAATTTCACTTGTTTTTACAGGAACTAATTCTGCAGAGATAAAATATGAAAACAAAAAAACAGATCCAGATGTTTTAGTTTTAGGTGCCAATGAAAATTATTTTCAAAACTCAGGTCTTAAAATAGCCGATGGTAGAGAATTCAATTATTTTGATGTTGAAAACAATAATAACGTTTGTGTGATTGGTAATGATTTAAAAGATAAACTTTTTGAAAATTTAAATCCTTTAAATAAAACCATCAGTGTACGTGGAAGCAAATTTAAAGTTATAGGTATTTTAGAATCTAAAAAAACTGGCTTGGGAAGTAATGAAGATTATAGAGTTATTATTCCTATACAAAAAGCACGATCTATTTTTACAAATGCCAATATAAATTATGGCTTAAGTGTTAAGGTTGATAAAAAAGAATTTCTTGATGCCGCTCAAGAAGAAGCTGTCATTACCTTTAGAAAAATTAGAAAGTTAAATCCTATTGAAGATCATAATTTTGCTATTGAAAACAGTACTGATTTAATTAACAGAGTTGCCTCTATAACTCAATACTTATATATGGCTGCATGGATAATAAGTATTATTACCATTTTTGGATCATCAATAGCCTTAATGAATATTATGTTGGTATCTGTTACCGAAAGAACGCGAGAAATTGGTGTTAGAAAAGCATTAGGTGCCAAACGTGTTACAATAGCTGTTCAGTTTTTTATTGAAACCATTATTGTTGGGCAACTTGGAGGTATTTTAGGTGTTATTTTAGGAATACTAATAGGTTTGATATTTTCATCAGTAGCTGGTTTTAATTTTACAACACCTTGGCTTGCTATGTTTAGCGCCTTTGCAATCACATTTTTGGTAGCTATTTTATCTGGATTACTGCCAGCAATAAAAGCTTCAAAATTAGATCCGGTAGAATCGTTACGCTACGAATAATTAATTAATAAGTTTATTGAAAAATTTAAACAAATCTCCTTTTGTAATGACTGACCCTTGTTGAATTAATTTAAAAATATCTAAATTTCTATCTTCTGAATATTCTTTTTTTGCCTGTAAAAATTCAACGTTTTCATCCATTAAATTATCACGTAACCAAGCATAACCCTTTTTTGTAGTAATATCTACATCATTTTTTAAGGTTACTGCTATAACATGCATATTATCATCATTAATAGCAAATAAGTGCATATGTTGTGGTGAAATATGCTCTAAATATTGAGCACTTTTTAAAACACCTTCCCAAATTAAATCGCTAAATACATCCAATTCCATTTCAGCTAACTCTGGTTTATTTTCCTTTAAGTTTTTCCATTCATCGGCGGTGATAGATTGCGTTGCTAAAAAGTTAATAAACTCTTGTTGTAATGCTTCAAACTGTTCTTTTGTAAGTCTTGAATATTTCATGTGTTTTTTTTAATTGAAATATTTTAAAAATAAAGTAAAAAAAACCGCTTAGAAAGTCTAAACGGTTTAGATATAATTTAAAATTGAAATTTAATTTGCTTGTGCTATCACTTCAAAAGGTAAATCTACACTTACAGATCTGTGTAAACGAATCACTGCATTGTATTTACCTGTGCGTTTAATTGTAGCAACAGTAATAAATTTTCTGTCAATTGATTGCCCTTCTTTTTCTAAAGCTTCAGCAAGATCAATGTTATTTATTGAACCAAATAATTTATCACCTGAACCAACTTTAGCAGCAATTTTAATTTCTAATGCTTTTAAAGCTTCAGCAACTTTATTAGCATCATCAACTATTTTCTTTTCTTTATAAGCTCTTTGCTTTAAGTTTTCTGCTAATACTTTTCTAGCAGAAGCAGTAGCCATAACAGCTTGTCCTTGAGGAATTAAAAAATTTCTACCATAACCGTTCTTAACTGTTACAACATCGTCTTTAAATCCTAAATTTTCAACGTCTTGTTTTAATATAAGTTCCATTGTTATCGGTATTTTATTTTAATAAATCAGCTACATAAGGCATTAAAGCTAAATGACGAGCTCTTTTTACAGCAACTGACACTTTTCTTTGATACTTTAATGAAGTTCCTGTTAAACGTCTTGGTAAAATTTTACCTTGCTCATTAACGAATTTCAATAAAAAATCTGGATCTTTATAATCAATATATTTAATTCCAGATTTTTTGAAACGACAATACTTTTTAGTTTTGTTTGTTTCAATGTTTAAAGGCGTAAGATATCTTATTTCTCCGTCTTTTTTTCCTTTTGATTGTTGTTCAATACTTGTTGACATAATTACGCTTTTACATTAAGTTTTGCTCTTCTTCTTTCTGCCCAAGACACAGCATGCTTGTCTAAAGTAACAGTTAAATAACGCATAAAACGTTCGTCACGTCTAAATTCAATCTCTAGAGGAGCAATTACTTCTCCTTCTACTTGGTATTCAAATAAGTGATAAAAACCACTTTTTTTGTTTTGAATAGGGTACGCTAATTTTTTTAGCCCCCAATCTTCTTTTGATACCATCTTAGCTCCTTTAGAAACAAGAAAATCTTCGTATTTCTTTACTGTTTCCTTTATCTGATCTTCAGATAAAACGGGATTTAAGATGAAAACAGTTTCATAATGATTCATAAAAATCTAAATTTATTATTAAAATGGGTGCAAAAATAAACTATTTATTTATATATTGCAAGTACATTTAATCTATATTTTCATATTCTTTTAAATGTTAATTTTTTGTTAAAAAAAACAGTTTGCCGATGAAATTTGGTTTTTAACCGAATTTTTTGTAATATTGTCGATATCTTAACCGAAATAATAAAATGTTATGACTTTAAACTGTGTAGTAGTAGACGACTCGGCAATACAGCGTCTCTCAATCGTTAAGTTAGTAGAGAATCACCCCGCTCTTAACTTAATTGCAGAGTACAGTAGTGCTTTAGAAACCAAAAATGGTTTAAATAACAACCAAGTTGACCTCATCTTTTTAGATATAGAAATGCCTGTACTAAATGGATTCGAGCTTTTGGATGTATTAAACAACAAACCCCAAATTATTTTTGTAACCGGTAAAACAGAATACGCATTTAAAGCGTTTAATTATGATGCTACTGATTACTTACACAAACCAATTACAAGAGAACGTTTTAATACTGCTGTTGAAAAAGCTTTAGAGCAGCATAAACTAACTCAAGATTTTAACGAAGAAGAAGGAGAACACATCTTTGTAAAGAGCAATCTTAAAAAACGTAAAGTTTTTATAAAAGATATTAAATGGATTGAAGCTTTGGGTGATTATGTGAAACTTGTGACTGAAGAAAACAGTCTTGTTGTATTATCTACAATGAAATCTTTTGAAAAAGAATTACCAGAAAATAAATTTTTGAGAATTCACAAATCTTACATTGTTAATTTAGATAAAATTGATAGATTTAATAGTAAAAATGTTGAAGTTGGTGCTTATGAAATTCCTTTAAGTAGAAATAAAAAGACTCAGCTTGTTGATGCCTTAAATAATATTTAATCACTTAATAACCTAAAAGTTATCGACATTTAAAATTACCTTAACCGACCTAAATTCCTTAATACTAAAGAAGCTATTGTTTATTTTAATGATAGCTTCTTTAGTTTTTACTAACGATTGTTTTTTTGGTATTTTTATTAAAATATTTTTATGAAACTGATTTCTAATTCTGGAAATTGGCGGAGATTCTGGTCCTAAAATAGCCTCTCCAAAAACTTGTCTTAACGATTTTGCTAACCATTGTGACCCAGCTTCTACCCTATTATAGTCCTTATGTTTTAAGGTGATTTTTATTTGCTTATAAATAGGCGGATATTTATAATTATTACGCTCATTCATTTGCTCATTATACATTCCTAGATAATCATTGGTTGAAACCTGCTGCAATATATTATGATATGGATTATACGTTTGAATTAACACTTTACCACGTTTATCAGTTCGTCCTGCTCTCCCTGAGACTTGCAACATGAGTTGAAAACTTCTTTCATGTGCTCTAAAATCTGGAAAGTTAAGCATATTATCAGCATTCATAACGCCTACAAGTTTTACATTTCTAAAATCCAAACCTTTGGTAAGCATTTGTGTACCTACTAAAATATCAACTTCTTGCTGTTCAAAAGCTGAAATAACTTTCTCATAGCCATATTTACCTCTTGTTGTATCTAAATCCATTCTTGCTACCTTATAATCAGGAAAAAGGACTTTAGCTTCTTCTTCTACTTGTTCTGTACCAAAACCTTTACTGTCTAATTCCACACTTCCACAGGCCAAACAATTTTTAATCATGACCGTTTGATACCCGCAATAATGACAACGCAGTTGATCTTTATATTGATGATAGGTTAAACTAACATCACAATTAGGACATTGTGGTGAATTTCCACAAGTATTACATTCAACAATGGGAGAAAAACCTCTTCTATTTTGGAACAAAATAATTTGATGTCCTTCTTTTAAAGCTTCTGTCATTTCTTCAATGAGCCTATCGCTAAAATGACCTTTCATCAACTTTCGCTTATGCTTTTCTTTAATGTCAACCAATTCCATTTCTGGCATTAAGACATTATTATAGCGCGTATTGATTTCTACAAAACCATATTTATTTTGTTTTGCATTATAATAACTTTCTAAACTTGGTGTTGCAGAACCTAAAAGCGTTTTTGCTTTATGCAAATTTGCTAAAATAATTGCGGTATCACGCGCATGATAACGTGGTGCAGGATCAAATTGCTTAAAAGAAGATTCATGTTCTTCATCTACAATTATTAATCCTAAATTATGAAATGGTAAAAAAATAGATGAGCGAGCTCCTAAAACAATTTTAGCTTTAGGTGTTTTATTTAAAACATGATTCCAAACTTCTACGCGTTCTTGTGATGAATATTTTGAATGATAAATAGCCACTTGCTCTCCAAAGTAATTTTGTAACCGTGTAACAAGCTGTGTGGTTAAAGCAATTTCTGGCAACAAATACAATACTTGCTTTCCTTTTTCAATGACTTCTTCAATTAGCTTTACATAAATTTCTGTTTTTCCTGATGATGTTACTCCATGAAGTAGCGTGACATGTTGATTTTTAAACGATTCTTGAATTTCTTGTAATGCTACATTCTGAAATTTATTTAACTTTTTTGTAGCTTCATTTTCTTCTCCTGAATATTGAACTCTATCTGTTTGTAAATAATATTCTTCAAGAATTCCTTTATCAATAAGTGTTTTAATAGCTGAAACTGATGCCTTGCATTCATCCGCTAAATCTGAAACTTTCACAGGTTTTTTTGTTTTTGCTGAAACCGAAAACAATGTAAGTATGACTTGACTTTGTTTTGGTGCTCTACTTAACTCCTCAAGTAAAGATTGTAAGGCTTTTTCAGATGAAAAACGAGTATGTAATTTGACATATCTAACCAATTTTGGTTTATATTTTTCATAGACTTCTTCTTCAACTGTAATAACGTCGTTATCCATTAAACACTTTATAACAGGAAGCACCGTTTTTCTATCAAGAATATTTGAAATATCATGTATTTTCAAAGATGATTGATGCTGTAAGGCTTCATAAACCAAAAACTCATCATCTTTTAAATCTAAATCATTAATTATTTTATTCGTATTCAAAAGAATAACGGTTTCACTTTCTAAAATAAAAGCATTTGGTAAAGCAGCTCGCATCACATCACCTAATGTGCACATATAATAGCTTGCTATCCATTGCCAAAGTTCAAGCTGATAGTTATTAACTATTGGTGCTTCATCTAATATTTGGTGAATATCTTTGGCCTCATAAGCAAAAGGCGTTTCATTATGGATTTTATAAACAATTCCTGTATATATTTTTGATTTTCCAAAAGGCACAGAAACACGCATACCAATTTTTAGAAAATCAAATTCTGAAGCTGTTATACTATATGTAAATAATTTTTCAAGTGGAATAGGTAATATAACGTCTATATAATATGCCATAACCTAACATCTTTCTTTTAACTTATTTAACGAAGCGTTTAATTCGTAGCCCAAAAGCAAAATATTAGCATTGAGCCATAAATAAAACATCAATATTAAAAGGGCACCTATAGAACCATATAGTTTATTATATTGAGCAAAGTTTTCTATATAAATTCCAAATAAATAAGATGTTAAGATGATTAAAATGGTAGTAAATAAAGCGCCAACAGAAAAGAATTTTGAAATTCGTCCTTCTTTGGTTCCAAAATAGTATAAGGTTGATGTTGCCAGATATACCATAATAACAAAAAACATATACTTTGCAACATCAAACCAAAAAACGGTTTGAGATTCAACTTGATATCCTTTACTACCTAGAACGGTTAATACTTTTTGTACTACAAAAATTTGAAAATAGCCTAATACCACAATAGTAAAAATGAGGAGAAATCCTAAAATTAATGCCACACTTAAAGCATATAAATACTGTCTAATAATATTTCTTGATAACTGTTGATGGTATGAATTTTCAAAACCTGAAAATACGGCATTTACGCCATTTGCCATTAATGCAATGGAGAGCACAAAAACAGAAGATACCAATCCGCCGCGTTGGGTTTGATCTATATTTTCAAAAATATTTTGAAAGAAAAACTCTGAAGTATTTGGAGGTAAAAAAGATTCTAAAAATCTTAAAAATTCAATTTTAAAGTCATCAATAGGTACGTAAGGAATCACAATTAAAACAAATAATAGAAACGGAAACAAAGCCATAAAAAAGTTAAAAGCTATGGCACTTGCTCTAGTAGTTAGGGCTCCTTTAGCGATTCCTATAACATATAGTTCTAATAAATCGTAAAATGAAAGCCCTTCAAGACCTGGAAGTTTTAAACGCTTTAAAAGATTTACTATGATATTTACTAAAGGGATTTTTAAAAGCTTATCTTCAATGGGTTTTGTCATTAATATTTGTATCTGTTATTTCACGTAAAGTTATTAAATAAAAAATGTATTTACTTTCTATTTTAACAAATTCAAAAACTAACTTAACTGTAATTATTTGATGGCTTTTAAGCTCAAATCCATATTATGAACAGAATGTGTTAAGGCACCACATGAAATGAAATTAACACCAGATTCGGCATAATGCCTAATAGTTTCTTCATTTATGTTACCAGATGATTCTGTTAAACACTTATCGCCAATTAATTTAACTGCTTTTTTAGTGTCTTCATAATCAAAGTTATCTAATAAAATTCTGTAAACACCATCGCTACGAAGTATTTCATTAACTTCTGTTAAATCTCTAGCTTCAACCATGATATTTAAATCTCTATCAGTATCTTTTAAATATTGCTTAGCCATTTCAATAGCTTTGGTTATGCCACCAGCAAAATCTATATGATTATCTTTTAACATAATCATGTCGTATAAAGCAAATCTATGGTTTTCTCCTCCACCAATTTTAACTGCCCATTTTTCTAAAGCACGTATCCCTGGAGTTGTTTTTCTTGTGTCTAATATTTTGGTTCTAGTTCCTCTAAGTAAGCCCACAAATGTTCTTGTTTTAGTGGCAATAGCACTCATACGTTGCATCGCATTTAAAACTGTGCGTTCGGCCATTAAAATAGATTTTGGCGAACCTTCAACATACATTACAATATCGCCGTACGAAACTTCAGAGCCATCTTCTATAAGAATAGTAACTTTTAATGTTTTATCAACATAAGCAAAAACTTTTTTTGCAAAAGTAACTCCTGCTATAATACCTTTATCTTTAACTAATAATTTTGCTTTTCCTCTTACGCCATCTGGTATGCAAGCCATTGAACTATGATCACCATCTCCTACATCTTCACGTATTGCATTTGAAATTATAATTTCAATTTCTTTGTCAAATTGTTCTTTAGTTATCATTGTATTGTGAATTTTAGCGCTAAAATAAGAAATTGATTTACTTTATTAGATTTTCAATTTATGAATTTTACAAAATTTCTATCTTTAAATCCTTAATTGATAATTTTCAAATACTAATTTTGCTTTATGACCATTAAACTACTTGCCATAGGCAAAACTGACAACAAAGATCTTCAGTCATTAATTGAAGATTACCTGAAACGCTTAAACTTCTATATTAAATTTAGTTTTGAAATTATTCCTGATTTAAAAAAGGCTAAAAACTTAAGCGAAGAGCAACAAAAACAAAAAGAAGGTGAACTAATTTTGAGTTCTTTAACAACCACTGATGCTTTAATATTGTTAGACGAAAATGGTAAGCAGTTAGATTCAATCGCGTTTTCTGATTACTTACAAAAACATATGAATTCTGGCATTAAACAATTGGTATTTGTAGTTGGTGGACCATATGGTTTTTCAGAGGATGTTTATAAACAAGCTCATGGAAAACTATCATTATCAAAAATGACTTTTTCTCACCAAATGGTAAGACTATTTATTATTGAACAACTTTACAGAGGCTTTACCATTTTAAAGAATGAACCTTATCATCATCGTTAGAGTTTTATAAGATGACTCATTTTTTCTTTGACTGATTTCATCATAACTTCATGTCCTTTTTCATTATAATGAATGCCGTCATTCATGAAGTATTCTTTAGTCATATATTTTGAAAAATTGATGTAATTTATATCGATTTCTAAACAATGATTTAATAAGGTATTCTGAAAACTTGTGATACATTCAGCATAATTTTTCCCTACAAAATTAAGTTCATTATGGTTAAATGATGGTGTTGGAATACCAATTACAGGAATACTATTTTCATATATTGCCTGTTTAGTCATAGCGTAGATATTTGAAATAATAAATTCATTCTTCAAACCAAACCACAAATCATTTGTTCCTCCAAAAATTAAAGTATGAGTTGGTTTAACTTCTTTTAAAGCAGCCATAAATCTGCCAAGCATTCCGGTAGTGGTATCTCCATTAATTCCATAATTAAAGACTTTAATATTTAACTCTTTTTCAAGCAAACTTGTCCACCTTTTAGATGATTCTGTTTCATACCCAAAGGTTAAACTATCTCCAATACAAAGAAGTTTTACATCATTCATTTTATTCAAAAATTACAAATTCGCTTTTTTCAAACCAAGACTTATAATACTGCTGATGAATTTTTTCTATACTATTGCGCTTTACTTTTAAACTCGGTGTAGTTAAACCATTTGCTAACGTCCAATCTTCTTTCATTATTACAACTTTTTCAAGTCGTTCATGTTTTTCTAAAGTAGAATTTATGGTTTTTATGGTTTGTATCAAACTAGTTGACAACTCTTCTTTTGTTTTTAACTTACCTAATTCTGATAAAGTAATTAATGCTATTGGTTGAGGAATACCAGTCCCAACAACACAAATTTGTTCGATATTGCTATTATTTGAAAGTAATAATTCAATATGTGAAGGTGAAATATATTTACCTTTATCTGTTTTAAATTGGTCTTTAACGCGTCCTGTAATAGTTAAAAAACCATCATGATCAAATTCGCCAATATCTCCTGTTTTTAAAAAGCCTTCTTCATCAAAAACTTTAGAGGTTTCTTCAGGATTTTTATAATACCCTTTCATTAAACAACTATTCTTAATACAAATTTCTCCTTCAGCTGATAATTTTGCTTTTACATTATATAATGTTTTACCAACAGTGCCTAATTTATTGTTTTGAGGAGTATTAAAATGTGATACACAACAATCTTCTGTCATTCCATAACCTTGCATAATTGAAATACCCAAATTCTCGTACCAAGAAATAAGACTTGGAGCAATTGGTGCAGCAGCAGAGGCAATAAAAACAGCTTTACTTAAACCTAACTTTTGTTTAAGTTTTTGTTTAATAATGTTATTAATTATGGGAATATTTAACAGAATATTTAATTTTTTTTGAGGAATAGTGGCTAAAATTTTCTCTCTAAATTTGGTCCAAATTCTTGGAACAGCAAAAAATATATGGGGTTGTGTTGCCTCAAGTTCTTTTGCAAAAGTGTCTAACGATTCGGCAAACGAAATGGTTGCCCCTAAAACGACTCCTGCATTGATTAATAAGCGTTCTGCAACATGCGCTAATGGTAAATATGAAAACAATCTTAAATTGCTTGGTAAGTCAAAAAGTGTGATTAAAGTAGTAGAGCTTTCCATAAAATTACTTGCCGAATGCATAACCCCTTTTGGTGTTCCTGTAGTACCGGATGTATAAATAACAGTATGCAGATTTTCCTTTTCTGGTAATTGAATATCATCTAAGGGATTAAATTTTGAAATTAAATCTTCCCAAATACTGCCAGTAGTTTGGTTATATAAACCAACGCTTATTTTATGAATTTCTGGAATTCCTTTTTTTTGCGAATCAAAATCATCCAATTTACCTATAATTATTGCTTTTGAGTCACTATGAGTTACTATTTGATGAATACTATCAGCATTTAAAGTTGGGTAAATAGGAATAGAAACAAAATTAGCAAACATAATAGCCAAATCTGCCATGACCCAATGAGCGCAATTCTTTGATAACAGAGCGATATGAGACTGCTCTGGTAAATTTAAAGTCTTTAAATAGGATGCCATTTTTCTAGCTTCTTCACCTGCTTGTAAAAACGTATATTCTATTATTTTTCCGTTAATAGGTTGCTTTAAGAATACTTGGTTTGGTGTTTTTGTTTCCCAATATAAAAAAGCTTCTAATGGCGAATTAAACGACTGCATGGTTAATTCTTTTTCTTATTTTTAAATTGATCAAAATTTGATTCTTGCTCTTGCTTTGGAAATGTATTGTTGCTTTCATCGGTATCAGCAAACTCAAAATTAGGATCTAAATTAACTTGTGATACCTCTTTCTCCTTAACAAAAGTTTTCTTAATTTCATATTCATTAAGTCTCCATATTTCAGTTGGCAATTTATCAATTTCTGAACTGCCATCTTTAAAAATCCATTCAATGGTTACGGGCATTACCAATCCGCCAATATTTTTTATGGTCACTTCATAAATATTTTTTCCTGAAACTTGTTTACGAACTTCATTTTCATCAAGTCTTGATAAAAATTCACCATAAGATTGGTTTGGTGCAGAATTCATGGTTATAACCTCTGGACCACTTGAAAAATCTTTAGCTTTTCCACCAGAATTTTCGCCTTCAATTTTCATTTTTACGTTCTTATTCTGGTCCTCAATATTTAAGTTTTCTTCATAAACTTTAAACCATTTCACATCAGATAATTCCATATCAACATGATCAGTTGTAAAAAACCAACCTCTAAAAAACCAATCTAAATCAACAGCACTAGCATCTTCAAGAGTTCTGAATAAATCTCCTGGATTTGGATGTTTGTATTTCCAACGGTTACAATATTCTTTAAAAGCCTGATCAAAAAGCTCTTTACCCACAACAGAATTTCTTAATATTTGAAGGCCAACCGTTGGTTTTATGTAAAAATTATTTCCAAACTGACTAAATAATTCATTATCAGAAGTTGTCATAATTGGGCGCATAATACTTTTATCTCCACTCATAAAAGGGATAATGCTTTTGGGTATTGCACTGTAAAAATTAGGATAACGTTCTGCAATGGTTCTTTGGTGAATAAACGTATTTAAGCCTTCATCCATCCACATCCACTTTCGTTCATCAGAACTTATAATCATAGGAAACCAATTGTGCCCTACTTCATGAACTATGGTTCCTATCATACCTTGTTTGGCGCCATCGCTTATCTTTCCATTTATTGGTCTGCCACCATTAAAACTAATCATTGGAAATTCCATACCTATATTAGAAGTATTTACAGAAATGGCTACTGGATAAGGGTATTCAAAGGTTGATTCTGAATACACTTGCAAGGCATTAACCACAGCTTTAGTAGATTCTTCTTGCCAAACTGGTAATCCTTCTTTTGGGTAAAAAGACATAGCCATAGAAGTATGATTAGAGAATTTTACAGCTTGTGCATCCCACATAAATTTACGAGATGAGGCAAAAGAAAAATCTCTAACATTATTAGCTTTAAACTTCCAAGTTTTTAATTTGGTTGATTTTGCTTTTTCATTGGCCATAGCTTCTTCTTGGGTTACAATTAAAACAGGTTTATCAAAAGATTTTCTTGCAGCTTCCATTCTTTGTATCTGAGTTTTTGATAAAACATCTGAAGCATTTTGTAATTCTCCAGTTGATGCTACTAAATGGTCTTCTGGAACTGTAATTTCTACGTCGTAATTTCCAAATTCTAAAGCAAATTCTCCTAATCTGTTAAATTGCTGATTTTGCCAACCTTCAGTATCATTATAAACAGCCATTCTTGGAAACCAATGCGCTATTAAATACACTGTATTTTTATCTTCTGGAAAATATTCATAGCCTTCTCTTGATAGTAAAAACATGCCCCTATCTGTAATTGGGTAAGACCAACCAACAGAAAAACTTAAAGCAGCACCAGATTTTAATGGTTCATTAAGAAGCACTTTCATCATAGTGTTATTTACTAATGATTTAATGGCGTTTCCGTTAGAATCTTTAATATATTTGATACTGTAACCAGCCGGAAAATCAATTGCTCTGGTAAGAAACTGCATTTGACGCGTATTCATGCCTTCTTTTATGCCATTGTTTACCGTACCAAAATCTTCACTACCTTTTTTATTCACATTTTGCTCTAGTTGAAGCCATAAATACGTTAAATCATCGGGCGAATTATTAAAGTAGGTAATAGTTTCTTCACCAGAAATGGTATTATTAGCTTCATCTAAAAGTACCTTAATTTTATAATCGGCGCGTTGTTGCCAATAGTCTTTTCCTGGTGCTCCACTAGCAGACCTAAACGTATTTGGTTGGTCAACCATTCTATCAATTGGTTCAAACTTACCTTGCCATGGTTGATTTTGTGAATTTAAATTAAGAGCTAAGAAAACAACAAAACCAAAAGCTATAATTAATCTCATTTTAAATATTTTATTATTAAATTTTATCATTACAATATATAAATTTTGTTCAGATTTTTTATGTTAAAACTTTGTGTGTCATTTTTAATTTTAGTTTTGTTTAAAACATTATTAACTCACAAACATATGACGCTTGTTTTTGCTACCAATAATCTTAATAAAATCAAAGAAGTTCAAGAATTAATTCCAAAAGAAATTAAACTAATAAGTCTTGCTGATATTGGTTGTTTTGAAGATATACCTGAAACACAAAACACTATTGAAGGTAATGCTATTGAAAAAGCCAAATACATAAAAGAACATTATGGTTATGATTGTTTTGCAGACGATACTGGTCTTGAAGTTGATGCTTTAAATGGTGAACCTGGAGTTTTTTCAGCCAGATATGCCGGAGACCAACGCAATTCTGATGATAACATGAATAAATTATTACTTGCTTTAAAAAATAACACCAATAGAACTGCTCAATTCAAAACGGTTATTGCCTTACATTTAAACAACAAATTACATATGTTTACAGGAATTTGTGAAGGAACTATTACTGAAACAAAACATGGAGAAAATGGTTTTGGTTATGATCCGATTTTTCAACCAAAAGGATATAATGAAACTTTTGCTGAAATGGATTTAACATTAAAAAATATCATAAGCCACAGAGGAAAAGCTATTCAATTATTAGTTGCTTTTTTAAATTCATAACTCTTTATTTTTATTAGATTAAAAACAAAAAAGGTATTGCTTGTTAATAATCTTTATACTATTTTTAGTTCATGACAGATGCCCACATAGAAGAAGAAAATGCAGCCATTGCCAAAGCCTATAAAGAGTTACTAAAAGTTAGTTACAGAACACTATCTGATGACGATAAAAAACTTATTAGAAGTGCTTTTGATGTAGCTCTTGATGGACATAAAAGCCAACGAAGACGTTCAGGCGAAGCATACATATTTCATCCACTTGCCGTTGCAAAAATAGTTGCTCAAGAAATAGGTTTAGATGCTACTTCTATAGCAGCGGCTTTACTGCATGATGTTGTTGAAGATTGTCATGACTATACCATTGTAGATATAGAACGTCTCTTTGGGAAAACCGTTGCAAAAATTGTTGATGGTTTAACCAAAATTTCTTCCTTAAGTAAAGAACAAGATATGGATGTTTCTTTACAAGCTGAAAATTTTAGAAAAATGCTCCTTACACTTAATGATGATGTGCGTGTAATCATTATTAAAATAGCTGATAGACTTCATAATATGCAGACTATGGATTCTATGAGTCCTGACAAGCAAATTAAAATAGCTTCAGAAACACTTTATATATATGCCCCATTAGCTCATAGAATTGGTTTATATAATATAAAAACAGAGCTTGAAGATTTAGGAATGAAATATCTTGAACCTGATGTTTACTATGATATTCTTCATAAAATAAAAGAAAGCAAAGAGGAACAAGATTTATATATTAAAGAGTTTAGTCATGTTATAAAAGTTTCATTAGACAAAGAAAACCTTGATTACACCATTAAAGGCAGACCAAAATCAATTTTTTCTATTAGACGAAAAATGCTAAAGCAAGGGGTTTCGTTTGATGAAGTTTATGACAAATTTGCCATTAGAATTATTTATAAAAGTGATTCTGAAAACGAAAAATTCTTGGCTTGGAAAATTTATTCTATTGTAACTGACCATTTCAGACCAAACCCTATAAGGCTTCGCGACTGGATTTCTTCACCTAAATCAACAGGATATGAAGCACTTCACATAACCGTTATGGGACCAAAAGGGCGATGGGTTGAAGTGCAAATTAGAAGTGAACGCATGAATGAAATTGCAGAAAAAGGTTATGCAGCTCATTACAAATACAAACAAGATTCTGAAAAAGAAGACAATCTAGAAAACTGGATTAACAAATTACAAGAAGCTTTAGAAAATCCTGATACCAATGCGGTTGATTTTGTTGAACAATTTAAACTCAATTTATATTCTAAAGAAATTTTTGTTTTTACCCCAAAAGGAGAATTAAAATCGTTACCAAAAGGAGCAACGGCATTAGATTTTGCTTTTAATATACATTCTGAAATAGGAATGAAAACTAGAGGCGCCAAAGTTAATGGCAAACTAGTGCCTTTAAGTCACGAACTACAAAGTGGCGACCAGGTTGATATTTTAACATCTGATACTGCCAAACCTAATGCAAACTGGTTAGATTATGCCACAACCGCAAGAGCTAGAGGCAAAATAAAATCTGCATTAAAAGAAGACAGAAAAACAATTGGTGAAGAAGGAAAAGAAGTTTTAAGAAGAAAATTAAAACAACTAAAAATAACCTTAAACGAGGCAAGTGTTAATGAATTAGTTAATTTTTTTAAACTCAAAACAAGCCTAGATTTATTTTACAGAGTTGGCATTGGAACCATTGACAATCAAATGCTTAAAGCATATGCGTCTTCAAGAAGTAATGCCCTAATGACTTTTATAAAAAGTAAAATAACCAGAAAGGCAAATATTAAAAAAGAAGATTTAGAAAAAGAAGAAGTAACGACTAATTACGATTCTTTAGTTTTTGGTAAAGAAGAAGAAAAACTTGATTATAAAATATCAAATTGTTGTAACCCAATTCCTGGCGATGAAGTTTTTGGTTTTTTAACTGTTACAGAAGGTATTAAAGTTCATAAAAAAAACTGTCCAAACGCAGTAAGTTTACAATCTAATTATTCATATAGAATCATGTCTGCCAAATGGATTGATTCAACCCAACAAGAATTTTTAGTTCAAATTAGAGTTTCAGGAATTGACCATATTGGTTTAGTTAATGACATTACCAAAGAAATTTCATCAAACATGCATGTAAACATGAAAAGTTTAAGTTTTGAAAGTGATGATGGCCTATTTACAGGAAAAATTAATGTGATTGTTAAAAATAATACTCTTGTAAAAAAGCTAATAGAAAAACTTAAAAAAATTAATGGCATTGATAAAGTGAATAGAGTTTAAAAGTGTAAATTTGTGGTGAAATTATGAACGCAAAAGCTGATAACAAAAATCAAGATATTGTAAAGAGCGTCTTTACAAACTTCTTAGAAAGCAATGGGCACAGAAAAACACCCGAACGTTACGCTATACTTCAAGAAATTTATAATAAAACAGAACATTTTGATATAGAATCTTTATATCTAAGCATGAAAAACAAAAAGTATAGAGTTTCTCGTGCAACACTATATAATACCATAGAATTACTTTTAGATTGTGGGTTGGTAAGAAAACATCAATTTGGTCAAAATCAAGCACACTATGAAAAATCATATTTTGATAGGCAGCATGACCACGTTATTTTAACAGATACTGGAGAAGTGATAGAATTTTGTGACCCAAGAATTCAATCTATAAAAAAAACAATAGAAGAAGTTTTTGATATTGAAATTAATAATCATTCACTCTACTTTTACGGAAACAGAAAATCAAATAAATAAATTTATACAATGGCAGTAGATTTACTACTAGGTTTACAATGGGGAGACGAAGGCAAAGGAAAAATTGTTGACGTGCTTACATCTAAATACAATATTATAGCACGTTTTCAAGGTGGCCCAAACGCAGGACACACCTTAGTTTTTAACGGAAGAAAACATGTATTACACACCATTCCATCTGGAATTTTTCATGATGATGCTACAAATTTAGTAGGTAACGGTGTAGTTATTGACCCTGTAATTTTCAAAAAAGAGTTAGATAAACTTGAAGAACAACATGTAGATTACAGAAAATCACTATTAATTTCACGTAAAGCACACATCATACTACCTACACATCGATTATTAGATGCTGCTAGTGAAGCTTCAAAAGGAAAAGCTAAAATAGGCTCAACACTTAAAGGCATTGGGCCAACGTATATGGACAAAACTGGTAGAAATGGTCTTCGTGTTGGTGACCTAGAATTAAGTGATTGGAAAGAACGATACAGAGCTTTAGCAGACAAACATGAATCTATGATATCTTATTATAATGTAGATATTCAATACGATTTGGCTGAACTAGAAAAAGAATTCTTTGAAGCTGTTAAGGTTTTAAAATCAATTACATTTATTGATTCAGAAGAATATATATACCAAGCACAAAAAGCTGGAAAAACTATTTTAGCTGAAGGAGCTCAAGGCTCATTATTAGATATTGATTTTGGAACTTATCCATTTGTAACATCAAGCAATACCACTGCTGCTGGTGCTTGTACAGGTTTAGGTGTTGCTCCAAACCAAATTGGTAATGTTTTTGGAATCTTTAAAGCCTACACAACCCGTGTTGGTTCAGGACCATTTCCAACAGAATTGTTTGATGAAGATGGAGCCACTATGAGTCGTGTTGGTCAAGAATTTGGCGCCACAACAGGAAGGCCTCGCCGTTGTGGTTGGTTAGATTTGGTTGCCTTAAAATATGCTTGTCAAGTAAATGGGGTCACGCAATTAATGATGATGAAAGGTGATGTGTTATCTGGATTTAAAACACTTAAAGTTTGTACAGCTTACAATTATAAAGGAAACCTAATAACACATTTCCCTTATAATATTGACCCAGAAAATGTACAACCTATCTATACCGATTTTAAAGGTTGGAACGAAGATTTAACGGCTATGTCTGAATCTGGCCAATTACCAAAAGAATTAAATGATTATATTGACTTTTTAGAAAAAGAATTAGAAATACCAATAACAATTGTTTCTGTAGGACCAGATAGAAAACAAACAATTTTTAGACATCAAAAAAAGTGATACATACTTTTAAAAAAAGACTGCTTTTTAAATAGTCTTTTTTTTATGAAAACAAAATTTATGAAAATAAAATATTACCTTTTTATAATCGTCCTTTTCAGTTTAGTAAACATTTCTTTTGGCCAAAAACAATTCCCTATAAAATCCACACTTAGAGATTTAGACAATAAAAAAGTACAATCAAATGCCGTTATTTACAATAATAATAAACCTATAATCATTGTTATTTGGGCTTCATTTATAAAGAGTAATATTGATTTATTAAATTCTTTTAAAGAAGTATATCCTGAATGGCAAAAAACTTATGGGGTTAAAATTATTGCAATATCTATGGAAAAAAGATATAGAAAAAAAGATGCACTTGCACAAATTAAAGAAAACAAATGGCCTTTCAATTTTTATTTTGATTATGAGCAAATGTATTTTATAAGATCTTCTCCTTCTCGAGCAGTCCCTCAAGTATTAATTTATGATAAAAACTATAACCTAATAGAAAGGTTTAACCACACCGTAAGTAATTATGATTATGATAATCAGGATGTTATAAACATGCCTAACAAAGTAAAAAGAATAAATTTAACAAATGAATTTTCAAATTTAGATTGTGATCTGACACTTTACAAAGATGTGCTTGATTCAATCAAATAATAAATATGAATTAGTTCAATATACTTAGAACTTATAATTATCGTTATTTTTGCGTCAAACAATGCTATTTTGAACACATTAAAATCTATACTTCTTTTAATTATTTTTCTTTTAACTTCTGCTTTTAGCCTACAAGCTCAACAGAAAAAAATTGAAATTGAATATTCTGGTTTTTTAACCTTTAATGAAATTGAATTTCCTGGAGCAAAAATATTAACTCGTGATGATTCTCAACAAATACATATTATCCATGAAAGCCTCAATATGTGGTGTGATAAAGCCTATTTTTATAGCAAAGAAAATTTTGTAAGGGCTTATGGTCATGTAAAAATGGTTCAAGCTGATACCATTAACATGGACTCAAAATATGTTGAATACAACGGTATTTCTAAAATGGCATTTGCTAGTGGCGATGTGGTTTTAACTGACCCTAATTCAACCATTACAACAGATACGCTTTATTTTAATAGAGAAAAACAACAAGCATTTTATAGAAATGGTGGAACTGTTGTAAAGGATACCTCAGGTACAATAACCAGCAAAATTGGGATTTATTATATGAGCCTTAAAAAGTACCAATTTGTAACCGATGTGGTATTAGTAAATCCTGAAGTTACTATAAAATCTAATTACTTCGACTTTTATTCTGATACTGGTCAAGCCTATTTATTTGGACCTTCAACCATAACAACAGAAGAAAGTGTTACATATTGCGAAAAAGGCTATTATGATACCAAAGCAAAAATAGGTTATGCCTTAAAAAAATCTAGAATTAATTACGATAACAGAATTATAGAAGGTGATAGCTTATATTTTGATAATAACCGAAGTTTTGCCTCGGCAACCAATAATATAAAAGTTACAGACACTTTAAATCATAGCATTGTAAAAGGACACTATGCCGAAGTATTTAAAGCTAAAGATTCTGTATTTATTACAAAAAAAGCCTTAGCAATTACGGTTCAGGAAAAAGATTCTATATACATGCACGCTGATACCTTGATGGTTACAGGAATACCAGAAAAAAGAATTACCCGAGCTTTTAGAAATGTACGCCTTTATAAATCTGATATGAGTGGTAAGGCAGATTCTGTTCATGTAGATCATGCAAAAGGATTAACACAGCTCATAAATATTTCGAAACTTTCCAGTACTGATGCCTTTGCCACGAAACGACGTCCCATTTTATGGAATCTTGGCAACCAAATGACAGGAGATACTATTCACCTTATTTCAAATCCTGAAACAGAAAAACTTGATTCGCTACTTGTTTTTAAAAATGCTTTTTTAATAAGTAAAGACACTCTTGACGCTGGTTTTAATCAAATTGCAGGCCAGCGCTTAGTTGGATTATTTAATGAAGACAATGAGTTAAAAACAGTTGATATCATTAAAAACGCAGAGTCTATCTATTATTTTAGAAATGATGAAAACGAATTAGTAGGTATTGACAAAGCAAAATCTGGAAGTATCAAAATATTTTTGGATAAAAAAGAAATTGAAGAAGTTAGAAAAATTAACCAAATAGATGGAAAAATTTATCCAGAGTCCACATTCCCTGAAAACGAAAAAATATTAAAAGGCTTTGATTGGAGAGAAGATGAACAGTTAAAAAGTATTGAAGACTTATTTAAAGACGATCCACCACTTGTGTTACCTATTATTAAAGGGTTGGAAGATTATGTTCCAATGGAAGATTTTTTTGATGACGCTATGCTAAACAGAGTTGATAAAGTTGACAAAGAATTAGGCAAAACCAATACGGAAGAATCTAAAGCATCAAGATACTTACCTAAAAATATTAAGGACAAGAATAGTTTAATAAAGCCTAAAAAGCAGTAATTTTTTATGAAGTTAGACTTCTTTAAATTTCAAGCACAAACATCTCCACATCCATTAGCTTTAGAAATCTCACATGCAGATGGCTCATATATCTATGATACCAATCAAAAGGCATACCTCGATTTTGTTGCTGGCGTATCTGCAACGCCATTAGGGCACAATCATCCAAAGGTAATTACGGCAATAAAAAATCAAGTTGATAAATATCTTCATGTCATGGTTTATGGCGAATACATTCAAAAACCAGCAGTAGAACTCACCAAATTATTGGCCAAAAACTTACCATATCCCTTAGAAACAACCTATTTAACTAACTCAGGAACCGAAGCTATTGAAGGTGCTTTAAAACTTGCAAAACGCGCTACAGGACGAAGCGAAATTATAGCTGCAAACCATGCCTATCATGGCTGTACTATGGGTTCTATGAGTGTTATGGGTTTTGAAGAACGCAAACAAGCATATAGACCGTTATTACCAGATGTAAGATTTATAACTTTTAATAGTGAAACAGACTTAGAATTTATTACAAATAAAACGGCTTGTGTCATTTTAGAAACTATTCAAGGTGGTGCTGGCTTTATTGAACCTAAAAATAATTATTTAACAAAAGTAAGAGCTAAATGTGATGCTGTTGGGGCGTTACTTATTTTAGATGAAATACAACCTGGCGTTGGAAGAACTGGAAAACTTTTTGGATTTGAACATTATAATTGTATACCTGATATTTTAGTAACCGGAAAAGGACTTGGTGGTGGCATGCCCATTGGCGCATTTACATCATCAACAAAATTGATGAATTTGCTACAAGACAAACCTAAACTAGGGCACATCACTACTTTTGGTGGGCATCCAGTTATTGCAGCTTCTGCGCTAGCAACTTTAACCGAAATTATTGAAAGTGATTTAATGCCTCAAACATTAGAGAAAGAAAAACTTTTTAGACAACTTTTAGTGCATCCGTTAATAACTGAAATTAGGGGAAAAGGCTTAATGCTTGCCCTTATAATGCCTTCGCAAGACATAACAAATAAACTCATTCTATCGTGTCATGAGCAAGGATTAATTCTTTTTTGGCTATTATTTGAAGTTAAAGCTGTAAGAATTACTCCTCCATTAACCATTTCTAATGAGGAAATCATCAAAGGATGCTCCATTATTATTAATATTTTGAATTCAATTCATAAAAAAAATTAAAATTCAACTTATTAAAAATCAATAAAATAAACACTCTATTCTACACAAATAGTTTACATGTTCATTACTTTGTTAAAAACATTTGAAGTATCTTCTTAAAAAAAACAATTAGAACCTTAAATTTATTGATGTAGAATCATACAAACATACTTATGGAGTATAGCTCTAACGACAACGATAGTTTACCGCTTTTAAAATTTGAATCCATGCTAAAAACAAACAATGTTTTGTTTTTTGATTCAGAGGAGTTTGAGAATATTATCCATCATTACCTTAACCAAGGTAAAATGTCTTTAGCTAAAAAAGCCATTAAATTAGGTTTAGAACAACATCCAACTTCAATCAATTTAAAACTGTTTAAAGTTGAAATTTACGTGTTTGAAAACAAACTTGTTCAAGCAGATGCCTTATTGAATGAATTGTATCGTTTAGAACCACTAAATGAAGAAATTTACATTCAAAAAGCCAATATTTTATCTAAAAAAGATGAACATCTTCAAGCTATTGAGGTTTTAAAAAAAGCTTTAGAATTAACAGATGATGTTGTAGATCTTTATTCTTTAATTGGAATGGAATATTTATTCTTAGATCAATTTGAAGATGCCAAAACTTATTTTATTAAGTGTCTTGAAGAAGATATTGAAGACTATTCAGCTTTATATAATATAATTTACTGTTTTGATTTTCTTGACCAAAACAATGAAGCTATTGAATATTTAAATTCATTTTTAGATAAAAATCCATATTGTGAAGTAGCATGGCATCAATTAGGAAAGCAATATTATACCTTAAAAGACTATAAAAAAGCATTGGCTGCTTATGATTTTGCTATCATTTCAGACGATACTTTTGTTGGTGCCTACCTTGAAAAAGGTAAAGTTCTTGAAAAATTAAAACGTTTTGAAGAAGCCATTGAATTTTATAGTTTCACACTAAAATTAGATGATCCAACTTCGTTTGCGTTATTAAGAATAGGTAATTGTTATGAAAAATTAAAAAAGGATGATTTAGCAGTGCAATACTATTATAAAACGGTGCATGAAGATCCTTTATTAGACAAAGGATGGATTGCCATCACTAGATTTTATAACAGAAAAAGAAACTACCAAAAAGCGTTATATTACATAAACAAAGCTATTAATATAGATAGCGAAAATGTTATTTACTGGAAGTTATATTCTCAAATAAATTTAAGATTAAAATTATACGAAGAAGCTGAACGCGGTTTTAAAAAGACTTTAGAATTAGGAAATTATGAACTTTCTACTTGGCTCTCGCGTGGTGATTTACTAATTAAATTAGGTGAGCCAGAAGCTGCAATTTACAATTTTGAGCAAGCTATAGAATTTTATCCTGAAAATGCCGAACTTGAATACCGTTTAGCTGGTTCATTTTTTTTACTTAACGAAACCGAAAAAGGCGCTTTTCATTTAAAAAACGGTTTAGATTTAAATCCTGATTATTCATTTATAATTGACGAACTTTTTCCAGAAGTTATCAATAAAGTACAAGTAAAAAACATTCTAAATCCAAAATCTTAATAATTAGCTTTAAAAAATTTGTATACCTTTAGGTTTTTATTAAAATCTACAATATGCAAAGACGTTTTACTGATTATTTACAGATTTCCTTAAAGGGTATAGCTATGGGCGCTGCCGATGCTGTTCCTGGTGTTTCTGGTGGAACTATTGCTTTTATATCTGGTATTTATGAAGAGTTAATATCCACAATAAGCAATGTAAACGCATCTCTTTTCAAAACATTATTCCAAAAAGGTTTAAAAGCATTTTGGACACAGCTTAATGGTAACTTTCTTCTAGCATTATTATCAGGTATTATTGTGAGTTACGTCTCTTTTATGAGATTAGCTAACTATTTAATAGAAAATGAACCTATACTCATCTGGTCGTTCTTTTTTGGACTTATAATTGCCAGTATATATTTTGTTGGAAAACAAATAAATAAATGGAACCTTACTGTAATTATAGGGTTGATTTTTGGAACATTTTCTGCCTATTACATAAGCACATTGCCTTCATTAGCAACCAATGAAAGCCCTCTTTTTTTATTTTTTGCAGGAGCTTTAGCTATTTGCGCTATGATATTACCTGGTATTTCTGGCTCATTTATTCTAGTTATTTTAGGAGCCTACAAAACATTAAGTGATGCGCTTCATGATTTTGATTTTAAAAAAATAATAGTTTTTGCAACTGGCGCTCTTATTGGCCTTTTAAGTTTTAGTCATTTATTAAAATGGCTTTTTAAACATTATCATAATTTAACTTTAGCTATTCTTACTGGATTTATTTTTGGTTCATTAAATAAAGTTTGGCCATGGAAAGAACCATTGACTTGGCATGTTAATTCAAAAGGAGTAAAATCTCCTCTTTTAGAAAAAAGCATCTCCCCTTTTTCGTTTAATGGAGATAATCATATTGTATTTGCCATTCTATTAATAATCGTTGGTTTTTTAACTATTTTTATTCTTGAAAAAGTAGGTTCAAAAAAAGACTAATGGAAAGCACAAGAACATTTCGAGATAAATTATTTTTAATCTTAAAAGGATTAGGAATGGGAGCAGCAAACAAAGTTCCTGGTGTTTCTGGAGGCGTTGTTGCATTTGTGGCCGGTTTTTATGAAGAATTTATTTATTCGCTTAGAAAAATAAATGCCAAAGCTTTTAAATTACTTATCAATGGTCGTTTTAAAAGCTTTTACAATTATATTAATGGTAGGTTTTTAAGCCTACTTTTCTTTGGAATGATTGTTAGCTATTTTAGCATATCTAAAGTTTTAGACTATCTTATAAAATACTATGAATTATATGTTTGGAGTGTATTTTTTGGGATGATTATAGGCTCTATTTACTACATCAATAAAGATTTTAACGATTGGAATTACAAAACATATTTAACACTTTTTATTGGAATTATTTTAGGTGTTGGAGTTAGTTTTTTAAATCCTGCAAAAGAAAATGACAACTTATGGTTTGTGTTTTTTTGTGGTATTATTAGCGTATCAGGAATGGCGCTTCCTGGTTTTTCTGGTTCATTTATTTTAATGATTTTAGGAAATTATGTGCTGCTTTTAGTAGAATCTGTAAATGCATTGTACGATACTTTTTTTGATATTATAAAAGGTGATTTTAGTTTTGCATCAAATTTTGAGCGTATAAGAATGCTTAAAGTACTTGTTATATTTACCTTAGGCTCATTAACAGGTTTAATCACATTTTCAAACCTATTAAGTTATATTTTAAAGCATTATAAAAGCATCACCATTTCTGCTATAATCGGGTTTATTATTGGCTCATTAGGCGTTGTTTGGCCATGGAAAAAAACAATTTATAAACTTAATGAAACGGGTGATTTTCTTTTTGATTCAAGAGGAGAAAAAGTTGTTGAAAACTATAAAAGATATATACCAGAATTAACCAATGAAACATATTATGCTATAGCTTTCATTTTTATTGGAATTGCTATAGTTTTGGCACTAGAAATTTATGGTCAAAAAACAAGAAAACAGCATGCGTAAATTAGGCTTGTTAGGAAGAAACATTTCATATTCATTTTCAAGAGCATATTTTAAAAAGAAATTTGAAGATGAAAACATAGACGATGTATCCTACGAAAATTTTGATATTGAAACTATTAACTTATTACCCGAATTAATTAATAATACCTCTAATTTAAAAGGGTTTAATGTAACCATTCCTTATAAAGAAGAAATACTACCTTTTCTTGATAAACTCGATGATAATGCTAAAAAAATTGGTGCAGTAAACACTATTAAAATTGATAAAAACAATAAACTAATAGGTTACAATACAGACTATTATGGTTTTATAAAATCATTGCAACCTTTTTTAAAGCCTCACCACAAAAATGCACTAATATTAGGTACTGGTGGTGCAAGTAAAGCCGTAGCATTTAGCTTAAAACAATTACATATTAAACATCAATTTGTATCAAGAACGGCAAAAAATAGTATGGATTATACTTATGATTCCTTAACAGAAGAAATTATAAAACAACACCAAATCATAATAAACTGTTCACCAGTTGGCACATTTCCAAATTTAAATGCGTTACCAAATATTCCATATAAAGGAATAACTAGTGACCATATTCTCTATGATTTAATCTATAATCCTGAAGAAACTACTTTTTTAAGGCTTGGTAAACAAAAAGGAGCCATTACTATAAATGGCTTAGAAATGTTAAAATTGCAAGCAGAAAAAGCATGGTCTATCTGGAATTTAAGTTAAAAACCAACTTTAAAGCATTAAAAACCCCTTACCTTTTTGTAATTACTTTAGTTGTTACTATATTTAAGCAATAAAGTAAATTACTGAACCTAAACATTTATAAAATGTCTGAGCTAGATAACCTGCAAGAAGCAGAAGGAAAAAACGAAATTAAAACTTCAAAAAGTAATAAAATTAAAAAAGAAATTTCTAGTGATGTCTCATTAGAGAATTCCGAATTGCCTATTGAAAATATTATTACTGAAGAATTAGCTGAACCTATTAAAGAAACAAAAATTCAAACAAAAGAAGCAAAAGTAATTTCTGAAGAAGAAAATGATGAAGTTTTAAATGAAATTGATGATTCTAATGCTGAAGACGCTGAAGATGATGGACATAAAGACAGACATACTATAGAAGTAAAAGATTATGACAGCATGTCGCTTGATGCACTTACCATAGAATTAGAAAGATTGGTAAAAAACGAAAAAGTTCAAGCTATAAAAAATCATGTTGAACAAATAAATGCTGAATTTAAAACAAAATTTCAGGCATTACTTGATGAGAAAAAAGAAGAATTTTTATCAGACGGAGGCAATGAAATCGATTTTTATTATTCAAGTCCAATTCAAAAACAATTTAAAGAAACCTATAAAAATTACAAAACAAAGCTTCATGAACACTATAAAAGTTTTGAGCAAAATTTAAAACAAAATTTAGCAGACAAACTTGAAATTATTGAAGAGTTAAAAGGCTTAATTAATGTTGAAGAAAACATAAATACCACCTACAAGCATTTTAAAGAATTACAAGAACGCTGGAGAAATACAGGTCCTATTCCAAGAGACAAATACAATAATGCATGGAATAGCTATCACCACCATGTTGAAATGTTTTATGATTTTCTTCACTTGAATAGAGATTTAAGAGATTTAGATTTTAAACACAATTTAGATAAAAAATTAAAAATTATTGAAAGAGCTGAAGAATTAGCTAAAGATGATGATGTACTACACGCTTTTAGAGAATTACAAGAACTTCACAAAATGTGGAAGGAAGAACTAGGACCAGTAGATAGAGAACACAGAGAAGATATCTGGAATAGGTTTAAAAATTCAACAAGAATAATAAACGATAAACGCCAAAAGTACTACCAAGAAATTGATAAAGTTTACGAAAAAAACCTTGAAAAAAAACTTGAAATAATTGCTTCTATAAATGTTATAAATGCTGAAAATGTAAGCTCACACAGTATTTGGCAAAAGCATATTAAGGATATTGAAAATCTGCGTGATGCCTTTTTTAATGCAGGCAAAGTTCCATCAAAAGTAAATGAAGAAACTTGGACAAAATTTAAAGAAGCAGTTAGAAATTTTAACAAGAAGAAAAACTCATTTTATAAAGGTTTAAAAAAGGAACAATACACAAACCTTCAAAAAAAATTAGAGCTTATCAAAATTGCTGAAGACAATAAAGACAATGAAGACATTGCAACAACTACAGCATTGATGAAGAAAATTCAAAATGATTGGAAAAAGATTGGTCACGTTCCTAGAAAAGACAGTGATAAAATTTGGAAACAATTTAAAACTGCTTGTAATCAATTTTTTGACAAAATTCACGCTACAAGAAATGCAGCCAACAAAGTTGAAATGGATGCTTATAACCAAAAGAATACACTTTTAGATTCTTTGAAAACTTTGAAATTAATTGGTGATAAAGAAAAAGACTTAACCGTTATAAAAAATCTTATCACAGATTGGAAAAATTTTGGTAGAGTTCCAAATGATAAACGTTTTATAGAAGGAAAATTTAATAAATCTTTAGATGAATTATTTTCTAAATTAAAAATGGGTAAGAACGATATTGAACTCATTAAATTTGAAAATAAGTTAGAAGTTCTAAGCAATGAAGACGATAACCAAAACCTTGATAATGAACGAACATTTATTCGAAAAAAAATAGATGAACTTAAAAGTCAAATCAATCAATTAGAAAATAATTTACAGTTCTTTACTAATGTAAATGATGATAATCCTTTAGTTAAAGATGTACATAATAATATTAAAGCTCATAAAGAATCCTTAAAGCTTTGGAAAACCAAGCTTAGCAAAATCAAAGAGCTTTACTAGCCAATAATAAAAATCTTGCTTGTTGAAATTTTAAGTACAGGCAAGATTTTAATTTTACAACGTATATCAGTATTCCAATTTTTTATGAACTATAAATTAATTTGTAGTGATATAGATGGTACTTTGCTTAATAAAGACCGAGAATTATCAACAGCCACAATTAGAGAAATTAAACGTTTATCACACATCCCATTTATTTTAATTTCATCAAGAATGCCAAAAGCCATGAGGCATTTACAACAAACATTGGGTAATACTAATGCACCAATTATAGCTTATAATGGTGGATTAATTTTAACACAAAATGGTATCATTCATTCAACAGAAATACATAATGATGTTCTTGAATCTATTATAAATAAAAGCATCAATACATCCATTCACATTAGTTTATATCATGCCGATGAATGGTTTGTTCCTTCATTAGATTTTTGGGCAAATAGAGAAATTAATAACACAAAAGTTTTACCCGAAGTCAAATCTAATTTAGAAGTTTTACAAAACTGGAAAAAAGACAACAAAGGCGCACATAAAATTATGTGCATGGGTGATGAACAAGAAATTGATGTATTATATAAAAGTTTAGAAGCAGAACATTGTAATGAGATTATGTTGTATCGATCTAAATCAACTTACATTGAAATTTCACATCGTGCTATTTCTAAAAAAACAGCTATTGAAACTCTAATAAATCATAGCTACCCAAATATTGCCATGAACGACGTTATTGCCTTTGGCGACAATTATAATGATATTGAAATGCTTAAAGCAGTAGGCTTAGGTGTTGCTGTTGAAAATGCCAATACAGAGGTTTTAAAAATAGCTAAAAGAGTTACAGACACCAACAAAAATGATGGTGTTGCAAAAATTTTAGGTGAGCTTGTTTAGTTATCTTTTCAAAGTAAAATGACCACGAAATGTTCTAACATTTCCTGTTGCTTCGATAAGTTCTGCAACAAACCAATAATCTGAATTTGCTAATTCTTGCCCATTAAAAGTGCCATCCCAATATCCGTTTTTAGCATTTAACTGTTTAATTAACTTGCCATAACGATCAAATACACTAACAATAGAGGCGTTTGAAAAATCATTTCCTAAACCTTTAACATGCCAAGTATCATTCCTTCCATCATTATTAGGCGTAAAAAATTTAGGAAAACCAAGTATAAAAACATCTAATTGTACTATACCACAAAGGTTTTTATCTTTAACATAAATAGTATGAGCACCAGCTCCTACTCTATCAAAATAGAGTTGATCTTGATAGGGTCCATTAAAATTGTCTAATGCAAATTCATAATCTCCAATTCCCAAGTTATTATTGTCATTATTAATAGTAATACTATTGTTGTCTGATAACTCAACAATGCTAACATCATCTAAACTTATACTTGCAATGGCAGATTCTACAACAGTAAAAGATAAAGGAAAAGACTCGCAGCCAAAACTTGAAGTAGCCATTACTGTGTAACTTCCACCAGAAACTACAGTAGCAAAAGATGAATTACTTACAATTTGCCCATTACCATCAATCCATTCATACGTATAATTTCCTTTAGGATTAAATGTAGTTAAAGTTATTGGGTTATTATCTAAACAGTAAATGGCAGAATTATCTACTTCAAACTCAGGTCGTGGATGTACTGTTAATAATACATGAGGTCCAAGCCCGAAACATTCACCATTATCATCACTTTCAACTCTTACATACAATACTTGAGAAAAAGCAGTTTCGTTTACATAAGAAGTCTGATTTAAAATTTCATTTTGTTCTAATTGCGCATCATTCAAATTTCTAAAATAATGAACACTTAAATTTTGTCCCAACGGAAAATTTGATAGAAGTGATATAGAAGCATTACTTAAATTAAATTCACGAAATCCGTCAATAACTGTATCATCATCACAATTTTCTAATTCTTGAATGTATCCTAGAGGAAAAGACGTTGTAGAGACCTGTAAATTTACAATGCTAATTCTATAACAACCATGTACATTTTCTACACGAGCATAAACTGTATTTCCATTGATGTTGTTGTAAAACGATGCATTTAAAGGATTCAAACCTGTAACGGCATCATTCCATGTAGCATAATATGAAAAAGTTAAGTTTACAGCGTTATTATAAGAAATAACATCATTGGCTTCATTTAAATTATAATTGGTAAACCCATCAGGAGAACCATCTTCATCACAATTTTTAAAAATAATATTGGATTGAATGATTGGTAATTTATTTATAACAATATTAAAAGAAGCTTCTGTAAAACACGTTGTATTTAAATTATTTTCAATTTTAACATAAATAGTTTGACCAGACTGTAGTGTATTAACAAAAGTTGAAGGATTTGGTATTGGAATACTATAAGAAGCATCTGTAAAATAAGAAAACGTATAATCTGATGCTGATTTTCCATTAAGTAAAACAGACTCGTTTAGGGTTAAATCAAAAATTTCAAAACCATTTGTATCGTCTCCATCTAACATAGAATCACAAACCTCTAAATTAGGAATATTAGAAGAAGTAATTGGAACAACAGTTTCGTAAATTATAACTGAAACAGGTAATCGAGTTGGACTTTCACATGTGTTAATTGTTTGTGTAGCATAATAAATATTGTTTGATAATAGCTCTGAAGTATTTAAAGGAGAGCCACCAGAACTATTTATATACCACAAAATATTTAAACCAGATACTGATAAATCAGAAATTTTAGCATTTTGAATATCGCAAAAAGTTTGCGTTACATTAGCTGTTGGTAGTGGTGTTTTTTGAACAGTTAAAGTAACAGGAACTCTTGTTGGTGTTGTACAACCATTGGAAGTAGCATCTACATAATAAACCGTAGTAGTATTTAAAATTGGAGTAGTATACGAATTACCTGTACCGACCAAACTTCCTCCTGATGGACTATTATACCAATTAACAACCCCAGCAGACGCTGTAGCTGTTAGAGTTCCAGAACCTGATTCACATACAATTTTATCAGTTGCAGAAGATATAATTGGAATAGTATTTATAGTTGCTAAAACTGGAGTTCTAACCCCAGTCAAACAACCATTTTCAGAGGCTAAAGCATAATAAGTTGTTGAAATATTTATAACAGGTGTGGTCAACTGATTACCACTTCCTATAAAAATTTCTCCTGTTACATTTTCATACCATAAAATAGTGGCTGTTGGTGTTGAAGCAAAAGCTTCCAAAACAACACTTCCTGCTCCACAACTTGAATTAGGTATAGTAGATGAAATTTTAGTAACACTAATTTGAGTACTAGCTGAAATATTTAAAGCTGTCTCTCCTGGCATTCCACCATATTCAACAATATACCCTTTTGGTTGATAATTGCCTGGATTTAAATCACCTGTATTAGACAAATCATTCCAAGAACCTTTAATTCCTACATTGTAGGTTACATGAGCATAATCTTCATTACCTAAATTATTGGGTTCGCCAGAATTCCAATTAGCATAATTTGGTGTAGAACCATTGCTGACTCCATTCCAAAAAATAGTTCCTGCTCCATTATTTGCTAGTCCTTCTGGTCCAGTAACCCATTTCCAAACGCCTTCAGTTTGTGCATCACTACCACCAATCCAACCAGCTCCAGCAGCTTGCTCTCCTGCTAATTGCGCCTCCTCAGGATATAAAATAGTTGCTAAATATCCTTGTAAACCATAATAATTTTTTGATTCTGCAGCTACTTTAGCATCAGACCATGTAATCCCTAAATCAGGCACATATTGATAATAATGACGCGTTTTTGGTAAATAATTAGCATCTCCTATGGTAAATGAGAAAAATTTATTAGTTGGATTATTGCTTGTACTTTTAAAAACAACATTTTTTACTGCTGTAATTAAATCGTTTAGAGCTGTTGCTGTAGATGATGCTGTTAAGGTTAGCTTTCCTTCAGTAGCGCTCCAAGAAGTTATAATGCTTGGGTGATTTCCAGCTAGAGTCAACAAATCATATCCAAAATCATATCCCGTTGATATTTGTATATATACTGATTGAATATTTTCACCACCTGAATTTAAAATATCAAAATCGGTTACAACATTAATTTCACTCAACGGACAATAAGACTGATCTCCTTCTGCAGTCAATTTTGGTTGAGCTAAGCTAAATTGTGAATACAAGCTTAAAAACAAAAAAAGAGATCCTATTTTATGCAATTTAATTATCATTTTCAATTAGATTTTTTTTCCTTCCTCCCAAAACACATCCATTTCAGAAAGTGTCATATCCTTTAACGACTTGTTTATAGATTTTGCCTTTTCTTCAAGGTATTGAAAGCGTTTTGAAAATTTTTTATTGGTACGCTCTAAAGCATTTTCGGGATTAATATTTAAAAATCTAGCATAATTTACCATTGAGAAAAGTACATCACCAAATTCACTCTCTATAGCATCTTGATTACCTTTATCGACTTCAATCTTGAACTCCTGAAGTTCCTCTTCTACTTTTTCCCAAACCTGATTTGGTTCTTCCCAATCAAAACCCACGCCTGCTACTTTTTCTTGAATTCTGTTCGCCTTTACTAATGCTGGTAAACTGTTTGGAACTCCTTCTAAAACACTTTTCTTTCCTTCTTTCAGTTTCAGGTTCTCCCAATTTCGTTTTACATCGTCTTCGTTTTCAACTTTTACATCTCCATAAATATGTGGATGTCTGCTTATTAACTTTTCACAAATACTATTACAAACATCAGCAATGTCAAAATCATTAGTTTCACTTCCAATTCTAGAATAAAACACAATATGCAGTAAAACATCACCTAATTCTTTTTTTACTTCTTCTAAATCATTGTCTAAAATAGCGTCACCCAACTCATAGGTTTCTTCAATAGTTAAATGACGTAAACTTTCCATAGTTTGTTTTTTATCCCAAGGACAACCTTCACGTAATTCGTCCATGATGGTTAATAATCTATCAAAAGCTTTCAGTTGATTTTCGCGAGTATTCATTTTAAAAAGTGTTTTTGTAAAAGTACAATTATATATGATTTTATTTAAAAGCCTTGAAAACAAAAAATCCAGCAATAAGCTGGATTTTTATATTCATAATCATCTTTAATTAAGATGCATTTTGTCTTTTAATTAAGTTTAAAGCAGAACCTGCATTATACCAATCAATTTGTGATTGATTATAAGTGTGATTTAATTTTATAAGATTTTTACTTCCATCTGTATGAACTGCTTCAAGTGTTAATTGTTTACCTGGAGCAAATGCATTTAAATCAATAAAGTTGAAAGTATCATCTTCTTGAATTAAATCGTAATCAGCTTCATTAGCAAATGTTAAACCTAACATACCTTGTTTTTTAAGGTTTGTTTCATGAATACGAGCAAACGATTTTACAATAACTGCAGCAACACCTAAAAATCTTGGTTCCATGGCTGCATGCTCTCTTGAAGAACCTTCACCATAGTTATGATCACCCACAACAATAGTTTTAATACCTTTAGCTTTATATTGACGTTGTACATCTGGTACACCACCATATTCACCTGTTAATTGGTTTTTTACAAAATTTGTTTGTTGATTGTATGCATTTACAGCACCAATTAAACAGTTGTTAGAAATATTATCTAAATGTCCACGGAAACGTAACCAAGGTCCAGCCATACTAATATGATCTGTGGTACATTTTCCAAAAGCTTTAATTAATAATTTAGCGCCATTTATAGAATTTCCAATAGGTTGAAAAGGCTCTAATAGTTGTAAACGCTCAGAATCTTCTGCAACTTTAACTTGAACATGACTACCATCTGCTTCAGGAGCCAAATATCCATTGTCTTTTACATCAAAACCTTTTGGAGGTAATTCCCATCCAGTTGGTTCATCAAACATCACTTCTTCTCCTTTTTCGTTAATTAACTTATCAGTCATTGGATTAAAATCTAATCGACCTGCAATTGCAATGGCTGCCGTAATTTCTGGTGAAGCCACAAAAGCATGCGTATTTGGATTACCATCTGCTCTCTTAGCAAAGTTTCTGTTAAAAGAATGTACTATACTGTTTTTTGGTGCATTTTTAGGATCGCTATAACGTGCCCATTGACCAATACATGGTCCACATGCATTGGTAAATATTTTAGCATCTAATTTTTCGAAAATTTGAAGAATGCCATCTCTTTCTGCAGTGTACCTAACTTGCTCAGAACCTGGATTAATACCTAATTCTGCTTTCATTTTAACTCCTTTATCTAAAGCTTGTTGTGCAATGGATGAAGCACGAGATAAATCTTCGTAAGAAGAGTTGGTACAAGAACCAATTAATCCCCATTCAACTGCCATTGGCCAATCATTAGCTTTTGCTTTTTCAGACATTTCTTTACCAACTGTTGTTGATAAATCTGGTGTGAAAGGTCCGTTTAATAAGGGGCCTAATTCTGATAAATTGATTTCAATAACTTGGTCGAAATATTTTTCTGGACTTGCATAAACTTCAGCATCAGCAGTAAGATATCCTTTAACAGCGTTTGCCGCATCAGCAACATCGGCTCTGTTTGTAGAACGTAAATAACGCTCCATGGACTCATCATACCCAAAAGTAGATGTGGTTGCTCCTATTTCAGCACCCATATTACAAATGGTTCCTTTACCGGTACAAGACATAGCTATAGCACCTGGTCCAAAGTATTCAACAACTGCTCCAGTTCCTCCTTTTACTGTAAGAATCTCTGCTACTTTTAAAATAACATCCTTTGGAGCTGTCCAACCAGATAATTTACCTGTTAACTTAACACCTATCAATTTAGGAAACTTTAATTCCCAAGCCATACCAGCCATTACATCAACAGCATCAGCTCCACCAACACCAATAGCAATCATTCCTAAACCTCCTGCATTTACTGTGTGCGAATCAGTCCCAATCATCATTCCTCCAGGAAACGCATAATTTTCTAAAACTACTTGATGAATAATACCAGCTCCTGGTTTCCAGAAACCAATACCATATTTATTTGAAACAGACTCTAAAAAGTTAAATACTTCACTACTTACAGAATTAGCATGTTTTAAATCAATAGCAGCTCCTTCTTTAGCCTGAATTAAGTGGTCACAATGAACTGTTGTAGGTACTGCAACTTTAGATTTTCCTGCTTGCATAAATTGTAACAAAGCCATTTGAGCCGTTGCATCTTGACACGCAATACGGTCTGGTGCAAAATCCACATAATCTTTTCCTCTTTCAAATGCTTTAGTAGGGTTTCCATCCCAAAGATGAGAATATAAAATCTTTTCAGAAAGTGTTAATGGTCTACCTACAATATTACGTGCTTTATCAACGCGTTCAACCATTTTGGTGTAAACACCTTTAATCATATCAATGTCAAATGCCATGAGTTTGTTTTGTTTTAATTTGTATTAATAAAAAGTAATGCAAATTACGAAATTTATATAAAGTTTAAAAAATAAAACCAGTAATACAGTAATGATTTATGGTAATTTATTATAGTTATATAAAATAATTATATCATTGATATTTTAACAATTATGGATATTAAAAATTGTATAATCATCAATTTAATTAGTAAATTTCTGTTTAATAATTGGCAAATTTCTAAAATCTGTAGTTGGCTTTTCAAAAAACAAATAAAGAAGGTAAGACAAACTGAATGTTAAAAACCAAAATAATATTAAAACTAAAAATTTAAAGATGTTAGAAGCATCGTCTAAATTAAAAAAATATTGAATTGTTAATAAAACAATTGAGTAATTAATTAAATAGATTGCATAAGACAAAATACTTATTGATGTCATAGTTTTTTTTAACAAATGTCCACTTACCCAACTTGAAAAAACAGGAAAAACCATAAGCAAACTTATTGATATTAAAGGTAAATAAAACACATTATAAAATAAACCAGTATTATTAGGAAGCAACTTAAACCAAAAAATAAATAAGTGCATTCCAAAAAATAAAAGGATACTAGAAATTAAACTCCAATTTTTAAATTTTAACCAAAATGAATTATAATTCATAGAAATATAGGCCCCAATAAAGCCATAATAAATGCTATCCATTCTATAGATAACAACTTTTCTTAACTGTTGACTCCATTCATGGTCTGTTAATATTATTTGATGCAGATGAAATTTATATCTTAAAAAAGTTATTAATAATATAACAAGTAATGTTACAATAAGAAATAATTTTTTTTTAGAAACCTTTTTAAACAGAAAAAGAAAAACATACAATAATAAAGGACCAATGACGTATGCATATTCTTCAATTGACAAACTCCATGATTCAGTAAAAAAATCTGGTTGTTCACTTGCAAAATTTTGAAGAAAAACAAAATAATATCCTATACCTTGTATTACTTCTCCATATAAAATGAAAAACAAAATGATATTTAATATTAGTACAAAGAAATAATTTGGTAAAGTTCTAAACCAGCGTCTTATCCAAAAATACAATAATTCATTGAAAGATATTTTCTCTTTTTGAAGTTGTTTTAGTATTATTCTTCCTATTAAAAAACCACTTAAAACAAAAAATAAATCTACTCCAATAGTGCCAAAAAATCGAATAAGAGTTAGTACTAAATTATTTTGTGTTGGAAAAAGTAAAAATGTAGAATGTGAAATTAAAACTAAAAGAATTGCTATAGCTCGTATTACATCTAAACCAAAAATTCTATGTTTATAATCAATATACATAGAGTTTTACAGTGGTTTTATGTTTAAAACAAGCTTTTAATAATAAAATCATCTGTAATTCCTTCAGCTTCTGCTTTATAATTTTTTATGATTCTATGTCTTAAAATACTACTTGCAACCGCTTGAACATTTTCTATATCAGGTGAAAATTTACCATGAATGACCGCATGTGTTTTGGCTGCCAAGATTAAATTTTGTGAAGCTCTTGGTCCTGCTCCCCAATCTAAATAATTTTTAACCAAATCGCTTGCTGATTTACCATTTGGACGCGTTTTGCCAACCATAGTTACAGCATATTCAATAACATTGTCGGTTACTGGAATTCGGCGAATAAGATGCTGAATATCTACAATTTGTTGTGCTGTAAAAAGTGGATTTACTTTTTCTTTATTGTCATTCGTTGTTGATTTAACTACTTGCACTTCTTCCTCAAAAGAAGGATAGTCTAAGTTAACAGCAAACATAAACCTATCTAATTGAGCTTCTGGTAATGGGTAAGTTCCTTCTTGTTCGATTGGATTTTGAGTAGCCAATACAAAATATGGTAAACTTAAGTCATAATGATGTCCTGCAACAGTAACTGAACGCTCTTGCATGGCTTCTAGTAAAGCTGCTTGAGTTTTTGGTGGTGTTCTGTTAATTTCATCAGCTAGTATGATATTTGCAAAAATTGGGCCTTTAACAAAATGGAAATGCCTGTTTTCATCTAATATTTCGCTTCCTAAAATATCACTAGGCATTAAATCTGGTGTGAATTGAATACGTTTAAAATCTAACCCTAAGGCTTGAGCAATGGTATTAACCATTAATGTTTTTGCTAAGCCAGGAACACCAATAAGTAAGGCATGACCGCCAGAAAAAATTGAAATTAAGATTTGATTTACAACCTCATCTTGTCCAACAATTACTTTGGCTATTTCAGATTTTAAATCTTTATATTGTTTTACAAATTGTTCTACGGCAGCTACATCTGACATATTTTTATTTTTTTAACCAATTGCTAGCAAAATCACAATCTCTATTAGAACCACTTATTTTTATATAAGTATCTTTTATTTTTTCGTTTTGCCAAGTTTCAATAGCCTTTAACTTTTTTTCATTAAGAGCCTGATTCTTAATCTTTAAATAATCTCGTGCATAATCAGCTTCATGCTCATCTACTCTATCAGTAACAGTAAGAATTTTAAATTTAATTTTATCTGTTCTATCTTTTTCAGTTTGAACTAAACTCACTTCTCCATCTTTTAAGTTTTGAATTTGAGCATATAATTCAGGATCCATTCTGGTTAATTCAAAATTATAATCTTGAGTTTCAGGATTTATAAGTTGTCCACCATCATTTCTGGTTTCTTTTTCATCACTTGATTCTTTAGCTGCATCGGCAAATGAAATATCGCCATCAACAATACGTTTTCTAATTTTATCAATGCGTTCTTTAGCTTCTTTAATAGCATCTGTTGATACTTTTGGAATTAAAAGAATATGGCTTACATCATATTCTTGACCTCTAATTTTTTCACAATACACTATATGAAAACCAAATTCTGTTTCAAAAGGCTCAGAAATCTCTCCTTCTTGGAGCGAAAAAGCAGCTTGCCTGAATTCTTTAACCATTCTAGGTTTCTTTCTATTTAAAGTGTATTTATAACCCGATTGTTTTAAGCCTGGATCTTCGCCATATAGCACTACTTTTGAACGGAAACTAGCACCGTTTTCTAAAACATCTGCTCTAAATTGTTTTAATTGATCTATAATGCGTTGTTTTTCTTCTTGTGCAACTTTGGGTTCAACAACTATTTGAGCTACTTTAAGTTCTGTTCCAAAAGTTGGTCTATCTTCTTTAGGTATTTTATTAAAAAAATCTCTTACTTCTTCTGGAGTAACCTCTACATCTTCAACAATTTTAGCTTGCATTTTTCTTGCTAATTCGTTGCTTTTGTTGATTTCAAACATTTCTTCTCTTAGGCTTTTTTCGTCATCTTTTTTATAGATTTCTAAAAGTTTATCCATAGAGCCATTTGTTGACTGAAGAAACTGTTGGATTTGGTAATCAATGTTTTGACGAATTTCGGTATCAGAAACTGGTAAACTATCTTGAATGGCGTGATGAGCATATAGCTTATCTTCTAATAATTTTCCAAATAACTGGCAACGAGGAATATCGGAAGTATTAACACCTTGTGCTTGTAATTGTAAATATGATTTGTCTACATCAGAATCTAAAAGAATATAATCTCCTACAACCGCAGCTACACCATCAACCTTTTTTGCAACAAATGTTTTGGTTGTATCTATAGTTGCTGTTTGTACAGTTTTGATGTCATCAATAGCTTTAATGCTATCATTAACCGACGCCTCTTGAATAATTTCTTGGGCAGATATAAAATTTATGGTTATAAATGTAAGAGATAAAGCTAGTATGTGTTTCAAATTAATTGTAAACTTCAAATTGTTTGTTTTTAATGGCATCCTTGGTGATATCTTTTTCTAATTCTTTAATAAGTTCGAGTTTTCTTTTGTTAATGACTATTTGGTCTATAGTTGGTTTTACATACTCTAATGGAGCCGTATCACTTCGCAACAACACATCATTAATCTGCATCAAATATACTCCTAATGAATCTTTGAGTTGTACAAAATTAGATTTTTTTAACAGTTCATTTTTATTTTCTGGAGTTATAATTGAAATTTTATCAATTACTTGACTAACTTTTATCCAAATGGTGTCATTTAATGAATACGATTTAAACTGAATAGATATAGAGTCTAACAATTTTTTATCCTTTTTATTAAAGCGCATAAATTTTTCTTGAATTTTTTTAAAATCTATCATGTTTTCATCAACATGTATATACCTAAATTTTATAAGATCTTCGTTTAGTTTAAAAATTTCTTGATTGTCTTGATAAAACTCTTTAGCTTCTTCATTAGTAACAGTTGTATCAATGCTTCTTTTTACTAAGGCTTCTATATAAGCTTTGGTGTATAAATCATTTTTGTATTGATTTACCAATTTATTAAATGTTTCTTGTTGAGATTCGCTTAAATTTATCATAGCACCATCAACAAATAATTGTTGTGTTGCCCATCTATTAATAAAATTTTGGACTAATAAAATACTATCTTCTTTAGTGGTACCTTCTGAAACTAAATCTTTAATATCATCATAATACAAATAGGTGTCATTAACTCTAGCGACCTTAACTTTATCGTCTGTTTCTTTAAAAAAAAAGGTACATGAAGTTAAGGTTGAAATAAAAAGGAGTATGTATATTTTGTTTTGCACCTATTGATTATTAATTAAAGTCTTTACATGATTTAAAGCCTCTTGATTTAAACTAACCTTGTATTTATCTTTTAATTCTTGAATCCAAATACTTTCTTTATACAATTGATAATCAGCAATTACATTGCCTTTTGCCTCATCAAGTGACTTTTGTGTTATTGGATATATATCTTTAACTTGAACAACCACAAAACTATTGTTGTGTTTATAAATTTTTGAAAGTCCTTTTTTAAATTCAAACTCTGAAGGTAATGCTTGGTCTTGAGTATTCATAAGACCTGAAGTAAAGATAACATTAACTTGATTGTTTATATTAAACATGGTTTTTATGTCTTCTGGATCTGTTCCTTTCTCCAGTAATTTAGATACCTTTTTTAATACACTTTCATTTGATGAAGATACTACAACGGCATGTACTCTTTCTGTCCACATATAACTGCTCTTATGCTCATCATAATAGTTTTGTATAGCTACTGAATCTGTTCTAGAAGCATTCCAAATGGTTGTTTCCATCAAATCAAATAATAGCAATCCATCTCTATATTCTTGGACTATGTTTGCATAATCTTTATTTTCTTCTTCTAAATGTTCTTCTTGATATTGAGTTAAATTAATTCCTAAAAAGGCTTCGTATTGTGCAGAAACAATTTTATTAAAAGATAATTTTCCTTGCACACTACGCTGATTTTTTATTAAAAAATCTCCAAAATCTTGATATGTAAGTTGTTTATCTTCTATGCTAACTAAAGGTTTTTCACCTTTAAAATCTGCTGGTAAAACCCAAGAGTGTTTAAAATAATCAGCATTTAAAATTGACGAAAAATAATTTAAAGCCGGTTGTTCACTACTTACATGATAATGTTCTTTTAGTTTATTAATTAAAGCATTATCTATTAAACGAGAGCGTTCATCACGTTTTACTTTCATTTCTAATTCTGGCTTCAAATCTAGAAAAGGTTGTACTGGTTTTTTATCATATAATTTTAAAATATGCCAGCCATATTGTGTTTTTATTGGTTTTGAAACATCACCAATTTGCTGTAAACCAAAAGCAGCATCTTCAAATACTTGAGCACTTAATTGACCCGCAGAAAAAGGCGCTAACATACCTCCTTTGTTTGATGTGCTTCCATCTTCAGAAAATTGTTTGGCAAGTGATTCAAAATCTTCGCCTTGTTTTATTTTTTTATAAATATCATTAATTCTTATTTCAGCAGAATCAGAAATAGAATCTTGTGGTTTTGTTTTTACCATGATGTGAGCAATGGTAACTTCGCCTCTTGATTTTCTTTTATCATATACTTTTACAATATGATAGCCAAAACGTGTTCTAAAAGGTTGAGATATTTCTCCAACATTGGTGTTAAAAGCTGCGTTTTCAAATGCATAAACCATTCTAAAACCAGAAAAATAACCTAATTCTTCACCAAAAAGTGTTTGACCATTATGCACTTCTTTCATTAGCTTTTCAAAACCTTCATTTAAAGTACGTTCTCTAATCTTTACAATATTATTATAAGCAACCAAGGTATCTTGTGGACTTGCGTTTTCATCTAAACGCACCAATATATGATTTGCTTTAACTTCAAAAGAAATTCTATCATAGGCTTCTTCAACTAAAGCTTCAGTAACCTTAGTGTCTGTCATAAAATTTTTAGCTAATTGCTTTTTATAACTATCTAGTTCACTGATGTAAGATTGCTTTTTTTGAAGTTCTAATGAATTTGCTTCTTTTATCTTAAGTTTATAATTAGTGAACAGATTTAGATATTCATCTACATTTTTTTGAGATTCATCTTGAACAAGATCTAGGTTTTTATTGTACACTCTAATAAATTCTGAAGAGTAAACAGGTTCATTATCAATAGTAAAAAGCACCTCATCTGAAGCTGTTTGACCTTTTACAATAGATACTAATAAAATGAATAATACCGTTTGGAAATATTTTAATATCATTTAAAAAAATTTAAAATAGGATTACAAAAATAGCAATATAAAGCTATATTACAAGTTGCTTTAACAAACGGTTTAAAGATTACTTTAGTATCTTTAATCTTTATAAATTTTTAAAAAATATCAAGTGAGAAAATTAAAACTTATTTGGGATTTTCATGGTCCTGATGCTCATAAAATAGCAGAACATCATGAAATTCACTTAAAACAATATATTGCGTTAGAAAAGTTTGAAATCACTTTAACTGGTGTTGAAACTTTAAATGACATACATGCTATTGCTTTTTTGGTTGTTAATGAAAATAATATGAAGCCAATAAGAGATGCTTTAAAGCCTCACCGTGGTCAGGTTTATACTGAATGATTAAGTTTCATATAAAACATAAAAAAAATATAAACTTAAATAAATACGGCTATTAAAAATCTTAAAAAGTTTAATAAAAAAAATAAAAACTGAAAGTTACCTAGAATAATTAGGAGATTCATTAGTAATCGTTACATCATGTGGATGACTTTCATTAATACCACTTGCTGTAATTTTTACAAATTGTCCCTTTTCCTTTAAGGTCTCAATATCTTTTGCACCACAATATCCCATACCAGCACGTAAACCACCTACAAACTGATGAATACTTTCAAATAAATCACCTTTGTATGGTACACGACCAACAATTCCTTCAGGAACTAATTTTTTAATATCATCTTCAACATCTTGAAAATAACGGTCTTTGCTACCATGTTTCATGGCTTCTACAGAACCCATACCACGATACGACTTAAATTTTCTGCCTTCATAAATAATAGTTTCACCTGGTGATTCTTTAGTACCAGCCAAAAGAGAGCCCAACATAACACAATCTGCGCCAGCTGCAATCGCTTTAGGAATGTCACCTGTGTAACGAATACCTCCATCTGCAATGACTGGAACGCCACTACCTTTAATGGCTGCAGCTACTTCTAATACAGCTGAAAATTGAGGAAATCCAACACCTGCAACAACACGAGTTGTACAAATAGACCCAGGACCAATACCTACTTTAACAGCATCTGCACCAGCTTCAACTAAATATTTAGCAGCGGCACCAGTTGCTATATTTCCAACAATGACATCCAGATTAGGAAATTTTGATTTAATTTCTTTTAAAACTGTAACCACGCCTTTTGTGTGTCCATGGGCAGTATCTATTACAACAGCATCTACACCTGCATTTACTAAAGCTTCAGCTCTTTGAAAAGCATCTGCAGTTACCCCAATTGCAGCAGCAACTCGCAAACGACCATAGGCATCTTTATTTGCCATTGGTTTTAGTTTTAGTTTAGTAATATCTCTAAAGGTAATTAATCCAGAAAGTTTATAATGTTCGTCAACAATCAGGAGTTTTTCAATTTTAAATTGTTGTAGAATTTTTTCTGCATCTTTTAATGAGGTTCCAACAGATGCTGTGACCAAATTTTTGCTGGTCATTACCTCAATAATAGGACGTTTGTTATCATGCTCAAAACGCAAATCACGATTGGTTACAATGCCTTTTAAAGTACCATTTTCATCAACAATTGGAATACCACCAATACCGTGCTCGGCCATGCTTTTTTTGGCGTCATTGACAGTAGAAGTTAACGGTAAAGTAACTGGATCTATAATCATTCCACTTTCAGCTCGCTTTACTTTTCTAACTTTTAAAGCTTGTGCCTCTATGGTCATATTTTTGTGCAACACACCAATACCCCCTTCTTGCGCCATAGCTATTGCCATTTTGCTTTCAGTGACTGTATCCATAGCAGCCGAAATGATAGGAACATTAATGGTGATATTTCTAGTAAATTTTGTTTGAATATTAACTTCGCGAGGAAGTACTTCTGAAAATGCTGGTACTAAAAGGACGTCATCGTAGGTTAATCCTTCTCCTACTATTTTGTTTTGATGTGAAATCATGGTGCAATTATGTTATAATTGCGTGCAAATATACAATATTATCTAATAACTCTCTTTTAAAATTAAAGTGTTGTTAATATAATTATTAAGCCAATTGGAAAATATTGATATCTATAAGTTTATGCTTTTTTTTGAAATAATTGATTCAAAATAATTACAACTGAAAGAATAAAAGAAAGTGTCATTAAAGTTCCAGAAACCATTACTATATATTTCATCCAGATTAATCCTGTCCAAAGAAAATATAGCCCACCAAAAGTTATGATAACAGACACCAATGGTTCTATCATTAAAAATGTTTTAAATTGCTTTTTTAGTTTTGTTATAGAAACAATAAGTGCAAGCAGGAAGAAAATAATGGACATAGATAAAATATGTGAATGTACTATGGATAGCATTTCTTGATCACTTTTTTTAAACTTCATAACTTCGGCTTCATCATCATTTTCATTGCCAATATATTGCTCTTCAATTCCTTTGGGATTGACTGATGAGGTTTTTTCAACAAATAACAATCCAGAAAAAAAACCTAAACTTAAAACAATAATAAAAACCCCAATTAACAATTTTATTTCCTTAGGTAATAAAAATATATATCCGTTTAGTTGCATCTATAAAATATTTTTAGAATGAAGAATTTTTAATGATTTTAAAACATTATTTATGGCGTCAGTAAATGATCTTACAGAAATAGTAGCGCCAGAAATTGCTATAATATTTTCGTTATATTTTAAAATATCGTTTTGAGTTTTTCCTATAAATTGTTTTAACCAACGCTTACTTCCAATTTCACCACCATACTCCTCTCTATAAATTAAAACTTTAGTTTTTATAACTACTAATTCTGAATCTAATAAAACCAAGTAATCAAAAAGTGCTGTTTTACTTGAAGCTTGAGAAACATAGGCATAGGCAATAAACTGCTTGTTTGATTCAATTTTAAAAATATTGTCTTCTCCAAATCTTGAAGGCAAAGTTTTTTCTATATCATCAGGGATTTTAATACTTGTTAACTCAAAATTTTCTAAATTGAATGTTTCAGCAATTTCATTGTTAACTTTTTTTTCTAGGCTTTTTGGCAACCCAAAAGAAAGTAACGAAAAGCCAAAAAGTAATAATATAATATATTTAAATCTCATAAGTTAAAATTAACTATTAATTTTAAATAGCATGATAAGGACTTAAAAAAATCCTTATCATGCTTGTTTTTTTGTTGATTTTAAAACCAAACACCTAATCCGAAATTAAGTCTGTTATCTACACTTGAACCAGCCAATGCATTATCTCTAAATTGATAATCTCCTTTAAAGACAACTCCAGGAGCTATGTGGTAACTTAAACCAAGTGTCATGTCATTTCTGTTATAGGCATCATTTCTTAATAAAGCGCCATCTGTATTTGCATGTGTATCATACTGTTCATATCTTAAAAATGCAAATAATCGTTGTTCCTTTGATTGAGATAGTAAATTATAAGCGCCTTCTAAATACCAGCCTTGCAAAGCACTTCCTAAATCGTTACCTGTTAAATTATTATAAGCTTCTGTACCAGATAAAGAACCATATACGTATTGACCTCTAGCTGTGAATCTTTGAAAGGCATAACGAGCATCTAATCCTAACATAGTAATACCAATATTAGCACCGTCAATTTCTTCTACATCATCTTGGGCTTGTGTGTCACCAAAATATCCTGATAAACCTAACCTAAGGCCTGGCAATCCATAATAATCAAACTTAAGAGATAATGTTGGGCTATCTATAGTAGATTGTACCCCTTTTTGTCTTCCGCCTCTTAAAGCATTTGACCCATTTAATACGCCATTAACTCCTCCAGAACCATCAAAACTAGTAGATTTAAAACCATTAAACACATAAGCTTGATAGCCCAATGAAAGTTCATTAAATCTACCAGCAACACCAAACCCTAATTCTCTCCATGTGGTTGGTACAATAACATTATCTAGTTCTGGTCGTTCAACGCCGTTAAAGGTTGTTGGCTCGTGAAATTCATTAATAATACCAAAAGGCACTAACATTAAACCACCACGTAAACTAACATTAGAACCCACATTATAATTTACAAAAGCTTGTTCTATATAAACTTCTTGAACGTGTTCAAATTCAACTTCGGTAACAAACTGTGTTTTGTCATTAAATTTATACCCAAAAAGGAGTACCAAGCGCTGAACATCTAATTCTCCGTTTTTACCTTCTGGCTGATTATAGGTTAATTCTCCATAGGCACCAACTGTTACCGATTGACCATAGTTGCCTGAAAGAATTCTCTGTGCAGCATTTAACTGTTTTTGAGGATTAAATGTGATAGAATCCTGAGTTGTTTGTGCAAACGTGAATGCACTTATAAAAATTGCTAAAATTGTAGTAGTCGTTTTCATTTGTTTTTATTTAGACTAATTATAAATAGATTAAAATTTCGACTACAAATATAACACTGAAAATTAAATTCACAAAGCTTATTTAGAATTATTTTAAATAATTATTAATGAAAAACAGAAAAAATCTTGGTAGCTTCGTTATAAGCACTTTCAAAACTTAAAGCATCCAAATTATTAAGCTTTTTAGAAGTAAAATATGAAAGTAATTTTTCTGTAGGCATATTTCCTGTAAGCTCATCTTTAGCCATTGGGCAACCACCAAAACCCTGAATAGCACCATCAAAACGTTTACAACCCGAGTTATAAGCAGCATCTATTTTTTCAAACCATGAATTTGGTGTTGTATGCAAATGGGCTCCAAATTCAATGTTAGGATAAAGTGGAATTAAATTTAAAAAAAGATACTGTATGTTTTCAGCATTTGAACTACCAATGGTATCGCTTAAAGAAACTATTTTTACTCCCATTTTATTTAATTTTTCAGTCCATTTTCCAACTATATCAACATTCCAAGGATCTCCATATGGATTACCAAATCCCATAGAAATATAAACAACAACTTGTTTATTTGACTTATCTGCAATATTTAAAATGCTTTCTAAAGTAAAGACTGACTGCGCAATGGTTTTATGGGTATTTCTCATTTGAAAGTTTTCAGAAATTGAAAACGGATATCCTAAATAATTAATCTGTTCTAACTTTGAAGCATCCTCTGCTCCTCTTTCATTTGCTACAATAGCTAGCAACTTACTAATGGTTTTACTTAAATCTAGTTGAGATAATACTTCAGCTGTATCAGACATTTGAGGAATTGCTTTTGGTGATACAAAACTACCCACATCAATAGTATCAAAACCTACTCGCAATAAAGATTGAATGTATTGCACTTTACGCTTTGTAGGTATAAAGTTTTTAATGCCTTGCATGGCATCTCTTGGACATTCTATAATCTTAATTTTACTAGACATTTATAATTTAAATAGACACGATAAAAATAATATTATTGATTAAGAAAACACAAAATCTAATGATTTATTAAATTTTTAGTTTCATTTCAGTCTTATATTGTCTTAAACTTGCTTTTTAACTTGATTAAAACGAATAAAATAGCATATTAACGTTTATTTTATTAATAGGTCTTTATAGCTTTTACATTTGATTAAATGTTTCGCCCTAATGAAGACTTTTAACCATTATTCAACCTTTTTTCTATTTGCTTTTTTCCATTTAATATCGTTCGCTTTATTTTCACAAAATAAATCTGAGCCTATTTGTGGCACTATTACTACTAATGAAAATCTTGAATTATTTAAAGAAATAAAACCTGCTATTGAAACCTATCAATCTCTTTTTTTGAGTTCAAAAACTACTACAAGCAAATCTAATACCATAGCAAAAAATTACATTCCTATTAAGGTACATGTTATTAGAACATCAAATGGAACAGGTGGTATTAGTGAGCATGATATAGAAAACACTATACAAAACCTAAACATTATGTTTTCTGCTGCATATTTAGAATTCTTTTTGTGTAATGGTATTAATTTTATTGATAATGATGACTTTTACAAATTTAAAACTAGTAAAGAAAAATCATTAGTTGAAGCTAATAATGTTTTAAATGTTATTAATATTTATTTTGCAGATTATATTGAAAATTCATCTGATGAAAGTATTTGTGGTTATACCTATAATAAACCAAATTATGATGTTATTTTCATGCAAAATGGTTGTGCAACCAATGATTCTTCATTGGCGCATGAAATAGGTCATTTTTTCTCATTAATTCATACGCATGGAGCTGACAATAAAGGTGTTACAAAAGAATTAGTAAACGGAAATAATTGCAGCAGTACTGGTGATCAAATATGTGATACACCTGCTGACCCAAAATTAACCAATCAAAATATCAATAATTTTTGTAGATATATTGGAACAGAAACGGATGCTAATGGTGATTTATATACACCTGACACTAGTAATATTATGTCATATTCTATGAAAGGTTGTCGCTCTCATTTTTCTGAACAACAACTTGCCAGAATGTATGCCTATTTCATAACTACTAAAAATTATTTGACTTGTGGAGATTCATCAGATATTGATGATATTGCTGAAGAATCAAATACTTCAGATGCTTTAGATTTCAAAATCTACCCAAATCCTATTTCAGGAGATATTATTTATGTTAAACCCAGTAATAAAACAGAAACTTATATTTTTGAAATTTCAAATTTAATGGGACAAGTGTTTGAGTCTGGAACAATTTCAAACCAACCTATTTACGTAGATCACTTAGCTTCTGGAACTTATTTAATGACTATTAAAAATAATGATTCTAAAATTATAAAAAGAATTATTAAGTAATACGTTATCCTCTTTTCAATAAAGCTTTATTAATTGATTTAATAAGTTTTGGGCCTTCATAAATAAAACCTGTATATATTTGAATTAAATCTGCGCCAGCATCCAATTTTTCTAAAGCATCTTGAGCAGAATGTATCCCACCAACACCTATTATAGGAAATGCTTTATGGCTCTTTTCTGAAAGATACTTAATAACACGAGTACTTTTGTTTTTAATTGGTTGTCCACTTAAACCGCCGTTTCCAATATGCTCTAAACGTTCATGCGAAGCTTTTAATCCGCTTCTATCAATAGATGTATTGCTTGCAATAACACCATCTAACTTTGTAGAAATCACCAAATCTATAATTTCATCTAACTGATTATTATTCAAATCTGGAGCAATTTTTAAAACAATGGGCTTTTGTTTTTCAAAACTTTTATTGGCTTGTTGAACAGCAATAATTAGCTCTTCTAAATATGCCTTATCATTTAATTTGGCATGACTGCTCACATTAGGGCAACTTACATTAAGCACAAAATAGTCAACATACGCATGCAATGCTTTAAAACAATCTAAATAATCTTGGGTATAATTTTCTGGCTTAGTATGGGTGTTTTTACCTATATTTCCACCTATAATTACATGCCCTTTATTATTCTTAAGATTGGTTATTGCAGCTTCCAAACCATCATTATTAAATCCCATTCTATTAATAATGCCTTGGTCGTCTTTTAGCCTAAATAATCGTTTTTTAGGATTTCCTGCTTGCCCTTTTGGAGTTACGGTACCAATTTCAATAAAACCAAATCCAAAATTGGCTAACTCATTATATAAAACCGCATTTTTATCAAAACCTGCCGCCAATCCAACAGGATTTTTAAAAGTAAGTCCAAATACCTTTCTCACTAATTTAGCATCTTCAACGGTGTAAAGTTTTTTTATTAATTGAGATACTAAAGGAATTTTATTCAAAATTCTAATAAGAGAAAATGTAAAATGATGAACTTGCTCAGGATCAAACCAAAATAAAATAGGACGAATAATTGATTTGTACATAGCGGTTGAATTGCTGTGCAAAAATAGGATTCATTTTTCAAAAAACACCTATTAAGCATTTTAAAAATTAGTATTTTTGATAGAACAAAAAAACACATCATGCAACACATTATAGATAGATTTATTAGCTATATAACTATTGATACACAATCAGACCCTAATTCAGAAACCACACCAAGCACAAAAAAGCAATGGAATTTAGCAAATAAACTGGTTGACGAGCTTAAATCTATTGGTATGAAAGAAGTTACTATTGATGATAATGCTTATATCATGGCTACGTTGCCAAGTAATGTTGATTATCAAGTTCCTACCATTGGTTTTATTTCTCATTTTGACACGTCTCCAGATTTTACAGGAACGAATGTTAAACCAAGAATAATTGAACATTATGATGGGAAAGATATTATTTTAAATGCAGAACAAGACATCATATTATCGCCTAACTATTTTGAAGATTTACTTTTATACAAAGGACAAACATTAATAACTACAGATGGCACTACGCTTCTTGGTGCTGATGATAAAGCTGGTATTTGTGAAATTGTATCGGCCATGGAATATTTAATTAATCATCCTGAAATAAAACATGGTAAAATTCGTGTTGGATTTACACCCGATGAAGAAATTGGCCGTGGCGCACATAAGTTTGATGTTAAAAAATTTGGAGCCAATTGGGCTTATACCATGGATGGCAGCCAGATTGGTGAGTTAGAATATGAAAACTTTAATGCTGCAGGTGCAGTGGTTAAAGTAAAAGGAAAAATTGTGCATCCTGGCTATGCCAAAGGTAAAATGATAAACTCCATGTACATTGCACAAGAATTTATAAACTCCTTGCCTCGCTTAGAAACTCCAGAACATACCGAAGGTTATGAAGGCTTTTTTCATTTGTGTTCCATAAAAGGTGAAGTAGAAGAAACGGTTTTAGAATATATTATAAGAGACCATAACAGACGTCATTTTGAAGCCAGAAAAGAAGTCATGCAAAAATTAGCTAATGATATTAATGAGCAATACGAAAGAGACGTTATTGAAATAACCATTAAAGACCAATATTACAATATGAAAGAAAAGGTAGAACCCGTGATGCATATTGTTGATATTGCTGAAGAAGCCATGAAACAACTACATATTAAACCTTTAATAAAAGCCATTCGTGGTGGCACCGATGGCTCTCAATTAAGTTACATGGGATTACCTTGCCCCAATATTTTTGCCGGCGGCCATAACTTTCATGGGCGATATGAATATGTCCCTGTTGAAAGCATGGTAAAAGCCACGGAAGTGATTTGTAAAATTGCTGAACTGACGGCTAAAAAAGCTTGTTTATCAAATTAAACTATCAATAATATATTATAAAGAAAACCTAATTTCATTGAAGAACATACTCATTTTAATGAGACATTAACGCCATACAAACAAAAAGAATACTCTGAGTATATAGCAACTGCTAAACGTGAAACAACCATAGAATATCGGATTGAGAAAATAAAACCCATGATTTTAAAAAGGGTTGGACTCAATGATAAATACAAAAATTGTTAAATAAAAAAAGCTTCCAATAAATGGAAGCTTTTTTTATAATATACTTTTAAAATTAAGCTGTTTTTGCTGGCGCATTTACAGCGGCACTTAATTCCATTGAAATAGCAGAACGCTCAAACTTTACTTTACCAGACATGGTTTCAATAATACATGTATTATCTTTATCACCTATCTCAAGTATTTTTCCATGTAAACCGCTTTTAGTAACAATTTTGTCGCCTTTTTTCAATTCGGCGGCAAATTTCTTTTCTTTTTTAGCACGTTTCATTTGAGGCGCAATCATAAAGAAATACACCACTACAAACATTAGTATAAAAAAGGGAAATTGTCCGGATAATAAATCTTTCATATAATTATTTTATTATTTATTTAGTTAGTTCTTAAAGGTCCTTGCCCTTGAATTGTTTTATTTGGATCTGGTTTAACAAACGCTGTAATTTTTACAACTTCAGAACCTTTTTCTGTATTGGCTGTTACAGTAATTGTTTTTGTTATTTTATTGGCACCACTACCATTAAACTTTACAGAAAATTTACCAGACGTTCCTGGAGCTAATGGTTCTCTACTCCAATCTTTTGGTACGGTACAACCGCAAGAACTTTTAATATCAGTGATTACTAGTGGCGCATCACCTGTATTGGTATAATTAAACTCTGTTTCAACTGCTGTATTTGCTTCAATTTCGCCAAAATCATGTTCTGTTTTATCAAATGTAATAACAGGAAATTTAGATGAATTAGCATCTCTTTCAGCAGCAACCACAACATTATTTTCAATAATTTTTTTGGTAGCATCTTCTTTACAAGACGTAAAAGATAATATACTTAAAGCAACTAAACCTAATACAACTTTTTTCATAATATATATAGTTTTTTAATTGGTTTGTAAAAGTAACAATTATTTAATCTATTAAAAATTTTTTAGTCCTTTCTTAACAGAAAATTACATCAATCCTCTGCCTATTTTTTTAAGCTTTCCATCTATTTCATATTCCTTTACCAACTTATCTAAAATACCATTTATAAAGATGCTACTTTTTGGTGTGGAGTATTCTTTAGCTATTTCTAAATATTCATTGATGGTAACTTTTACAGGAATTGAAGAAAAGTTTTGAAGTTCACAAATGGCCATTTGTAACAACACAAAATCTACGTTAGCAATTCTATCAGAATCCCAATTTTGGGTTTTAAGTTCAATTTCTTTGTTTAATGCTGTTTGATTTAAAATTGTTTTTTTAAACAAATCAATAGCATATTGTTTATCATCTTGATCTTTATAAAGTTTTGGCGTAAAATAAGTATCTGATGATGTTGGTTTAGCTTTGCGCAATAGCTTTAAAATGGTAGTATTTACTGTTGGAAGATCATCAAGCCAAGTAAGGTTTTTATCTTCAATATATTCATAAAGTTTTTCGTTTGGCGCGATAATATCTTTAAAAATATCAACCATAAATTCTTTATCTTCTTTAAAATCAGAAACTCTGGTTTTCATGTATTCTTTATACAAATCACTAGAAATAATGGCTTTAAAAATAACGTCAACATATTCGCTATCTAATTCCCAATCGGCCACTTTAAGTGTTTCTAATTGATTTTTAAGTTGAGTATTTTCTTTAATGAGTTGTAACAGCTCATTGTTTACAAACTTCCGGTTTGGATCTTTGTCTTCTTGCGTAGCTAAATGCTTTTTTTGTTTTTTACTTAAATCATCTTCAGCTCTTTTTTGAACTTCAAGTAATAATGATATTAATAACAAATACAGATTGTACATATTATCAATACTGAATAGTAAAAATTTTTGATTTTTACTTAAATCATCACTTTCACTTCCTTTAAACGCATAAATGGTTTGCATCACTTTTACACGAATATGTCTTCTGTTTAGCATATTTACAAAGAACTTAATTTTTATTAAAAAGGTAAAAGAATCATTTCTTTTGAATGGCAAAAATAATACTATTTTAAAAAGAATACTGCCTTATTTTATTTTTATTATATCAAATTTAGTTTAAGTAATTTTTAACAACCAGATAGTAGTCTTACAACTATTTAATTGTTTTTATTGCTGTATCTTTGCGGCTGCACTTTGATTTAAGTGTCAAAATCAAGAAAACATAAATCTGTAAATGAAAGAATTACAGCATATAAATAAATACTTTTTTAAATATAAATGGCATCTTGTTATTGGTATTATCATAACCATTATAGCAAGAATATTTTTACTTTTTACACCACGATACGTAAGAGAAATTTTTGCTGTTGTAGAAACGTATAAAAACGGATTACAATCTGGTGAAAGCACACTGCAAGCAGAACTTGCTCTTATCATCTTTTATATAATTGGAGCCGCCATTATAGCGGGTATTTTAAGTTTTTTTATGCGTCAAACCATAATTAATGTTTCCAGATACATTGAATATGATTTAAAAAACGAGGTGTATGCGCATTACCAGAAACTGTCTTTGAATTTTTACAAAAAAAATAGAACTGGTGATTTGATGAATCGTATTAGTGAAGATGTTGGTAAAGTTAGAATGTACGTTGGGCCAGCTATTATGTACAGCATTAATACCATAACACTTTTTATTATTGCCATAATTTACATGTATAATGAAGCGCCTACTTTAACACTTTATACCATTATTCCCTTACCTATATTATCTATTGCTATTTATAAATTGAGTAAAGAAATACATAAACGCACGACCATTGTGCAAGAGTATTTATCAAAATTATCAGCATTTACTCAAGAAGCATTTAGTGGTATTTCGGTTATTAAAGCCTATGCTATTGAACCACAAACGGCTACAAATTTTGATGAACTTTCTACAACAAGCAAACAAAACCAACTTAATTTAGTAAAAGTAGAAGCCTTTTTTTTTCCAATGATGATTTTACTTATAGGTGTAAGCAATTTAGTAGTTATTTATATAGGTGGATTGCAATACATTGATGGCAAAATTGAAAGTTTAGGAACCATTGCAGAGTTTATTATTTATGTTAATATGCTAACTTGGCCGGTTGCTACGGTTGGCTGGGTTACTTCTATTGTTCAACAAGCTGAAGCGTCTCAAAAAAGAATCAATGAGTTTTTAAAAACAGAACCCGAAATTAAAAATACGGTTCATGAACATACAAAAGTAACTGGTGATATTGTTTTTAATAACGTTGCATTTACTTATGATGACACCAATATTAATGCGTTAAAAGGCATTAGTTTTAACATTAAACAAGGACAAACACTTGCCATATTAGGAAAAACAGGCTCAGGAAAATCAACTATTTTAGATTTAATAGGAAGACTTTATGATGTTAAAGAAGGCTCAATTAAAGTGAATGCTATTGAAATAGCTCAGCACAATTTAACAGATTTGAGAAACAGTATTGGTTACGTACCACAAGATGCCTTTTTGTTTTCAGACACTATTAAAAACAATATTAAATTTGGAAAAGAAGAAGCTACAGATGAAGACGTTTTTGAAGCTGCAAAACTGGCACATGTTCATAAAAATATAGTCAAGTTTGGCAATGGCTATGAAACCATACTTGGTGAACGAGGTATCACACTTTCTGGCGGACAAAAGCAACGGATTTCAATAGCCAGAGCCCTAATAAAAAATCCAGAAATTTTATTATTTGATGATTGTCTTTCAGCAGTTGATACAGAAACAGAAGAAAAAATATTAAAAAACCTAAATAAAGCTTCTAAAGGAAAAACAAGTATTATTGTTGGGCACAGAGTTTCTTCTGCTAAAAATGCTGATAAAATTATTGTACTAGATAACGGAAAAATTGTTCAAGAAGGTACCCATGAAACCCTAGTTAATGTAGATGGTTATTACAAACATCTCTATTTAAAACAGTTAAGCGAAACTTCAAGTTCAAATAATTAAATCACGCAATGTCATGTCTTTTATAAAAAATTACATTTACAACTTGAGCATCAATTAAATAAAATTGTTATTAAAAGAATCTTAATAAATTGTTGTTTCGTATCAGTTTTTTTTAGATTTTTGATAGATATAATTATAATCCTATAAATTTTAATACAACTATGAATACAAATGACATGATGGAGAAAGAGGATATTTTTTCTAAAGTATTAAGAGCCGGAAGACGCACGTATTTCTTTGATGTAAGATCAACAAAAGCTGATGATTATTATCTTACCATCACAGAAAGCAAAAAGTTCACTAACGATGATGGTTCTTTTCACTATAAAAAACATAAAATATACATTTACAAAGAAGATTTTTCTGAGTTTAAAGATATTTTAAATGAAATGACAGATTATATCATTAATGAAAAAGGTGATGAAGTGATTAGTGAGCGTCATCAAAAAGACTTTAAAAAGGAATATGATACAGATTCTGAAGAAGTAGAAGAAGATGACATTAAACCTACTGGAAGTTTTACTGATATTGATTTTGACGATATTTAATCTGTAAACTCATCTCAAAAATTATCAAACCGCTACGTTAATAGCGGTTTTTTTATTTTAATATTTCACAGCGACTAATGCAATCAATAATACAGTTATTAAATAGGTAAGTGCTAAAAACCAGCCAAAAATTAGCATTAAAAAGATGGTAATAAGCAATAAGTAAAAAGGCACAAGTGTTATTGAAATAGCAAACCTAAAGGTTGACACAAACTCAATTTCTTTAATTTTTGGCAAAACAGACTTTTTCCAAATGAAATAAGGAAGCAATAAATTTAAAATAAGAAACCCTTTCAAAAACTGCTTTACAAATAAGGATTTTCTTAAGCTTTGAGTTTTACAATTTTTAAAATCATTTAAAATACAGGCATTAACCGATTCTGGGTTTAAAAAATCAACATGCAAAGCGTCTAGTTTTTTTAAAGAATCTTCATAATTCTCAATAGGAATATGTGTTGTAAGTTTAGATATAAAGTTTTGTACATCTTCTTTTAATTTTAATACAGCTTGATTTCTTTCATATGAAATATAATCGTTAGCCATTAAAGGTTTTCCAACAAATAAAGCAACTTCATCAGCAAAACATTCAGGTTTTTTATAATTAAAACCTACAGGAATTAATTGCAAATCAATATTAGGATATGATTCTAAAGTATCAAAAACAAGTCTTGTAAAACCTTTACTTAAAGGCCTTACGGTACGTTTTAAATTATGATTGCCTTCAGGAAAAATAACAATAGAATTATTTTTATTAAGTAATTGTGAGCACGTATTAAAAACGGCATTGTTTTTAGTAATCGTTTGAATGCCATCTCTCATTCTATAAACAGGAAACATTCTTAAGCTTTCTAAAACTTTAGAAATAAAAGGAGTATTAAAAACTGAAGCTCGAGTTAAAAAATATGATAAACGTTTGCATTTTGTGGCAATAATAAGCGCATCTAAAAGGGCATTTTGATGATTGGCAAGAATTAATATAGGTTTTTCATTAGGAACATTATCAAGACCAACTATATGTATTTTTTTAAAATAAAAGAATAAGCCTAAACTAATATAAGCTCGCACGGTATATAGCCACATTTGCTTTAACACGTTATGAGTTTTTTAGATTTTTTTGACCAATAAAAAGCGAGTAATAACCCAGAAATAATGTGCCAAATTCCCCAAAATGCCGCCATAATGGCCATGCCGCCTAACCCATTAAAAAAAGTGAAAATTAATAATAATCCTAATCCGGAATTTTGGATTCCTGTTTCTATGGCTATCGTTTTTTGATTTATAAATGATAACCCAAAGCCTTTTGCAACAAAAAAACCAAGCAAAATAGCTAAGGTATTATGACTAATTCCTAAAATTAAAACATGATGAATGTAGTTTTTAAACACATCTAAATTGTTAGTAAAGGCTATAATAACAATAGCTACAAACAATAAAATAGAAAATGGCTTAAGCATTTTTGAAAGCTTATTTGCTAAAAATTCATTTTTACTTCTTAAAAACATTCCTAAAAATAAAGGCACGCCTAATATTAATAATACCAGCTTTACAAGTTCAAAAGGGTTTAATTCTACATGCTTTAAAATTTCTGAAGTGGGTTTATATAAATGGCCATAAAACTCAAAATTAAATGGTGTCATAAACATAGCCAAAAAGGTTGCAAAAGCTGTTAAACTTACTGATAAAGCGGTATTGCCTTTAGCCAAATGTGTCATAAAATTAGAAATATTGCCTCCAGGACAAGCAGCAACCATAATCATTCCTAAAGCAATACTAGGTTGTGGTTTTATAAATAGAATAAGTACATATGTAAAAAAAGGTAATAATATAAATTGAGATAAAATACCTATTAAAACTAATTTTGGCTGTAGTAATAAGCGTTTAAAATCATTTAAAGAAATACCTAAAGACACGCCAAACATAACGATGGCCAAAGAAATATTTAAAATCCAAAGACTATTTGTGTCAAAATGTATTTGAATGCTATCTAGTTCATTCATATAATCTTATAATACAGTTGAACCATTTTTTACTTTATGTTCTGGATTTAAAAGAATGACATCTTTTCCATTAACGGCTCCAAGTACTAAACATTCACTCATAAATTTAGCAATTTGCTTACTCGTAAAATTAACAACCGCCACAATCTGCTTGTTCAATAAATCATCTTTTTTATACAAGGTTGTTATTTGAGCTGACGATATTTTAATTCCTAATTCACCAAAATCAATAGTAAGTTGGTAGGCAGGATTTTTTGCTTCAGGAAAATTATTTACTTCAATAATAGTCCCAACACGTAAATCTACTTTAGAAAAATCTTCAAAGGTTATAGTCTTAGTCATTTTTTAAAAATACAAATTATCACGAACTTAGCATAAAACTTTTAAACAATGGCACAAACGCCTTCAAATATGCTTCCTTTAGGAACGAAAGCTCCAGAATTTTCACTTTTTGACACCATTTCTGGAAATTATTTAGCCTTAAACAGTTTAAAAGGCGGAAAAGGAACTGTCATCATGTTTATTTGCAACCATTGTCCGTTTGTGATTCATGTTAATGTTGAATTGGTTAAAATTGCCAATAACTATTCTAAAAAAGGTATAGGTTTTATAGCTATTTCAAGCAATGATGTTATAAAATATCCGCAAGATGGTCCAGAAAACATGAAGATTCATGCAAAACATGAACACTACCCTTTTCCTTATTTATATGATAAATCACAAGAAGTTGCCAAAGCTTATAATGCGGCTTGCACACCAGACTTATATGTGTTTGATGCTGATTTAAAATTAATTTATAGAGGCCAATTAGATGATTCTCGCCCTGGAAACAGCATCACTGTTACTGGTGATGATTTACGCAATGCTTTAGATTGCTTACTTTTAGATAAAACTAATTTAAGAATTCAAAAACCAAGTATTGGTTGCAGTATTAAATGGAAACCGTAACTACATTGTTAATTGCCAAAAGCCTACATCTTGCCAATTACCAAATTTTAAACCTACTTCTTTTAAATATGCCACTTGTTTAAACCCAAATTTTTCGTGAAGTTTCACACTAGCGTCATTTGGTAATGTTAAAACACCCAAAACAACATGCGCCTGTTGTAATTTCAATAACCTAAGCAATTCGCTATATAATTTACTGCCAATTTGTTTTCCTTGTTCGCCATGTTTTAAGTAAACTGTAGATTCAATGGTATGATTATAAGCTGATTTGGGTCTAAACTTACTACCATAAGCATAGCCTAAAATTTCATGATTTTCTTCATACACTATAAAAGGATAATCAGAAGTGATAGTGGTAATTTTATCTTTAAACATTTCTAATGTTAAAGCTTCAAGATCAAATGTAACAACGGTATTTATAACATAATAATTGTAAATATCAAGAAGTTGCTTTGCATCATTAATATGAACGTTTCTAATCATAAAATTAAATCCAATGATTTTTTTTTAACAAGTTTTCTATATGCGCATAATGATGATTACTATGCCAAGCGTAAATGCCTATATTTTGTTTTAAAAAAACTTCTTTTTTAGTTTCTGGATGAATAAATGATTTATTTAAATCATTTTCAGTTAAACGCTTCAACAAATAAACAAGTTTAAAATGAATGGCTTTAAGATGCTGAATAGACATGTTAATGGGTGCTGTTTTAGAATCTATTAATTCTGCCCATTTGTCTTCATAATAAGCTTTTATAATGGGTTTATCTTCTGTTAAGGCCCATTTAAATCTTGAATAACTATGATGGTGACTATCAGAAACGTGATGCACTACTTGTCTAACTGTCCAACCATTGGGTCTGTAAGGCGTATCAAGTTGATTTTCAGTTAAATGTTTAACTAAATGCTCCAATCTATTTGGAAAATGCTCTAAAATAGAAATCCAACTTTCAATATGATTTTGCGTTATTGTAGTAGGAATTTCAAATGTTCCAATAGGATATTGAAGTTGGTATAATGCATCTGTTGTCATAAAACAAATATAAGACGATGTGAACGTTTTTGGCTATGGCTTGCTGCGTTGGTTAAACAATAAATTTAGTAAATAAACACAAATTATTCATATTTGTCTTTTTTCTTCAAAAAAACTAATAAACATTGAACAATAGGCGGTCTTGTACTTTTTTAATTAATGCCCTTTTTTAATTTATCAGGATTTTGTCTAGTGTCAAAAATCGTAATTATCTCGATTTCATTTTTATTAGAGTTAATTCTTTAATAGAATGTCGTTTGTTTGGTTACAACACATTTGTAAAGATTTTCAAATTCCGATGATTTTGGGCAACTATCGGGTTGAATAGATATTTGCTTAATTTTTTCAGTCAGTTTTGAAATGAATTTATCTCTTGTACTTAAACTCCAATTTTCAAGCAAGTATTCGGTAAGTTTTAAAAGTTTTGTTTCTGCAAGTACAGATAAAAATACTTTCATTTACTACAAAATTTTCTTTAAAAAAGATTCATAAGAAACTCTTTTTCCATTGTCTAAATCTTCAATTCCTTTTTTTATTTCTTTTTGTTCAGACAAACTTAATTCATTCCAAAAATCAGTTTTTTCTTTCTTTACGAAATCAGCGACACGTTGGATAAATTCGGAATTTTCATTTTCCAAAATAGTTTTAAGTAATTCTAGTTTTGTTGTTTGAATGTCCATTTTAAAATCTTTATTAACAAATTTACGAAAAATATCATTCGTTCGGTCAGTTTTTAGGATGAAGCCCAACTTAAATACATATAGCCTATTTACTTTTTTTATTATAAAGTTCTACATAGTTTTTTGCTCTTTGGTTTCCTGAATTGTATTCTAAAGCTTTACTATAATTAACAAAAGCTTGCAAACTATCACCACTTCTTACATAAGCATCGGCTAAACTATCATAAACATTATCGCTTTCTGGATATAGTGCCACATTTATTTTAAACACATGTATGGCATCTTGATATTTATTTTCTCTTAAAAAATCATAACCAAGTCTGTTAAAATCACTTTCATTTATAAAAACACTTGTAGAGTCTTGTTTTTGAATGTCTAAATAACCTAAAAGTGCTTTATTATATTCCTTGTCTTTTAAGTACATACTCGGCGTTTTAAAGGAGTCGGCTACTTTTAAATAATCATAAGAAATGGTGTTTTCATGATTATTGGATATTTCAGATAAATACCATGCTTTTGTTTTGGGATGCTGAACAAATTGGAGTTTTTTATATAGGTCTGCTACAAAAAAAGTATTGCTATCTAAAACTATGGGCTTGATTTTTTCAGCACCTTTCCATTTTAAAAACAAGGTGTTATTGTCGTAAAACACATCGATAACCGCATCTTGGTTAAATAAATAACGTCCAGAAGTTTGCTTTATAAATTCGGCAGAATAGTCAATATTCTTTGAACAACTTGAAACAATCATGATAAAAAATAAAGTCAATACTACTGCTTTAGTGTTCATTTTTAAAGAATTTAAATTAGAAGTTTAAAAATACCAAATAAAAAAGCATCTCATTTAAATGAGACGCTTTTTTAAAATTATTGTTACTGTATAATTAAAAAATACTATTTAGCATCCATTAATTCTACATCAAAAATTAGTGTAGCATTTGGTGGAATAACTCCTCCTGCTCCTTGACTTCCATAACCTAAATCACTTGGTATTACAAAACGAGCTTTATCACCAACTTGTAATAGTAAAATACCTTCGTCCCAACCAGAAATAACTTGCCCTACACCAACTTGAAAATCAATAGGTTCATTTCTTTTATATGAAGAATCAAATACAGTTCCATCAGCTAATTGCCCTTTGTAGTGTACCGAAACCATCTTGCCTTTTTCTGCTTTTTTACCAGAGCCTTTTTGAATGATTTGATAACGCAATCCGGTTTTGGTTTCATTAAAACCTTTTGCTAACTTATCTAATTCAGCTTGAGCAGCCTTTCTGGCTTCAGCAATTTTTTGTTCTCTAGAACCTTCAAACGTTCTGAATGCTTCAACAGAATTAAAAGCTTCTGCTTCTGCTCCTACTCTTATGATTTCTAAAGTTTCTATTTTATCTCCTTGTGCAATGGTATCAACAACATCTTGACCTTCAACAACCTTACCAAAAACAGTGTGATTATTATCTAACCAAGGTGTAGCTACATGGGTAATAAAAAATTGGCTTCCATTGGTTCCTGGTCCAGCATTAGCCATTGATAAAATACCAGGAGCATTATGCTTTAATTCTGGGTGAAACTCGTCATCAAACTTATAACCAGGATTTCCTGAACCTGTGCCTTGTGGGCATCCACCTTGAATCATAAAATCTGGAATAACTCTATGGAATTTTAATCCATTGTAATAAGGAGTTCCTTGAGGTTTTATGGCATTTTCTAAATTTCCTTCGGCTAAAGACACAAAATTACCTACGGTTCCAGGTGTTTTTTTGTATTCTAAAGCCACTAAAATTTCGCCTTTTGTTGTGTTAAATTTTGCGTATAATCCGTCTTGCATGCTTTTCGTTTTTTATGAAGGTGCAAATATATAAAATGATTAACGATTGTTGTTAAAGAAGTATTGTTTTTGATAACAGTTAAAAAGTTGCAAATCTAAAAATCTAAGCATTCTAACAATCTAGTTAGCAACTTCGCTGATAAATTTTATTCTATATAACCGAAGTTCTTCATCATCATAATCACCATCAAATTCTTTGATTGCTGTTTCAATATTATCAGTTTTAGATTCCATAAAATAATCATGAATTTCTTCTTGTTGATCTTCGTCTAAAATCTCATCAATCCAATAATTAATATTCAATTTGGTTCCAGAATATACTATGGCTTCCATCTCTTTTATAAAGTCACTCATTGGCATTCCTTTTGATGATGCTATATCATCAAGAGGTAACTTTCTATCAATATTCTGAATGATATATAATTTGATTGCTGAATTGGTTCCTGTTGATTTTACAACTAAATCATCTGGACGAATGATGTCATTTTCTTCAACATAATTTGCTATTAATTCAATAAAATCTTTTCCATATTTTTTAGCCTTTCCATCACCAACACCATGAATGTTTCCTAATTCAGTTAGCGTTATTGGGTATTTTAAAGCCATATCCTCTAATGATGGATCTTGAAATACAACAAATGGAGGAACACCTAGTTTTTTGGCATTGACTCTGCGTAAATCTTTAAGCATACTCATAAGAACTTCATCGGCTGAAGCGCCTCCACCTTTTGCTGATGTTATAACATTGGGGTCTTCTTGATCAGTATCATACACATGGTCTTCTGTCATCATAAAAGACTTAGGATTTTTTATAAATTCCTTGCCAGAATCATTTAATTTAATGACGCCATAAGTTTCAATATCTTTTTTAAGATATCCAGCAACAAGAGCTTGTCTTAATAATGCCATCCAATATTTACTATCACGAGAATGTCCTTTTCCAAAAAATGGTTGTTCGTCTGTTTTATGGGATTTAATTAAGGCATTTTCTTTACCTGTAATGACGTTTACTAAATCTTTTGACTTATACTTTTCGTTGGTACTTTGAATGGTTTGCATAACCAGTTTAGCTTCATCTTTTGCTTCATGCTGTGTTTTGGGAAAACGTACATTGTCATCCATATCACCGCCTTCACCAGTTTCGTTATCAAATTCTTCTCCAAAATAATGAAGTATAAATTTCCGTCTAGAAATAGAAGTTTCTGCAAACGCAACAACTTCTTGTAATAAAGCTTGCCCTATTTCTTGTTCAGCAACAGGTTTGCCAGCCATAAATTTTTCTAATTTTTCAATATCCTTATATGAATAAAAGGCTAAACAATGTCCTTCTCCTCCATCACGTCCTGCTCTACCTGTTTCTTGGTAATAACTTTCAATACTTTTTGGAATATCATGATGAATTACAAAACGCACATCTGGCTTGTCTATTCCCATACCAAAGGCAATGGTGGCAACCACCACATCTACATCTTCCATAAGAAATTTATCCTGATGACTTGTTCTGGTTTTGGCATCTAATCCAGCATGATATGGCACTGCTTTTATGCCATTAACCTGTAAAACTTGTGCTAATTCTTCAACACGCTTTCTACTCAAACAATATACTATACCCGACTTTCCGTTATTTTGCTTTATAAAACGAATAATATCAGCATCAACATTTTTGCTTTTTGGTCGTACTTCATAGTATAAATTAGGTCTGTTAAAAGACGCTTTAAATGTTTTAGCACCAATAATGGCTAAATTTTTAATAACATCCTCTTGCACTTTTGGAGTAGCAGTGGCTGTTAAAGCTATAATTGGAATATTATCTCCTATGCGTGAAATAATTTGCTTTAAATTACGGTATTCTGGCCTAAAATCATGACCCCATTCACTAATACAATGCGCTTCATCAATAGCCATAAAGGATACTTTTACAGAACGCAAAAATTCAACATTTTCTTCTTTGGTTAGTGATTCTGGTGCAACGTATAATAGTTTTGTAATGCCATTTACAATATCTTCTTTTACCTTTTTAATTTCTGTTTTATTAAGAGAAGAATTTAAAACATGGGCAACACCTTCTTCATTTGAAATACCTCGTATAGCATCTACCTGATTTTTCATTAAAGCTATTAATGGAGAAACTACTATGGCTGTTCCTTCTTGCATTAAAGCAGGTAACTGGTAGCAAAGAGATTTACCTCCACCTGTAGGCATAATTACAAAAGTATGTGTACCTGATAAAATACTTTCTACAACACCTTCTTGAAGACCCATAAATTTATTGAATCCAAAAAATTTTTTTAGTGCTGCATGCAAGTCACTATTTGTTATTGTCATGAAATTTATTAAAAATTAAATTTTACAAATAAAAACACACTAAATTTTAAAACGTTATTAATAATTAATTTAGTAGTGAATTTAGAGAACCCTCTTTTTTTCGTTAGTTTTGTAATCGAAATTAAAATTATAAACTAATTTTAATTTGAACAACTATTAAAGATAGTAATTTCTTTAAAAGCATCAATTAAAAATTATATAAATTTTGAGTAATAAAAAGTCTATTATAAATACCGCTGTAAAGACCATAGAACTTGAAAGTCAAGCTATTTTGCATTTATCTAAATTAGTAGATGATGATTTTGCTGAAGCTGTAAATCTTATTCACAAATCTAAAGGGCGAGTAATCATAACTGGAATAGGAAAAAGTGCCATCATTGCTACTAAAATTGTTGCAACTTTAAATTCAACAGGTACACCTTCTATATTTATGCATGCTGCAGATGCTATACATGGTGATTTAGGTTTAATACTAGATGATGATGTGGTAATTTTTATTTCAAAAAGCGGAAACACACCTGAAATTAAAGTACTTGTGCCATTTATTAAGAGTGCAAAAAATAAAATGATAGCTATTACCGGTAATAAAGACTCCTTTTTAGGTCAGCAAGTAGATTACGTTTTAAATGCGTATGTTGAAAAAGAAGCTTGCCCAAATAATTTAGCGCCAACTACAAGTACAACAGCTCAATTAGTCATTGGAGATGCCCTTGCTGTTTGTTTGCTAGAACTCAGAGGTTTTTCAAGTAACGATTTTGCTAAATATCATCCTGGTGGTGCTTTAGGAAAAAAATTATACTTAAGAGTTCAAGATTTATCATCTATAAATCAAAAACCACAAGTAGCTCTAGAAACGTCTGTAAAAGATGTTATTATTGAAATTACAGAAAAAATGTTAGGCGTAACCGCTGTTATTGAAAACAATAAAATAATAGGTATTATAACAGATGGTGATTTACGTAGAATGCTCAGTAAAGTAGATAATATTTCAACGCTTACAGCTAAAGATATTATGAGCAAAAACCCAAAAAGAATCAATAGTGATGCTATGGCTATAGATGCTATGGATGTTATGGAATCGTATGGGATATCACAACTTTTAGTTGAAGAAAACGGTAATTACGCAGGTGTTGTTCACATCCATGATTTAATAAAAGAAGGTATCATATAATGGCAAAAAAAAAGAATGTAAATGAGATGTCTTTTTTAGATCATCTTGAAGAATTAAGATGGCATTTAATTAAGTCGGTTGCTGCAATATTTATAACAGCTACAGCTGCATTTTTAGCCAAAGGATTTATTTTTGACGTCCTCATCTTTGGTCCTTCAAAAGCTAGCTTTATTACTTACCAATTATTATGTAAAGCTTCAAATTATTTAGGTATGGAAAGCTTTTGTTTTACAGAGCTACCTTTTAGAATTCAAAGTAGAACCATGTCTGGTCAATTTTCAGCACATATATGGACAGCCATAACCGCAGGTTTTGTAATTGCGTTTCCTTATGTACTATATCAGTTATGGAAATTTATAAGTCCCGGATTACATGAAAGAGAACGTAAACATTCCAGAGGTTTCATCTTTATTTCTTCCCTATTATTTTTTATGGGTGTGTTATTTGGATATTATGTAATTTGCCCATTATCTATCAATTTTTTAGGAACCTATCAAGTTAGTGAACAAGTACATAATGATTTTGATTTAAGTAGTTATATCAGCCTTATCAGATCATCTGTTTTAGCTTCAGGTTTGGTGTTTGAATTACCTATTGTCATTTATTTTTTAACTAAAGTTGGGATAGTAACTCCAGAATTTTTAAGAAAATACAGAAAATATGCGCTTGTTTTGGTTTTAATAATCTCAGCTATTATTACGCCTCCAGATATTGCAAGTCAAGTTATTGTAGCCATTCCTATTCTTATACTTTATGAAGTAAGTATTTTTATTTCAAAAATTGTTATCAGAAATCAAAAAAGAAGAGAAAAAAGACATGCCTAATATAGTTACGGAATTTAATGAGTATCGTTCAAAAATGAATGATAAAATATTGTCTGATAACAATAAAATTATCAAACGCATCTTTAATTTAGACACCAATGCATATACCGATGGTGCTCTAGATGTTAAAACCAAAGAACTTTTAGGATTGGTAGCTTCTGCTGTTTTACGTTGTGACGACTGCATAAAATACCATTTAGAAACCAGTTATAAACTAGGGTTAACTAAAAACCAAGTGGTTGAAGCATTAAGTATTGCAACCTTAGTTGGTGGCACTATTGTAATTCCTCATTTACGTCGTGCCTATGAATTTTGGGATGCTTTAGAAGAACAAGATAAACCAATATAAATACCTTTGCTGCTATAATAGTAATATGATTTTACTATTTTTAGCGTTATTAATGAGCCTATGATTTTAAGAGCCGAAAATTTAATGAAGTCCTACAACGGACGAAAAGTTGTAAAAGATGTGTCTCTGGAAGTAAACCAAGGAGAAATTGTTGGTTTATTAGGTCCTAATGGTGCGGGAAAAACAACCAGTTTTTACATGATTGTAGGTTTAATAAAACCAAATGGAGGTACTATTTTTCTTGATAATACCGAAATCACCAAATATCCCATGTATAAACGTGCTCAAAACGGTATTGGATATTTGGCTCAAGAAGCATCAGTTTTTAGAAAACTCAGCATTGAAGATAATATATTAAGCGTTTTACAACTTACTAAACTAAGTAAAAAAGAACAACAGTATAAAATGGAATCTCTTATTGAAGAGTTTGGCTTAGGTCATATTCGCAAAAACCGTGGTGATTTATTATCTGGTGGAGAACGCAGACGTACTGAAATTGCTCGTGCTTTAGCTACCGACCCAAGTTTTATATTATTAGATGAACCTTTTGCTGGTGTTGACCCAGTTGCGGTTGAAGACATTCAACGTATAGTAGCGCATTTAACCAAAAAAAATATTGGGATTTTAATTACTGACCATAACGTGCAAGAAACTTTAGCTATTACAGATAGAACGTACTTAATGTTTGAAGGAAGTATCTTAAAAGCTGGTATTCCAGAAGAACTAGCTAATGATGAAATGGTTAGAAAAGTGTATTTAGGTCAGAATTTCGAACTTCGCAAAAAGAAAATCAGAGATTAGTCTTTTCGTTTGAATACTTTTAAAATTTTTTTAAATAATTCAACACATAAAAAAGCCAAAAAACCTACTAATAAACCAAAAATAGCATCTTTAAGCATAGCTGGTAGGGTTTCCATAATATGATGAAAGACTTCTATATTATGAGTAAATATGCCACCGGCAACTAAAATGAGTGCTATAGTGCCTATAACCGATAAACTTTTAATAACTATAGGAAGCGCCTTGACTAAAAACGTTCCTGTTTTTGCTAAAATTCCTTTTTGGTTTTTACTGGTTTTAATGAGTCTAAAACCTAAATCGTCCATTCTTACAATAAGTGCTACAATACCATAAACTCCAATAGTTGCAATAAAAGCAACAAATGAAACAACAAGAATTTGAGTTGAAATTGGCTTACCTAAAACGGTTCCTAAAGCAATAATAACTATCTCTACAGACAAAATAAAATCGGTTACTATTGCAGATTTTATTTTCTTTTTTTCAGCAATTATTGGATCAATTTCAGAAAGACTATCGTTTTTATTTTCTATAACTAAATGTTTGTGAGGAATAAAAAATTCAACTATTTTTTCAACACCTTCATACGCTAAATAAACACCTCCTAACACCAAAATTAAGGTTACTGCCCAAGGTAAAATAGAACTTAACAAAAATGCAATAGGTAATATAATAAGCTTATTTAAAAAGGATCCTTTGGTAATGGCCCACAAAACGGGCAATTCTCGTGATGATACAAACCCAGTTGCTTTTTCGGCGTTAACGGCCAAATCATCACCTAAAATACCTGCTGTTTTTTTAGTAGTAATTTTACTCATTACCACCACATCATCCATCAGTGCTGCTATATCATCTAACAATGCAAAAAAACCTGAAGCCATACTGTTCTATTCTTATTTGTGTGTTTGTTTCAATACAATATTATCTAAAAGTGACATGCCTATATAAAGTAATATAATAACTGGAATGGCAGCAAATTGTAGTGTAATTAAAAAAATAATGCATAACATGATAAAAATATATCTAGAAGCATTGGCTTTAAATCCCCATTCTTTAAATTTTAGTGCAAATAATTTAATGTTTGAATTTAAAAGATAACTACTTAGCAAGGTTAAACCTATTAAAAACCATGTATTCAAAATTATAGTATTCATTACATCGCTATTTTGAAATTCCATAATTAATGGCAAAGACATAATTAACAAGGTATTTGCTGGAGTTGGTAAGCCTTTAAAATAAGTTTGTTGGTCTTCATCAAGATTAAATTTTGCCAACCTATATGCAGATGCCAACGTTATAAACAGGCCAATAAATGGAATAAAAGAAAAGGTAATGCCACTAAAATGCAAAACAGAGTTCCATTCGTCTTGTATGGTTGAAAACTCTGGTTTATCAATAGTTAACAATAACAATTTAAACATAACAATACCTGGAACGACACCACTTGTAACCATATCGGCTAAGGAGTCTAATTGAACTCCTAATGGCCCTTGAACATTAAATTTTCTGGCAAAAAACCCATCAAAAAAATCAAAAAATATTCCTAAAAAAACAAAAATTGAAGCGGCAATAAAATTATTACTTACCGCAAAAATAACAGAGATACTTCCACAAAATAAATTTAAAAGGGTAAGTGCATTAGGAATATATTTCTTCATATACAGATATTTGTAGGCTGTAAAAATAACAAACATTTTTCGTCTAAAATAACTAAGAAACAATATCTATTAATATTTCAAGTTTATAGCTAATAAATTATGTGCATATTTGTAAAAAAATTGCGTTTGAAGTCTCACATAACCACATTATTTTTTATAATCTCTTGGACTCTTTTTAGTCAAACCACTAGAAAATACTCCAATGAGTTTATGAATATTGGCGTAGATGCTGCTGCTTTGGGTATGAGTAGTGCCGTAACCTCGCAAACGGCCGATGTAAATTCTGGATACTGGAATCCGGCCGGATTAGTAAATCTTGAAGATAATCAGCTAGCATTGATGCATTCTAGCTATTTTGCCAACATTGCTAACTATGATTATGTTGCTTTTGCAAAACCCTTAGATAACAAAAGTACTATAGGTATTTCGTTAATTAGATTTGCTGTAGATGATATTTTAGATACTACACAACTTATTGATGATCAGGGAAATATTAATTACGACAGAATTAGTTTATTTTCAACAGCTGATTATGGATTAACCTTTTCTTACGCCAGAAAGTTACCTATAGAAGGACTTAATTACGGCGTGAATGCCAAAGTAATTAGACGAATTATTGGTGATTTTGCATCGTCTTGGGGATTTGGGTTGGATGTAGGCATTCAATTTGAAAGTAAAAATAATTGGAAATTTGGTGTGATGGCAAGAGATATTACCACCACATTTAATGCGTGGAATATCAATGAAGATGAATTTGCTAAAATTCAAAATGCCGTTGAAGGACAAAACCAAGAATTGCCTGAAACTACCGAAATTACCATTCCTAAGCTTCAAATTGGTGTCTCAAAAAAAATGACTTTCAATTATGATTATAGCCTTGTAACGGCTTTAAATTTAAATGTTCGTTTTGAAGAAAACAATGATATTTTTTCATCGTCTTTTGCAAGTATAAACCCTGCTTTAGGCTTTGAATTTGGATATGTTGATATGATTTATTTACGCACTGGAGTTGGGAATTTTCAAAACGAATTACAAATTGATAACACAGAACAGTTAAGTTTTCAACCTAGTTTTGGTGTTGGCTTTAAGTATAACGGCATACAAATAGATTATGCTTTTACAGATATAGGTGATCAAAGTGTTGCTCTCTACTCTAATGTGTTTTCTTTAAAAATAGATTTTAGTGTCTTTAGATAATTTCATTTAGCTTATGTTAAAAAATTTACTTTATACAGTATTCCTTTTCTGTTTAAACTTTGCTTTTTCTCAGAATTATAAGTTATCTCCTGATTCTGAAATTGGTATCCTTACCATTGGTCCTGGCAATTCATTAAACGATGCCTTTGGACATAATGCTATACGAATAAAAGATTCAAGTAGTAATTTAGATGTTTGTTTTGATTATGGCAGGTTTGATTTTGAAGCGCCAAACTTTTACTTAAATTTTGCGAGAGGTAAATTAAATTATTCCATTGGAGCCGTTAACTACTATGATTTTATAAAATTTTATCAATGGCAAAATAGAACAGTTGAAGAACAAGAATTAAATTTAAATCAGCAACAAAAACAAAAGCTTTACGACTATTTGGTAAACAATTATAAGCCAGAAAACAGGAATTATTTATATGACTTTTTTTATGACAATTGTGCCACTAAAATTAAAGAAGTACTAGATATAGCTACTGATAATGCTATAAAATATAACAACCCTAAAGATTTTAAAGCTCAAACATTTAGAACATTAATACAAAACAAACTCAATCGTAATTCTTGGGGAAGCTTAGGTATTGATGTGGCTCTTGGTTCTGTAATAGATCAAAAAGCAACGCCAAAAGAGCATATGTTTTTACCATCTTATATTCATACTTTTTTTGACGTGGCTACTTTTAAAGGTACAAATTCGCCTTTAGTAAAAGAAAGAAAAACCGTTTATAAAGAAAATGCTACACCTAAATCAGACTATTTCTTTTTAAGTCCGTTGTTCATTTTTGGAATTATTGGTTTGTTGATTCTTTTTATAACTTATAAAGATTATAAAAGTAACCAAAGAACAAAATCACTAGACATTATGTTATTCTTTTTAACAGGACTTATCGGGGTTTTTATTTTATTGCTTTGGTTTGCGACAGATCATAAAGCGACTCATCAAAATTATAACTTGTTATGGGCTTGTGCTTTAAATCTACTGGTCATTAAACAGCTTTTTAAAAACAACGTAAGTAACAGATTTATAAAATACTTAAAGTTTTTGGTAATATTATTAAGCTTATTAACATTGCATTGGATAATTGGTGTTCAAGTTTTTGCCTTAGGATTAATCCCTTTTTTAATAGCTTTAGGTATAAGATACGTATTTTTAATATACTTCTTTAAAAATAAAGTATCTATAAACCCTAAAACTTAAAACTTAAAACTTGAAACTTGAAACTTGAAACTTGAAACTTAATGACTGATCACTTAACACTGACTACTGAACACTGATTACTGATCACTGATTACTGATCACTAAATCATTGTCCTCTAAAGAAAAACATAGTCGTTAAGGTTTTAATAAGCACATTAATATCTAAGAAAAATCCTCTGTGCTTAATGTAATACAAATCATATTGCAACTTAAGCAAGCTATCATCTACAGAAGCTCCGTAATGAGTATTTACTTGAGCCCAACCTGTGAGTCCTGGTTTAATAATATGACGTGTTTCATAAAAAGGCAACATTTGAGAAAGTTCCTTAACAAAAACAGGTCGTTCTGGTCTGGGTCCAATAAGGCTCATATCTCCTTTTAAAATATTGATGAATTGCGGTATTTCGTCAAGTCTGGTATTCCGCAAAAATTTTCCAAAAGAGGTTATTCTAATATCATTCTTTTTTGACCAAACAGCGCCATCTTTTTCTGCGTTTTTAATCATGGTTCTATATTTTACCATCTTGAATGGTTTTCCATTTTTACCAACTCGTTCTTGAACATATAATAATGGTCCCTTATTGGCAATAATATTTCCTAAAAGAATGAAAGGCAATAATAAAATTCCTATAAAAAGTCCTGTAACTGAAATTAACAAATCAAAAAAACGGTGAAAGAATAAGTACATCTTATTTTGATTACTTCTGCTAAAGGGAAAATATTTATAAAAATCTTTACCAACAAACTGAACTGGGACACGTTGGGTCATATCTTCATATACTTGAGTATATTCTTTAATGGAGAATCCAGACTCTAAAAGAGTAATCAAATCAAAATAAATTTCGGGCGTTATGCTTTCAGAATTATAACTTGCAACAACAATTTCTGAAATATTTTTTTCTTTAATAATTTTATGAATGTTATTTGGAGCGTATTCATTTACACCCAAATGTTTGTCTTTTTTTGTTTCTTGAGCTTCGCAATTTATAAAACCTACAATTTTATAATTAGGATCTGAATCTTTAAAAGCATTAACAATAACTTCTATGTTAGTTGTTTCACCTACAATCAATACCTTTTTAAAAAACCTTGGAGACGTAATAAAGGTTATGTAAGCCCAACGCCAAAGTAAAATAGCAAACAGGATAGCAAAATAAAAATATAAAATTTGTAGCCTGTTATCGGGTAAAACTGGTGTGTAAAATGGTGTTAAAAAATAAAACAAAACAGTAACTGAAACAGTTAAAACAATATTGGGAATAATTTTTTCAATTTTACTAGATTTTTGCAAATCGTAAAGTTCAAAAACAGTTGCAAAAATTGACAAATACAAGATCAATACAAAAACCCACGTCCAGTTTTCTTTTGTAATGGTAAAGTAATCAAAATCAAAAATATTACTTAGTGCATAAAGTATAGATAACGTAAAGATGATATCGAAAACACGTAACAGTACTTTTCGTTCAGAAATATTAAAATGTATACCTGTATAAGACATCTTGTCTAGTATAATTGAGAGTGCATAAATATACTAAGTAAATTTTAAAAGGGCTATAATTAATTTAATAATGAAAACCATTGATGTTTGATTGTATTCCAATCATACATTTCGGCTTGTTTCCTTGCATTAAAAGCCATTTGGGTTGTCTTTTCTGTGTTCAATATTAATTTTTTTATAACAGAAACAAAAGCCGAAACATTATTAGGATGGACTAACATGCCATTTAAACCATCTTTTATTAAAAATGGCATACCGCCAACATCTGTTGACGCTACGGGAAAACCCAAAGCCATTGCTTCTATAACACTTACCGGCATATTATCAAAATTGGTTGTGTTTATAAAAATATTATAATCTTTTGATAATTTAATCCAGTCTTTTTTAGATAGTTTTCCAGTAAATAGTACTTCTACACCAATTTCTTTTGCGTAAGTTTTTGTTTGGTTTAAAGAACCATCTTTATCGGGACCGACCATACAAAGCGTTGCGTAAATATTTTCGTCTAATAAAGCCTTTAAAATTTTAACTGCTAATAAAGGATTATAAATTTGGGAAAAAGAGCGAACCCAAAGTAATCTAACAGTATTAAAATCTTTAACTTGAAATGGATAGTCCTTAATTTCTATGGAATTAGAGATACCAATCAAATTAGAATATCCTAGCTTTTCAAATGCTGACTTTATATAGTTAGAAGGTGACACATTTATATAAGCATTTTTAAAAATAAGCTTGCTTAAAATGGGGCTTTGCGTTAATCTGTTAGGAAGGTTTCCGCCATGCAAAATAGGAATGTACTTTAAATTTAAAATTCTACATACCTGGCTCACAAAAAAAGCGTAGTAAAAATTTAAGGTGCTGTAGGTGTCAATGAAAACATAATCTGCTTTTTTTCTGTTTTTAAACACTGTACAAATCATATGAAAAAATCTTAAAACCTTATTTTTAAAAGACGAAGCATAGACCAACTGATATCCTTCTTTTTCTAATAATGGCCCAAGAACATCTATAGTGGTCACAGTTCCATGATGAGGCTTTAATTGGTTTCCTATGTATAAAAGATTTTTCATTGCTCAAGCGCTTATCTAGTTTCTTGTTTCTTGTTTCTAGTTTCTCTTTTCTATCTTCTCATTTTCTTGTTTCTAGTTTCTTGTTTCTAGTTTCTTGTTTCTAGTTTCATAAGTAATATTAAGTAAGCATAATCCATAAATAAAGGCAGGAGCAGCAATTCGCATGGCAGAATGATTGATAGTGAGCAACCAAAAAATATAAAAAGAATAAAAAAACAAGTTTGTTTTATTTTTTAGTCTAAAAATCAAAGGCGTAATAAGTAAAATTAAAAAGGCAAAAACACCTAACAACCCATGTTCAGCTATAATTCGGCTCATTTCGTTATGTGAAGCGGCTTCAACCCCAGTTTCATTTAAGCGTACTTCTTTCGCTTTACCTACTCCTATCCCTAAAAAAGGATTATCAATAAACTCATTAAACTCAAAAGCAACTAAATCAGTACGCCCAGTAGTAACATCTTCTTTTACTCGACCTGCAGCATCTTGATTGGCATAGCGTTTTTCAATAAACCCATTGGTTTTTATGGAACTATACAACAAAGTAAAAAATATCATAATTAAAAAAACTAAAAGCGACAATTTAATCCGGAGTTTGGTTTTTAAATTAACCTTTAAATAATACAACCCCAAAAACATTAAAATCATTATAATGGCAGTAAGAACTCCACCTCTACTAAATGTAATAAGGGCTCTAAAACTTAAAAATCCTAACAAGGCTAAATCAAATAATCTATGAATAAAAACCTCTTTAGAAATAAAAAATCGTGTTGCTAAAACAAATATACCAATCCCTAAAACAGTCGCTACCTGATTAGGTCCAAAACCTCCTGACGTTGTAAAATTAGACTCTGTTCCAGTAATAACTTCTTGCAAATTGGGAGTGTATAAAAACAAATATACTGTCATACTTATCAAGGGCAATAATAGAGCTAATAAGATAATCTTTATTTGGTTAAAACTTATAGAACGCTTATAGCAAAAAACTGCAGTAATTCCCAAACATATAGGGCCACTCAAATTAAAAGCAATGGCTTTTCTTATGTTCGTTTCAAAACCCATATCAGAAACAGCTACAAAAATACCTGGAATCAACAATAAGATATAAACTAAATAAATTAAGGATTTATTAGAAAAGCTATTACTAAATAAACCTATCAGGACAAAAACAATAACTAAATATTTACTGGCTTCATAAAAAAAAGTACCGCCATTCATTCTTAAAAACACTTCAGATCCTACTATATAAGCACAAGCAATGAGTACATAAAAAGATTTATAGGCTTTAGATGCCATTAAAATCTTGTAACTAAAAAAAACAGTAATCAATAAAAAGTAAGCAAGTGCTAAAGGCCTAAACAAATAAACACCAATTGCCAAAACAACATGGAAAATAAGGAGTTTATAGTATAGCGACAACTTCATTTTTAGTAACTTTTGTAAATATTAATTAGCAATTCTATGGCACATGATTCTGAAAACTGTGACAAAACTTTATGTTGCAAGTTTTCTGCTACTTGATGCCTCAAATCTAAGTCATTAATCAAAGTTAATAAAGCAGCTTTTAAAGCTTCATGGTTTTTAGGGGCTATTAAAAGACCTTCATTGGCACTAGAGATAACTTGATGACAATCGCCTACATTGGTAGCTATCACGGGTAACCCAGCCAACCCATATTCTAACAGCGCTAAAGGCAAGCCTTCTGATTTGGATGATAACACGCCAATAGTACTTTGCTTTAAAATATGAAACGTATCGGAGCAACTTCCATATAAAAACACTTGATTTGAAAACGGCTCATTTTGAATACAATCTTTTATAGTTTTAGAATACTCATCCTCAAAATCTTGTCCAACTAAGTGCAGTGTCCATTCAGGATTCGTTTTTAATACTTTTTCAAAAGCCTTTAAAAGATTGATGTGATCTTTTTGAGGTCTTAAATTGGCTAAGCAAACCAAACGTTTCCCATGAATTCCTTTTAGAAAAGTTTTTTCTGCCTCTTCGTATTTAAAAATTGCAAAATTTGGAAAATAAGTCACATTCTTACAATTAAGTTGCTTTTTTATCCAGATTTCTAATTTAGTATTAACACATAAAACGTGATTAAAAAATAGAGAACAAAGTTTTAAAATCCATGTGGATCGTTTATCTAAAAATTCACTGTTTCCAAAATGATCATGCCAAATAAGTACTAATTTTGGATGCAAGATTTTAATAATGGTTGCAATAAAAAAAGAGGATGAATGCGCATGAACAATAGTAATATGATGCTTTTTTACAAACCAATATAGTTTTGAAATAGCTCTAAAATCTAAAGTTGATTTTTTATTTAAAAATAAATAGTCAACATTTTTTAATAAACCGTCTTTAAGTAATCCTTCTTCCCGTGTAGCACACAAAAATGATGTTTCTATTCGAGATGATAAAGCATTTGCATAATTTACAGCTACACGTTCTGCACCACCTGCATGTAAAGAATCTATAAGCTGTAAAACTTTCATAAACCATGTATCAATTTAGAGATGTCGCTTTCAAAAACATCCAGAGTATATTCTTGTGACCATTTACTAGCTGCATTAGACATATTTCGTAAAGCAATTTCATCCTCTAACGTATGATTAATAACTTCCAATGCCTTGTTTAAATCGGGTTCAATCAAAATACCACGATTCCCAAAATCTAACATATAAGGCACACACGACACAGAAGTAGAAATAGAAATCACGCCAAAAAACATGGCTTCGGCAATTGCTTTAGGCCAGCCTTCGGATTTAGATGCTAATATAGAAAAATGGGCTTGCTTTATGGCTTCTTTAATGACTTCTTTAGATTGATTACCATGAATACGAACCATAGTTTCAAGGTTGCTTTTTGATATATAATCCTGTAAATCCGCTTTTAACGCACCATCACCATACATATCCAAATGTACAGATTTTCCTTGCTTATACAACGCTTCTGCAATTTGAATGGCTAATAAAGGCCTTTTGCCTGCAACCAAACTACCCACAAAAACAAATTTTAAACTACCTGAATAATCTCTTTCTAAGGGTTTCTCTTTTTCAGAATTAAAATAACTTGCCGTAAAAAAAGGTTTGATATTTTTAGTTTGATTGTGCCATTCGCCATAGACTAAAACCTGCATATTTTTGGTTAAAAACGTATTACTTAAAATCCACTTTTGGAATCTATAACTTAGAGGTTGCTTCGCGTTTGGGTCCCAATTACCAGCATATTTAGCTGTTTTTATTTTATATGGAAAAAAAATTTGCACCAAACAACCCAACAAGCCAATATTTCCTGGGCAACGTAAATGAATGTGATCTGCTTTTTTACAGGCTTTAAAAATTTGATATAAAATAACAGGCAACTTAAATAACGACCTTATTATTTTAGGAATCGATGTAAACCCTATTGATGGGATTTGGGTTAAACTTAAATTATTATGCTGATAGCATAAATCAATTTCAGAAATATTATCAGAAACTAATGGCGCAATAATTTCTACCTTATCAACATATTTTAACCAAATATTCATCTCTCGAACGTATGGTGCATAACTAAATATAGCATCGTCTTTAGTTTTATGCAAAGCGTGAGAGATAATTAAAAATTTCATCAATTAGTCTTATTTTTTTATTCTAGGAGCATTAAAGATAAGCGAAAACCAGCCAACAATACGTCCAATACTTTCTGTAAATGCTTCTTTTCTTTTTGAAGTTGTTATCACATTAAGTAATCTTAATTTAGTTAATAATATAGCTGTAGCATGCCATTTTAATCGTGCTTTCAAGGATGGATTTGGATATTTTACACGCCAAACATACCAGCCGTTTCTAAGAACCATGTTACCATATTTGAATGGGTTTGGTCTTCCAGAACCATCATGATGGTGTTCCAGCTCTGCTTTCGTATTTATGTAAAGTTTTCCTGTTTTTGCCAATCGTAAAGAAAAATCGGCGTCTTCATACAATCCGTAACCTTCAAAATAGGTGGAAAATGTCATCTTATCAAAAACCTCTTTTTTATAAGAAGAAACTCCACCCATCAACTGTTCAACTTCGTAAATTCTTCCAGAAGGTGGCAAAAAACTAATGGAACGTCCATGGGAAAAGCTTGGCATAAAACCAGGTTGGTCATCTGGCATTAATCCAAAAAGTCGTCTTATTTTAAATCGAGATGGTTCATCTCGCATCCAACCATCATAATAATATTTTGAAGCGTCATTTCTATCGTCAGACTTGGCCCAACGTGCTTCATTGGTAATATAGCCACCAACCGCTAAAGCATCAGGTTTTTCTTGATAAGTTTTTATTAAGTGTTCGAAATAATAAGAATCCAAAACAATATCATCATCTAAAAAACAAATGAGATCCGATTGTTCTCCAACGTGATTAATTCCAAAATTTCGTTGTTTGGTTAAACCTCTTTCAAGATCATCAACTCTAAAATATTTTAAATTTTGAAAGGTGTTTTCTTTTAAGATGACTTCTGTATCATCATTGGTAGAACCGTCAATAATTAAAATGTCATTAGGATATACGGTTTGCTTTTTAACCGATTCCAACAGAAATAACAAAGACTGTGGACGCTTGTAAGTGCAAACTATTAATGTAAAGTTCATAATTATTGTGTTCGTTTTCCTAAAGCTATCAATTTTTTGGCATAAAAAACCGATCTGTTAAACTGTAAAATCCGCATAGGAAACTTCAAAATCCTTAGCGGTAATGCCATAAGTTTTGCCTTCGTAAAATAAAATACAAAATACTTGATGCGATATTCTTGTCGTTGTCGTTCATCAAAATGCTTAAACAACTGATACATGATAGTTGGGCTAGGTTTTGGAACAATATACTTTACGGGTGTATCTAGTTCCCAAGGTTGTTGCTTTCTTTTTTTTCCTTTAATACCGGCTTGTTGCCCCCAAAAGCGGTAACCGCCAACAGGAGGTTTTAAATGTAAATTGACCGAAAACGGATTATGCAAAACAGTAGCCCCCAGTTTGGTAATAGAAAGTCCAAAATCGCTGTCTTCACCATAACCGCCATCGTAATTAATATCATTGCCAACCAATAGATTGACCACCCGTCTGGACACACAGGAATTGGCATTACTAAACGATTGTGCAGCACCAACCTTCCATCGTGATTCGCCTAAAGATTTTAACTTCTCCTCTAAATCGTTTAAATCTTGCTGCTGATGGTCCGCCCGAATATCCAAACCATTACACGCTTCGGCATGATAGGTTTGCAATAATCTAATATGATTTTCTATAAATTGAGGCTGTATGCGAATATCATCATCCCCAAACACAATATAATCGCCTGTACATAAATCAATCGCTTCATTTCTAGCTCTACAACTACCTTTGGTAGTTTGCCATTTAAAAACCACTTTAAAAGAATAGTTACCTGTATCATATAATGATTCGTTACGAACTTCTTCAGGAGTGGCATCCACTACAATCACCTCAAAAGGCTTATAGGTTTGATGCTCTAAATCGCATAACAGATTTAAGGTAAAATCCTGGCGCATCATGGTAGGGATGATATAACTTACCTTTGGCGTTCCTTGAATGGGTTGCAATTTTCTAGGTCTTAATAAGATTGACTTATCTTTAAACTTAAACGTTTTTGCAGCAAGTCTAAAACTTGATAATTCTTTAAATTTCCAAATACCACGCCTAAATAACATATAAACACTATGAGACCGTTTAAAATTTTTAATATAGAAGGCGTATCTGTCTTTATCTGAAATTTTGACTTCTTCAACAACGGCTTCAAACAACCCTTTTACATACAAAGCAATAACACCTTGATAGCGTAGCGTATTAAAACCAAAATCCAATGCTGATGTTTGAATATTTTCATACTCAAAATCAAAACCTCCAAAAGTGTCCCAAATGTCTTTTCGTATCACAAAAGCATTCGGATTGATTCGCCAACTTACCGATTTATCTAAATGATCAAAATCCTTAGCATACCAAAAATAAACTACGGTTTGGTATACAATTTCTGGAAAGACATTTTTATAACCCTGATCTAAACTACTATGCCAAATATCGCCTTCACCCAAAGCCAATGCATCGAGCATTTTTAAATCTGGAGTACCTGTATACCATAAAATCGCTCCGTTTGAGGTGATATGTTCTTTTAAATCTATCAAGGTTTTAATAGTGTTTTATAAAATTCAACCGATTGTTTGGCGACTAAATCGTGACTGAAATTTGCTTTAACTTTTTCTCTGGCAGCAGTACCAAATAGCTTTTGTTTTTCAGGGTTTTCTAACAATTCCAAAATACGCTCGGCATACTGTTTGTGTTGGGTTGGATGCACTAAAAAACCATCGTTTCCATCGTCTATCACCTCATTGGCCCAACCAATATTAGAAGCTACAATGGCTTTTTCCATCGCCATGGCTTCTAACCACGACACGGGTAAGGCTTCGGCAAAGGTAGGGAACACGCAAATAGTAGCCTTATTAATAAGCTCCTGAATTTTAGAATAGTCAACTGCTCCTATATAGCTTACTTTTTTTATAGCAGAGGCATCAAACAACGGTTGCATGAGTTGCCAAGTAGAAGAAGATCCTGTTTTTTTATCGGCACTATCTTTCCCCACAAGCATTAATGACACGTTTGTATTTTCTTTATAAACTAAATTAAAGATTTCAGGCAATTCTAAAAGGCCTTTTTTTCGAATTAAGGTACCAAAATAAAGGATACTTAAGGTATTCGATTTACCCGGCTTCCGTTCAAATAAAGAAGCATCAATACTGTTTGGAATGACCGTAAATTTTCTATGAATCCCAAATATTTCATTGGTTAAATGTCCAGTAAAGGCACTAACACTAATCAATCCATCAGCTTTTTTAAGGGCTCGTTTTTCTAAGAATTTATTTTTAAACTTAACCTTTCTGTTATCCAAATAACAAAAATAGGTATCACTGCCGTTTTCCCGGATAACCAAGGGGCATTTCGGCTTAACAAACGCTGTAAAACCCGTCCAATCGGGAGCTTCTAAAATATCAATCTTTCCAGAATCATATAAGGTATTGATCAAGCGTTCTACTTTTATTTGAGTCAGGATGAGTGATAAGCCCTTTACTTTGATGTTTTTTATTTTATAAAAGTGAATACCGTTTTCTATAAAATAATCGTCTTGATCTTGTGCGTAAACAAGAATGCTAATATCGTGTCCTAAATGATACAAGGCTTTAGATAGATTTAAAATACTAGTGCCAATCCCACCAGCGGTTCCAGTTTTAGGGTGCGGATATTCTGGAGTTAAGAAAGCTATTTTCATCTGTTTAAATTTTACTGTTTTTTATCGGTCAGATGTAATTCGTTATTAAACATCTTGGTTTGCATCACGAATTGTTATGCCTCATTTCATAAATCTAAAAGTTTCATGTGATTTTGTACCATCATATCCATTGAAAATTTGCTTTCAATTAGAGGCCTTGTAGTTCCAACAATATATTGTTTACCTTCTATCACTTCTGAAAGCAATTCAGACAAGGCTTTAACGTTCTTCGTTTCAAATATAAAGCCATTTTTGTTATGGGTTATAACTTCAGTGTTTCCTCCAACTGGCGTTGTGATGACAGGAATGTTGGCAGCTAAACTTTCTAAAATAGACAAACTAAAACATTCCATATGAGTCGGTTGAATCAAATAATCGTAATGTTGATATAAGCTTTTTAAATGGGATTGACTACCTTTAAAATTAAAATTAGTTTCTAAATGATGGTCAGAAACCAAATGAAGTAATTCGCTTTTATAAGGGCCATCACCATAAATATCAATCTTTAAATTAGCTTTCATCGTTTCAGATAATAAACCAACCGCGCTAATTAAGTCTTGAATCCCTTTGGATTCTCGTAAATGAGACACCACTAAAAATTTGGGGTTTATTTTTGTTCTTTCGCTAGTTTTAGGGATAATATCATCAATTAAAACACCATTGTAAATGGTTTGAGTTTTAGTTTTTATAAAGCTTCCAAAATCGTGTAAAATAGCCTGACTTGTATAGTCTGAAACGCCTATAAATAAATCGATGTATTTAGAATATAAAACCCCTTTTAATTTCTTTTTCAATCGTTTTTTTAAAGGAAAACCTTTTAATGGTCTTGGATTATGATCCACCGCAATGATTTTTGCCTTTTGATATTTTTTAATTTCAGCAAAAAAAGGGGTGCACAACTCAATAAAATGGGTGATGATATGTGAATATTGAGCTTTTTGTGTTTGTAAATGTGCTATAAATTTTTGTTCCAGACTTAAATCATTAGCAGGAATGATATGTAACTCTTGATAATCTCCAAGTGAAGTAGTATTAGGAAAAAACCAATCAATCGTTATTTGCTGTTCTATACAAGCTTTATTAAAAGCCCAGAAAAAATAATCCATACCACCTACCCGATCTTCAAGAAGTTCGTAATCGCAAATCACAGCAATATGTTTTCTTATTTCGCCCATCCTTTTAAACTTTGCACGACTTGTTTATTAGTAACTTCTAAAGATACACCGACTTGTTGTATTATAAAATTTTTGCGTTTTTCTGAGTCAATGTTGTTATTTAAATAGTCTGAAATAGCCTGAAATAATTGCGCTTGATCTTTTACGATTTTTGAAGCTTTACTGTCCACCAAATGCTGAATATGGGCATATCCTAAAAAGCGCTGATCGTCATACAACCCATTACTCGAATTTCCAAAAATAGGATTGATGACAGGCTTATCAAATAACATAAAATCCAAGCTCATGGTAGAAAGCATATTGATATTCAAATCTGAATATTCCAGTAACGCTCTTAATTGTTTCACATCCTCAAGGGTTGGAATACGTTGGGACCAAGACTCTTGATGATTGGCGCGCATTTGCAACCATTTAGGGAAATTCCATTTAATGAATGGAAATTTTTCAACTAAACATTCAAAACGAACAGGATCTTCAGCAGGCGATGTTCTCACTATAAAATTTACAGGCTCTATAATATTATTGGTAATAGCATTCGAAATCGTTTCTATATATAACTCATCGTTTTTGCTTGTTGAAATATCACCACAACTAAAACAAATCGTTTTTAACTTAGCATCTAAATTAAATTCTGAAATAAAATCTTGTTTTGATAATTTATAATCATCCATCACATACGGTACAAATTGTGGTGTCCCAACCACTTTAATTTGTGCTTTGTTTATAAAGGTATAAAACTGGAGTAAATCCTGTTTCATTAAGTCGCTCCACACCAAATAATAATCAAAATTGGATGCCATTCTACCTTTTGATGCCAAATTATCCCAACTAAAAATAAAGGCTACTGTTTTTAGTTTCTTTTGTTGCGCTGCATAAACCAATGGCGCAATATATGGTGGCCGTTGATGGGTAAAAAACAACAAACTAAATTGTTCTTGTTCTAAAATAGAGGCATAGGTTTTTGTAATACTATGGTTGGAAAATGTCTTGTTCTGAAGCTTTTGAAACAGTTGTATATTCGACTCAGAATGAAAAACAGATGCTAATTGATATATGAAACGAGTGGCATAGCCTCTGGTTGTTTTTAGTTTAGAATCATTTGTTTTTAAATTATCCTGAATCCCTAAATTCCCTTTTTGATGTAGTTTTAAATGTGCTATTTCTTTTGCTTTTCTAAAAAACCAGGTTTTAAAGGTTTCTTCAAAAACATCTAATTCAATAACTCTAATATTAGTGTATGCTTTATATACTTCTTTTGGCAAACAAGATAAAATAACAACCTCATCAAAAGTATCTTCAGCATATTTTAAAAAATCACTTAAAATGAAATTTCTAAAACCCACACCATCAGTTATGACCAAACCAAGTTTTTTCATATAAGTGCTCTAAATTGTTTTTGATGGTTTGTTTTCCAAAGCGATTCCGATTTCAAAACGTTTAAAAATTCTTCTGCACTGTTCCCATTTCCAAAGTCTGTCATTTTTTCTAAAACAACCTGTTCAGCGGTTTCGGTACCTTTTAAAATAGCATCAACTTTATAATCAGTATTAATAATAGCACTAGAAATACTTCTATTGTGTTGCCGTGTACCAATATTAACCGTAGGAATGCCATAATAAGGTGCTTCGCGAACACCGGCACTACTATTGCCAATAATAAAACTGGAATGTTTCAATAAGGTTAAAAAATATTCGAACCTAATGGAAGGAAACACCCTAAAATTTGGATGCTTTAATATGGTTTTATAAGCGTTTAAAATGGTTTGACTTCCCATATCATTATTGGGGAAAATAACCACGTAATTTTTACTACTTTTTAGTAAGGCTTCAACAAAATTAGTAGCATATACTTCCATTTGATGGTGCTCTGTGGTGACTGGGTGGAACATGGCCACCGCATACGTTTCAAAAGGAATATTGTAATACGATGTTACGGTTTGTAAATCTGGCAACATATTTGAAAACATCATATCGACATCTGGAGAGCCAATGCTATAAATAGATTCTGGTAATTCCCCCATTTGTTCTAACAACGACTTTGCTTTGTTATTAGACACAAAATGAATATGACTCATTTTACTGGTAGCATGCCTTAATAATTCGTCGATGGTTCCTGATAATTCACCACCTTCAATATGGGCGACCAACATATTATTTAAACTGCCTACAATAGCACCAGCCAAAGCTTCTACTCGATCGCCATGAACCACAATTAAATCGGGCTGTATATTTTTTACAAATTCAGAAAAACCGGTGATGGTTTTAGCCAAGGTTAAATCCATGCTGGCTTCATGAGTATCATTCCGAAACGTTGAAATGTTTTTAAAACCACAACGCTCTACTTCAATGAGTGTGTAACCATATGTTTCCAAAAGGTGCATGCCCGTAACAAAAATATGAGCTTCAAAATCCTGATGCTTATCAAGAATTTGAATGAGCGGTTTCATTTTACCAAAATCGGCTCGCGTACCTGTTAAAAAGGCTATTTTTTTATGCATGCTTTTTTACTTGCAACAAATATAAAATTTTAATTAGTGAACAACTAATTATTAGTCAATAGTCATTAGTCAATAGCCGCTAGTTGGTAATCAACAACCTATTCAACGATTGAACAAATAAACAACAGAACCGATGTCAGACTGAGCGCAGTCGAAGTCCTATTACCGTTACCTCCTTCATATAACTTCAACAAGCTTGACAGCTGTTTTATTCAATATCGTCCCAAGTTAATTGTTCATCATTTTCAATATCTCGGGTTGCCTTTTTTCCTAAAATGCTTTCAAAATGTTCAGCTAAAATTTTACCAGTACCTGGCCGTTTTACCCAAATGTTATCTTTAGTAAAGACATCTCCTTTTTTAATATTTGAAATACTACAAACAGTTGCAAATGCAAAATCGATGGTCACTTGTTCTTCCTTAGCAGGTTCTTTAGTGCCACCTCGCATCAATGCTAATTCTTTACTACTTATTATTAATTCTTTACAAGTAGTTTCATCCATACTGCAAACAATATCGGGACCTTGACGCTGCATATGGTCGGTGAAATGACGCTCTAAAATAGAAGCTCCTAAAGCTACGGCTCCCAAACAGGCATTGTTGTTTAGCGTATGATCGCTTAATCCAAAAACCTTATTTGGAAATGCTTTGTGCAACTGCATCATGGCACCAAAACGGACCAAATGTATTGGCGTTGGATATAAATTGGTAGTATGTAACAACGCCACTGGCACTTTGTGTTTATCAAAGATGGAGACCGCTTTTTTTACACTTTCTATAGTGTTCATTCCGGTGCTTAAAATAACAGGTTTACCAAACTGCGCAATATGTTCTAATAACGGATAGTTATTACATTCACCCGAACCTATTTTATAAGCGGGTACGTCAAATCGGTTTAAACGTTCTGCAGCAGCTCGTGAAAAAGGGGTGGACATAAAAATCATGCCTTTACTCTCAACATAGTTTTTTAACTCTAATTCGTCTGTTTCATTCAGGGCACAGCGTTCCATGATTTCGTAAATGGACACCTTGGCATTTCCGGGAATCACTTGTTTGGCAACACGGCTCATTTCATCTGCAACAATATGGGTTTGGTGTTTAACCACCTCAACACCTGCCCGATGGGCGGCATCTACCATTTGTTTAGCCACTTGCAAAGACCCTTCATGATTAATGCCTATTTCGGCAATAACCAATGGTGGGAAATCTAAACCTATTTTTCGTCCTGCTATGTTTATGAATGGGTTATTCATTTTGCATTTTTAGTGTTATAATTTAATTCCTAACCGATGTAGACGTTTTTTAATGTTTTTTTTTAATCTTCTTAATCTATTTTTGACCGGAAATAGATAATCCTTAAAAATTATTGGTTTAATATTTTTAGATTCAATTAATTTAAATTCATTAAAAACCTTATCTATTCTTGAAGTATGTCTACCTCTTTCATCTCCATATTCTCTGGAAAACCATGTATGATATAATATTGATTTACCCTCTAAATCATGCACAATATTTGTAATTTGGTCATCTTTAAAAGGCAGAGAAACATCTAGATACAATAATTTATGATGCTTCCTTTTTAACCAAAAATAAAAACAATAGTAAGGCTCGCTCATACTTTTCTTATTATATGGATACTTTAGTCCAGATAAATCATCTTCAAATTCATCATCCTCTATATAATGGCTAGCAAGCATTTCTTTTTTATTCCATATGGTTTTCAATTTTTTTAAATTGATTATAGAAAAAAATGGATTCATAGCATAAGGGCTTCCCGATCTTTCAGGTAACATTCCACCATCCCTCATACCACATATGATATAATCATTTCTGTCCATATGATTAATTAAAGGAAAAACTAAGTCAGAGTTAATAAACAAGGCGTCCTCATCCATTAAGATTAGCCATTCGATGTCCTTTTTACTAAAAATCTTCATCATAAAATTGATACTATGAACACCAAACATGCCGTTCCTTCCATCAATCACATAGCTTTTAATTTCTTTTGGATATAAAGCTGAACTTTTTCTATATAATTTAAAGTTATTAACAGTAGATAGTATTGCCATTTTAGATTTATCCATAGTTCTTTCAAATCTATTTTTAAGAATTTAATTAATATACTTGTTTATCATAAACTCTGCTAAATCAAAATCTTCCTGACTATCAATATCTATGGAAGCAAACGGATGATCAACTATCAATGGAAATGCATTTTCTGTTATAATTTGATTATTCAAAATGTATGCTGCTTTTGTAATATATATCAACCCGTTCTCAAAATAAAGCGGTTCTAAATCTTGACTACGTTGCCCTATTTTATAATTAAATGGGGTGAACTTATTATCTTGAATTGTTCCAAATTTTTGATGATTTCTAGATACCGTAAACAAACTATCGCACTCATTTTCTTTAAACAATTGGAATGCTTCTTTAAATAGATGTTTTGGACGCAATGGATTGGTAGGTTGTAATAAAACTACATTGTCAATAGTATCACTTATAGATTCCAAAGCATGTTTTAACGCAGTTACTGTGGGCTCTAAATCTCCCGAAAATTCTTTTGGCCTATTTATTACTAAAGCCCCATGTTGTAAGGCTATATTTTTTATGTCTTTACTATCTGTCGTGACATAAATAGCATCCATAAAACCATGTTGCTTAGCATAGTTTATACTGTGAACCAATAAGGGTATGCCTGCCAAAAACTTGATGTTTTTATTAGGTAAGCGTTTGGAGTTTCCTCTGGCGGGTATAATAACTATAGTTTTCAATACTAAAAAATTATTTTTTAAATCTATTAATAATCTTATTATAAAGCTTTTTCATCTTCATTTTTATATAAAAAAGTTGGTCTTTAAATATTACGATTTTACTCTCCAAAATTGTTGAATCAATTTCAATATTCCTATTGTAAAAAATCTTGTTAATGCGGTATGTATGTTTTTTGTTTAGATTATAGGCTCTTGCATACCACGTATGGCAAGCAAATAGCTGTCCATTAAACAAAATACTATTGGAGATGTTATCATCAAACATATGAGCATCTAAATATAAAAATCCCATGCCTTTTCTTTTGAGCCAAAGAAAAAAACAATAATATGGTTCATAAAGGCTATTAACATCAAAAAATCCATTTAATTTAGTTTCATCAATTTTAAATTCAGAAGGTAACGTGTATTGATTTTTTTTGACTTCAGATTTACTCCAAATCTTTGAAATTTTTTTAAAATCAATTATTGAAAAAAACGTATTTATCAAATTAGGGTTATATTGACGATGGGCTATCACCCCCCCATCTCTAACTCCACAAACTGAAATATTATCATCATCCATTTTTCTTATAATAGAAAAAACGACATCACAGTCTTCAAAAATAACATCTTCATCTGCTAAAATCAACCAATCAATATTTTCGTTTTTAAGTTTTTTAAACATATAAAAAATACTATCTAAACCATGCATGCCATTTGTTCCATCTATCACATATTTTTTTATGCCTTTAGGAAAAAGCCTCGAAGTTATTGAATACAATTCAAAATTTACAACCGTAGTTAATATGGCTATTTTTGATTTATTCACGAGGTCTTTGATTGTTTACAATGTAATTAGATTTCTCATCATTATTGCCCTTATAAATAAAAATCATATTATGATAAAAATGCATAGAGATAATATACTTGTCATAATAAGTTTTTTGATAATTATCTATGATGAATTCTTCATTATTTAATCCATCAATTAAAGATTTAAAAAAGCCGTATATGGTTTGTTTGTTATCAAAATTACTTGAATCGCCTCCATAATCTGGCCAATAAGAAGTTTGAGTGTCTTCAATAACATAAACACCACCTTTTATAAGCTTCGGAAACAAATATTTAAAGGTTTCAATAACATGGCCATTAACATGACTGCCATCATCAATTATAATATCTAAATCGCCCATTTCTTTAGAAATAGTTTCCAAAAATTCAAAATCGACCTGACTTCCCCTAAAGATTTTTATTCTATATTCTTCTAAAAAAGATTTGTCATGTATATCTAAGGAATAAATTTTAGAAAACGGAAAATATGATTTCCACATTCTTAATGAGTTACCACCATTATAAGGTTTGTAATAACCCCCAACGCCTATCTCTAAAATATTATTACGCTTAAACTTAAATTTTTTAAAATGGTGCTGATAATGTGGGGTATAAAAATGAAAACCAAATTTATCAGTTTTATGAATTCTAGCCATTTTTGTAAGATTAAAAGGAAATAAAATTGCCTTAAAATACCTTAATTTATATAATAATTTAAGTTGTTTTTTATAAGGTATTTTTTCTTTTATAAAGTTCATAATTACATCTCTTTTAAAGGTTGCCAATATAAAATAGAATCTGGTAAGTCTTTAAACTCTTTATATTGTAAATTAGTTAATGCATTTCTATTTAAAATTAATTTTAGGGTCTTTGTAAGCAAATCCATAATAGCCGCTAAAATCCCGAAAAGTGCTTTAAAATCGCCTATAAACACTTTGGTTTTAAATTGTACCCACAACGTATAAACAAATTTTTTGGGGATTAAATTAAGAGGATAAAACAAAATATACAAATACCAACCCGAGCGTAATGAACGCCTTAAGCGAATTTGATAGTCGTTATCTCTTTTTCTCATTTTTAAATCCACACGATGGTGTACCAAGACATCTGGAACAAAACAAATTTCCCAACCTTTTTTAAAGAGATGAAAACTTGCAAACTCTTCTTCACCATAAAATACAAACCAATCTGGGTAATTAGGAATACTTCTCCACGCATCCATACGCCACACATGGCCACAACCTACAAAACCTTTTACACGTGTATTTTCAAGTGTATGATTTAAATTATCTGGCAATGTTTTTCCCCAAAAAATCCTGAATGCAATTACGGCACACTTTTTATGCAATTCAAAAAAGGCTCCAATAATATCCAAAGAGTTTTGAGAAACAATATGCGCATCGTCATCTAATGTGATGGCATATGTTGCTTTGGTTAGATTAAGCAATCTGTTTCGGCTAAAAATAAGTCCCTTACTTTTTGGATTTTTTATTAACTGTATGGACTTATAGTTGGTTTCTATAAAAGTTGATGTTCCATCGTAAGAACCATCATCACAAATAATAAATTCCACCTTTTCGTTTTCAATAAAACCTGACAACTGGTTCAATGTTTCCTTTAAATCGGATAACCTGTTTTTTGTGGTGATTAATATTGAGAATGTTGGTTCAAACATTTGAATTATTAATAATTAGAAGGCTTTCTTAATTTAAATATATACTTAATTAACTTCTTTTTAATTTTATACCCTAAATTGTTTTTTGCCATATAATTTAATTTAGGAACAAGTTGTAGTTTCGGTGTGTTTTTTGGTTTGTCTAAAAAACTTGTGCTCTTTTCTAACATCCATTCTTCTAAAATATTACCTATATGCAATGCGTAAAAATTGTAAGTAGACAAACGTAAACCTCCACTAGAATCTATTGCAAAATCTATATAATTTTGTTCAGATTCGCTACCTACTTTTATAAAAGATGGCTCTTTGGGTGAATTATTGAATAAAACATCTCTCCTTACTGTTAAAACTTGATGGTCACTACCAACAATTGCCTTTATGCTATTTTCTTGAACAACTGGCCACGGTAAATTTTCTTCTATCTCTATATCCCAATTAATACTTTTTAAAAAAAGGTTATATTCTTCAAAATTCTCTTTAATCGGTTCAAAATTAAGATTGATTTTTTTTCTTAAAATAGCTTCTTTGGTTGAATAAGTAAAATAATTAAAACTTCCTCTTGAAGGAATTGGTGAAACTGAAGCAACATTTTTGAATGCATTAAACGTTTTTATAGTTTCAAAAACCCAATTGGGTTTAAATAAAATATCACAATCTGTTAAAGTAATAATGGGCTCCCTTGAGGCTCTTGCAGCTCCAATTAAAGCATCTATTTTTCCTATGTTTTGTGTTAATAATTGTAAAGAATCAATACTTTCACTTTTTAATAGATTCACTAAATACTCTTGGACTTCTTTACAAGAACCATTATCTACCAAAGTGATTTTTGATGTTTCGGGTATGGTTTTAATCAACGAATCAATAGATAATTTTACAACATCAAACATGGATGCATAATAACCGGTAAACTCAGGGATAAATATAACCATAACAATTCTATGGTTAGACCTCATTTCAACTTTATAATCCCGTTTTTGAGGATTGATGCCTTTTCTCATTGTTTAAGTAGTTTTTTTATCTAACAAAAAGAGATTGCCTAAGTTTCCATTGATAACAGATTTTCCAACTAAAACATAATCAACCAATTCTAAATATTTAACTATTTCTGAACTTACATCTTTCTTTATTGGTAAATCGGTTTCAATCTGAATAACTTTAGGTCTGTATAGCTTATACAAGTCCCCCAATTGAGGATTAGGATCTATACAAATGCCTTTCCATCCCCTTAAATAAAAATAATAGGTATTTGACCCTTTGGTAGGATGCCAGCATCCAATATCAACAAAAACACCTTTTGAATCTCTCTTTAAAAGCTTATTTAATTGAATATCATCACCTCCTCCCTGCCAAAAGCTAATATTGTACCTTTTGTAAATAAATTCTTTTAATCTTATTTTAATTTTCTTAATGTAATTCTTCATGAACAATTATTTAAGCTTTATTTATGATTCTTTCAATGTTTTCTTTAAATCTGGAAGCCTATTTTTTGTAGTGATTAATATGGAAAACTTAGTCATTTTCAAAAACCTTTTCTAGTTGTTCTTTTAAATACGTTTTTCCTAAATAGTTTTCTAAATCAGGTCTATTTAAACACATCGTTTTGGATGAAAGTAGCCATTCATTATAAAGTTTTTCTATCATTGTCGAAATCACTTCAACATTATCAACTTCTGTACAATACTCATAATGCTCACCAAGCAACCGTTTTGTTTCGCTATGCTTTGGACCTAAATGTAATATAGGTTTATTAGCATACACGCAATGAGGAAATTTACCTGGTAAAAACGGACTAATCTCTGAATTTGCTTCTAAAATAATATTTACCGATACCTGCTTTTGCAACCAATATACTTCGTTGAAAGGAATATTTGTAAGTTTTATATAGAGTTGGGGCAAATCAATAGCATAACTATTAATTAGGTTTTCGTGATAGGAAGCATTCCCTAATAGTAGCAGTTTAGAGTTTTTTTTAGCTTCTAGGTTATTTTCAAGAAACAGTTTATACCCTTTTATTAACCCTTCTGGATTACGTTGTTTCATTAAGTTTCCTGCATGTAATATATTAAACTTAGTATTATCAAAATAGGTTGGTTTCTCAAAGTTTATTAATTCTTCTTCAAAATTTTGATGTGGTATTATTGTGCTAGTCTTATTAAAACTTGGAAAGTAACTAACCATCCATTGCTTTAAAAGCAAGCTTGGAAAAGCTGAATATTTTGCGTTTTTAGATAATTTACTAAAAAACCGTTCTTTCAATTTGTAACCAGGATCTTTCCAATTATATGGAGGAGGATAACAACTCATTGGAAATGGATCATGTATATATCCCATCCACTTTTCATGTAAAACTGGTAGTTTATTGACTGCATAATGGGGTCTAAAACTAGCGCCTTTACTTAGGGTTAATATTAAACCAAATTTTGAAGTATCGAGTTTTTTCAATGCTTTTTTAATATTGTTTACATCATTAAAAAAAGTAAATGAAAAACCAAAAATGGACTCTAAATAGGTTGCTAAATTTATATTAAAATAACGCTGAATAACACGCTGTGTTCTACTTAAAAAATATAATAGGGTATATTTTTTTTCATTTACTAAAATACATTCAATATCTTTTAATTGGATATTTTTTTGCGTAAAATGCATAACCGTAACACCATAACCAATAGTCGCTAAGTTTTTAATTAAAGCCACATTGGCTTTAGACCCGCTACTATCATTGACATCAATGGAATCTACAACTATTAAAAAATTTTTAGTCATTTACCCAATTATTATTTTGAATGAAATCAACTATTTTTATGGCCGCAAGCCCATCGCCATAAGGGTTGGTTGGTTTATTCTTTTCTTTATCTGAATCCAATATTATATTTGCTTCATGGATAATTTTATTGGTATTGGTACCAACTAAAATGGAACATCCTGATTTTATGCCTTCATCTCGTTCGGTAGTGTCTCTGGTAACTAAAACAGGAATGTTTAAAGATGGTGCTTCTTCTTGAATACCTCCAGAATCTGAAATGATTAACATAGACTTACTCATTAACCATACAAACGATGGGTAATCTAAAGGAGCTATTAAATGTATATTTGCCTTGCCTGACAATGTATTGTAAACCACACTTTGAACATTCGGGTTTAAATGAACCGGATAAACAATTTCAATATCCTTCCTTTTTGCTATATCTAAAATTGCACTGCATAAGTTTTCAAATCCCTCACCAAAACTTTCCCTCCTATGCCCTGTAATTAAAACGATCTTCTTTTTAAAATCAATTTTTTTATTTAAATCATCTATAAAAATATTATTAAAACCATTATCTAATTTGTCTTTTGTAATCAATAACGCATCAATAACTGTATTTCCTGTAACTATTATATGATTAGCTTTTACACCTTCTTTAAGTAAACTCTGTTTTGCGTATTTTGTAGGTGCAAAATGAAGATCTGCTATTCGTCCTGTTAGTTGTCTGTTCAGTTCTTCTGGAAAAGGAGACATTTTATTGTAAGTTCTCAAACCAGCTTCAACATGGGCTACTTTACAATGTCTATGAAAAGCGGCTAAAGCCACTAATGTGGATGTGGTTGTATCTCCATGTACCAATACCAAATCAAAGAGCTCTTTTTCTAGTATTGTATCCATTTCGGACAATATTCTAGAGCTTAACATATTCAAACTTTGATTGGGTTGCATAACATTCAAATCATAATCCGGCACTAATTGGAAAAAATCTAACACTTGGTCAAGCATTTCTCTATGCTGTGCTGTGACACAGAGTCTAAAAGCTATCTGTCTTTTAGTTAACTCTAAGCATATTGGGGCCATTTTGATGGCTTCGGGGCGCGTGCCAAAACATATAAGTAGTTTCAATGTTTATGTTTTATCTTGTTCATGTAAAAAACCCAAAAAGGAAATAAATAATATTTTAGTTTGTAAAATAATTTTATGCTTGATTTTGGGTTTGTAATGTTAAGAATATTTTTAACCAATTTAAAATCTCTAAACGAAATAGCGTAATTCAATAAGTATTTAAATAAATAATGCGTTAGCATATCTTTTCTATACAAGTTACTAACAACTAATTTAATGGCTTCTTTTTTTGAATTCACTCGAACTTCTGAATTTCTCCAAAATTCACTTGTATTTGATTTGTTGTGTTTTCTATTATAATATAATACTTTATCTACAAGTACGCCCTTAGGCTTATTGCTAAGTATACGTTGATAACATTCCCACTCTTCAGCATACATCAAATTTTCATTAAAAACGTGATCCTTAAAACATTCTTTTTTCCATAAAACTGTACATGATGCAAAAGGAATTTTTTGTGTTATAACGTTTTCTAATAAATCGTCTTTGGCTACTTCTAAATTACATTCATAGTAACTATCTATTGAGTCATAATTAAAATTTCCTGAGAAAGCTTCTTTTTTAAAATTACAAAAAGATGAATTTTGAATGTATTTGAAAGCAGCTAAACTAACTTCTAAACATAACGGATGTACCACATCGTCATCATCAAAAAAAATAATATAATCGCCTATTGCCAAATCTAAACCATAATTTCTGCTGCCTGGCAAACCTTTTTTATAGTTAGGTGGTCGCTTGTAATATTTAAATCGATTATCTTTTTTTAAAATAGGATTTAAAATAGTTTCAGTATTATCATTGTTGCCATCATCAATTATTAAGCACTCCCAATGAATATAGGTTTGCGCTTGGATGGATTGTAAGGTTTCTACAATAAAATGTGCTCTATTGTAGGTTGCCATGATGATACTAACTATTGAAGTCATTTGAATATTAAAAATAAACGTATTTGTCTATATACTTTATTAATTTTATTTTTGAATGAAAAAAGGTAGTTTTTATAAAACACAATGTTCCTTTTGGAATATTCGTTTAAAGGTTTACCTTCCATTAAAACTCTGTCAATTCTCCTAGTATGATATTTAATACTTCCATAAGATCTTGCATACCATGTATGATATAAGAGAATATTATTATTAACATCAAAAACCGTCGTTGTTTCTAAATCATTTTCAAAATTATTCCCTTGAGCATTTAAAAACTTAAACTTTAAATTATTTCTCCTTAACCAAAGAAAAAAGCAATAATAATCTTCAAATAGAGAATCCTTCACATAGTTAAATGGTAGACTAGATAAATCATCATTAAACTCATTCTCTATAATATATTGGTTATTAAGAAACTCTTTTTCATTATAAATAGCATAAATTCTTTCTAAATTTAATATACAGAAAAATGGATTTATTATATAAGGGTTTTTATTTCTCCAAGACAAAAGACCTCCATCTCTTATTCCACATACATCCTCGTTGTTTACTTCTAGGGATTCAATAATATTTAAAACTTTTTTTGGGTTTACAAAAACCACATCTTCATCCGCAAGTATCAACCACTTTAATTTTTTTTTCTTTAGTTTTTTAAACATGAATTTAAAACTATTTAATCCAAATAAACCATCGGAGCCATCAATCGCATAAGTTTTAAAATTATCAGGAAAAAAAGCAATTGTTTTTTTGTATAAAGAAAGGTTATTTACAGTAGTTATTATTCCAATATCTTTTCTTATCATCTCAAAATCGATTTTACCCAACGAACAGGTTTTAAAATTGTCCGTCCAATTTTAAATTCCAACCGCTCAGTGTTTTTTATTTTTTCCATTTCTTCTCTTTCAATCCTACTTAATAAATGTGAAATGAATACCTCAAAATTATCACTAAAAACATCTACATTCTTAAAATAAATATATTTTAATAAGTCATACTTAACTTTGTTCGCCCTAGATGTTGTTGAATTCTTTCTTATCCGATAAAAAAATAAAGGTTCTTGAATAATATAAGCTTCTCCACTAGATTTTAACATCCTAATATAAAACTCCCAATCTTCAAATCCTTGTTTCATAGTTTCATCATAGCCATTTACTCTTTCAAATTCTGATTTCAGAAACACACAACTACCAGTTGCTCCATTATGCATAATAAACTTCTTAATATTTCCTCCACTTGGTTTAAAAATATTTACAATTTTATTATCGACCATTTTATTAACTAATGATGTAACTATTTTTGCATTTTTTTTATTCAAAAAAACATCAATTGCTTTCTCGCAAAATGTTTCCTCAAAGTAATCATCACTATCCAATACCAAAATATACTCTCCTTTAGCTTGATTTATACCAACATTTCTAGCAGTACTTTGACCTTTGTTTTCTTGCGTAATTAATTTAGTGATTCGAGATTCTATCCTTTTTAAAACAACTTTGGTTTCTATATTAGATCCATCATCAACCACTATTACTTCAATATTCGTGTAAGTTTGCTTTAACGCAGAATTAATTGATTGTTCAATGTGTTCCGAATCATTGTAACAAGGAATAATTACAGATAATAATGGCGGTTTTAATTCTTCAACTTCTTGCATACTTCATAATTTTATAACCTTTCTTAAAGTAATTTGCAAGAAATATTGATAATAAAAAAGCATTAGCCTTTCTCCTAGAAAAATATTTTTTAATTATATTGAATGCTGGTATTTTATATGGCACCTTGACATTCTTAGTAGCCAATTCAAAAGCACACTGCATATAACCCATAAGAAACCACCGAATTAAATTAATATTACCATAAACTATTAAATCATTCGCGGTAAGATACTTCACAAAAGCTATTCTTACCAAATGCTCATTAATGTTTTCCATTTTACTGTTGGTTATTGAGTTGGGGTGAATCCGCCTTTGAGTTAAAACTTTCTCTATAATTATCCCATTTATATTAATATGAAGAAATCTAACAAAAAAGTTGTACTCATCTCCAATAAAACTAATTTCCTCATTAAATTTAATTTCATTTAGTACTTCCTTTTTTCCAAAAAAATCATCCGTAATCCAACCTATTTTGTTCAAAGCCAAATTTTCTGGAGTTATTACCGCTTTGGATCTATCAAATTCATATGGCTTACCTATTATTTTATTGCTCTCATTATCAAAATTAACAGTATCTGAAACAACAAAATCAAGGTTCTTTTCAATTAATGTATTGTAAATTAATTCCAAATGATTTGGCAACATGATATCATCACAATCAAACCATTTAATATACTCCCCTTTGGCTTTAGAAAAACCAAAATTTCTCGAAACGTTTGCTCCTTGTTTCAATTCTATTGGTTTTTTAAACACAATAAATCTCTTATCTAGTTTTTGAAATTTATACAATATTTCTAAAACATTATCAGTACTATTATCATCAATTAAAATACATTCCCAATCTATAAATGACTGTCCTAAAATACTATTTAATGTAAAAGGCACTAACTTTTCACAATTGTAAATTGGAATTATTATCGATATAATAGGTTTACTAGTCATTTCTTCTTAAATGAATAAAAACTCGACGTGTAAATTTTATACTTTGAATAAAATAAAATTGTTTTAAAAATGATGCAAAGACGAAGAACCAAAAATAAAAATCAACTTCTTTATGTTTGTAAACTAATTGTTCAAAATACAACAAAAAATGTCTTTGTTGTAATCTGGTAAATTTATTTAAATGATTTGAAATTATAAATTTAAAAAACTTCAACCTCAAAATTTCCTTCTCATGAATTTTATAATTTGCTCTAGAAATATTTTCGTTACTAATTCTAAAACTTAAAAATGCACCGTTTATTGAATAAATATTTTTGAATTCTGTAAACTCTAACCATGCCCTATCATCAGTAAACCATCCTAAATTATAATTGTAAAAACCATATTTTTCATAAGCGCTTCTTCTAAAAATATATTCAGATAAAGAACTACGAGTTTCATTAGTAAAACGTCTATACAAAAAATCTGTTGACTTTTCTATTGTTGGATGGATAAACATTGGTGAGGTTTGCTCGCTATTTTCATCAATGATTACCGAGGCATACCGCACAACGTTAACATTATTATTTTTTATTTCAGGTAGGCAATTATAAAATTCGTCTATGTATGTTGGGCTTAGTACATCATCGTCACCTAAAATCATTAGCCATTCTTCATTGTTTGTTAATTCAATGCATCGTATCCATTGCTCTACTAATGATGTTTTACCTATATTATTATCAAATCTTTTATATGTGAAATTAATATTGTTTAGATATTGCTTTAATAACGATTCGCAGGTTATACTGCTCGCATCATCACCAATATAAACATTAAAATTTTTATTGGATTGATTTGCCAATGACTCCAATGTTTCTTGAAAAAAAGTGAATTTGTAATAAGGAATTATAATAGCAATCATTTTGTTTTTTTAAGTGTTTTAAAAAAGAGCTTAATTAAAAAAATATCATTTACTTTTTTAATCCATTTATAAGATTTAGACTTTTGATAATTATTAATAGTGGTTTTTAATTTTGTGTTTTCAATATATTTTTTATTTAATTCTGAGATTAAATATTCTATATAGTCTTTTTTAGAAATAATATTTTCAATATAGGCAATTGCCTTGATGTGATTTTCTTCCATATGTTTTGCATTTGCTGTCATACCGCTTGGATTTAATCTATAAAAAGCCATAGGTTGATCTAAAAAATAAACATTATAGTTTTTTTGAAATATAAATAACCACATCACCCAATCCTCTTTGGCTCTTAATTCTTCTGGAAATTTAAAATCATTAAATAACTTAACGTCAAATAAGCCACAATGTATTGGAATGCTAAAAAGAGTTTCCCATTCCAACAAAACTTTATTAAAATTAAATAACTCTGGAGACAAATGGCAAAAGGGATTCTTCGGTTTTAGTGGGTTATCGAAAAACATCCTGAAATTAGTAATTACAATATTGCCGTCTTTTGAAATATTATTTTTTAAAATATCTATCGATCTTTCTAACTTATCTTCACTCAAAATATCATCCGAATCTAAAAATTGTATATAATCGCCTGTTGCGTTATTAAGTCCTAAGTTTCTAGCACTACTTAAACCACCATTTTCTTTATAAATATATTTAAATCGCCCGTTTTTTTTTTGCCAAAGTTTTGCTATCTCCCCAGTATTGTCATTAGAACCATCATTTACAATAATGCATTCCCAGTTTTCATACTTTTGTTTCCATATTGACTCTAAAGCTTCTGGCAGATATTGAGCTTGATTATAACATGGAACAATAATCGATACCAACATATTTTAATTTTTGAAATATTTTTTTTTAATGTTTTTTAAAATAAACGACGCCAAATCTCTAATTGAAAACCATTTATCTTTATATAATTCCTCAATAATTTTTTCCTTTTTATAATAACTCAAAAATTTAATTTTGTAATAATCTTTTAAAAGAAGTGAATTATAATCATTAAAATCTTCATTATGCCAAGAACCTTCAAAATGATGAACTGCATAATTTTGTTCAATATTTAAACAAAAGAAATTAGAAGGATAAATACAAATTTCATCTTCAAGTTTTTGGATTTCATTTCTAAATGGATCAACTTTATAATGATTTATAAGAAACTCAGAAACTATTCTAGTATTAGTTTTTTCCTCAAAGTCATTTAAATTATCATAATAATTAACAATACTTTTAGGCCAATTATGCGCTTTTCTTGATCCCCACAAGGCTGTAAAAGGAAATCCATAATTTTCAAATCCAGTAAACGCACCATGATTTAAAAATCGATCTAAATTACACCTAATTTCAACATCTGTATCTAAATAAATACCCCCAAATTTACACAAAACATAAGCCCTAGCATAATCAGATACAAATGCCCATTTCTTTTTTTTATAAGCGTTTGATATAAATACATTTGTTTCAATATCGAAATTTTCTTCATTCCATTCAATTATTTCATAATCGGGCAAATGAAATACCCATGATTGAATGCACTTATCAATTAAATTAGATTTTTTGTTTCTTCCAAACCAACAGTAATGGATAATTTTTGGTATCATATTATTTTTTTAGATAGAAACATAAAAATACCATTAGTATAAACTTTTTTATCGTTTTCAATAATCCATCTATGATTTGGATGTTTGTTATATTTGATATCAAGATTTAATCCACTTAAAACTTTCTCAATCTTACTATCTTCATTAAAATCATCATAAATTATTTCTAAATAATGAGTCATTCTAAATCTATCCGCGAGTGTTGCAATTAGATTTTTAACATAGAACGGATGAATTTCTAATAAAATTTCGGCTTTTTGCTGCCATGGAAAAATTAATGGATCTAATAATTCTATTTCAAAACCTTCACAGTCCATAAAGATCAGCTCAATATTTGATTCAAATTTTTTAAATTCTTCAATCGTAGCCTTTCCAAGAATCGACATATTACACAACTCGTTTTCAATAAACCATGACTCAATAATACTATGAAAGTATACTTCTGTTTCAAAAATTTTTATTGAATTTGGATTAAATAAATAACTTAACCCCGCGGCATAATAACCATTGTTACCACCAACTAATAAAATGTCTTTTACGCCATTACTAATCAAATATTCAAATTTAGAATGCAAACAAGACTCATATAACCCCAAAACCTCACTAATAGTCAATATTTTAGATGCTTTTAATGGTATTTTCAATCCTGAAAATGGTCCAGAATATATTCTATTACCAATTTTATCTAATAATGATTGAATTGTTATTTTCTCTTTTTTAAATAACTTCATTGATTTCAATATTTGGAACTAAACTAATTTTACCAGGCCATTCCCCTTTAAAATGACCACCTCTTCTAATACCATTATCATAGATATTTAATTTGGTCACACCTTCAAATAAATTATACAATTTACCATAAGAATTATTTATATGAAAATTTAAATAATATATTCCTGTATTTAGGATATACCTATCAATTTTAATTTTAAAATTATAATTGCCTATAACTAATTTTTCTATTTCACAATTGATATGATAGGTGTTTATTGCAGTAATAAGTTCATTTAATTCATTATAAATTGCAATACAGAAGCCTAAGTCAGGTTGATTTTGTTTAATTAATAAATTAATATCAATATAAAAATCTTCTCCATTAGAAATGTTACTTACTCTCTTTTTTTGGGAGTTTATAATAGCCACTTCTTTAAGTTTATACAACTCAGTTTCATGATAAACTAGCCTTTCTGATTCAAGGTTTAAATAATGGGTAATTATTTCTTCAACAAAACCTTCCTTCGTAATTACTCCATTTTCGAGTAAAATACTCCTCGTACACAAACTCTTCACCGCCGCCATATTATGGCTCACAAACAAAACAGTACGCCCTCCTCCTCTACTAATATCTTGCATCTTCCCTATGGCTTTCTTTTGAAATTCAGCATCGCCCACAGCCAAAACCTCATCAATAACCAAGATTTCTGGTTCTAAAAAGGCGGCTACGGCAAATGCCAAACGAACCGTCATACCTGAAGAATACCGTTTTACAGGTGTATCAATATAACGCTCACAACCAGAAAACTCAATAATGGCATCTATTTTTGAGGTGATTTCCTTTTTGGTCATCCCTAAAATGGCTCCATTTAAAAAGATATTTTCTCGTCCAGTCATCTCACCATGAAAACCGGTTCCTACTTCTAACAAAGATGCTATCCTTCCTTTTGTTTTAATCTCACCTGTTGTTGGACTTGTTACTTTAGATAATATTTTTAATAAGGTGGATTTCCCTGCACCATTTTTTCCAATAATACCTAGTACTTCTCCACGTTTAACTTCGAAGTTAATATCCTGTAAGGCCCAAACATAATCCGATGTTCCTTTAATGCTCCTATCATTAACCTCTCCAATCTTTAAATAGGGGTCTTCCTTTCCTCGAACTTGATGCCACCAACGATTTAAATCATGACTCATAGTACCGGTTCCAACCAAACCCAATCGGTATTGTTTACTTATATTTTCGGCTTTTAGGATGATGTCTTTACTCATTTCTTTAAACTTGCGTGTGTTGTTCTGTGGGGTTTTTGCGTGTTCTGCTTTCTGCTTTTCAATATTCTAGTTGTGAGTTGTGGGTTATTTACGTTAACCATTTAACTTTTTAACTTCAATAGTGTAATTCTTTCTTATAAGTTATGTGTTATCTGTTGTAGGGTTATTGACGTTCAGCTTTTGACTTTTTCAGGATTATTAATAGTAAATTTACTCACAACTCAAATTTTCCAGTTCTTTTCTACATAAGCTATAAAATTATAAATTTTACCACCTAAACGTTCATAATCTTTTATAAAAGGTTCAAAATCATCTTTTAACTCAGAATATAATTGTGTTATTTTTGAAATATGATTGATAGTTTCTAAACAACTAGCATGTGAAAAAACCAAGAATCTAATGAAATCTGCTTTATATTTTCTTCTACCATAACCTTCAACAATATTTGAAACCACACTATCTGATGAACGCCTGAGTTGACTCCCAAGTTCATACAACTCATGTTTAGGCAACTTTAAGGTTTTTGGATGTAATGCTAAAAACAAATCCATACCAGTATTGTAAATATCTAAATCTTTATAACTCTTAAAATCACTCATAAACAACTAATCAAATTCAACAGACCACAACCCATAACTCACAACCCATAACCCATCAAACTGTATCAATAAATTGTTTCTCTGTTCTGTTGAAAACAATCATTCCTAATAAAAAAACAATAATACTAAACAGAAATGCATAAAGTAATTTAAAAAATGAAAAAACGCCAACTCCTAGTACCATGTGCCTAAATAATTCTATAACAGTCGTCATAGGATTATATTCTATCAAAAAACCTACCCAACCTGGTAAAATTCCATTTGCTACTTTTTCTTGTATTAAGGTTATAGGATACATTACGGCAGACCCATACATTAGAAGTTGTACCCCAAAAGTTACTAAAAAACTTAAATCTCTATATTTAGTCGTCATGGATGAGATAATCATTCCAAAACCCAATCCTAACAAAGCCATGATTAAAACAACCAAAGGAAGCCATAAAACAGATATAGTCAAAATGATATTATGAGCCAAATTGGTAAAAAAAATGAAGTAACTATAAAAGCAAATAAAAACTAGCAATTGTATGCCAAACTTAATCAAATTAGATAGCACTGTTGACATAGGCATAATAATTCTTGGAAAATAAACTTTTCCAAAAATACCTTGATTTTGCTTAAAGGTATCGCTAGTTCCATTTAAACAGGCACTAAAATAGTTCCAGGCACTAATACCTGCTAGGTTAAATAAAAATGGAGGAATGCCATTACCTGTATCAATATCGGCTATATTATTAAAGACCAAAGTAAAAATAACGGATGTAAACAAGGGTTGAATAAAATACCACAGAGGTCCTAAAATAGTCTGTTTGTAAAGCGTGATAACATCTCTCTTTACAAACAAAAACAGTAAATCCCTGTAACGCCAAATTTCACCAAAATTTAAGTCTATAGCTTTCTTTTTTGGAGAGATTGCATAAAGCCAATCCTTATCTTCTAACACTGTATTCAATCTTGAAATGCTTTAATTATTTAAATTACAAATTAACATATTTTAATCATGTTTGCCTAATCAAAAATCGTTAATCATAAATCGTTAATCCATTATAACCTCATAACCTCTTAACCTTATAACCTTATTACCTCATAACTCTTAAAAAGCAGGTTCCCTCGTAGATACTCCGTAGATACTAAGTAGATAAAGCGACTTAATGCGTTAGATTGTTAAAATTACAGATATGATAAATTTTATCAAAAACAACAAATTCAGCCAAATATTACAAAATCAGCATGTTTTAAACATCCTATCTATTAAAATAACTATGCTGTTTAAGAAAGCAGTCTTTAAAAGTCTAAAGGTTATGTTTTTTTAGAGTATGGAAGCCCTAAGTAAGATTTCATACGATTTAAAAATCCTTTGTATTTAGCATCTTCTTCATGATAGCCGTTGGCATAATTACCATAACCATAGCCATAGCCGTAGCCATAGCCATAGCCATAACCATATTTTGCTTTTTGATCATAACCATTATAAACCAAGCTAATGTTTTTAATTTGCTTAGTTTTATATTTTTCATTAATAAAATTAAGCATCTGCTTTTTGGTGTAATCTTGCCTAATAACATATAAGGTAGCATCAACGTATTCTAAAAGTTCTAAAGCATCTGCTACCAAACCTACTGGCGGACTATCTAAAATAATATAGTCGTACTCCGCCTTTAAAATACCTATAAGGTCTCCTAACTTTTCATTAATAAGCAATTCAGATGGATTTGGTGGAACGGGCCCAGAGGTAATAACATCTAAATGTTTAATTTCTGTTTTTTGAATGACTCCCTTTAATGATTCTTGCCCTATTAAATAATTAACAACTCCTATATCATTCTGAATACCAAAATCTCCAAATATTTTAGGTTTTCTTAAATCTAACCCAACCAAAATGGTTTTTTTACCGCTTAAAGCAAAAACGGACGCGACATTAATAGAACAAAACGTTTTTCCTTCTCCACCAACTGAAGAGGTTATAAGTAATGTTTTAGCGCCTTCAAAATCTTGAGTTTTGTAATAGTATTGCAAGTTAGAGCGAATAGCTCTAAAGGCTTCTGATACGGCAGATTTTGGTTTTCTATGAACCACTAAATTATTATCCAATGTGTTTTTCCCAATCACTCCCAATATAGGAATCGAGGTAAGCTTTTCAACATCCATGGGGCTATGAATGCTATTATCTAAAAAGGTTAAAATAAAGGCTAATAATATGGGGAGTAATAAAGCCACAAAAAAAGCAAAGACATACCTAATATTTAAATTTCTACCCAAAACGGTAGCTCCTGTATTTTTAGCGGAATCAACAATTAAAATATCTGATACGTTGGAGGCTTTAATAATTTCTGCTTCGCCTCGTTTGGCTAAAAACACATTATACGTTTGTTCACTTAATGTATATTGACGTTCTATGGTAATGAGTTGTTGTTGGTCTTCAGGTAACTTACTAAATTGCGACTCGACACGACTTAAATTGCTATTTACATTTTGCAATTCTCTTTTTAAACCATTTGTTGCGGCATTAATGTTTTCAATCAACACATTTTTTAAGCCTTCAATTTGCCTGTTTAAGTCATTAAAAACCGACGCATCGCTTCTAACAGAATATTGCAATTTTGATTTTTGAACAGACAAGTCATTGATTTTAGACACATTATTTAAAATGTTTGCATCTCCAATACCTGCGATAGAAGGTGCAGGAATCTCTGTAAAGGTGTTACTGGTTAATAAATAATTCTTAAGATTAGAATAATAATTTAATTGCCGGTCTATGGCTTCTTTGTCGGCATCAAGTTTGATAAGTTTCTCATTTAAAGCAGTACTTTCTTCATCTAAACTATATATTTTATTTTTCTTTCTGTAATCATTTAACGCTTCAGCATTTTCAGATAAATCATTTTTAACTCTAGAGATTTGTTGGTCAATAAAGGCAATGGCATTGGTAGCATATTGATTTTTTCGTTGAAGTTGATCTTCACTTAATACCAATACTAAGGTATTTAAATAATCAACAATTTTTTCGGTATTCTTATCAATTAAAGAAATATCTAGTATAGGCGAATTGTTGGTGTTTGAAATACTTGTCCGTCCTTGATAACTTGAAACTACACCATCAAAGTCACTAAAAAGAATGAAATATTGATCTCCTTTAATAGCTTTTCTATTTTCAACAAGGTTAATAACACCTTTCAAAAAAGGAAGTTCTATAGGGTCTCCAAACTTAAAGGCCTTTTTGTAAACCCCGTTACTTACATCCACTCTTGATAATTCCTTAGTGATATAATTTTGAACAGCTGCTTCACTGCTGGCAAATTCTACTTCTAATTCAAATGAATTGGCATCTAAAAAGGTGATTTTTATAGGTGTATTAATAAGCTGACCATAATGATAATCATGTTCAAACCTAAAAGGAGCTGCTTTATAAATATCTTGTTTTCTAAAACGTCCTTGTTTTAAGTAACTTTTATAATACTCAAGCCGATCTACTACCTTTTCATGATGAGAACGCGATTGCAAAGTCACAATCATAGTTTGCACTTTAGCCGTAACTCCGCCCCAATTAAATGTTAAGCTAGCGTTAGAAGTAAATAACGGATTACTATCATCTTCTATAGAAATTTTGGTACTTAATCGATAAGAAAACTCTTCTCTAATATTTTTTTGATATACATAAAAAACACCAATGGCCAACAGTAATAAAAAAAACTTCCAATAGCTTAAAGCCCTGAATAAAAACTTTTTTATATCAAAACTACTAGCAGAGGTTTCAGAAACTTCAAATTCTTCAATCATAACAAAACATTAAAGATTTTTAGTTAAAAAATAGGTAGTGACAAGTACCGATAAAATGGATGCAATGGTGGTTAAATTTTGAGTAGCCGTTTCACCTGCACCTAAGACTTTACGTTTTAAAGGTTTTACTAAAATCATATCATTTGGCTGAATATAGTAAAACGGCGATTGCATAGCGGCTAAATCAGTCAAGTCTATATGATGAATTTTTTGGCCTTGTGGGTATTGTCTAATAACCAAAACATCGGTTCTATCTCCTGTACTTTTAATATCACCAGCATTTGCCAAGGCTTCAATGATATTCACTCGGTCTTGATAAAGAGTAAATACACCTGTACCAACTTCGCCTATAGTAGTATATCTTAATCCGGCAAGTTTTACTGTAACAAAAAGTTCAGCAGTATCTTTAAAATACTGTTTTAAAAGTTCTGTTTTAACTTTGTTTTCTATGTCTTGAATTGTAAAACCTAGCACATTAATCTCTCCTAAAATAGGAAACTTAATAGCTCCATGTAAATCTACAGTAAACCCATTAAAATAAAGTTGAGCGCCTCCTTGAGAAGAGGAATTTCCTGAAGTTTCTACTGGATTAAATATAGCGGTTAATTCTGCATCTAAAGCTTTTACTTTAATACTTAATATATCATTAACTTGAACTCGGTAAGGTTTAGATGTTTCCTTAATTAATAAAGAATCATTAACAACGGTTCCTTTGTCTTGCAGATAAACAATATCTTTATTAGTGATACATGAAGATAAGAATATACTGATTGCCAAACATATAAATAAGATCAATTGTTTCATTACAGACTCATAGTTTATGAGCAAATATAACCTTTCAATAGGAATATAAAAACTAATGTAGCAAATTTTGGTAATTTGTACGTTCTTTGCAAAAAATGACGCTTTTGAATTATTTAACTGTTGAAAATATATCGAAATCTTATGGAGAGCTAACACTGTTTGAAAACATCTCGTTTAGCATTCATAAAGATGAAAAAATTGCCTTTGTGGCTAAAAATGGAACGGGTAAAACATCCATATTAAATATTATTGCTGGTGATGACGAACCGGATTCTGGAAGTATTACATACCGAAAAGGGATTGCCGTATCGTTTTTACCGCAAGACCCAAAACTGGATGCATCATTAACCATTGAAGAAACCATTTTTGCCAGTGATAATCCTATTTTAAAAGTCATTTTAGATTATGAACATGCGCTTTTAAATCCTGAAGATGAAGATGCTTACCAGAAAGCTTTTGAAGCTATGGAACAGCATCAGGCTTGGGATTTTGAAACTCAATACAAACAAATTCTTTTCAAACTAAAACTAGAGGACTTAAGCCAGAAAGTAAGTACCCTTTCTGGTGGTCAAAAAAAGAGATTGTCATTAGCTAATGCCCTAATAAACAAACCTGATTTATTAATTCTTGATGAACCTACGAACCATTTAGATTTAGAAATGATTGAATGGTTAGAAGCTTTTTTTGCCAAAGAAAATATCACCTTGTTTATGGTAACGCATGACCGCTATTTTTTAGAACGTGTCTGCAACGAGATTATTGAATTAGATGAAGGCCAACTTTACACCTATAAAGGCAACTATTCATATTACCTAGAAAAACGCGAAGCCAGAATAGAGCAAACCGAAGTAGAAACCGGCAAAGCCAAACAACTTTTTAAAAAAGAGTTAGAGTGGATGCGCCGTCAACCCAAAGCTCGTACCACAAAATCTAAATCGAGAATTGATGATTTTCACGATATTAAACATCGCGCAAGTCAACGCCGAAACGACCATGAAGTGCAGTTAGAACTTAACATGGAACGTTTAGGAAGCAAAGTAGCAGAGTTTCACAAAGTGTCAAAATCTTTTAAAGATAAAATCATACTTAATGGTTTTGAATACTTGTTTAAAAACGGAGAACGCACCGGAATTATTGGAAAAAATGGTACTGGCAAAACCACCTTTTTAAATCTTTTAACGCAAACCACCAAACCAGATGCTGGAAAAGTGGTTATTGGTGAAACTGTTAAGTTTGGTTACTATACTCAAAATGGTATCACCATAAAGCCAGATCAAAAAGTGATTGATGTGATTCGTGAATTTGGTGATTACATTCCGCTAAAAAAGGGCAAACAAATAAGTGCTCAACAACTTTTAGAGCGGTTTCTTTTCAGTAGAAAAAAGCAATACGATTTTGTTGAAAAACTAAGTGGTGGCGAACGCAAACGCTTGTATTTATGTACAGTTTTAATTCAAAATCCTAATTTTTTAATTCTTGATGAACCTACCAACGATCTAGATATTGTAACGCTTAATGTACTTGAAAGCTTCTTGTTAGATTTTCCGGGTTGTGTAATTGTAGTATCGCATGACCGTTATTTTATGGATAAAGTAGTAGACCATTTATTTGTGTTTAGAGGTGAAGGTGTTATTGAAGATTTCCCTGGAAATTATACCGATTTTAGAGTGTATGATGACAGCCAGCCAGCCATTACTGAAACATCTGATGACAAAAAAGAGAAAAGTTCTTGGAAAAAAACGGAGACAAATAAGCTATCCTACAATGAAGAAAAAGAACTTAAAAACATTGAAAGCAAGTTAAAATCTCTGGCTTTTGACAAAAAAGAACTTGAGAATAAATTCAACAATCCAGAACTTTCACAAGACGCTATTTTTAAACTATCCGAAACCTTACAAAAACTTATTGATGACATAGAAGCCAAAGAAGAACGCTGGTTTGAACTCTCATCAAAACTTGATAATTAACAATTAACAATGGATAATTAACAATGAATAATTAATAATGAATACTGTAAACTATAAACTGAATACTGTACACTGAACACTGAACACTGTAAACTGAATACTGTACACTGAATACTGTACACTGAACACTGAACACTGTAAACTGAATACTGAACACTGAATACTGTAAACTGTACACTGAACACTGAACACTGTAAACTGAATACTGAACACTGTAAACTGTACACTGAATACTGAACACTGTAAACTGAATACTGAACACTGAATACTGTAAACTGTACACTGAACACTGAATACTGAACACTGTACACTGAACACTGAACACTGAACACTGTACACTGAACACTGAAAACTTTCAACTTTAAAACATAACTTGTCTGTTTAATGGAAATATTGAGGAACAAAATATTTTGTATCAAGAACGCTGTCATCCTGAGCGCAGTCGAAGGATTTTATAGTTATAACTTTATAACCTCATAACTTTATAACTTTCTAACCTTATAACTTTGTAACCTTATAACCTTATAACTTTGTAACCCCAAATGTGGTATCAAATTTTTCAATATTTTAAATTTCTATACAAATCCACCAATCAACATGGCGTGCATTCTCCTTTTGTTTATGATTTGATTACCAAATGTTTTTATGATAAAACAAATTACCAAGCTTACAAAACCATATCTGAATACAGAAAAGAACTCAAAAAAAATAAAACCCAAATAGCTGTTACCGATTTAGGAAGTGGTTCTCAAAAAATAAATTCTAAAATACGTTGCGTTTCAAAAATGGCTAAATATGCAGGAACTACTCACTTTAGAGCTAAACTTATTTATAGAATAGTAGCTTACTTTAAAAATGAAAATATCCTTGAATTAGGTACCTCATTAGGAATTGCAACACAAGCCATGCAATTAGGCAATCCAAAATCTCATATCACAACCATTGAAGGCTGCCCTAACCTATTAGCTTTTACAAAAACAATTTTTTTAAAAAATCAAGTAAGCAACGTAAATTTTGTAAATGCTGATTTTCAAAAGGCGCTAAAAACCTTAAACAATAACTCATTTGATTTGGTTTTTTTCGACGGGAATCATCAAAAAGAATCAACCTTACAATACTTTAACGCATTATTACCAACCATTCATAATGATTCTCTGTTTATTTTTGACGATATTTACTGGTCTAAAGAGATGACTGAAGCTTGGGAAATTATAAAGCAACATCCAAAAGTTACAGTAACCATAAATACCTTTTATTGGGGTTTTGTCTTTTTTAGAAGCGAACAAATTAAAGAACATTTTACTATAAGAGTGTAACAACTCTCAGACATATGCGTCAAATAACATAGAATTCTTCTTATGAGTAACGTTATTAAAATTAGAAACATCATTCGCGACTTTAAATTAGGTCAGGAAATAGTTCACGTATTAAAAGGCATTGATTTAGATATTGAACGAGGTGAATATGTAGCCATCATGGGACCTTCGGGTTCAGGGAAATCTACACTAATGAATATTATTGGCTGTTTAGATACGCCTACAGATGGCACTTATGTGCTAAACGGCAAAGATGTAAGTAAAATGTCTGATGATGAATTAGCCGATATTAGAAATACAGAAATAGGTTTTGTGTTTCAAACATTTAATTTATTGCCAAGAACCACTGCTTTAGATAATGTAGCATTACCTATGGTGTATGCAGGTATATCAAAAAGCGAACGTAATAAACGTGCAGAAGAAGTACTCATAAGTGTAGGTTTAGAAGATAGAATGGATCACAAACCCAATCAACTATCAGGCGGACAAAGACAACGTGTGGCTGTTGGTAGAGCTTTAGTTAACAAACCTTCTATTATTTTGGCTGATGAACCTACCGGAAATTTAGATTCAAAAACTTCCTTAGAAATTTTAAACCTTTTTGAAGACATCCATAAAGCTGGAAACACGGTTATCGTAGTAACCCATGAAGAAGATGTAGCGGCTCGTGCCAAACGCATCATTCGCTTAATTGATGGGATGATTAGTACAGATACATTAAACACTCATTAATCACGATATATACTTTAAATTTTTACCTTTGGAAGATGAAAATTTACACTAAAACTGGTGATTCAGGAACCACGGCATTATTTGGTGGCACGCGCGTTCCAAAACATCACATCCGTATTGAAAGCTATGGAACCGTTGATGAATTAAATTCGCATTTGGGTTTAATTCGTGACCAAAATATAAACCAACACTACAAAGATTTACTCATTCATATTCAAGATAAGCTCTTTACCATAGGCGCTATTCTTGCTACAGATCCTGAAAAAAATATCTTAAAAAATGGAAAAGAACGCTTAAATATTCCTAAAATTTCTTCTGAAGATATTGAACGTTTAGAGCAAGAAATGGATACTATGGATGATGCGTTACCACCAATGACTCATTTTGTATTACCTGGCGGTCATCAAACCGTGTCATTCTGTCATATTGCACGCTGTGTTTGCCGAAGAGCAGAACGTTTAGCCACCGCACTTAATGACATAGCGCCGATTGATTCACATACCTTAATCTATCTAAACCGTCTTTCTGACTATCTTTTTGTATTGGCACGGAAGTTGTCATTTGACCTCAAAGCAAATGAAATTAAATGGATTCCTGAGAAACATTAAGTTTTGAAAGACTATTAAATTCCATCGTCATTACGAGGAAATACGACGAAGTAATCTCATCAATTTATAAAGATTGCTTCAAGAAATTAAAAATTGCCTTAGCAATGACGTTTAGGTTTTGCGTTAGGGATTACTCATTGATTTTATTTTAAATTAATAAAATCGTGAATACTTTGTATTTGTAGTGAAAATCCTTTTTTGTGTCACCCTGAGCGCAGTCGAAGGGTTAAACAGAAAAAAGATTATAACGAAAACCCCGACCCTTGTGGTAACGCCAAAATTAAAACATTAAATTTCAATTGTTTAGATTAAAAAAAATACGTTCTTAAAAATAATATATAAATAATTCATTTTTTTCTTGTCTGTTTAAACTAAAAAATTATTTTTGCAAAAAATTTAAACAAATATACAATGTATTGGACATTAGAATTAGCATCTTATTTAAGTGATGCACCTTGGCCAGCAACTAAAGACGAGTTAATAGATTACGCTATTAGAACGGGTGCGCCTTTAGAAGTTGTTGAAAACTTACAATCAATTGAAGATGAAGGGGACTCTTATGATTCAATTGAAGAAATTTGGTCTGATTACCCAACAGATGATGATTACCTTTGGAATGAGGATGAATATTAATAAAGCATAAAGAAAAGTTAAAAAGTCTCGATTAGAGACTTTTTTTATGCCCTATATTTATAAAACAACTTAACAAAATGTATCTTTGAATGCTTTTAAAAAAGCATATAAAATAAATAAAAACAAATCACACTAAGCCAAGGCAACGTGTTAACATAAATAGATTACCATGAGTTTTTTAAATTCAGTACTTAAAATATTTGTTGGCGATAAGTCTAAACAAGATGTAAAAGCCATCATGCCTATTGTTAATAAAATTAAAACATTTGAAAAAGCATTAGAGGCATTGTCACATGACGAATTAAGAGCCAAAACCTTAGAATTTAAAGCAGCCATTACTGAAGCTAACAAGCCTATAAATGACAAAATAGAAGCGCTTATTGCTGAAGCTGAAGCCACAGAAGACATCGACAAGCGTGAAGATATTTATCAAGATATTGATAAACTTAAAGACGAGGCTTACCTAGTTACAGAAGATGTATTAAACACTATTTTACCAGAAGCTTTTGCCGTAGTAAAAGAAACTGCTAAACGGTTTGTAAACAATACCGAAATAAAAGTTAAAGCCAATACGTTTGATAGAGAATTGTCTGGAAATAAAGCCTATGTTACTTTAGATAATGACTATGCCATTTGGTCCAATTCTTGGGATGCTGCTGGAAAACCAATCACTTGGGATATGACCCATTATGATGTTCAGTTAATTGGTGGTATAGCCTTACATCAAGGTAAAATTGCAGAAATGCAAACAGGTGAAGGAAAAACATTGGTGGCTACACTTCCGGTCTATTTAAATGCCCTTTCTGGAAAAGGAGTTCACTTGGTTACTGTGAATGATTACTTAGCAAAACGTGATAGCGCTTGGATGGCGCCTCTTTTTGAGTTTCATGGATTGAGTATCGATTGTATTGATTACCATCAACCAAACTCCGAAGCTCGTAAAAAAGCATACAATGCAGATATCACTTACGGAACCAATAATGAATTTGGTTTTGATTACTTGCGTGATAATATGGCACATTCTCCAAACGATTTGGTACAACGTCCACACCATTACGCCATTGTTGATGAGGTCGATTCTGTTTTAGTAGATGATGCGCGTACACCATTAATCATTTCCGGACCTATTCCACAAGGTGAACGCCATGAATTTAATGAACTAAAACCAAAAGTTGATGATATTGTTGCGGTGCAACGTAAATATCTTACTAGTGTTTTAGCTGAGGCAAAAAAATTAATTTCTGAAGGTGATACCAAAGAAGGCGGTTTAAAATTACTTCGTGTATATCGTGGGATGCCTAAAAATAAAGCCTTGATTAAGTTTTTAAGTGAAGAAGGCATCAAACAATTACTTCAAAAAACTGAAAACTTTTATATGCAAGATAACAACCGAGAAATGCCAAAGGTTGATATGGAGCTATATTATGTGATTGATGAAAAAAATAATCAAATAGAACTATCTGATAAAGGTGTTGAATATTTGTCTGGAAATGATGATCCTAACTTTTTTGTGATGCCAGAAATTGGTTTGGAAATTGCCAAAATTGAAAGCAAAAAATTACCTCTTGAAGAAGAAGCTAAATTAAAAGAAGAATTATATAAAGATTTTGGGGTAAAATCTGAACGCATTCATACCCTAAATCAATTATTAAAAGCATACGCTCTTTTTGAAAAAGACATTCAGTACGTGGTTATTGATAACAAAGTCATGATTGTTGATGAGCAAACCGGACGTATTATGGATGGCCGTAGATATAGTGATGGCTTACACCAAGCTATAGAAGCTAAAGAAAACGTAAAAATTGAAGATGCCACGCAAACCTTTGCTACAGTAACACTTCAAAACTATTTTAGAATGTACAAAAAACTATCTGGTATGACAGGAACTGCGGTTACTGAAGCTGGAGAGTTTTGGGAGATTTATAAGTTAGATGTGGTTGAAATTCCAACTAACAGACCTATTTCTCGTGATGATAGAGAAGATTTGGTTTATAAAACCAAACGTGAAAAATATAATGCCGTGATTGATGAAGTCACACAAATGTCACAAGCTGGTCGCCCAGTATTAATTGGAACAACCTCTGTTGAGATTAGTGAGTTATTAGCTAAAATGCTAACCATTAGAAAAATTCCTCATAACGTATTAAACGCCAAACTTCACAAAAAAGAAGCCGATATTGTTGCCGAAGCGGGTCAACCAGGGCAAGTAACAATTGCCACCAACATGGCTGGTCGTGGTACAGACATCAAGTTAGCCGAAGCTGTTAAAAAATCTGGTGGTTTAGCCATTGTTGGTACAGAACGTCATGATTCTCGTCGTGTAGACAGACAGTTACGTGGTCGTGCTGGTCGTCAAGGTGATCCAGGAAGCTCACAGTTTTATGTATCACTAGAAGATAATTTAATGCGTTTATTTGGTAGCGAGCGTATCGCCAAAATGATGGATAGAATGGGATTAAAAGAAGGTGAAGTTATTCAACATTCTATGATTTCAAAATCTATTGAACGTGCTCAGAAAAAGGTAGAAGAAAACAACTTTGGGGTTCGTAAACGGTTATTAGAATATGATGATGTGATGAATGCACAACGTGAGGTAGTTTACAAACGTCGTCGTCATGCCTTGCATGGTGAGCGCCTTCGAGTTGACATTGCAAACATGATTTATGATATTTCTGAAATTATTACCGAAACAAATAAAATTGCTAATGATTTTAAAAACTTTGAGTTTGAATTAATTAGATATTTCTCTATGCCATCTCCTATTTCAGCAGATGAGTTTGGGAAATTATCAGCGCAAGACATCACATCAAAAATTTACAAAACAGCTTTTGACCACTACAAAGAAAAAATGCGTAAAAATGCTGATATGGCATTTCCAGTCATAAAAAATGTGTATGAAACGCAACGCGATAAATTTAAACGTATCGTTGTCCCTTTTACTGATGGTATTAAAAGCCTGCAAGTAGTTACCGATCTTGAAAAAGCTTATGAAACACAAGGAAAACAGTTAATTACTGATTTTGAAAAAAACATTGCACTTGCTATTATTGATGATGCTTGGAAAACTCATTTACGCAAAATGGATGAGTTAAAACAATCGGTGCAATTAGCTGTTCATGAGCAAAAAGACCCTTTACTAATTTACAAGTTTGAAGCGTTTGAGTTGTTTAAAAACATGATTGATCAAGTAAACAAAGAGGTCATTTCATTCTTGTTTAAAGGTGAATTGCCAAGTGAAACTCAAAACACCATTCAAGAAGCAAGAGCTAGAAAACAAGAAAAATTACAAACTCAAAAAGACGAAATCCCCAATATGGATGAGCGTTCTGCACAAAGCAGAGCTGCTGGAAATACGCAACGACAAGAAGTTGTTGAAACCATAGTTCGCGATAAACCAAAAATTGGACGTAATGACCATGTGACAATTAAACATGTGATGAGCGGAGAAAGCAAAAACCTTAAATACAAACAAGCTGAACCATTAATTAATAAAGGCGAATGGGTTTTGGTAGAAGATTAGTAAACCCATGTCATTACGAGGAGCTTTTTGGCGACGTGGTAATCTGTAAATTGTAAAGCAGATTTTCATAGAAATTTTAAATTTGCTTCAAAATGCCTATAATAAAAAGTCCTGATACAAGATATATCAGGACTTTTTTTTTGACTTATAAAAACTATCTTTACTTCTGTTAGAAAATTAACTAAATTCGTTTAACTATCGATATAAATAATTGAAACTATCCATAGCTTAATAGTTAACCATACCCTTCTAAATATTCAATTTCAATAACAAATTAGGGTCAGGACAGTTTTCTAAATAAAATTCTAAATCTTTTTTACTGCAAACACCTGGATAATCACCCGTATAATCTTGAATGTCGTTGATGATTTGAAAATGCAAATGCGGTGGATAATCGCCATTAACTAAAGCATCTCCTAAAACGCCTAAGTTATCACCACGTTTAAAGACTTGCCCAACTTTTAAATTGGCAATAGAACTTACACTTAAATGCCCATATAACGTGTAAAAAGTGGTATTCTTTACGGTATGTTTTAAAATAATGGTTGGTCCGTAATCACCATAATTGGTATTGTTTTTAAAACTATGCACAGTGGCATCTAAAGGCGCATAAATAGGCGTTTTAGCATCGCACCACAAATCAATTCCTATATGAATATTACGCTCGGTATAGGCATCTGTTTTATTAAAATGTGCACTGCGTTGATATATTGTTCTTATTTCATTGTAACCGCCAAAAGCCACTAAAGCGTTGTGATTTTGAAGATGCGTATTCACAAAACTTCCTAAAGCAGCTGATGAAGACACATCAACATCAAGTAGCAGCTTGTTTTCATGAGATAAATCAATGCAGATATATTTTGAAAGCGGAATATTGGCATCAAGCACATGATGTCTTTTGTTGCTAATGCTTTCTAAAAATTTTGAAAAGGCATTCATTGTATTACTTTAATAAATCTACTAAAGCTGGTTCTAAATGATGATACTTAAATTCAAATCCGGTGTCTTCAATTTTCTTTGAACTGACACGCTGACTTAAAAATAAAAGCGTATGCATATCACCTAAAACTAGTTTCATAAAAAACTTTGGAATGTTTGGCAAAAACAAAGGTTTACTCAACACTTTTGCACTTAATTTTGTAAGCTCAAGATTGCTTACCGGATTTGGCGCCACAGCATTATAAACACCATAAAGTTGATGGGTTAGCACATACATAAATAGTCTTGATAAATCCTTGTTATGTATCCATGATTGCCAAGCATTACCCGAACCAAAAGCGGCTCCAAGACCTAATTTTATAGGTTTTATTAATTCTGGTAAAGCACCACCTTTGCTTGATAATACCAACCCTATTCTTATTTTAGAAACATTGATGTTTAAATCTGAAAATGCATCAACGGCAGCTTCCCATTGTTTCACAACCTGACTTAAAAAGGTGTCATCTCCAACGGCATTCTCTTCTTCATAATAATTTGATAATGAATCTGGGTAAATGCCTATAGCACTTGCAGAAATAATATGCTTAACCTTATTCGGATGCGTTTTTAACGTATCAAACAACAGCTTTGTAGTTTGCAATCTACTAGACATAATTTCTTTTTTATAGCTTGCAGTCCAGCGTTTTGATACGGTTGCTCCAGCTAAATGTATGATGGCGTCAACGTCATTAAAACAACGACTATCTATTTCAGATGTTTTAGGATTCCAATAAAAACCTTGATAATGGGCATCCTTTGAAATTTTTGACTTACTTGTGGTTAAATAATGAACTTGTATAGACTGCTTATGACAAAGCTTTACAATGGCTTTACCAATTAATCCAGTAGCACCAGTGATTAATACACGCATATTCTTTTTTATATAAAGTTACAAAATGAGTTTCTGTTTTCCTTTACAATTATGTTAGGTTTAACATTCAAGTTTTCAGTGGTCAGTTTTCAGTGGTTAGTATTCAGTGGTTAGTATTCAGTGGTCAGTATTCAGTGATTAGTTTTCAGTGGTCGTTATTCAGTGGTCAGTATTCAGTGGTCAGTAATCAGTAATCAGTGATCAGTAATCAGTCAATTAAATAAAATTCTTAATTGTTAATTATCAATTGTTAATTGTACATTGTCAATTGTCCATTGTCAATTGTCAATTTAATAGCTCTGAGCATTTGATTCGCTTCGCTTCATCGAATGTTACGCTTCTTTTAAAGCGCGTAACATTTCACGTTTTCCTGGTGGACCAGGCAATTTTTCAACCATAAACCCTACGTCTTGCATGGCTCTTCGCACACTTCCTTTGGCAGAATACGTGACTAAAATACCTTGCGGTTTTAGAGCATCATACATTTTTTTAAATAAGACTTCTGTCCAAAGTTCTGGTTGTACTCGTGCTCCAAAAGCATCAAAATAAATCATATCAAAACTGTTGCTATCTTCAATTTCAAAAAAAGATTTTTGCTGTTTTGTTAATTCAAACCCTTTTGAAATTTTAATCGTTTTGTTCCAAACTGTGGTATGCAAACAATCAAATAAACCTGCGTTATTTTCTGCTTTTAATGCTGCTGGATAATGTAACTGTTGCACTTCATTCATAGTAACAGGATAGGCTTCTACTCCAACATAATTAATTTTGATATTCAATTTCTCAGCTTCAATTAAAGTGATGAAAGCATTTAACCCAGTTCCGAAACCAATTTCTAAAATAGAGATTGGCGCTTCTAAACTTGGATGAAGTTCCTTTAAATAATACAACCCATGTTTTATAAACACATGATAGGCCTCTTGAATGGCACCATGAACAGAATGGTATTGCTCATTCCACGCTTCAATCTGAATGGTTTTTGACCCATCTGCAGTGGTTATTATGTTGCGTTTCAAACTATTTTATAAGTAATTTTTTAATTTTAGGAATGGGTCCTGTGCACTCTTTTGTGTGACAAGAAATACACAAATTAATGCTATTATTGTACCGTTCAGTAATGCTTAAAGTAGCATTAGGATTGAATACTTCTTTTTGCGTTTCTATAAAAAGTGTAGAAAATCCTTGAAAAACCTCATTTCTTGATTTAAATTCTGATAATTCGGCCGTATAAATATTTAAGAAATTTGAGGGAAACTCTGTTGGTGTTTCACCTTCTAAAATAGCTTGTTTTATTTTCAAGTTATAGGCATACATATCATTCATGAGAATAGACATTTCTGATGGTTTATACATATCATAAACCATAGCTTCTTTATCTTTTGTAAATTTCTTCTCAGAATTATTACAACTTGATATAAAAATGAATACCAATAAATATAAAAAAATCCTCACTTTTTATTCTTCTTTTAGCAAAACTCCATCAGCTAAAAAGGATAGTGTTTTTTTGGGCTCAGTAATAGCCGCAAGTTCTTCAGCCGTTGCTCCACCATCTTCAGCATAGTGACGTTGCTCATCAACCGAAACTTCTTCAACATAAGCGACTCCGTTTATAATGACTTCTTTTCCAGCGATATTTTTTGGCATAAAAAACCCATAATCTTTAAACTTCACCATAACTTGCTGGTCGTTCCCTAAATCTACTTTCATCCAACAACCTTTAGCTTGACATACTTCATCTACTTTAGCTATCATTTTTGAATTGATAGTATCGCCTAAGTTCATGGTTTTATAATGTTCGGCCATAGATTTTGCTGCAATAGCATCATCTGGAATAATTGACATTCCAAAAGATTTGTATGCAGTTTCAACAACCGCTTCTAAAGGAACTTCAGGTGTTTTAGTTTCTTTTTTGCAAGAATTTAACATGAATACGCATATAAATGCAAAGAATATTGATTTCATAGTGTAAAAATTTCAATAATATTAGAATTGTTCAAATATACGATTTTTTAAAGGTGTTTTTATTTAAATTTGTCATATAAAACATTTAGATAATGAACGCTATAATGAATGCTATAGAAGTAATAAAAACAAAGTCTTCAAAAATAAAAGACGTTGATTTTGAAAATTTAAGTTTTGGTAAAATAGTTTCAGATCATATGCTGGAATGTAATTATAAAGATGGTAAGTGGGAAGCTCCAAAAGTGGTTCCTTACCAACCTATTGCATTAGACCCTTCTTCTAAAATTTTCCATTACGGACAATCTATTTTTGAAGGCATGAAAGCTTACAAAGATGCTAACAATGATATTTATTTGTTTAGACCTTTAGATAATTTTAAACGTTTGAATATTTCGGCTAAACGATTGGCAATTCCAGAATTACCTGAAAGTTATTTTATGGAAGGACTAAAAACTTTGCTTAAAGTTGATAGTGACTGGATTCCTAAAAAAGAAGGCAGTTCATTATACATTCGCCCGTTTGTATTTGCTACTGGAAATGGGTTTCACGCTTCACCAGCTGATGAGTATAAGTTTATAATTGCTTGTGCGCCTTCTGGATCTTATTTTTCTGGAAACGTAAAGGTTTTAATTGAAGAAACCTATTCGCGTTCTGCTAATGGTGGTGTTGGTTTTGCTAAAGCTGGTGGAAATTATGCCGGTCAATTTTATCCAACGCAATTGGCTATTGAAAAAGGGTATCAACAAGTTATTTGGACTGATGACAATACGCATGAGTATATTGAAGAAGCTGGTGCCATGAATATTTTTATCAGAATTAATGATACACTTATTACAGGTCCAACTAGCGACCGTATTCTTGATGGTATTACCAGAAAAAGTTTAATTGAACTAGCTGAAGCCGAAGGTATTTCTGTTGAAATTAGAAAAATAAGTGTTCACGAAGTGGTTGCCGCTGCTAAAAATGGTACTTTAAAAGAAATGTTTGGTGCTGGTACAGCTGCTGTTATTTCTCCGATTTCTGGTTTTGGGTATCATGGTGAAGATTATGAGTTGCCTAAATTAGAAACCACTTATGCAAGTGACTTAAAAAAGCGTATTACGGATATACAAACCAACAAATGCGAAGACCCATTTGGATGGAGATATAAAGTGGAATAATATAACCTATTAAGGATAATGAGTTACATTTAATTGATACTAATTTTTTGTTATCCTGTAAAATCTATTTGTAGTTCAAATGTCAGTCTGAGCCTGTCGAAGACTCAAAAAACACATTTCGACAAGCTCAATGTGACAACTTAATAGAAAACATAACAGCCACAAAGCAATTACAACAAACAAATTATTATACAACTTCTATTATAATAAAAAAAGAGCAGTCATTTTGACTGCTCTTTTTTTATTTACTTAATATATCACCAATATTAGGTTTAAAATAATTAGGTCCTTTTAAAACTTTCCCATCGTCGCGATACACCGGTTCTCCGTCTTCACCAAGTTTGCTCATATTACTTCTTTGTATTTCATCAAACACTTCTTCAATTTTATATTGCATGCCGTGCTCTATAATGGTTCCACATAAAATATAAAGCATATCGCCAAGCGCATCAGCCACTTCAACTAAATCGTCATTATTGGCAGCTTCTAAATATTCTTCGTTTTCTTCCTTCATTAAATTAAAACGCAACAGGTTTTTGCTTTTACCCAAATCTGCTTTTGGGGTTTCTCTGTGTCCTAATTTAAAAGCTGTGTGAAATGCTTTAACGGCTTCAATTTTATTTTTCATATGCAAATACTTTAACTCTCTTTTTAATTAAATTTGCATAAAAATAGGAATATGTTCAGTAAAGGTCAAATCATTTTTGGTATTATATTTTTTATTGTTTTTGCTGTTGCCATTGGTTTTACATATAGAAAAGATTTAAAGCTGCATAAAAAGTTTTATCCTGGTAGTATTTGGATTCTTTTTGCTTTTGTTGCTTTTATCTTATTTATTTCTGCTATTAAGTTTTTTTTTAAGTAATTTTTTAAAGTTTTAGGTAGGAATTATATATTCTCATCTGTTTAATAAATAGTAAAAATTAGACGCAACCTTTTTAAAACTTTGCATCTAATTATTGTAATAATTAATTAAACTAAATATGAATGTCATAATTACAGTAGCAGTTCTTGTTGTTATTAATATTTTACTTTTAACATTTAGTGTAAACAAAAAAACAGAACCCTAAAGATTCTGTTTTCTTATTTTTAATATTTAAAACTCTTAGTTTATTTCTGGTAAATAATGATAGGTTTTACTATAATCTAACATTTGCCCTACAAAGGTTTCAGGTTGTGTTACTTTAACAGCTGTAATCTCGCCAGCGTCATTAGTTTCTGGTACTAAAACAGGATTTACAAATCCTGAATATGGCGCCGATGTAAATTGTTTGTTTCTTTCTAAAACTTCTGCATGTAATGTTTGGTCAACTTTAACCCCATAGGTTTCTACTAACGCTTCAACGGCAGCATAATCGCCTTCAGATTTTATACGTTGTGTTTCACGCAATAATTGCCCAAAAAGGTCATGAAGTTTAGCGTAATCGTTAATGTTAAAATAGGTTTTACCATCACGAGTTATTTTTTCAATCACCTTGTCTGCTTGTCCTTTTTCAAAAACCCAAGCAGAAACCCATTGTCTGTTTCGCATGTGGGCTTCTTCAACATCATCACCTAAATTCAGTCTGATTAATTGGGTTATCAATCCATTTCTTATGTAACCATCATAAGCTGCGATTCCTACTTTTTTCCAATCATCTACCAAACCTAGTTCTTGCAATTTTGGGTCGTATAAATAATATAAGGCTACCAAATCTGCACGACCTTCTTCTAAAGTGGACGCATAATTTTTTAAGGTTTCTTTAGTCTCTCCTACTCCTGGATTTAATTTTCCTGAAGCATGGCCAATAACTTCATGTAAAGCGGTATGTAATTTATCAGCTATTTGGCCGTAAGCTTCTTCTAGTTGACGTTCTTCTTCATCATGTACAAACTCTTTTAATCTGCCACTGCTTCCGGCATTGTTATAAGCTTCAATAATATTTCCTAATGACACCGATTTACTTCCTACGGCAGCTCTAATCCAGTTGGCATTGGGTAAATTAACGCCTATGGGTGTACTTGGCGATGCATCACCAGCTTCTCCAGCAACATTCACTACTTTATAGGTTACACCAACCACGTTTTCTTTTTTATGCGCATCCATTAAAGGCGCATGGTCTTCAAACCATTGCGCATTATCTGAAACCACTTTCATTTTTTTAGACATATCAAAATCATTGATTTGTACGATGGATTCAAAAGAACCTGTATAGCCCAATGGGTCATTATATACCTCAATAAAACTGTTTATATAATCAATGTTTCCTTGTGTAGCCGAGGTCCAAGCTACATTATAATCATCCCAAGTTTGTAAATCGCCTGTTTTATAATAGTCTATTAACAACCCTAAAGCATGTGCTTGAGCCTCATTTTCTGCAACTCCTTTGGCTAATTCTAACCATTTAATTATTTCGTCAATAGCTGAACCATATAAGCCGCCAGATTTGTAAATAAGCTCTTTTAATTGCCCATTTTCTTTTACTAACTTTGAGTTTAAACCAAATGATAATGGTTTAGTTGCATCTGGTGATACTTTCGTTTTATAGAAATTAATAACATCATTATTAGTTACATTTGGCCCATACATATTTACGGCAGAAAGTGCTACATTATCAACTCCTTTTGCTTGATTTACTTTTTTAGCATCAACCTCATTAAAAATAACATCAAAAGGTTCTCCTTCTAACACGGTGTTGGTGTCTGCCAATAATTGTTTTAAATAGTCCGATGAAAATTCAGGTTTTATTTTATCATTTGAATAATGATGGTGAATACCATTACTAAACCATACCCGTTTTAAATAGACTTCAAAAGCTTTCCAGTCTGCTGTCGTTTTATCGCCTTGATAGTTAGTGTAAACAGATTCTAAAGCTTTTCTAATGGTTAAATTGTGCTTGTAATTTTGATCCCAGATAATATCTCTACCACATAAGCCTGCTTGTGTAAGATAGTACACTAATTTTTGCTCTTTTAAGGTAAGTTGTTCCCAACCAGGAATTTGATAACGCAAAATTTTAATGTCGGCAAATTGCTCCACATTATAATTAAATTGTACACTGTCGTTTACAGTGACATCTTCTGCTTTTTTTTCAGATTTTTCTTGTCCACAAGATGCCAAAAGCAAAGCAACTATTGACCATCCTAATAGTGATTTTAGTTTCATTTAATAAGTATTGATTTTTTTATGATTTTAAAAAACCCCATAATTAACAGCAAGATTATTATAGAATAATTTCAATAAAGCCTTTTTAATTATTAATTATTGATTTTTATAATAACAAATATAAGAATTTATTAATGGATGGATAAATTTACATACCTTTGATTTATGTTTTTTTAATTAAAAACCGTCCCCATGAAAACATTTAAATATTTTCTTTTTTTATTACTAATCATAAGTATTGGATTTTGTGTATATGTAGCGGTTCAGCCCAACAGTTTTCAAGTGAGTAGAACACGAAGTATAAAAGCCCCTGCATCAGTAATTTATAATCAGGTGATTGATTTTAAAACCTGGGAAACATGGTCGTTTTTGGGAAATAAAGAGGATACTAAGGCCATAAAAACCCTAAATGCGACGCCTTATTCGAGTATTGAACAAAGCATGCAAACCGCAAACTTTCCTCCATCAAAAAATTATTGGACGTTTACCCCAAATAATGATGAGTCAACAACCGTAACCTACAGTATAACAGCAAGCAACCTGTCTTTTGGGTTTAAAATAAAATCAGTATTTATGGATGATATAGAAAAACAAATGGGTGCACAATTTCAACATAGTCTTGAAAAATTAGATAGCGTTGTAGTAACCAACATGAAAAAATATAGTATCGAAATACAGGGCATTACCGAGCATAGCGGTGGTTTTTATATATATAATACTACCTCATGCAAAATTAATGACCTTGCAACGACCATTAATACCTTATTGCCAAAGGTTATAAAGTATGCTAAAAACAATAACATAGCTATTTCTGGGTTTCCATTTATAAATTACCACTCTTATGATACTATAAATAATGCCGTAATGTTTTCTTGTTGCATTCCTACCACAGCAAAAGTTATTACAACACAGCCAGACATTTTAACTGGGCAATTAGAACCTTTTAAAACCTTAAAAACAAGCTTAAAAGGCGACTATAAAAATTTAAAAGAAGCTTGGGACATGAGTTTTAAATATATAACCAATAGCGGCAATACCTTGGCCGATAATGGCCCTATGCTTGAAGTCTATATTACAGATGCCTCGTTAATTGCCAATCCTGCCGATTGGAAAACAGACATTTATATTGCTTTAAAAGACTAGCTTTACAGATGGTTTCTAAATATTTATTATATTTTTGATATCAGGAAACAATAATAATAAAGCAATGAAACAATTAATGCTTGTGTTTTTAGGTGGTGGTTTTGGGAGTGTGCTTAGGTTTATCATCGGAAAATATCTTAATATCACGCCATCTGGTATTCCTTACGGAACCTTTGCCGCAAATATATTAGGCAGTTTATTCATTGGAATTATTCTTGGATTAGCAGCAAAAAATAATACCCTATCGCAAAACCAAACCCTTCTTTTAGCCACCGGATTTTGTGGAGGTTTCACAACGTTTTCAACCTTTGCTTATGAAAACCATGTGTTTTTAAAATCGGGTGACTTTAGTAGTTTTGCCTTTTACACCATAGCCAGTTTTGTTATTGGCTTTTTAGCCGTATTTTTTGGAATGTTTCTAGTAAAATAACCAGCATCTCTTTTTTACAAAAAATAACCGTAAACCTAAAACGCTTTTGTTACCTATGCAAACGCGTGATAGATATTGACACATATTGACACACGTTGACACACATTGACACATATTGACACACGTACCCAAAAAAGTAGGGGTTTTGTTCGGGTTTTGTTCGGGTTTTGTTCGAGTCTTGTTCAGCTACGAGTTTGGTGTATGTGGTTGAGATGGGACTTTGGCTGAACAAGGGCTAGATGGCAGTAATGTAAAACCAAAAACAGATACTTAGTTACTCTAAAATATTTTATTTTGTAAGAATATATTTATTATATTTGAGTGTATATAATATGGATAAACTTACTAGTGTGTTTATTCGTTTTGTTGTGCCTAATTAAAAAATGACGCAGAAAAAAACAAACAAAAGAATATTAAGCGACCATAAGAAAGTAGGTAAGAAACTTATTCCACCTTTGCTATCTTTAATTGGAGAAAGTGATTTTTCTTATGTAAAAAAAGGTATTCCTCAAATCATTTGGTTGTCTCTTCTAATAGAAAAATTAGGCTTAAAAAAAGGAACAGAATTGGCTGTAGATTTTGCTAAAATAATAGATGAACTAGAAATCAAAAAAGATGTTCCTTATTACATTAGTTGGTTTACAGATATTAATAAAACGGATGAAAAATTAATAAAAGACAAATTACGATTGTATAATGTTTATGATAAAATAAACATCGCATTATCAGATTTACTTAATGTTTATCCTGATTGTCTTCTCAATAAAATATTTGAAAGCAAAAAATTTGACAATTCAAATATTGAAACAATTAAAAAACTTTTAATTTCACTTTATAATAAACAAAGTAAAGAAGCTACTTTTTCATTAGCAAATACAGTAAATCTAATGGGTGTTTGTGGAAAACTTCAAATGACAAAAGAAACAGAAATAAGAGATTTTAATAATATAATTGATTATCCAGAAACTGATGACTCAAAAATGATTGCTAGTTTCGTAAGAGCTACAACTAATCTAATGTTAAGTGACCAAATAATTGAAAATAGCAATGAATGGGTTTCTTATTTCTGGAATAGAGGTTTAGAATTAGAACCTTGCGAAATATAATAATGGAAAAAGAGAAATTAAATATAACAAAATGCATTAACAACTATGTTGAGAATATCAAAAACGACCTAAAACTAAGATGGAACAATTGGGAAAAAGACCTAATTGACAATAATATTTACGAAGTCATTGGAGGAATATTATCAAGACAATCTTCTCTTGCAATACAATTAGCTACAAACGTTAAAATGTGGAATGAAGATATAGCACCAATTATTCTTCGAACAATGGCTGATAATCATATTAATCTTGCTTGGATATTAGTAAATCCAAAAGAACATTCTAAAAAGTTTATCATTCACGGTTTAGGTCAATTAAAACTTGAACTTGAACATCGCAAAAAAAATTTGGCAGAAATCAATGAAGAAATTAAAGAGTTTATTGAAAGAGAGGAACAATTTATTAATTCTCAAAAATATACTTTTCTTACAGAGGTTAATCTTGGAAGTTGGTCAGGTTTGAATACGAGGAAAATGGCAGAAGAATCTGACTTATTAGATTTTTACAATTATGTTTATCAACCTTTTAGTAATTGTACTCATAGTACTTGGGCTCATATTTCAAAATATAATACTATGGTAAGTGACAATCCTCTTCATCGATTTTTGAGAAAACCAATGATAATTGAATTTGAACCACATATTAATTATTTAAATCTAGCTGGAAAATATTTAGATAAATCAATAAATGCTTTCGACAAAGTTTTTAAATTAGATATTAAGTTAGAATCCACTTTTGACAAACTTCTAACTGAACTAAATGAATTAGAACCTGAATAAAATAACTAGACACAACAAGCTGTATAAAAAAAATGCTAGTTTTAGCTAAATCAAAGTTGGTTGCTTGTTTGTTGGCTTCAGATTTTCTTTTGGAAAATCCTAGTACACAAACACGCAACGTTCCTTACACATAAACTTTACCCACAAGCATAAAAAACAAACCTAACCATGACATTAAACAGAAAAAAACATTGGGAAACAGTTTATGAAACTAAAAACCCTGACCAAGTAAGTTGGACACAAGAAATACCAAAAACCTCGCTAGACTTTATACATTCCTTTAAACTTAAAAAAACTGCAAAAATAATAGATGTTGGCGGTGGCGATAGTAAACTTGTAGATTACCTACTTGATGAAGGCTTTGAAAATGTTAGTGTTCTTGACATTTCATCTAAATCTCTTGAAAAAGCAAAAAAACGCCTTGGCGATAAAGCAAACAAAGTAAATTGGATTGTAAGCGACATTACAGAATTTAAACCAAATATAACTTTTGATGTTTGGCACGATAGGGCAACCTTTCATTTTTTAACAACATCTAAGCAAATAGAAACATATTTGAAAATAGCCAGACAATCTGTTACAGGATTTATGACCATAGGAACCTTTTCAGAAAATGGGCCAAAAAAATGTAGCGGACTTGAAATAAAACAATACAATGAAGAAGAGTTAACAACAGAATTAAAAAATGGTTTTAACAAAATTAGGTGCGTAACAGAAGACCATATAACACCTTTTAACACAACACAGAACTTTTTATTTTGTAGTTTTAAAAGACAATTGAATTAAAAAAAGCGAACCATACATAGGCAAACATGTTCCCTATGGGTTGCGCTTTACATACAATAAACAGTTTTACAACATAAAAAATCAATTTTGAAATAAAAAATGGAGTTTGACAAAAAAATGTTATCATTTTTAAAACCTGATTTAGTTGATAAGATACTTCAAAAATCAAGCATCAAGGAATTTCCAAAAGGAACAGAAATTTTAAGAGAACAACAATACGTTAAAGTTTTACCTATTGTTATCAATGGCCTTGTAAAAGTATATTCAAAGTTTGACGACAAAGAATTATTACTCTACTATATAGAACCTGCCCAAAGTTGTGTTATGACATTTTATGCAGCATTAAAAAACACACCAAGTAAGGTATTTGCAATAACCGAAGAAGATTCTAAAGCGATTCTAATACCTGTAGAGCTATTACCAAATTGGTTAAAAGAGTATCCAGACTTTAATGAGTTATTTTATAATCAATTCAATTTAAGGTATTCAGAACTATTAGATACCATTAGCCACTTGTTATTAGACAGAATGGACAAGAGACTTTACGACCATTTAAAAAAGAAATTAGAATTAACTAATAACCATTCTATTATAATGAGTCATAACCAGATAGCTAACGAATTAGGAACAGCTCGTGAAGTGATAACCAGAGTGCTAAAAAAGCTTGAGACAGATGGGAAAGTTGTACAAAAATCGGGCGAAATAAGAATTATTGGTGAGTGGTGACCACAGTCACTGCAAAAAAATAAAACACTACATACCTTTGTATAGCAATAATGCAACAAATTTAAATTTTATAAAAATGAAAAAAAACATGGGTACTGCAGACAGAATTATTAGAGTAATAATCGCTGCAATTGTAGGTGTTCTTTATTTTACTGGAACTATTACAGGAATTTTAGGAATTGTGTTATTAGTATTTGCTGGTGTTTTTGTTTTAACTAGTTTAATAAGCTTTTGCCCTCTTTATGCCCCATTTGGAATAAAAACGTGTCCTGTTAATGATAAAAAATAAATCTATAAACGATTCAAAGAACAATTAAAAACAGCATCCATAAAAACAATGGCGGTTCGGGTTTACACCTGAACCTTTTTTTTTTATTTAATTACGTATATTGCTCTCAAAAAAAGGGCGTGTAATTTAATACGCTACGTTTTTAGACTAAGCATTAACAAGCATTTAAAAAAATAATTTACCCCGCATGAAATACCTAAGCAAATTCTTTATTTTATGGATTGTTTCATTCTTAATGGTTGGCTGTGATAAAGCAGATAATAGCACCCAAAATGAAGAATTTATCCTAACAGTTACAGATGTAGATGGAAACATTTACAACACCATTAAAATGGGAAATCAAATTTGGATGTTGGAAAATCTTAAAACCACAAAGTATAACGATGGAACCCCAATTACCCTATATACTTTTGAAGAACATGGTAATAATTGGGGCAGTTTAAATAACCAAGAAGCATTTTATCAATGGGCCTCAACTGAAGATTTAAATAATGTTTTTGATGAGGCATTACCTTTTGATTATTATGGTGCTATGTATAACCATTTTGCAATTGAAAGCGGAAAATTAGCACCAGAAGGTTGGCGCATACCAACTGAAGCTGATTTTAGGGAACTAGAAAATTTCCTCGCTAGTGAAGGACATGCTGGCAATGAAGCAACCGTATTAAAAACAGAAACAGGATGGCTTCTAGGTTTTGGTGGAGGAACAAATTTATATGGGTTTAATGGTTTGCCAAATGGCTATGTTAGTGCTTTTGGAACTCCAACTTTTGGTCAAGGTGTTTGTACTTGGGCTACTACTAATTTAATTGGCGATAATTTACTGTCTCAAAGAAGAATTTTGGTTCAATTATTTGATCAAAACACCATATTATTTGATGATGCAGCCATTCAAATTGGAGCAGGAATTAGGTGTATTAAAGAATAAGGTTACTATCATTATCTATAAATATAAATCAAGGCTTGCAATTGGCTACTCCTAAAAATCCTATAAATTTTAATTCAACAAAACATCACAAAAAATACATATAGCATGTTATGAGAAAAACAATAACATTAATTTTTATAATTCTGGCAACTGTTCAAGTTAAAGCTCAATTAATAAAAGAAAAGACCCTAGATGTTTCAATTGGCTACGGGTTAAGTGCCCCTTATTATGATGATGGAGATATTCTTGACACCGGATTGTACCTTCAAGGTGAATATGTGCTTGTCATTTCTAAATGGATTGATATTAGACCTTATGCTGGTTTAATTTTCACAAAATCAAACGGAAAAGATATAAATGATAACCCAACAATATATGAATCTAATTCAAACGCATTTCTTATTGGAGGAAAAACAAGGGTTTCTATACCAATTCCTTGGGTTTCTCCTTACATAGAAATTGGAGTAGGTGCCTCGATAGGCTCATTTAAAACGTTCACATCATATACTAATATCGATAAAAATGGACTAATTCTTCATATCCCTTTCTCTCTTGGTTTAGAATTAGGCCCTAAACATAATGTTGGTATTAGCGTTGTGTATTATTTTCAACCAAGTGTAGAACAGTATGCCGGAGCGGCTGCTTTTGGACTTTCTATTCCTTTGAATTAAAAGTTAATGTGCTAGCAATTAAATCTTTATTATAAATAATAAAACAAAAAACACTCTAAAAGAGTGTTTTTTTACTTTTAAAAAGAACCTAAACTAAGTTCGTTTAGCTTTTTTAGCAATTTTTGCAGCTTTCTTTTCCTTAGGACTTAAGACCGCCTCTTTTTTTACATTTTTCTTTGCGTCGTGAGATTTTGCCATATAATAATTATTAAATTTTTAAGATTTAAGTACCATTTTATAATAAGCGGTTGCTTATTCTAGGTATTGTAACACTTTAATGTTTTTAATAGTGATAAGATATAAAAAAATGAAGCACTTTTTGTAAAAAAGACGTTAAAATTCATTTAAACCAAAAAAGTTCTTTCATACATTTACAACCTAAAACAAAACAACAAATCTCATGAAAATAATTGGAATTGGCAAAAACTATGTGAGCGATAAAGCAGAAATTAACAGTCTTAAAACTGGAAATCAACTTATATTTTTAAAAGCCGAAAGCACCTTAGTAACCAATAACCAAGATATTGTTTATACTGCTATTACAAAAGAATTAGCTTATGAGGTTGAATTAGTGGTGAAGATTGGCACAAGAGGAAAAGATATTTCTTTGGAACATGCAGCCTCTTATATTTCTGAAATTGCTGTTGGTATTGATTATACAGCTAAAGATGTACTTGCAGCAAGCAGAGCAAACAATGGCACATGGGCATTGGCTAAAGGCTTTGATAGTGCTTCGCCTATTTCAAGTTTTAAACCAGTTACAGATTTTCCTGATTTTAATAATATCAATTTTGATTTACTTATTAATGGTGAGCAAAAACAAGTTGGTAATACCAATTTTATGATTTATAATTTTGCAGAAATTATTGCTTTTGTATCAAAATACATGACTTTAGAACCTGGAGACCTTATCTTTACAGGAACACCAGCTTTAGGAGCAGGATTAAACATTAAAGGAGACCATTTACAAGCCTCTATTGAAGGTGAATTGCTATTAGACTTTAAAATAGTTTAAGCTTCAATAAAAACTATACTTATTTAGCACAAAACATGATATAATTCATAGGTAATACATCAATTTTTATCTAAATTGCTTGTATGAACACTATTGCTGAGCGTATATATGATTTTCTAAAGGAATTTCCTCCTTTTAATATGCTTATCCCTGATAATTTATTGTCAATATGTAAATCTATTGAAGTTCATTACGTTGAAAAAGATAGTTTTCTTTTTAAAACTAATGAACCCGTAAAAGATAAGTTTTATGTAGTTAAAGATGGTGATATTGGATTATTTACAGCCACTAATGAGCTCATAGACGAGTGTGATGAAGGTGATATTTTTGGTTTAAGAGCTTTAATGCGTCAAGGCAGCTATTTGTTAAGTGCCAAAGCTATTGAAGAGAGCATTGTGTATAGTATTTCATCAACATTATTTGAAGATTATATAGCATCTAATACAGAGGCCAGTAAATACTTAATGTCTAATTTAGTTTCCAATTATAGAAAAACTAATGATGACCTACAAGAACATCATTTTTTAGGAAAACCAAACAACACAGATTCTGTAATACAAGATTTTTTAGAAGAACAAACCGCCGATTATTCAAAAAACCCTATTACGTGTTCACCTGAAAGTAGCATTAAAGAAGCCGCTTTATTAATGACCGAAAAAAGAGTTGGCTCGGTGGTTATTACTCAAAAAAACAAGCCACTTGGTATTATTACGGATAAAGATTTGCGAACTAAAATTGCAACTGGAATATTTTCAATAAATGAAAGTGTCACAAAAATAATGTCGTCTCCAGTTATTGCTTTTCCAAAAAATATTACGGTTGCCGAGGCTCAAATAGCGATGCTAAAACACCGAATTACACATTTATGTATTACAAATGATGGCACCATAAATTCTGAACTTACAGGAATTCTTTCTGAACATGATATTATAGTTATTAGAGAAAATAATGCTTCGGTATTGATTAAAGAAGTTAAACGTTCAAAATCTATTGAAGATTTAAAACAAATACGATTACGAGCTCAAAATTTACTAAAACGCTATATTGAACAGCAAATATCTATAACATTTGCGTCAAAAATTGTATCAGCCATCAATAATAGTATTACCAATAAAATTATTGACAATGCTATTAAAACTATGGAAAATGCTCCACCAACCACATTTGCTTGGTTAGCTATAGGAAGTCAAGGAAGAGAAGAACAATTGTTATTAACTGACCAAGACAATGCTTTGGTTTTTGATGATGTTCCAAAAACTGAATTAAAGAAAACCACAGACTATTTTTTAACGCTTTCAAAAAAAATTACCCAAGATTTAAATACTGTAGGTTTTGAATTTTGTCCAGCTAAAATGATGGCTAGCAATCCAAAATGGTGTTTATCTGTTACAGAATGGAAACAACAATTTAAGCAATGGATTACTTCACCAGATCAAGACAACTTAATGTTATGCACTATTTTCTTTGATTTTGAACCTACTTTTGGAAACCATAATTTAGTTCAAAACATGGCTGAAGGTATTTTTGAATCCATAAACTCACATCAAATATTTTTAAACCATTTGGGAGTCAATGCCTTAAAAAATCCACCACCATTAAGTTTTTTTAGACAATTTTTAGTTGAACAAAGTGGCGAACATAAAGACCAATTTGATATTAAATCAAGAGCTATGATGCCTTTGGTTGATGCTGCAAGATTATTGATTTTATCAAACAATGTAAAAGCGTATAATAATACTATTTTAAGGTATGAAAAGCTTATTGAACTTGAACCACAAAATGAAGAATTATACAATGATTGCCTTCTGGCTTTTAAAAATTTGCTACGTTTTAGAACAGAACAAGGTTTAAAACACCAAGATTCCGGACGGTTTATAGATTTAAAATCGCTTAGTAAAGCAAACCGATTGGAATTAAAAAATTGCTTTAAAGCCATTAAAGAAATTCAAGAATTGATTTTAGTCAGATTTAACCTCTCACAATTTTTATAAGATGCTGTGGTTTAAAAAAAGAGACTATCCAGATTTTTGGAATGACTATTCAAATCACTTTAAAAAGAAGCAAGACACCAATATTGAAACCATCAGATTTGTTGTGTTTGATACTGAAACTACGGGTTTAAATATTAAAGAAGACAGAATTTTATCCATTGGTACTGTTGCTATTTCAGACCTTACTATTAAAGTTTCAGATAGTTTTGAGTGTTATCTTAGTCAGGATATTTTTAAAAATGATAGTGTAAAAATTCATGGTATTCTTAAAGAAGGTAATCACATAAAAATTGAAGAAAAAGAAGCTATCATGTTATTTTTAAATCATATTAAAAATGCTGTATTAGTAGCGCATCATACGGCTTTTGACATGGCCATGATAAATGCTTCTTTAAAGCGTATGGGGTTACCAAAATTAAAAAATAGAACTTTAGACCTAGGTTATTTATACAAAAAAACCGACCTAGATAGATCAACTAAAAACCATTTTAGTTTAGATGATTTAGCAAAACTGTTTCATATTCCGCAACATGACAGGCACACAGCTTCTGGTGATGCTTATATCACAGCATTGCTTTTTTTGAAAATCTTATCACAATTAAAACTCAAAAAGAAACTCACATTACATGAGTTAGAAGCTCCCATTTCAAAAATTGGGTTATTATAAAAAAAGCACCCATAAGGTGCTTCTTTATTAAAAAACAATCAAAAATTATAATGCATTATCAATAATTTCTTGAACAACTTCAGGATTTAGTAATGTAGAAGTATCACCTAAATTATTAAAATCTTTACAAGCTATTTTACGTAAAATACGTCGCATAATTTTTCCGCTTCGTGTTTTTGGTAAGCCACTTGTAAACTGAATTTTATCTAATTTAGCTATTGGCCCAATATGTTCTGTGATTATTTGATTAATTTCATTTCGCACATTATCATGAACCCTTCCTTCACCTGTTTCTTTCAATATAACATACCCATATAAGGCATTTCCTTTAATGTCATGTGGAAAACCAACAATGGCAGATTCTGCAACCGCTGGATGTTCATTGATGGCATCTTCAATAGGTGCAGTCCCTAAATTATGTCCAGACACAATAATAACATCATCTACTCTACCAGTTATTCTATAATATCCAACCTCATCACGTAAAGCACCATCACCCGTGAAATATTTGTTTTCAAAAGCTGAAAAATACGTGTCTTTATAACGCTGATGATCGCCCCAAATAGTTCTGGCTATAGAAGGCCATGGATACTTAATACACAACCTGCCATCAACTTGATTACCTTTTAATTCTTGACCTGCTTCATCCATTAAAACGGGTTGAATTCCAGGAAATGGTAAGGTAGCGTACGTTGGTTTAGTAGGTGTTACAAAAGGAAGAGGAGAAATCATAATACCACCGGTTTCTGTTTGCCACCAAGTATCTACAATAGGGCTTTTTTTCTTTCCAATAACATCATTATACCAATGCCAAGCTTCTTCATTGATAGGTTCTCCAACAGAACCCAAAACTCTCAAGGATGTTAAATCTTGATTTTCAGCAAATGAAATATTCTGTTTTGCTAATGCTCTAATAGCTGTTGGTGCTGTGTAAAATTGAGTCACCTTATGCTTTTCAATAATTTGCCAGAAACGTCCAAAATCTGGATAATGCGGTACGCCTTCAAACATAAGGGTCGTTGCACCATTTGCCAAAGGACCATAAACAATATAGCTATGTCCTGTAATCCAACCTATATCTGCTGTACACCAATAAATATCTTCATCTCTATATTGAAACACATTTTTAAAAGTATACGCAGTATAAACCATATAACCAGCTGTGGTATGAACCATTCCTTTTGGTTTTCCGGTAGAACCAGATGTGTAAAGAATAAAAAGAGGATCTTCAGAATCCATTATTTCAGGATTGCAATCATTAGATGCAGCATCTAACAAAGGTTGCAACCATATATCTCTGCCTTCTTTCATGGTGACTTTTGTATTGGTTCTGTTAACTACCAACACTTTTTCAACACATGGACATTTCAATAAAGCTTCATCTACAATTCCCTTTAAGTCTATAGCTTTTGAACCACGATATGAACCATCTGAAGCAATGACTAATTTACAATCACTGTCATTAATTCTGGTTGCTAAAGCTGTTGAAGAAAAGCCTGCAAATACAACAGAATGAATAGCTCCAATTCTAGCACATGCCAATAACGAAATGGCTAATTCTGGAATCATTGGTAAATAAATACAGACTCGATCACCTTTTTCTATACCTTGTTCCTTTAAAACATTGGCCATTTTACAAACACGCTCATACAGTTGGTTATACGAAATGTGTTGAGCTTCTTCATCTGGACTATTAGGTTCAAAAATAATAGCGGTTTTGTCGCCTTTGGTTCGCAAATGCCTGTCAATACAGTTTTCAGTAATATTTAATTTAGCATTCTCAAACCATTTAATTTCAGGTTTACTAAAATCCCAACTTAAAACATTGGTCCATTTTTTTCGCCACATAAAGTGTTCTTCGGCAACCTCAGCCCAAAAATTTTCAGGTTCCCTAACTGATTTTCTATATATTTGATAATATTCTTCTAAGTGTTTTATATGGTAATTACTCATAATTAATTTAGTTTAGTGTTTTCCTATTTTATGTGTTTTTAGTTTGTGAATTATTTCGTCAATAATTAATGAATCATCAATAGTTGATGGTATTTTATACTCTTCTTGATCTGCAATACTGCGCAATAATTTACGAAGAATTTTTCCTGAACGGGTTTTTGGTAATCGCTCGATTATAATGACTTGCCTTAGAGAAGCTACCGCACCTATCTTTTTTCTAATACTTTGAACAACTTCTTCTTGTATAACAGATTCAGCTATTTCATTGCCAGATTTTGTTACGGCAAGAGCTAAAGGAATTTGCCCTTTAAGATCATCTTGAATACCAATGACGGCACATTCTGCTATAGATGGATGCGATGCCACTACTTCTTCCATTTCGGCTGTTGACAATCTGTGACCGGCAACATTTATAACATCATCTACTCTGCCAGTTATATAAACGTACCCATCTTTATCTTTATAGCCACCATCACCAGAGAAATAATATCCCGGAAAACGTTCTAAATAACCAGCAAAAAAGCGTTCAGGATTACCCCAAATATTCAATAAATTTCCAGGCGGTAAAGGTAGTTTTACGGCCACAAAACCTTCAGTTCCAGGTTCAACAATGGCTCCATCGTCACTTAAGATTTGAATATCATAGCCACAAACAGGAAAGGTTGCCGAACCTGGTTTTACTTTGGCTAATTCTACCCCAACCATGTTTGCAAGCATGGGCCAACCTGATTCGGTTTGCCACCAATGATCTATCACAGGAACTTTTAATTTTTCTTCAGTCCATTTTAGCGTCGATATATCGCAACGTTCTCCTGCTAAAAACTGATATTTTAGTTTTGATAAATCATAATCTTTTAAAAATTTCCCTTCAGGATCTTCCTTTTTAATAGCTCTAATGGCTGTTGGTGCCGTAAACATCACTTTGACTCTATACTCTTCAATAATGCGCCAAAATGTGGATGAATTTGGTGTTCGTACTGGCTTACCTTCAAACAAAATAGAGGTATTTCTATTTAATAGTGGTCCGTAAACAATATAGCTATGCCCTACAACCCAACCTACATCACTTGCTGCCCAAAATACATCTCCTGGATCAACACCGTAAATGTATTTCATAGAAAATTTTAAAGCTGTTGCATAACCACCAGTATCTCTAATAATGCCTTTAGGCTTTCCTGTGGTTCCAGATGTGTATAAGATATATGAAGGATGCGTAGATTCTAGTTCTATAGCTTCTACTGGTGTTGCAGTGCTAACTGCCTTTACATAATCTATATCATAAGGTTTTCCTGGTGTATCTGCCCCTAAATGTCTTTGATAAAGAATAACACTACTTGGTTTATGCTCTGCTAATTTAATAGCTTCATCAACAAACGGTTTGTATGGTAAAATTCTATCTATTTCAATGCCACTTGAAGCTGTTAAAATAACTTTGGGTTTACAATCGTCTATTCTAATAGCCAGTTCATTAGGAGCAAATCCGCCAAATACCACTGAATGAATGACACCAATTCTAACACATGCCAACATAGCATAAACAGCTTGTGGAATCATGGGCATATAAATAATGGCTGTATCACCTTTTTTTAAGCCAATTTCTTTGAGCGCGCCAGCTAATTTAGAGACTTCTTTATGCAATCTATTGTATGTAATAATCTCTTTAGAATTGGTTACAGGCGAGTCATAAATGATGGCATTTTGACCTCCAAAACCATCTTCAATATGCTTATCAATACACAAATAACTTAAATTAAGTTTTCCGTCTTCAAACCATTGATGATATCCATCATCTTTTTTTGAAAGTATGTTTTGTGGTTCTTTATACCACGCTAAATTTTGTGCTTGCTTTTTCCAAAAATCTTCTGGTTTTTTAATACTCTCATTATAAAAATCTTGATACTTCATGACTTAGACTTGTTAGAGTTAAATAAACCAAACCAATTAGGGTTTAATATTTTTAATTTGATTAAAGCCCATAAAATAACCACAAAAGCAACTCCCATAACCATGGAGTTTATGAAGCTAACTTCTGTATTGTTTTCTAATTTGAATCTAAAGTATAAGGTAACAACAACATAGATACTTATTAAAATATCTGATGTTAAAGGATTTAACTGAAATTTCATTTTTACTTACTTAAATTAAACATTGATTGTTTGCACACAAAACAAAAATTAATTTAGTAGTTCAAGTACTTCTGAAACTATTTTTTTTACTGAAAACGGCTTGGTTAAATACTTATCTGCCCCAAGTTTTAAGCCTTTTTCAATATCTGAAGCTTTATTTTTTGCAGTTAAAAAAACCACTTTGGTATCTTTTAAACTTTCTTTGTTTTTAATGTATTTTAATGTTTGATATCCATCTACATCAGGCATCATGATATCTAATAAAACAATATCTGGACAATTGCTTTCTAAAATATGTAATGCTTCACTTCCATCTCTTGCTATAAACACTTCAAAATCTTGTTTTTTGAATGTATATTCAAGAGTCATCACGATGTTGGGTTCATCATCAACAATTAAAATTTTCTTTTTCATAATAGCGTGTACAATTTACTTAAAAGGTAGCATAAAAACAAAGGTTGCACCGTTTTTATTACCTTTTTTTGCCCAAATTTTTCCATTATGTTGCTCTAATATTTGTTTGCAAATAGCTAGACCTAAGCCACTTCCTTCGGGTTTCACAGTATTTTGATTTTTTGATTGGTAAAATTTATCAAAAATAAAGTCAAAATCTTCATCTGGAATTCCTTTCCCATTGTCAATTACATAGACTTCAACATAGTTATTTATCAATTTACATTCAATAATAATTTTTCCTTTGTTTGGTTCAGTAAACTTTAAAGCATTTGATATTAAGTTAGTTAACACTTGTAAAATTCTATCTTCATCATATGAAAACTTAAAATCAACCAAATTATCATTTATTATTGTTACACCTTTATTAACTGCTAATTGTTGAACACCTATTATGGCTTTTTTAATACTACTTCTAATACCATTTTGCTTAATGTTGAGTTGATTTCTTCCTCTTGATAATTTTTCGAAATCAAGAATATTGTTTATTAATCTTGAAAGCCTATCAGAATCATTCAGCATATTATTTAAAAATTGTGTTTTTATTTCTGCTGGCATCTCATCATCATCATCCATTAATAGTTCAGTCGCAGCTCTAATTCCTGTAACAGGCGTTTTTAATTCATGAGCTACAGTATCTAAAAACTCGTCTTTTTGCTTGTCTTTACTAATTAACTCTTCGTTTGCTTGTTTTAATTTTAAAGCAAGCATTGAAAGTTCTTCCGATTTTTCTCGAAGGACTTTGTTATTGGCTAAAGTTTCTTTTGATTCTTCTAAAATTTTTAATACTTCCACTAAACTCACCTGTTCCTCTTTTACAGCACTTGCAATAAGTATTTTTGCTGATGCACTACCAATGCTTCCCGTTAAAAGTTTTTCAGAAAAATTAATTAATCTGGCATCGGCCATTTGTGTGTTTGTAGGTATTTTGTATTTCATGAAAAACAGATTTAAAGCACGCTGTGTACGATCTTCACCTAAAAATTTATTGAGTACATTTTTAATATCACTTACATAGGCTTCGCCTTTCCATACCAAAGCACTATCTTGTAAGGATGAATAATTACTACTATCTACAAACATTTCTGCATAATTACGCTCTCTATAATTTCCTTTAGAAGTTAATGAAAATACCAAATAGCACAGCACATTTGCAGACATACTCCAAAAAAATGCATGTGCAGGTGGCGATAAAAAATCTATACCAAAAAGCGCATAAGGCTTTAATGCTGAGATATTAAACAACCCATGATTTGTAAAATCATGAATACCTGTAAACGCTTCTATAGTAAACGGTAAGACTAAAGTGTATAACGTAATTAAAAACCCTATAATAATACCTATAATAGCTGCTTTTGAAGAACCTCTATTCCAAAATAAGCCAATAAAAAAAGAAGGTGCTAATTGAGATATAATGACAAATGAGATTAACCCTATAGAATATAAAGAAAGTTCAATTGAAAAATTAATATAAAAAACGTATGCTGTAATAATGATACAAAAAATGGAAATTCTACGAATGGTTTTTATGTAGTTTGAGTTTTTGTCGGGATGACCTTTTATAAACTTATCCAAAAAGCCATAGGGTATAACAAGGTTATTACTAACCATGGTTGATAATGCCAATGTAGAAACTACCACCATTGAAATAACAGCCGAAAAGCCTCCTAAAAAAACTAATAATGCCAAAAAAACATGATCGTTTTGAAGAGGTAATAATAAGGTGAAATACTCGGCATTTACAGTGTTTCCAAAGGTTAATTTTCCTCCCCAAGCTATAAAAATCACAAAAATATTAAAGAGTAATAAGTACAATGGAAATAACCAAATGGCTTGTTTTAAGTGCTTTTCTCTATTGTTTTCTAAAACTGACACTTGAAATTGTCTGGGTAATAAAAAAATTGCAATAAAAGAAATCATCATCATAAAAAACCAATCAAACCCTGCTTCCAATCCACTAATTTTGGTTAGGCTTTCAAAATTTGGAGTTATTGAAATTTTATTATAAATATCAGAAGTTCCATCAAAAAGAAAATAGGTTACATAAACCCCTATTATTAAGAAAAATACAAGTTTTAGTATCGATTCAAAAGCAACTGACACAACAATTCCTCGATGTTTTTCTGATGCATCGGTAGCTTGTGTACCAAAAAAAGCAGCAAAAACAGCTAATAGAACTGCAATATAAAATGTAGAATCATCAAAAATGTTGGTTGAAACATAACTAGCTTCATCAGCCATGATTTCAAAAGTTTCTGAAATAGCTTTGAGTTGTAACGAAATATAGGGTAAAATTCCAAAGACACAAACTACAGTAATCAAGGCTCCTAAAAATCTGTTATTTCCATAACGAAGGGAAATAAAATCTGCCAATGAAGAAATTTTATGTTGTTTTGAAATGCGCATTATTTTTCTTAAAACAACAATCCATAAAGGAACAGCCATAACCGGACCTAAATAAATAGGTAAAAAACTTATTCCAGAATTTGCAGCAATTCCTACACTACCGTAATAAGTCCATGCAGAACAATAAACGGCAAGTGATAATGTATATATCAAAGGGTTGTTTACCCATTTACTTTTAGAGTTTTTTTCAGCCAAAAAAGCGATGTAAAATAAAATCGCTAGATAACAAATTATGATACTTATTAAAGCATAATTACTCATAATGCTTACTTAAAATAATATAAGAAATGACTATAGACAAGAGCCAAATGAAAAATAATGAAAAATAAAATGCAGGAAATCCAAAAACCTCTCCATCTAAATTAAAAACTAAAAGAAAAGGGATATTAAATACTAAAAACAAACTTATTGCCATTACAACCAGTTTTTGTTCATGACGCTTTTTCATTCTAAAACATTTTAATTTTACTAAATGTAAGAAAAAAAACAGTATTGCAAATTCATGCAATACTGTTTTAGCTATTAATTATTGGTTGTTAATGTGATGTAGCTTCGCCAGCACCACTTGGTATTCTTATGCTTTCAACAATTTCTTGAACGTGAGTTGGAGGCGCAGGTGTTAATCTTGAAACAACTACTGAAACTATTACATTTAAAATCATAGCTACCGTACCAAAACCTTCAGGCGATGTTCCAAACCACCATTCATCAACAGGTCTTGCATCCATAACTCCAATCAACCCTGTTTTATAACGAATCATGTAAAACAACATTAAAGTGATTCCAACAATCATTCCTGAAATAGCACCTTGTTTATTCATACGCTTATCAAAAATCCCAAGAATAATAGCTGGGAAAAATGAAGCTGCAGCTAAACCAAAAGCCAATGCCACAACAGCAGCCACAAATCCTGGTGGATAAATCCCGAAAATTCCTGCTATTAAAATAGCAACAAAAATGGCGATACGAGCTGCCATTAATTCGCCTTTTTCAGAAATATTTGGTTTGATTTGTTTTTTAATTAAATCGTGCGAAATAGAAGTTGAAATTACAAGTAACAAGCCAGCTGCGGTTGATAAAGCGGCAGCCAAACCACCGGCAGCAACTAATGCAATGACCCAGTTAGGTAAATTAGCAATCTCAGGATTTGCTAATACCATAATATCTTTATCTACATAAAGTTCATTGGCGCTATCAGTAGAATTTGATACTAAACGCTCACCATGAGCACCTCTTTCATTAGTATATGCAGGTTTTCCTTTTGTAGAAGCCCCTTCAGTATACTGGATTTTTCCATCACCATTTTTATCACTCCAAGCTATTAACCCAGTATTCTCCCAATTTTTAAACCATTCTGGAATAGAAGTATATTCTTTATTACTTACAGTTTCAATAAGATTAGTTCTTGAAAACACTGCAATAGCAGGAGCTGTTGTATATAAAATAGCAATAAATAACAGTGCTAAACCAGCAGATTTTCTGGCATCTTTTACTTTTGGTACAGTAAAGAATCTTACAATAACGTGAGGCAATCCTGCTGTACCAACCATTAATGCTAATGTAATTGCAAAAACATCCCAAGTAGATTTTGTTCCGCTAGTATATTCTTTAAAACCTAACTGGGTATGAAGTGTATCTAACTTGTCTAACAAATAAACACCATCATGCGTTTTACTTCCCATACCTAATTGAGGAATTGGATTTCCTGTCATTTGAAATGAAATAAATATGGCAGGAACCATAAATGCAAAAATTAAAACACAATATTGAGCAACTTGAGTATAGGTTATCCCTTTCATACCACCTAAAAAGGCAAAAACAAGAACCACTGCCATTCCAATAATGACTCCTAAATTGATATCAACTTGCAAGAATTGGGAAAATACAATTCCCACACCACGCATTTGTCCAGCTACATAAGTAAAAGACACAATTAATGCGCAAATAACAGCCACTGTTCTTGCAGTATTTGAATAATACCTATCCCCAATAAAATCTGGCACGGTAAACTTTCCAAATTTCCTTAGGTAAGGCGCTAAAAGGAGCGCTAAAAGTACATATCCGCCTGTCCATCCCATAAGATAAACAGAGCCATCATAACCTGCAAATGAAATAATACCTGCCATACTTATAAAAGAAGCAGCACTCATCCAGTCTGCAGCAGTAGCCATCCCATTTGCTAAAGGTGAAACTCCACCACCAGCAACATAGAATTCTTTAGTTGAGCCAGCTCTGGCCCAAATTGCAATTCCAAAATATAGGGCGAAAGTAAGCCCAACTAATATCCATGTCCACGTTTGTACACTCATAATTATTATTTTTTAGTTAAGGTTTACTCGTCGAAACCGAATTTTTTATCTAGTTTATTCATTAATCTTACGTACACGAAAATGAGTACTACGAACACGTAAATAGACCCTTGTTGAGCAAACCAAAACCCTAGTTTAAATCCACCCAATTTTATATTATTTAATTCATCTTTAAATAATATACCAGCTCCATAAGACACTAAAAACCATATTGTTAACAATATAACAAGGTAGCTTAAGTTTTTTTTCCAATATGCAGTTGCATGTTTTTGTTTTTCTGACATAATTTTATTTTTTTATAAGTAAATCATTGCTTGAAGTGTCAATGTTCCTGTTTTGGAACTACCAAACTTCTGATTATCATATTCTAAAGTTAATTTTGAATTGTGACCACTTAAATACGCATTGGCTCCTAAACCAAAAATATTTCTACTATCACTAACGGCATCATAAGAGTTTGAAGCATATGATATATAAGGTTGGAATCGTGTTTTAGTTTTATCTCCAGCTATAACATACCCTACATGACCATAAATCATACTTCCAGTACCATAAGCGCTATATAAATAATCCTTGCCATAATTGTTATTTTGATAGGTTGCATATGCTGTAATAGCGCTTCCATCATCTCCAAGTGGTGTATCATAAAAAGCATCTATAGCCATGAGGCTAACATCTTCACCTTTATAATCTCCATTTGAATCCATTATAACAGAACCACTAGGATGCACAAAGAATCCAGCTCCAATATTAAAAATCTTTTTCTCACCTAAATAGGTTCCCACTTTAAATGGTAAGAAATTAGATTCTTGGTCAAGAAAATTATATTCAAAGTAACCTGCATACGCTTTTCCTGCATCTTTTGAACCAATTAAACGAGTTCCAGCATAAGTTGCTGGTCCACCTGTAGTAGGATTTCTAGTGTCAAGCCCATTGACAATAGCGTCATTTATTGCAACACGATATTGAAGACTTCCAAATTTACCTTTTGCAAACACACCTATATGTCTTGCAAACTGGTCTGTTAAACCAATAGTAGCCCATGACTGACGATTGTTATCTAAGGTCATCATGTTTAAAGTACTTTGGTTATTTAACCTAGAAATACCATTAAAATAATGCAATCCTCCACCGATGGCATGATCTTTACCTAAGCTATATTGCGCCCAAACATCATGAAAAAAGAGCTGTGAACCATCTCCTTTTCCTACAGGACTTAAAGTAGAACTGTTTAAGCTGTTTAAACCAAAATGCGTTAAGATTAAAAACTTGTCATTGATTTGAGCATACATTAAAACTCTAGCTCTTCTCAGATTAAAATTCAATTTACTTGATTCAGCCGGTACATTATCATTATAGGTAGCTTGAGCTTGAGCCCAAGATATAATCCTAAAATACTTTTTACCATCATCATCAAGTTTCACTTTCAATCCACCAGTATAATCAGGCGAACCTTGTGCAAGCATAAACTGAAAGGAATATAGACATAGACCCAACAGTAAAATGACATTTTTTCTCATAAATTTTTGAATGATTAGTTAAAAATTAGTTTTGTGTGCAATGCTAATCTCCAAAAAAGTAATAATAAAAAAAAAGCTGCTATATATATGTGTTAATTTAATATACTTAATCTCTAAAACGTTCCCATTTTATAAGCATAAACTTATCCCCTAGTTCTGTAACCAAAACACCTGCACCAGATAAATTTTTAGCATTTTGAAAATAATTTGAAAGCTCATTTGCATTCATTATTTTGTATGTTGGATGGTAGTTTGTATTAAGAGGTCGTTTAATATTATACTTTTTAACCCAGTTCATGATACTTACGTGAGAGATTCCTAGAATTCGTTCAATTTCCCTATAAGTCAACCCTTCTAAATATAGCTGTAAAGCCTTGTTAACATAATATTCGTCAATTTTTTTTCCTACCTTGTTAACAGAAAAATAATAACCACAAGATTTACATTTATAACGTTGTCGGTCATTTACAATTCCACTCTTGGTATATGTGTTTGAACCACAGTTAGGACAAAGATCAATAGTCATATATATTATTTTAGCATAAATATAGCAATTTAGCACAAAAAATTAAATAAAATTAACCATTAAGCACTAAAAGTTAAAAAAGACTTTAATATGTAACCCAGCTAATTTGTTTGATTTATAACAAGAATTTAATTCTTTTTATAATAAAGTTCATTAAAACAAATACTCTAGCCCAAGAACACCAATTCAACAATTAAAATAAGGATATATTAAAAAATGAGAATGAATCTTATTTCAACTTTAATTTACATTACAGCTTAATAAATTTTTGCTTTATACTTATTAAGCTCAACAATTACTTTTGGAGCTAAAATTAATGTACTTACCATAGTAGGTATTGCCATTAAAGCAAAAACGCCATCTATCAAATTTAGCATCATACTAAAAGGTGTCATAACAGCAATAATTATACTTAAAATATAGAAATAATTAAAATAATGCTTTCTATCATCTCCAATTAAAAAAGACAAACATTTTGTTCCGTAATAAGAGTATGAAAACAAAGAAGAAACACTAAAAATTAACACACAAATCATTAGCAAATATTTACCAAATACTGGCATTGTTGCCTCAAATGCTGAAGCTGTTAAACTTACACCATTATTAGATGTTGTTTCCCATACTCCTGTTACTAAAATAGCTAAAGCCGTTAATGAACATACAATAAGCGTATCAATTGCAGGACCTAACATGGCTACTAATCCTTCACGAATGGGTTCATCTGTTTTTGCTGCTCCATGTGCCATAGGAGCTGTACCTATACCTGCTTCATTTGAAAATGCTCCACGTCTAATTCCTAATAAAACTAAAGCCCCAAAAACACCTCCTAAAAACGGATCACCTTTAAAATTTTCGGCTGCAAATGCATCAGTAAAAATCATTAAAAAATATTTTGGTACTACTTCATAATTTGAAATCAAAATAATTAACACTAAAATAAAGTATAATATAACCATAGTAGGGACTAATTTAGAAGCCACATTGCTTATGCTTTTTAAACCTCCAATGATTATAATGGAGGTTGATACTACTAAAACCAATGCAATAATTGCATTTGACATTAAACCTACTTGAATACCATTTGGTATTAAAACAATATCATTAATAGCTTGTGTTAGTTGGTTAACATTTACAACAGGCAAAACACCAATCATACCAAAAAAACTAAACATGATTGCTAATGGCTTCCATGACTTTCCTAAACCTTCAACAATAAAATACATGGGGCCACCTTGCAACACACCTGCACTGTCTTTTCCTCTATACATAATTGCTAAGGACGATGTAAAAAATTTAGTAGACATACCTACAATAGCACTTATCCACATCCAAAACATAGCTCCTGGTCCTCCCATAGAAATAGCCACTGCAACACCAGCAATATTTCCCATACCAATTGTTGATGATAATGCCGTTGATAATGATTTAAAATGACTTATTTGTCCAGGATCGTCAGGATTATCATATTTTCCCTTAAGTACTTGTATAGCATGACCTATATATCTAAATGGTAAAAATTTGGAAAGAATTAAAAGATATAATCCACCACCAATTAACAATATAACCAAAGGTAAGCCCCAAGCATACGAAGAAAATTTTTCAAAGAATTGTTCCATGCAGTAAATATGTTTCTATATTTTTTATAAATATATTATTTTAGATGTATTTAACTTTAATTTTTTAGATTATATTTAACCACCAAACTAGTGCTAATTGAATTCAAATCGATTATACTTTATTGATGCTGTTAGGGCATTTGCTATTTTAATGATGCTTCAAGGGCATTTTATTGATACGCTTTTAAAACCCATTTACAAAGACACATCATACGCTGCTTTTAACTTATGGTCATATTTTAGAGGCATTACTGCACCTACCTTTTTTACTATTTCAGGCTTAGTATTTTTATACTTACTATTTAAAGCAAAAGCAAAAGGAACTGATAAAAAGAGAATAAAAAAAGGGTTGACTAGAGGTTTAATGCTTATTGGTATTGGGTATTTATTGCGTCTAAATTTAAAAGATTGGTTAACGGGTTATTTTAACAATTATGTATTAGTTATTGATGTATTACAATGCATTGGTTTATCACTTATTATATTGATAGGTTTATATATACTTGTCAAAAAAAACAGTCTCACATTAGCTGTAATATTATTTATTCTTGGATTTGTTTGTTTTTTAACAGAACCTCTTTACAGAACCATAACTTTAGAAAATGTTCCTTTATTTTTTGCTAATTATATGACTAAAGCAAACGGATCGGTTTTTACTATATTACCTTGGTTTGGCTATATAGCTTACGGTGGAGTTATAGCAACCATTTTCTTTAAATATTCACACAACACAAATTTTAAAAAAATTGTGTTACCTAGCTTTATTTTTATAGGTTTATTTCTTATATATTTATCTTCTTTTACTTTACATAAATTATATTATTTAACTGATTTTGAATTATTTGAAAGAAGCGCAGATTATAATTACTTATTTACCAGACTTGGAAATGTACTTTTATTATTTGCTTTTTTTTATGCGTTTGAAAATTATTTAAAGCAATCCATCATAACGAAGATTGGTGAGAAAACGCTCTCTATATATGTCGTCCATTTTATCATCATTTATGGAAGTTTTACAGGTTTTGGATTAAAACAATTTTTAGATAAATCATTAGGGCCATGGGAAGCTATAAGTGGCGCATTAGTATTTATGCTTACTGTATGCTTAATTGTATTCTATGGTGGTAAAACAAACGCTTTTATTTATAAACATCTAAGACGTTTTTTGCATTTGGTAAAAAACAGAAAAACGGATGATGGCTTAGACGAAGCCTAACTTTAGCTTTTTAAATACTCCAAAACATTCGTTTCAATGCGCTTTTGAATGTTAGTAACATCAGCCTTCTCAAACGTTTCTCCCATTATATTTTCATACAACTCAATATAACGTTCTGAAATGGTTTCTATATAATCATCAGTCATAAAAGGTACGGTTTGTCCTTTTAACCCTTGAAAATTATTGCTAATTAGCCATTGACGTACAAACTCTTTACTTAATTGTTTTTGTGCTTCTCCTTTATCTTGGCGCTCTTGATAACCATCTGCATAAAAATATCGGGACGAATCTGGAGTGTGTATTTCATCAATTAATACAATCTTTCCATCTTTGGTTTTTCCAAATTCGTATTTTGTATCTACTAAAATTAAGCCTCTTGAAGCGGCTATTTCTGTTCCTCTTTGAAATAATTTACGGGTGTAATCTTCTAAAACCAAATAATCTGCTTCACTAACAATGTCGCGCTTTAATATATTTTCTCTTGAAATATCTTCGTCATGGTTGCCCATTTCTGCTTTAGTAGCAGGTGTAATGATAGGTTGTGGAAATTTATCGTTTTCCTTCATGCCTTCTGGTAATTCAACACCACAAAGCATTCTTTTTCCTGCTTTATATTCGCGTGCAGCATGACCAGACATATAACCTCGAATTACCATTTCTACTTTAAAAGGCTCGCATAAATGTCCAACAGCCACATTTGGGTCTGGTGTGGCGATGAGCCAATTGGGCACTAAATCTTGTGTTTGAGCCATGAATTTAGTCGCAATTTGATTTAAGATTTGTCCTTTATATGGAATTCCTTTAGGCATTACAACATCAAAAGCCGATAATCTATCAGTTGCAATCATAACTAACAAATTATTATTAATGTTATAAACTTCTCTTACTTTTCCTTTATATACACTTACTTGACCTGGAAAGTTAAAATTGGTATCTATTATAGTATTATGACTCATGGTGATTTGTTTATGAGTGGGTTTGTTTATTTGTTTTGTTAAACACTTCGACTGCGCTCAGTGTGACATTTTGTTATTTTATCTTCTTTCGTCATTACGAGGAGCGTTTGCGACGTGGTAATCTCATTCTTTTTTGTTAAACACTTCGACTTCGCTCAGTGTGACAATTTTATTTTGGCTACAAAAAACACTTAATCTTCGTGTTCTATACTTTTATATGCTTCAATAACTTTTTTAACTAGTTTATGACGAATCACATCTTTATCATCTAAAAATATCATGCCTACGCCTTCTACATTCCTTAGTATTAATAAGGCTTCTTTTAATCCAGAAATAGTGCGACGTGGTAAATCTATTTGACCAGGATCACCAGTTAATAAAAACTTAGCATTTTTACCCATTCTGGTTAAAAACATTTTCATTTGGTTGTGTGTGGTGTTTTGACCTTCATCTAAAATAACAAATGCATTATCAAGCGTTCTTCCGCGCATAAAAGCCAATGGCGCAATTTGAATGGTACCATTTTCAATATACATAGCCAGTTTTTCAGCAGGTATCATATCTCGCAAGGCATCATACAATGGTTGCATATATGGATCTAACTTTTCTTTTAAATCACCTGGTAAAAAACCTAAATTTTCTCCAGCTTCAACGGCAGGTCTGGTTAAAATAATACGCTTAACTTCTTTATTTTTTAAAGCTTGAACTGCCAACGCCACACCGGTATATGTTTTACCTGTACCCGCTGGTCCAATTGCAAAAACCATATCATTTTTACGCATGCTTTCAACCAATTTTCTTTGGTTAGCTGTTTGGGCTTTTATTAACTTTCCTCCAACACCATGAACTAAAACTTCACCGCTTTGTTGTGATGTGGTATAATCATCACTGCTTTGGCTGGTTAAAACACGCTCAATAGTATTTTCGTCTAATTTATTATACTTAGCAAAATGTTTTATAAGCATGTTCATCCTTCTATTAAACTCTTCAAGAAGTTCATCATCTCCAAAAGCTTTTACTTTATTACCTCTTGCTACAATTTTTAGTTTGGGAAAATATTTTTTAAGAAGTTCAATATTTGCATTGTTTTCTCCAAAAAATTCTTTTGGAGTAATCTCTTCAAGTTCAATAATAATTTCGTTCAAAGGCCTACGTTTTTATTTTGATAATTCATCAAACATAAACCTAAATAAAGTTTATTCAGATGAAATGATTTATTAGTTTTATTCAGTCAATTTTAATTGTTTTAAAAAAGTCTTCATGAACCTACATATTATTTTTTTTTACCTGCAACTTAAAATTGAAAACGAAAAAAAATATGTAGGTTTGTAAAACTCAAAAATACATAAATTTGATTGAGGTCTCATTAAAAACATATCAACAATTTTAACATGGCAATTATCACATTAACGACTGATTTTGGTGAAAAAGATCACTTTGCTGGTGCGATAAAAGGAGCTATTTACTGCGAAATGCCTGAAATAAGAATTGTTGATATCTCACATTCTATTTCGCCTTTCAACATTTCTGAAGCTGCTTATGTCATTCAAAATGCTTATAGCAGTTTTCCTAAAGGAACCATTCATTTGATTGGTATTGACTCAGAATTAAATCCAGAAAATAAACATATTGCTATTAAACTAAATGATCACTTTTTTATTTGCGCAAATAATGGTATTATGAGTATGATTTGTTCTGAAATTGTTCCGGAAAAAATTGTTGAAATTAATATTCATGACAAAATTCAAACTAGTTTTCCGGTGCTTGATGTTTTTGTAAAAGTAGCCTGTCATATCGCCAGAGGTGGCACACTTGAAGTTATTGGTAAAACTATTACAGACATTAAACCCATAAAAAATATTGTTCCGTATGTGAATGAAGATAAATCACAAATTATAGGAAGCATCATTTATATTGATAACTATGGAAATGTGGTAACAAATATTAAAAAACCATTTTTTGAAAATATTCAAAAAGGAAGAGACTATGAAATTTCTGCAAGAAGCTACAAGTTTAAAACTATTTATAAAAAATACAGTGATTTTGTGAATTTTGAAATTCCAGAAGAAAGACGCCATGATGAAGGTAGAGGTTTGGTGGTTTTTAACTCAAGTAATTATTTAGAAATAGCTGTTTATAAAAGCAATAGTGCAACCGTTGGAAGTGCTTCAACGTTAATGGGTCTTAATTTGATGGATACCGTAACAATTAATTTTAAAAAAGAATAATTTGAGTATGTTTGTACGAATTGTAAAAATGAGTTTTTATGAAGAACATATTAAATCGTTTTTAAATAATTTTGAAGAAAACAAAAACAACATTAGAAATTTTAAAGGCTGTGAATTATTAGAACTTTACAGAGACAAAACTAATCCTTGCATATTTTTTACATACAGCTATTGGAAATCTGAAAATGATTTAGAGCATTACAGACAATCTGATTTATTTAAAAACGTTTGGTCTAAAACCAAACCTTTATTTAATGCAAAACCCGAAGCTTGGAGTGTAGATAAAGTTGAAACTTTACAATAATGAATAATGAAAGGTTAGTTTTTGCAAGTGAAATAAAAATCTCATGACATGTTCAACTTTTAACTTTTAACTTTCAACTTTTAACTTTTAACTTTTAACTTTTAACTTTTAACTTTTAACAAAATAAATGTTTGCCATTTTAAAAAAAGAAATAAACACGTTTTTCTCTTCACCAATAGGATATTTGGTTATTGCCATATTCTTGTTGCTTAACGGGTTGTTCTTGTGGGTATTTAAAGGCGATTTTAATATTTTAGATTATGGCTTTGCAGATTTATCATCATTCTTTTTAATTGCACCTTGGATTTTAATGTTTTTAATTCCAGCTGTGACTATGCGAAGTTTTTCAGATGAAAAAAAGCAAGGTACTTTAGAACTTTTACTAACAAAACCAATATCAAAATTAGAAATTGTTTTAGGTAAATATTTTGGCGCTCTAATTTTAATCATTATTGCCTTATTACCTACTCTACTTTATGTATATACTGTTTATCAATTGGGTAATCCTATTGGAAATTTAGATATGGGAAGCACCATTGGCTCCTATTTTGGACTCCTGTTTTTAATAGCATCATATACAGCCATAGGCATTTTTTCATCAACCCTATCAGAAAATCAAATTGTAGCCTTTTTGATAGCAATTTCTATTTGTTTTTTATTTTATATTGGTTTTGAAGGTCTTACCGATTTTATTTCCAGCTCATTTATTGAACAATTAGGAATGAGTTATCATTTTAAAAGTATGAGTCGTGGCATTTTAGATAGCAGAGATATCATTTATTTTTTAAGCGTCGCTACTTTTTTTATTGTACTAACTAAATTAAATTTTAAAAAATAGTTTATGATTATAACTCCAGTTTTTATTATTCTGTTTGTTATTGTTTTCATCTTAGTTTGGATTTTTTCAAACACCATCGATAAACGCAAATGGATTACTTTTTTAACAAGTATTGTACTAACTCCCATAGTATATTTTTATGTGTTTTACCCTTTTATAAATATTTTTAGCAGTTACCATCATCAAAAACATTTTAATGCAGAAGCTTGGAAAGCCAAACCAGCTTTAAGATATGAAATGAGTGATGAAATGATTCGTGACAGTTTGTTTTTTGGAAAAAATAAAAATGAGGTTAAAAGTATGCTAGGAACAAGCGAATGGTATGGTTGGGATGATTCTATAAAAGCCAACTCGCCAGAAAAATGGAATTATAATTTAGGTTTCAAACCAGGTGCTTTTAACATGATGCAAGAATGTATTGAGTTAGAGTTTAAAAATAACACGGTAACCCATGTGTATCAATATCAATTAGAGAAAACTTTTGAAGAAAAATAGTAAACATATTGTCTTTTTACTTGTTGTTTTAATAGCAATTAACTACATAAGTAGTATGGCTTTTAAACGTTTTGATTTAACACATGATAAACGCTATACATTAAGTCAAGCATCAAAAAATATTCTTGAAGATATAAATAGCCCTATTATTATAGATGTTTTTTTAGAAGGCACTGATTTTCCATCAGAATTTAAACGGCTTCAAAGAGAAACCAAACAATTATTAGAAGAATTTTCGGCAAAAAACAACAATATCATCTTTCATTTCATCAATCCTTTAGAAGATGAAGTAACACGCGAGAGAAATATTCAGCAACTAAGCAATCGTGGTTTAACACCTATGCAATTAAGCGTTCAAGAAAATGGAAAAAGTAGTACAGAAGTTATTTTTCCTTGGGCATTAGCAAGTTATAATGATGAAACCGTTACAATTTCATTGGTTAAAAATAAAATAGGAGCTTCACAACAAGAATTAGTTTCAAACTCGGTTCAGCATTTAGAATATGCTTTTGCAGATGCTTTTAGCAAATTAACAAAACCTAAACGCAGAAAAATTGCTGTTTTAAAAGGTAATGGCGAACTTGAAGATAAATACATTTTTGATTTTATTAAAAAGCTTAGCGAATATTATTATATAGCGCCTTTTACCTTAGATAGTGTTTCTAATAATCCACAAAAATCTTTAAATGATTTAAAACTATTTGATTTAATAATTTCTGCAAAACCAACTGAAGCCTTTTCTGAAGAAGAAAAATTGGTGCTTGACCAATATATTATGAATGGTGGTAAAAGCATATGGCTTATTGATGCAGTTGCTATTGAAAAAGATAGTTTATATAATGAATATGGTAAAACCTTTGCTGTAGCTAGAGATTTAAACTTAACCGATTTCTTTTTTAAATATGGCGTTCGTGTTAATCCATTATTAATAAGCTCGCTTTACTCAGCTCCAATTACTCTTGCTATAGGAGAAGGAAGCAATTCGCAATTTCAGCATTTACAATGGCCTTATTCTCCTTTAGCTTCAACTACAAGTAAACATCCTATAGTAAATAATTTAAATCTGGTAAAATTTGATTTTGCAAATCAGTTAGACACATTAAAAAACAGCATTAAAAAAACAATTTTATTAGAAAGTGCGCCACTCACAAAAATAGAAGGAACACCACGTGAAATAAGTTTAGATATTGTTACTCAGCAACAAGACCCAACACTTTTCAATAAAGGAAATCAACCGCTTGCTGTTTTATTAGAAGGTAAATTCACTTCCGTTTACAAAAACAGAATAAAACCATTAAAGCTTTCAAATGAAAAATATGAAAGTATCCCTACAAAAATGATTGTAATAGCTGATGGTGATGTTATAAAAAATGATGTAGCAAGAAATACACCTCAAGAGCTAGGATTTGATAGATGGTCAAGACAAACTTATGGCAATAAAGAATTTTTACTGAATGCTGTAAATTACTTATTGGATGATGATGGACTTATAAACATTCGCTCAAAAGAAATTGCAGTTGCTTTTTTAAATCAGCAAAAAATTGCAGAACAAAAAACTAGCTGGCAACTCCTTAATATACTGCTACCATTAGGGTTATTAGCTATATTTGGTTTTAGTTTTAATTATATTAGAAAGAAAAAATACGCAGCCTAAATGTTAATAAGTTTGTTTCCTATATTAGTCTGTATAGAATATATTTGTAGGTAGTATTTTTTTAAGATTAAACACATTATAAATATTTTAGTACTGATTTATGATTTTAGACTTTTAATCAAATTAATACACCATTTTCAATTAAAAATATAAATAATCAAATGAAATTTATAGTATCTAGCACATATTTATTAAAACAATTACAAGTTTTAGGAGGCGTTATTAATAGTTCAAACACACTTCCTATTTTAGATAATTTTTTGTTTGAATTAGATAATTCTAAACTAACAGTATCTGCAAGTGATTTAGAAACCACAATGGTTTCTCTTCTTAACGTAGAATGCAATAGCAAAGGTAGTATTGCGCTTCCTGCACGTTTATTATTAGATACCTTAAAAACATTTCCTGAGCAACCATTAACCTTTAAAATAGAAGACAACAATACCGTTGAAATAAGTTCAAATCATGGTAAATATGCTTTAGCTTATGCTAATGGTGATGAATTTCCAAAAGCAGTTGCCCTTGAAGATCCAAGTAAAACCATTGTAACTGGAGATGTTTTAGCGACTGCTATTAGTAAAACCATCTTTGCTGCAGGAAATGATGATTTGCGCCCGGTAATGAGTGGAGTATTTTTTCAGTTTTCTACTCAAGGTTTAACCTTTGTAGCTACAGATGCTCATAAATTAGTAAAATATACTCGCGAAGATGTAAAAGCAAGTCAGCAAGCAGAATTTATAATGCCAAAAAAACCTTTAAATCTTTTAAAAGGTATTTTAGCTGGAAGTGAAGAAGAAGTGACTATTGAGTATAATGACTCTAATGCTAAATTTACTTTTGAAAATTCTCAATTAATTTGCAGATTGATTGATGGAAAATACCCTAATTATGAAGCTGTAATTCCTAAAGAAAATCCTAATAAATTAATGATTGACAGAACTCAGTTTTTAAATTCTGTTCGTAGAGTTAGCATTTTCTCTAATAAAACTACCCATCAAATACGATTAAAAATTGCTGGAGCAGAGTTAAATATATCTGCTGAAGATATTGATTACAGCAACAAAGCAGAAGAGCGTTTAACTTGTGATTATCAAGGTGATGATATGCAAATAGGTTTTAACTCAAGATTTTTAACAGAAATGCTTAATAATTTAAATGCAGATGAAGTAAAATTAGAAATGAGTTTACCAAACCGAGCAGGTATATTAACGCCTGTTGATGGTCTTGATGAAGGTGAATTTATTACCATGCTTGTTATGCCTGTAATGCTTAATAATTAAGAACCTACTTAACAAACTAAATAAATTATACAAAAAACGCTCACCAACATTGGTGAGCGTTTTCTTTTATCTCAAACTAACTAATAAAATAAAGAGATTAAAATTTTTATTTAATAAAATGAATAGACATAGGATAGTCTGAGGTTTCACCATTACTAGCTTTTATAGCATTCATTATAGGGAAAACAATAGAAATAATACCCAATACAATAAATCCTAAAATGCCTAATCCTAATAACAATATAAGTGGTATGCATATAATAGCATAAATAATTAAACTTAATTGAAAATTTACAATGCGTTTGCCTTGTTCATCCATATTAAAAACTTTTTCTTTTTGAGTAGTCCAAAGAATTAATGGAATTATTAAACCTCCAAAACCTGTTAATAAACTAGCTAACTGGCTTAAATGGGTGACTACTAATAGTTGATTATCTTGTCTCATGATGGTTAAAGTTATTTGATTGATATATTAGTAAGACGAGTTATCAATCAAAATGTTACATATTAATAAATGTTTAAGAAGCTTGAATACCTTTTAAAACGCTATTTTTTACTGCTTACAATACTTTCATTTTTTAAAGAATCAACAAATTTAATTTTAAAATAATTGGATAGATTTATTAGTTGCATGGTAAATGCCAACATAAAAAAGGTGTTACCTACCATTTCAAATGTTTCTTCAATTACTCTGGAGAAATGCTCAACTGAATACAAATCTGTATTTAAAAATGATATGATGGAATTATAAACTTTAACATCCATTCCTTCAGCAAAATCTATAATAACAGAGCTACCATAACAAAAAAAGCCAAGAAGAATAAATATAATTTGAGTTTTTGTTTTAAGATTTTTTATAAAAAAAAGAAGCATAAAAATAGCTATTAACCCAAAAAATGGAATAAAAACAAATTGCCAACCATAACTTGGAAAAACGTCAAATAAATTTGAAATAAAACTAGGATTATATGCATGTCTAGCTTCAATACTATTACTAAAAGCTGTACCTACTCTTTCATGCATTTTAGAACCATCGTCAACCGCTAAATAACTAAAAAATAAAGCACTCAAGCTCCAGCCAATTTTTTCTCGTTTTTTAATTATTAAATTAGGCTTAGAATAAACTAAAACAAACAAAACCATCCATAAAACAACACTAACAAATAATAGTTGAATACTTGAAAACCAATTAGCCAAACCATCATCTCTGGTAATATTTACCAACCTTCTAAGTGGTATACTATCAATTAACTCATAATGATTCAAAAAGATATCTGCTAATACTAAAAAAAGTATAACAATACCCCAAAAAAGAGCTATTCCGTTTATAAAACGTTTTTTACTAATTTGAAGTGTCTGAAATAATTGTGCTTGATGTGTCATAAAATTAATAAAGCAATTCTTTACAATATTAATTTAAAATTTAGTTTCACTAGATTATATTAGACAAAGCGTAGCATTTATTCTTCATTATGAAGAAAATTATTCTTTTAATTGCTTTAAAAAAAAATGTCTCAAATACTTAATAATCTGAAACATTTTTTTTTAGATTGTATAAAAAATTCATGAATTCTCCATAACCAAAAAAGGAATATCAATACTAAACGCTAAGGTTTCTTCAGGATGCCTATTAAAAAGTCTTTCAAAAAAAGAGTGTTTTTGTCGCATCATGGCAATTAATTTAATATTATTGGAGTGTAAATATTCTTCTAATGTTTTGTAAAGGTCTTTGCTGTAAGAATCTATATTTTCATAAGAAATATCATTAAAATTCTTTTTCAAAAAAATCTTATTTTCTTGTTTTTGATTGTTTACGCCTTCAATATCATCAAAGTGTAATACATTTAATTTTGAATGATGAAGCATCAATAACTCTTTAAGTGGTTTTAATTCTTCAATATTATGTAAAGTTAAATGATTGGTAGTAAATGCTATTTCATCTAATCCAGTAAACAAACAGCCATCTGGTATTGCTAAAACTGGTGCAATACATCTTTGCATAACATGAACTGTATTGCTGCCAAAAATAACTTTTTCTAAACCCGTAGCGCCTTTAGTACCCATTATAATTAAATCAATGTGCTTACTAATAGTTAACTGGTTTATAGAATCAATAAAATTATCATAATCTACTACCGAATGAAATGTATGCTTCTTATTCCTATATTTAGTTTCAATTTTAGTGATTAAATTTGCAATTGATTTTTTAGAAACATCAATTATAGTTTGATAAATAGTTGCTGAAGCAGACATAACCATCATATCATCAGTTATAAAAGAAGACGCCTTTTGAATATTAAGTAAATAAAATTCACAAGTAACATCTTTAAAAAGAGCCATTGCATAATTAATAGCATTTTCAGAATTCTTAGAGAAATCTGTGGGCAGTAATATCGATTTCATCTAGTTATGGTTTTAAAATTATTATTAAATTTAACTATACTTAAGAACAAAAACTATGACAATTGTTAGTTGTACAATATCTTCTCTTTAAAGATTAAAAAATTAGTATAATAATTTAAAGGATTGTATTTTCGGCACAATAAATGCTAATACTTACGTTATAAAAATTAAATATCTATTTTCATGAAACACCTTTTCATTATAGTATTATTCTTTATTTCTTTTTCAATAAAAGCACAAAACAATGCTATTGCAGCAGGAGAAAAATTAGTTTATACGGCATCTTATAATATGTCAGGCATTCTTAATGAAATAGCTCAGGTAACTATGGAAACTAGCGAAGCGAAAACTTCTAAAGCCACGCTTTTAAGACTTAAATGTTCCGCTACAACTTATAGTAAATGGGACAATTTTTTTAAAATTGTAGATTTATATGAAAGCTATGTTAACCCAAAAAACTTAACTCCTTATTTATACAAACGTGATATTAATGAAGGTGATTATTACAAGTTTATGAAATATACATTTGACCATAAATCAAATACTATAAAATCGCAACAACGTAAAAAGAAAAATCAAGAAGAAAATAAAACCTTTAAAATAAATGCAGGAACAAAAGACATTGTTTCTACGCTTTATAACATTAGGCTTTTTGATTATAAAACAATGAGTGTTGGAAGTAAAAAAAGCTTTACAATTGTTTTTGATAGAGAAGAAATTAAAGCTCATATAACCTATTTAGGAAAAGAAACGCTTTCTACCAATATTGGCAAAAAAGTGTGTTATAAATTAGCCATAAGTTCAAGTGATAGTGTTTTACAAGGTAAAAATAACAACCTTTTATGGCTTACTGCTGATGAAAATAAAATAATAGTATATGGAAAGTTTAAAATTCCTGTGGGTAATGGTGAGTTAAAAATTAAATCAGCTCAAGGACTTAAAAACTAAAAACCTAATAAATAAAATTAAATATATGAAACGTTTATTTACTATTCTAGCTATGGTAGCTGCTATACTTTCAGTAATACTATCTGTGCTTCCTGTTTCAAATTTAGCTATTTTACCGGCAATAGTCTCATTAATTTTTGGCTTAACAGCTTACTATTTATCAAAAAAAACAGGTGAAGTAAAAAAAATAATCCAATTTACATTTCTACTTACTATAATTTCCTTAGCATTAACAACTTACAAGGCAATCTTTACAAAAACTGAAGTGACTAATAATCAAGAATTAAAAGTAAAAGAAAAAGAATCAAAAGAAAATGCTATTGAAGATTTAGAAGAACTTGATTTAGAAGATATTAGCCTAGAGTAACAAATATATTTATTATTTTTATCTATATTTGATATCTTAATAAAGCTCCATTTAATGAAAATTTTCTTAATTGCTTCGGCTTTTGCCTTAGTTGGTTCTTGCTCAACCACAAAATATACTACCAAAGTTCAAAACTTAAAAGACAGTATTCAAATAATTGACAGTGCATTAGTTATTAAATATTCTAACACCATTACTCCTAAAGATTTAAAAGAACATCTTATTACAATTTCTGCTGATACCTTTGAAGGCAGAGCAACAGGAGAATTAGGCCAAAAAAGAGCGGCAGAATTTCTTAAAAATTATTATGTAAATCAACACATTGAATCACCAATAGGTAAAGAAAATTATTATCAAACTATACCAAAATCATTTTTAAAGAAAGACACAAAAGCTTCTGAAAATGTTTTAGCATACATAAAAGGTTCTGAATTACCTGAAGAAGTATTAATTATTTCAGCACATTATGACCACTTAGGCATTACTAAAGAAGGCGAAATAAATAATGGTGCAGACGATAATGGCTCAGGAACTTCTGCATTAATGGAAATTGCACAAGCTTTTAAAATAGCCCAAAATGAAGGTCATGGCCCAAAGAGAAGTGTTTTATTTTTACATGTTACTGCAGAAGAAATTGGAAAATTAGGTTCTGAATATTATGCAAATAACCCGATTTTTGCTTTAAATAACACCATTGCAGATTTAAACATAGATATGATTGGTCGTTTTGATGATGCTCATAAAAATAATAAAAACTATATTTATTTACTTGGTGCTGACAGATTAAGTACAGAACTCCATTATCTTTCAGAAAAAGTGAATACCACCTTTTGTAACTTAACCCTAGACTATAAGTATAATGCTGAAAATGATACTAATCGTTTCTATGAACGTTCAGATCATTATAATTTTGCAATACATGATATTCCTGTTATTTTTTATTTTAACGGAGAACATGATGACTATCACAAACCAACCGACACTCAAGACAAAATTGATTTTGAATTATTAACAAAACGCTCCCAGTTAATTTTTGCAACAGCTTGGCAGTTGGCAAATCTTGATCATAAAGTAAAAATTGATCATGGAATTGTTTATTAAACTTACCTATAAATTTAAATAATGAAAAACATATTAATTTTATTAAGCTTTATTAGCTTACAATTTTGTACTGCTCAAGACAGTACATTAGTTTCAAACGACAAAGCCATTTCTAAATATGTCAATACAATAACATTTGAAGAACTTAAACAAGCACTTTACATATATTCTTCTGATGAATTTGAAGGCAGAAAAACAGGTGAACCTGGTCAAAAAAAAGCTATTGAATTTATTAAAAGTCACTATTTAGATAATAATATTGCGTCTCCTCTAGGAAATGATGATTATTACCAAGAAATTCCAGAATCCTTTTTTAAAGCAGGTATCAAAGCATCAGAAAATGTGGTTGCATACATAAAAGGTAGTGAGAAACCTGATGAAATTCTTATCATTTCAGCTCATTTAGACCACATAGGAATTTCCAAAAGTGGACAAATTAATAATGGCGCTGATGATGATGGTTCTGGTACAGTAGCAATTTTAGAAATTGCTGAAGCCTTTAAAGAAGCTGTTAAAGATGGTTATGGGCCAAAACGCTCTATCTTATTTCTACATGTAACTGGTGAAGAATTAGGCCTTTATGGCTCTAGGTATTATACAGATGTTGCCCCAATATTCCCACTTAAAAATACTATTGCCAACTTAAATATTGATATGATTGGTAGAATTGACCCTAAACATTCTGAAAATCATAATTACATATATTTAATTGGCTCTGATAAATTAAGTAAAGAGTTGCATAATATTTCTGAAGCCGTAAATAAGAAATATTTCAATATGGATTTTGATTATACTTACAATGATGATAATGATCCTAATAGATTTTATTATAGGTCTGACCATTATAATTTCGCAAAAAATAATATTCCTGTTATATTTTATTTCAATGGTACACATGCAGATTATCATAAACCAACCGATACGCCAGATAAAATTCATTATGATATGTTAGAAAAAAGAGCCAGACTTATTTTTACTACTGCTTGGGAACTTGCAAATAGAGACAACAGAATAGTTGTTGATAAGGTTAATAACTAATTCTATCAAAAAAAAAAGCCTGCTAAAAAGCAGGCTTTGAAATCTTAAAAAAATTAATAGCGCTTTACTTTATAACTTTAACGTTAACTGCGTTTAATCCTTTTTTACCGTCTTTTAATTCAAATTCTACTTTGTTACCTTCTGTAATTTTGTCAATTAAACCAGACACGTGCACGAAATACTCATTTGAAGAACCCGTTTCAATGATAAATCCAAATCCTTTAGATTCATTGAAAAATTTTACTGTACCGTTTTTCACTAGACTTTAAATATTATTAATAATAGCAAATATAAAACTATTAACTTTTAATTAACAAATTTATTTTCAATCATTAGTAGCTAATTTTTAAGCCTTTAATACTTATAAATTGTATCTTTAAGAAAACCTTAAATATATCATTATGATGGATTCTAACTATATAAAAATATTTACAGGTAGTTTTATCATTGTACAACACATGACAGATAACCTAAAAGAGATAGGAATTAATTCTGTTATAAAAGATGAAACAGAATCAGCTAGACTAGCTGGTTTTGGCCCATCAATACCTGGTTTACAAGAACTTTATGTGAATAAAGATGAACTAGACAAAGCTATTCCAATAGTTGAAAAAATTATAGCTAGTATTAAAGACTAAACTAATTTTCTTCAAAAAAAATTGTTTAAGCTTAAACCGTATACATTTGCGTGCGCAATTCTTTTATTTTTGGATCTTGCATATACTCATCAAACGTTGTATATCTATCAATAATACCGTTTGGAGTTAGTTCAATCACTCTATTTGCTACTGTTTGAGCAAACTCATGGTCATGAGTTGTAAACAATATAGTGCCCTTAAAATTTGTTAGTGAATTATTAAAAGCAGTAATACTTTCTAAATCTAAATGGTTTGTTGGCTCATCAAGCATTAAAACATTAGCTCTTAACATCATCATTCTGCTAAGCATGCAACGCACTTTTTCTCCACCCGAAAGGACATTAGATTTTTTAAGTGCTTCTTCACCACTAAAAATCATTTTACCTAAAAACCCACGTATATAAACTTCTTCACGTTCTTCATCGGTTGTAGCCCATTGGCGTAACCAATCTACTAAGGTTAAACTATTATTAAAAAACTCGCTATTATCAAGTGGTAAATAAGATTGTGTTGTAGTAATTCCCCAAGAAAATTCACCAGCATCGGGTTTTTCTTTTCCATTTAATATTTCATAAAATGCTGTTGACGCTCTAGAATCTTTTGAATAAACAACTACTTTATCTCCTTTATCAAGGTTTAAATCAATGTTTTTAAATAATAATTCCCCATCAATGGATGCTTGTAAACCTTGAACATTTAAAATTTGATCACCAGCTTCTCTATCGCGTTCAAAAATAATTGCAGGATAACGGCGACTTGTTGGTCTAATATCAGATATATTTAATTTATCAATCATCTTTTTTCTACTGGTTGCCTGCTTACTTTTGGCAACGTTGGCAGAAAATCGTCTGATAAATTCTTCTAACTCCTTTTTCTTTTCTTCAGCTTTCTTGTTTTGTTGTGAACGTTGACGTGCAGCTAGTTGTGATGATTCGTACCAAAATGTATAATTTCCTGAATAGTGATTTATTTTTCCAAAATCAATATCAGAAATATGCGTACAAACAGCATCTAAGAAGTGACGGTCGTGTGAAACAACAATAACACAATTTTCATAATTAGCTAAAAAGTTTTCTAACCAAGAAATCGTTTCATAATCCAAATCGTTAGTAGGCTCATCCATAATTAGTACATCTGGATTGCCAAATAAGGCTTGAGCTAACAAGACTCTTACTTTTTGTTTTCCATCAAGATCTTTCATTAAAGTGTAATGAAACTCTTCTTTAATTTCTAAATTTGAAAGCATGGCTGCTGCATCACTATCTGCATTCCAACCATTCATTTCTTCAAACTGTACTTGAAGTTCTCCTATTTTATCAGCATTTTCATCAGAATAGTCGGCATACAAAGCATCCATTTCTGTTTTTATTTTAAACAAGGGTTTATTACCCATTAAAACGGTTTCTAAAACAGTATGCTCATCATACAGGTTATGGTTCTGTTCTAATACAGACATACGTTTACCTGCTTCTAAAGAAACCTGTCCAGAAGTTGCGTCTTGTTTACCAGAAATAATTTTTAAAAACGTAGATTTTCCTGAACCATTAGCTCCAATAATACCATAACAATTTCCTTGATTAAAAGTTGTGTTTACTTCGTCAAATAAAATGCGCTTACCAAATTGAACAGAAAGATTTGAAACTGATAACATAATGTTGTTTTAAATTTTACTCAAATAATTACTTATTAACTTGCAAATTAAATAGTTTGTGTATTTACACACCTTATTTATAAGTTTGCGCAAAAGTAGAAAAATCAAACCGTAAGACGAAACATACTTCATTTATTTTTAGAAGTCATTTTTTCTGTAAAAAAGTAAGTTTTAAACCTATAATCTATTGACTATTAAAACACTATTTCTCAAAATTGAATATTTAACAACGTATTAACAACACATCTTATTTGCAACCCATAAATTTGTATAATTATGGTTATAATTGCAATTACTATTGGGGGAAAAGAAATATGAGAATTTTTATATATAGTTTATTAATTGCTTTATCAATTTTTGCCTGCAAAAATGATAAAAAAAACGCTAATGATTATGCTTATTTGGGTGGTGAAATAATTAACCCAAGCACCAATTTTGTAGTCATATTAAAATCTGAAAGTGTTATTGATACCATTAAACTAGACAATCACAACAGATTTATATACAAAATTAATGATTTGAATCCAGGATTTTACACCTTTAAACATGGCAGTGAAATTCAAATGGTTCTTTTAGAACCTAATGATAGTATTATGTTACGCCTTAATACGCTTGACTTTGATGAATCCTTGGTTTATTCGGGTGAAGGCTCTAAAAAAAACAATTATTTTATTAATGAGTTTTTACAAAATGAAATCATTGAAAAAGAGATTTTTCAATTATGCCAACTAAATCCTGTAGATTTTGAGAATAAAATAAATCAAATTAAGGCCAAAAAGAACAAAGTGCTAAAAGAGTTTATTAATGACAATCTCACTTCAGACTTATTTAACGAAATTGCCGAAGCCAACATTAATTATAGTTATTATTCTAGTAAAGAAATTTATCCAATCATCAATTACAGTTCTAGTAAACGTCATATTATTGATGACTTACCAAAAGGATTTTATGATTACAGAAAAAATGTAGATTATAACAATGAAGGATATCAAGATTATTTAACTTATAATTCATTTTTAAGAACAAACTTTAATAACCTTGCTCTTGAGAAACACTTAAATCATTCGCATGAAAATCATTTTAACAGTAAATCTATTTGCTATAATTTAGATAGGCTAAAACTTATTGATAGTTTAGTAAGCAATCATTCTATTAAAAATGATTTACTTTATTATTTTACTATGTCTTTTTTAACTAAAAACAAGGACATCGAAAAAAATGATGTTCTAACAAAATTATTCTTAAGTAAAAGCACAAATGAAAAGAACAACGAAATAATATCAAATCTTACCCAATCTTTAAACAACTTAAAACCTGGAGAACTATTTCCAAATATTAAATTAGTAAATTCTGAGAATTCAGATTTGAACTTTAATTCTATAATAACAAAACCTACCGCTATTTATTTTTGGTCGCATAATTTTTATGACCATTTTAAGGAAAGTCATTATAAAGTGAATGACTTAAAAGAAAAGTATCCAGAAATTGAGTTTATAGCAGTGAATATTGATGATAGCAATTTAAAAACATGGGAAAGCAATTTAAATAAAAATAACTTCTCACTAATAAACGAGTATCAGTTTAAAAACCCTAAAGAATCTATGCATACTTTGGCCATTTACCCTATGACTAAAGTGATTATTATTGATAAAAACAATATTATAGTTAACAGCAATTCTAACATGTTTTCAAGTAATTTTGAAGAACAACTATTAGGACTTATTAACAAATAAAAAAAGATTTAAAATAAAAAAAGCCTCAAACTTTTGTTTGAGGCTTTTTTTATTTATTTAAGTAATAACTTAATTTCCTTTTTTGTAATCTGCTAAAAACTGAGCTAAACCAATATCAGTTAGTGGATGTTTTAATAAACCTTCAATAGCACTTAAAGGTCCAGTCATTACATCAGCACCCAATTTAGCACAATCAATAATATGCATCGTATGACGTACAGAAGCTGCTAAAATTTGTGTTTCAAAAGAATAATTGTCATATATATGACGAATTTCAGAAATCAGGTTTAAACCATCAGTAGAAATATCATCTAATCTACCAATAAAAGGCGATACGTAAGTAGCGCCTGCTTTAGCAGCCAATAATGCTTGCCCAACAGAAAACACCAAGGTAACATTTGTTTTTATGCCTTTTTCTGAAAAATATTTACAAGCTTTCACACCATCTTTAATCATAGGCAATTTCACTACAATCTGATCGTGTAATTCTGCCAACGCCTCTCCTTCTCTAACCATGCCAGCAAAATCTGTAGAAATTACTTCAGCACTCACATCGCCGTCAACAATATTACAAATATCTACATAGTGTTTCATAATATTATCATGTCCTGTAATACCTTCTTTTGCCATTAATGACGGATTGGTCGTTACACCGTCAAGAACACCAAGGTCCTGAGCTTCTTTAATTTGATTAAGATTTGCCGTATCAATAAAAAATTTCATCTCTATAAATTGTTTAGTTTTTTAATATATTATTTGGCGTTACTCTCGCTTCGCCTCAAGTCAGGCTTTCGCACTCGCTTTTTTATTTCTAAAAATAAAAAGAGCTCAAACAATTGCTCAATCCTTAACGCGTGTAAATTTACAATTTTAAGTTTCTTTAAACCTTCATTTTTAAAAAAAAGTTTAAAGTCATAATCTACAGTTTATAGTGATTAAGCAAAAGCTTCTCATACATTTTACTTGGTAAAATTCGTTTTAAAACAATAGAAAATTTTTGCATAAATGCACCTACTTTGTAATGAATTTTTGGTTTTTTAGTATGTATAATTTTAAATACCGCTTTAGCCATCATATCTGGGTTGCTACCACTATCTACATGACTATTCATCAAATCTAAAGTATTTCCATATGGGATTTTGTATGGTGAGTCTTTTAAAAGAGGCGCATGATATCTACCTGCTGCAATATTAGTGGCAAAATCTCCTGGAGCCACATTAGTCATTTTGATATTAAAATCTTTTAATTCCATTCTAAAAGCCTCAGTAACTAATTCAAGAGCCGCTTTACTAGCACTATAAATACCTCTGTAAGGCAATCCCATGTAGCCTGCAATAGATGTTATGTTTATTATTAACCCATCATGTTGTTTACGCATTTGTGGTAAAACTGACTTAATTACATTTATAGGTCCAAAAAAGTTGGTTTCAAAATTAGCTTTTATTTCGTCTTCGGGAATTTCTTCAATAGGTCCCGTAATACCAACACCTGCATTATTTATTAACACATCTAGCTTACCTTCTTTATCTATAATGGTGTTTACGGCACTTTTAATTGATGATAAATCCTTGACATCTAAAGGTAAAATAGGAAATTTAGAATCCTTATAATTTTCAGGATGCCTACTTGTACCATAAACAATATACCCTTTATTGGATAAAAACTCACCAATAGATTTTCCTATTCCAGAAGAACCTCCAGTAATTAAAACAACTTTAGACATGTTTAAAAATTAAAAATGTAAAATTAACAATGAATTTTATATGTGAGCAATAATATGAAAATGTTTTGAGGAAAAGAGCGTATTGAAATAATCTTGATAAGATTTCTGCTTTTGCAGAAAAGAAAAGACATAAAAAAAGGCAAGCTACCTACATCACACCGCTACGACCATTTACCTTTGCTTCGTTCCCGACCTGGAGGATTCAACAGGAGCTGGTTGTGTAGGACTTGCCGGCTGCAAAGATACAACCTTTTAAAATTTTCACAATGATTTTTTAAACTGATTTTAAATAAATATCTTGCTTAAAATTTACAATCAAAATGAATATTTACAAACACCTCACTATCATATTTTTAAGTCTTATAATTATAGCTTGCGGCTCTAATAACGGACAAAAAAAAAGTGATTTCAAACTAATTACCAACTCAAAAAACAACACGTTTTCAATTAGTGAAACCTTAAAACTCTCTATAGATAACCCAAAAAATATAATCATTGATTCTATTATTTATGCCATTAATGATAAAAAAATTGGAGCTTCTTCGGCTTTAAGCGGTTTTAAACTAGGCAAGCAAACCATTGTGGCTACTGTTTTTGTTGGTGATGAAAAACAAATAATAAATGAAACTATTATTCTTCTAAATAGTGAATTACCAAAAATTTATACCTATAAAATTATTAATGAATACCCGCATGATATAACATCATATACACAAGGTTTAGAGTTTTTTAATGATACACTATACGAAAGTACTGGTCAATACAAAGAATCTAAACTTAGAAAAGTTAATTATAAAACTGGAGAAATTTTTAAAAATTTAAACTTAGCTGATGAGTATTTTGCTGAAGGCTTAACCATATTCAATGATAAAATGTATCAACTAACTTGGCGTAAAGGAATTGGTTTTATTTATGATGTAAACACCTTTGAAAAGCTTAATAATTTTAAATATGGTAATAGTAAAGAAGGTTGGGGTTTGTGCCATGACAATAATAAACTTTATAAAAGCGATGGCACCGAAAAAATCTGGATGCTTAATCCTGAAACATTAATTGAAGAAGATTATATACAAGTTTACACCAATAAAGGTAAAATTACTGAAATTAATGAAATGGAATGGATTAATGGCGACATTTATGCCAACAGATATCAAAAAGATGGTGTGGCAATTATTAACCCAAAAAATGGTGCTGTTATTGCCGTTATCGACTTTTCTCCTTTAAAAAAGTTAGTAACACAACACGCTGGTTTAGATGTATTAAATGGTATTGCTTATAATCCAAAAACAAAAACCATTTTTGTAACTGGCAAACGTTGGGATAAATTATTTGAAGTAGAGATTATTGAAAACTAATTTTCTACAGCGTTTTTTAATTGGTATTTAAAAAACATTCTAGAAATAGGTATCATTAAAAGTGCTGACACTACAAAAATATAAAAAGCATTCTTTAAACCAAAAGCATGCGCTAAATACCCAATTAAAGGTGGCCCTATAAACATTCCCAAAATACCATAAGTAGAAATTATAGAAATAGCCATACCAGGCGAATACTTAGTTGATGTTCCTGCTAAAGCAAAGGTCATAGGAAAAATGGCAGCTGTACCAAAGCCTACCAAACAAAACCCTATGAGTGCTGACCAAAAATATGGAAATATAATAGCCGTCAAAATACCAGTTGTAATGACTAAAGAACTAAATACATAGGTTTTTTTAGTTCCAATTTTTTGTATTAATTGGTCTGAGAAAAATCGTGATATGGCCATACAAGTCATAAAGGACAGATAACCGTAGGTAAAAATATCTTCTTTAATAACTTCTTTAAAAAATACACCACTCCAATCAAACATGCCACCTTCACAAATAGCCGCTAAGAAAATAATGATTCCCAGATATAATATAAAAGCGTCTGGTTTTCCAAAAATAAGCTTGTTTCCTGTAGGCGATTTATCGTTTTTAATAGTGTACCTATAAGCCACTAAAACGCCTATTAATGTTATAATAGAAATTATTAGAAAATGATGCGAGATACTTACATGTAACTTTACCATTAAAGTGGAAAATGCAACCCCTAGCAAACCACCTGTACTCCAAAGACCATGAAAGGAGCCTACTATGCGTTTTTCAAAATTTCGTTGTAAAATAATAGATTGTGTGTTAACAGAAATGTTTAAAATACGCATAAAAAAAGAAAACAAACTAATAGCTATAATTAAGCTGAGAGTTGTTTGTACATACCCAATCCAAGTTAAAGAAAAAACAAATAAAATGAAGGATATAACAAGTGGCTGTCTGCTATCAAATTTTGATACTAACCAACCTGAAATTGGCAACCCTATTAGTGAACTTATGGGCATTGCCAAAAGAATGGTGCCAAGTTCTGCTTCATTTAAGTTAAAAAATGTTTTAATGGTAGGAATTCTGGATGCCCAAGTAGCGAAACTAAGCCCAGATAAAAAGAAGTATGTTCCTAAAGCAACGCGTTGTTTAACTTTTAATTCCATATAAAATGCTGAATAAATACGCGCAAACTTACAAAAAAACTAGTGTATGATTTTGGTTCCTACACTTTTTCCATCTATGATATCTATTATGGTGTTATCTTTTTTTCCGTTGGCAATAAAGGTTGGAATATTCATACCTGCAGTTTGTTTAGCAAAGTCTAATTTTGAGCCCATACCACCTCTACCTTCTGCTTCTCCTTTATTACTTTCTTTAATATATTTATCAACATTTTCATTTGAACTTACTGTTTCAATGAGTGTACTATTTTCTGAATCATGATGCCCATCATACAACCCATCTATATCAGTTAAAATAATCAGTTTATCGGCATTAATAAGTTGAGCTACTAAACTAGCCAATTCGTCATTATCTGAAAACATAGACATGGTTACAGAAACAGCATCATCTTCATTTAAAATAGGTATAACCCCTTCAGATAATAAGCCTTCATAACACTGAATCATATTTTCTCTATGAACACCTAGGCTAAAATCTCTTTTAGTTGGAAGTACTTGAGCACACTTCATACCATAATCCATAAAAATATTATAGTATAAACGCATCATCCTTGGTTGCCCTATGGCAGAATAAACCTGTCTGCGTTGTGTTTTATCTTTTATTTTTGATTTACCTAAAACTTCTTTTCCTGCAATTACAGATCCTGATGACACCAAAATAGTAATAATATCACGTTCATTAAGTTCTGCTATTTGGCGTACCAATTGCCTTAAAACGGGTCTTACTATTCGTTTATCCTTATTGGTCATCACATTAGTACCCACCTTAACAACTATTTTTTCTTTATATCTATCCATCTTATTTTCCTAATTCTACAGCTCTATTAAATGCAGCAAATGCAGCTTCTTTAATGAGTTCATTTACATTATTTTCTTTCATAGAATCTAGGGCTGCCCGTGTGGTACCTCCTTTTGAAGCCACCAAGTTCATCCATGAATTTGGTGATAAATCTGATTGATTAAAAAGCGCTACGGCACCAGTAAATGTTTCACTAACCAATACTTTGGATATGTTTTTTGAAAACCCCATTTGAAGTGCGGCTTCCATCATACTTTGCATAAAATAGAATACATAAGCTGGACCGCTTCCTGAAATACCAGTTGATGCATCAATAAAATTTTCATGGCTTACCAATATAGATTTTCCAGTGGTATCTAATAAATTCTCAACCATTAAAAGCTCAACTCTTGAAACATGTTTTGAGGATACATATGCTGTTAGTCCTTGCCCAACTTGGGCAGGTAAATTAGGCATAGCTCTTACTATCTTGGATAATCCTGTAACACTCTCAATAAAATCAATGGTAATTCCTGCCATGATTGAGATGATGATTTGCTCAGTATTTACAAGTGATTTAATGTCTTTTAATACCTTTTCTGCATGATATGGTTTTACTGCTATAAAAATAATGTCAGCAAGCGGAACACAATCTTTTAAATTTTGATAAACATCAAAATGTTCTATTTTATTTAGCTCTTTTGTTTTTTCTTCAGAATTATCTAAAATCATGATATTTCGCTTTTTTAGAAGCTTTGATTTAGACATGCCTTGTGCATAGGTAAGACCCATATTACCAGCACCAATCACTAGTACTTTCATAAAGTATTTGATTTTTTAAATAAAAATTAGTGTAAAAATGAATTGTAATAAAGACAATAAGCTATCTAGAAAGAGAGCATTCATTACAATCTTTTATAGTACCGTAGTAAGTTTCACGGTATTTGTGAAGTGTTTTAATAGGGAATCCTAACAGATGTTTTTTGATGTAAGTAACTTGCACTAATAATTCTCCCATCTTTATACTATATCGCTTTTCTAATTTAGTTTGCCTTTTAATTTTAATAATTTTCATAATAATAGTGTTTGCCGATAAGGTATAAAACAAGAACTAGACTGAAAGGAATTTATGTTAAAACAATGTTAATTTTTTTAAAATCTTTATATAAAAAATGCGTAAAATATGTTTTTACTAATAATAATTCAAAAAAAAAGCAAGTTGTACAACTTGCCTTTTTATATAGTAATAATACTTTATTTATAAAGTTCTTTATAGTATTGCTCTGCCATTCTATGGCTAGTAAATTCTGGAATCACATCATCTATTCCTTGAAAAACAATCTTTTGCCATTCGTCTGGGTTGTCATAATACATTGGTATCACTTTGTTTTCAAGAATATCATATAAGTTATTAGCATCTAATTTATCTTGTTCCCATACTGGCATATTATGATCTAGTTCGGGTAAAACAAAACAATTTTCTTCATTTTTCTCAAACTCAGGAATCCAACCATCGTTAATTGACACATTAACTGAACCATTCATGGCAGCAGTCATTCCACTGGTTCCAGATGCTTCACGTGTAATTCTTGGTGTGTTTAACCAAACGTCAGAACCCTCTTTTAGTTTTTTAGATAAGTCTATTTCATAGCCAATTAAAACGGCCAAATTAGTAGCTGTTTTAGAATAGTTTACTAAATGATTAAAAATATCAATAGCATAATAATCCATTGGATATGGTTTTCCTGCCCAAATAATTTGAATTGGGTATTTAGAATTATAAATTAATCTTTTAAAACGTTCTATATCATGTAGCAACAAATCTGCTCGCTTATAGCCTGCAAAACGACGTGCCCAAACAAACGTTAAAACATTAGGGTCAAAAATTTTATCAGTTTGATTTAAAACTTCATCAAACAATTGTTTTTTAAGTTCTAATTTTCTCTTTTTGTAAGCTTTAACATTTCTTTTAGTCCAAGATTTTTTAATATCATCATCTTGCCAAAAGTTTTGGTTTTGAGCGTTTGTAATAGGAATGATTTTACAAATCTTGTCAAAATCTTTCCACATATCATTAGATACTACAGCATGTAATTTTGAAACCGCATTGGCCCTTTTTGCCATTCTTAAAGCAGAAACTGTGTAATTAATCATCCCACCATTAACAGTTTCTTTTTCTAATTCATCATCAGAAAGTGTTCTACCAAAAAATCCACAACGGTTTAAATGACGTCCATCACGTTCTTCATTTCCTGCTTTTTCTGGTGTATGTGTTGTAAAAGCTAATTGCTGTTTTTTAGTGCCTTTATCTTTTAAATAATAAAAGGCTGGCAAGCCATGACCTTCATTTAAATGATAAATATCAGCGCCTCCTAAAGCTTCTACAACTTTGGCGCCACCAATACCAAGAACAATACTTTGTGAGACTCTTGTTACCTCATTAGCATCATATAAGTGGTTGGTAATGGTTCTTGATAAAAAGTCGTTACTCTCTAAATCTGTACTTAACAAATAAATTGGCACAGAGCCAAATATTTCTGGTTTTAACACATAAGCCCTAACTTTTACATTTGGATTATCATGTAATTTTATAGAGACCTCTATGCCTGTATCTTCTAGGAAGTCATATGCTTTTTCTGTAAAATCTGTGCGAAGTGTTTGGTCGTCATTTCTGGCTTGATCATAATAGCCATATTTCCAAAGCATTCCAATGCCAATAACATTTTGTTTAAGTTCGTTTGCAGAACGCATATGTGAACCTGCTAAAAACCCGAGTCCGCCAGAATATATTTTTAAGTCTTGATGTATACCAAATTCCATACTGAAATAAGCTATTTTTTTTTCAAAATTTTTAGCTGGTTTATATGGATGGTACCATGTATTATATTTACTTGTCATGATGTTTCTTTTTATTAAGCCCCAAATTTATTGATATTTACTTGATTGTTTTACTGATATATATCATAAAAGAACCGATAAATAATAATTATTGGAAAAATCTTTTATAATTTACTTTAAAAAGTAAGTCTAAAAACAGCATTTGGAGTTATTCCTAATGATGTTTGGTAAGTTTCGTTGATAACTTCATTATTAGTTTGATAAGAATTATCAAGCTCATTTTTTTTATTAAACACATTCCAAACAGACATACCTAATTTAGCTTTTGCTTTATTTCCTAGTTTGAAATCATGAAGAACAGATACATCTACTCTAAGATAATCTTCAAGAGACTTGCTATTAGTTGCATCAAAATTAACTTCATTATTAATAATTTCATCTCCCTTTATAGGTCCAGTAGTAGGTCTTCCTTTGTGCCAATTAAGTCCTGCTGCAATTTTAATATTTTTGTCAGTATAAGCTGTTCCAATAGTTATAGCATCAGATATATGAAAGTTACTTCTAAATGAATTTACCTCCAAATCTTTAAATATGTAATCATTATTCATTAAGGAATAACTTAACCACATATTAAATCTATCAATGCTTTTTCTTAAAAGCAAATCTAATCCTGTTACCTGATAACTTCCAGATTTTTTTTCAAATTCATATTGATTTTTAAATCCTTGACTTTGCGTTGTAATACCTTCAACATTCTTATAATACGCTTCTATACTCACTAACCAACCATTATTACTAAAACTTGTGCCAACTGAAATTTGTTTACTTATTATTATAGGAATATCATTATTGTTAGACAATTGCCACCTACGCTTTTCAATTCCTAAAAAATCGTTTTGAAAGTTTATAATTTGAGACGTATTTTGATGCTTAAATTCTCCTAAAACGTCTATTGTAAAATTTTCTAAAAATTTCTGACTAAAACTCAATCTTGGTTCGTAAATAGATTTGCTAAACTTTTCAATAAAATTGTATCTAAGGCCCAAATTTATACTGGTATTATTATTTATAGATTTATAGGTTACTTGTGAAAAGACACCATGTGTTCTTACAACCTCTGAAACTAAAAGTCTGAATAGAGGAACATCTACATCATCTAAATTGGTAACTTCTGTTTCTACAAAATGGTAACCACCTAAAATAGCCAATCTTGTATTTAATTTATAATCTGCTTTTAATTTTATACTAGATTCTGAAACTATATTTTTCTGCAAAAATCGTTGAGAATCAATTATATTAGCATTTACTGCTCTTAACTTATAGTCAGTTTCATAGGCTTCAAAAGTGGTTTTAAGCTTATTGTTCCAAATACGATTATAATACAACGCTCCAGCTATACTATTTTGAGTTAAACGGCTATCTCGAGATTTTTCAACGGCATCAATAATAGCTTTTTCATTAAATATAAGTTCATTAGATACTTTAATAAAATTGAGTCGTAATTCATCTTTCTCACTAATTTTATATAACCATCGTAATGATGTATCATAAAAGTCGAAGGATTTATCTGTATTAGTAATGGTGGTGGTGTTTTCTAATTCTGTGTTTTGAGATATTCTATCAAAAAACTCATTATATGTTGGTGTTTTAAAAAAATCGCTAATTGATTTTCTTGCTGCAATTTGAACTGATGATTTTTTTCCAACTGGAATGTCAACAAATCCATTAAAATCTGTTAAATTAATACCTATATTACCTTTAAATTCTGTGTTAATATTTCTTTCTGTTTGCATATTAATGGTTCCAGAAACACCATCAGTATATATAACATCACTTCCATTTTTAAGTATGGATACCTTATGGGTTATTTGTGGATTATACATGGATATTAATCCAAAAAAATGACCAGATTGATACATTTTAATACCATCCCATAAAATTAAATTTTGATCGTGTGTTCCTCCTCTAATATTAATATCTGAAACTGTTTCATTAAGACTCATAATACCCGGAAATGCTTGAACAGATTGTAAAACATCGTTATCAATTAATCCTGGCAAAATGTCAAAATCAGAAAAATTTATTTCATAAGAACCATTATTTATTTTATTAATACCACTTGTAATATAATTTGAAATAACAATTTCTGACAAGGATTGAACATTTGGAACAAGAAACACATCATCACAATTTGATTTTAAAAATTCACTGTATGGCTTGCTAACGGTTTTATAACCTAAAAAGCGGATGGTAATGGGTTGAGCAAAATCTTCAATTTTAATTTGAAAAAACCCATTTTCATCTGTTGTTGTTGAGCTTTTTAAAGTTTGAATAGTTGCTGATACTAAGGGTTGAAAGTTGTCTTTATCTTTTACATACCCACAAAGCATAATATCATCTTTAGGTTTTACCAAAATAAGACCATCGCTTAGCTTTGAAAATAATAGATTTGTATTGCTTTCTAGAAAGGTTAAGACTTCTGCAAACAATAAGTTTTTATTGGGCATTTGCAGAAAAACACCATCAATAGTATCTTCGGCATAATTAAATTGAACATGATACTGCTCTTCAAGAATATTTATTACATGAGCTAATGCTTCCTGCTTATTGGTATTTTGAGCATAAGAACTACAAAAAACAAGAAGCATAAAAATAAAAAAAATGGAAGTTTTTTTATTTCTTCTTTCCATGAATTATTACCAGGTTTGGAGAACTCAATTCATAGGTCATATTCATTGGTTGAGTAATGGCAATTAGGGCATTTTCAAGATTATTATGAGAAAAAGTCCCAGTGAACAATCTGCTACTATCTATATTTTTAAAAGATACTTGAATATTATACTGTCTTTCCAGTTCCAAAAGCACTTCTTTAAATGGAATAGCTTCAAAATCACTCATATTTTCTCTCCATCTTGGCTCAGATGCCAGAGTCTTTCCTTCAGTGAATTTGCCATTTAAAATTCGATACGTATCTCCAGCCAATAACTTTCTAGTTATCGTGTCAGAGGTCACTTTAACAACGCCTTCAAAGCATGTCACTTCAAAATAATTATTGCGTTGTTTTACATTGAATTGTGTGCCAACTACAGTTACAATTCCGCTATTGGTTTTAACATCAAATATTTTCCCTTTAGCAACAATAAAATAGGCTTCCCCATTGAGTTTTAAAGCTCTATTGTCTTCCCAGTCTTTAGTATTAAATTCAATTGAAGATAGAGCATTTAATTCCACTTTTGAATGATCTGGAAGCTCAATAACAGTTTTATTACTCGCTAAAGTTTCTATGTGAGTAATTGTATTTGTGAAAAATGAAAAATACACACCTAAACCAATAACAATAATACTTGCTATTTTTAAAAACGGACTAAACCAATTTAATTTTTTAACTGGGGCTTTTGTTGATTTATAATGGGTTTTAAACGAATTAAAATCGTCTAATTTTGAAAAATGAGAAGCTTTAAAATGATGTGCATTTTCAATTATATATTCGTTTATCTTCGCATCCTCCAACTTATTAAAAAGCTCTTTCTCAGAGTCCGTAAGTTCATCTTTTAACCATTTTTCTATTAAGCAATCTTTATCCATCTATCCTTAACTTTTTTATATATAACAACTTCAAACTGAAAACTCCTGACTATTTTATTTTAAATCCTTCTAACTCTTTCTTTAAAGTATTGAAAGCACTATAAATTCTATATTCAACAACCTTTTGAGTAACTCCTAAAAGTTCGGCAATTTCGCTATGTTTTTTTCCTTCTACTTTATTTAATAAAAAAGCAACACGTTGTTCTTCACTTAAGCTTTCCAACACTTTCTGATATCGTTGTAAAAATTGCTCCTTTTCTAAAATAAACTCAGGTGATTCATTAGTATAATCTTGTGGTTTCTCTTGATGATATTTTAAAATCACTTTTTGATGCTTAATTTCGTTTAACATCATATTACTAGCAACCGTAAATAAAAACGATTTGGCTTTACTTAAAGTTACGTTTTTACAATTGTCCCATAGTTTCATGAATGCGTCTTGCGCTTTATCTTTGGGGTTATGTTGTTCACCGTATTTATAATGCAAAAAACTATATAAGTCTTGCGCATACTTATTATAAATATGCTCAAAAATTTTGTCTTCGCAAATATTGTCGTTAAGGTCTTTTGACAAAGTATTTAATTTAGTCCTTTAAATTTATATAAAAATATTAAAAAAGTTTCAGGAGTTTTTTATTGTTAGTTGTTTCATTAATAAACGCCCCTGTTAATACAAGCAAAATATGAAAACTATATTACAAAAAACTATCACATACTTCTTTATAATGTTATTATTATTTAATACTTCATGTAGAACTGAGGAAACTGAATCAATTCAAGCACCAGAAGAGGAAGTTTTAGTTGCGAACTCAACTATTGCAAGTTTAATGTTAAAAACATCTAGTAATGATGGTTCTAAAGATAACATCATAGATAAATCTAATTGCTTTAATATAGAGTTACCCATAACAGTTACAGTAAATGGAAGCACTATAGTTATTAATTCTGAAGAAGATTATAACATTATTGAATACCTATTTGATGATGATGATGATGATACTGATTCAATACTCATCACTTTTCCTATAACTATTACTTTGGAAGATTTTACACAAGTTATTATTAATAATATTTCTGAACTTAATAATTATTCAAATAAATGTAATGGAGAAAATGAATATGATAATGATATTGAATGTTTGGATTTTCAATTTCCTATTACCGCTTCATTATACAATAAAAATAATGAGATTATTAAAATTATTAATATAGTCTCTGATCAAGAATTTTATCTTTTTATCAAAAATTTAAACACATCCGATTTTGTAACTATAAACTTTCCTATAACAGTTATATTATATGATAAAACATTACTGATAATTAATGATTTAACTGAATTAAAGAGTATTATAGAAACATATGCAGATGATTGTGACGAAGACGATGATTATGATTTTAATGATGATGATTGTAATAACTGTAACCAAGAAGAGTTGCTTAATATTTTAACGGACTGTTCGGGTTGGAGTATTGATAAATTAGAACGCTATGGTTATGATTATGATAATTATTATGATGATTATACTTTTAACTTTTTAGCAGACGGAACACTATCTGTTTATTGGGATGGCATGACTGCTTTAGGAACTTGGGCTACTAATGGTACTGCAATGAATTTAGAAGTCATCATTAATGTACCAGACTTACCTTATTGCAATAACAATTGGATTTTACATGAAATATCAAACTATTCTGAAACTAAAATAGACCTAAGAGTTGGTAGTAATGACAGAATGAGATACAAAAATAATTGCAACTAAATATTTAATTAATAACCCCTTAAAATAATAACACAATATGAAAACTAAATTTATTTACGGACTACTTTTAATGCTATGTTTTTCTTTAATGTCTTCAACTTGTTCTTCTGATGATGATATGAACTCTAACAATAATGCTGAAATCATTCAACAAATAGAAACATTGGTACAATCAGACACATGGATTATTACAAATTATGTTGATTCTGGCCAAGATGAAACTAACACTTTTAGTGGCTATAGCTTCTCATTTGGAGCAGATAATACATTAACAGCAACGAATAATTCAACCACAATTACAGGCACATGGTCTATTACAGATAGTAGTAATAGTAATGATGATAGCTATAGCTCAGATGATATTGACTTTAACATTTTCTTCCTTTCTCCTTCAAATTTTAGTGAGCTATCTGAAGATTGGGAAATTGTAATGAAAACAACTACAAAAATTGAATTAATTCATATAAGTGGTGGCAATGGAGGCACTGATAATTTAACTTTTGAAAAAATATAGGCTAGTAGTAATACTTTATGAAAAAGAAAATTTAATTCTAGCACAACGCTGCTTCAGCGTAAAACCTGAAGCAGCATTTTAAACCAACCAACCAATATGAAAAAATGGATATTATTAGCGGTATTAGCTGTCATTTCTATATTTATTTACAACTATATATATCAAAATCATAGAAATATAAATAATGAAAATGCTGAATACAACCTTAACTCTGTTGATATTTTAAATAAATTTTCAATAGATCCGGTTAATTCTGAAAAAAAATATCTTAACAAAACCATTGAGGTTATTGGTACAATAACAAATCAAACTAAAAACACAATGACTTTAGATCATGTTGTTTTCTGTCAGTTTACGACAAACATCAATATTCAATTAAAAGATAATTCCCAAATCAAAATAAAAGGACGTTTTATAGGCTATGATGATTTATTAGAAGAAATCAAATTAGACCAGTGTAATATCATTAATTAATAATTTTTAAAAATTAAAATTATGAAACCAATATTACTCTTACTTGTATTCTTTTCGTTTGAATTACAAGCTCAAACAACCTATAACCTTGATTGGGAAATGGGAATTGGAACCAATATTAACTTAACTATAAATATTGGTGACACTGTAATTTGGACATGGACAGATGAATTTCCTCATACCGTACAAAGTAATGTTGGAAGCACTGAAACTTTTAATAGTGGCACAAAAACAGGCATAGGTAGTAGCTATCAGCATATATTTAATATGGTTGGTACAAACCCTTACCGCTGTGGATTTCATCCGCTTACCATGGCAGGTACCATTACCGTATTAAATCCATTAGAAATTGAAGATTTTGCACTAAAAAGTTTTTCAATTTTACCTAATCCTGCTTACACACAACTATTTTTAAAATTACCAGATAAAATCAATGTAAAATCTATATCAATTTTTGATTTGTTAGGACAACTAGTTTATTCTGGTAAAAATATGGACAATTCAATTAATATTTCAAACCTAAATAGTGGTATATATTTTTTAAAAATAAGCTCTCAAAACGTAAGTCATACTAAACAATTTGTAAAACTTTAATTATGGTACATACTAAAAAACATCATATAAAATTTATTAAAATATTATTTCTTGTATTTCCAATATTAATGTACTGCCAAGACGATTTATTAAAAGAAATTGACAATGACTCATTAGATCCTCAATATGCTGAAGCTGCTTTTAAAGGTCTTAAAATTGTAAATTTTGAATCCACAAAACTTGCAGGAAAAAAAGAATTACTTTTTATAGTTTCACACAGATTTGGAAGTATTGAAGATGGATTTGATACTTTTTTTGGATTAGACAATGCCGTAACACGTTTAAATTTTGTTTTCGGAATTTCTGATGCATTTAATATTGGTGTATCCAGAAGTTCTTATTTAAAAATATATGAAACATCTATTAAATATAGGCTTTTCAGGCAAAAGGAAAATGGTTTCCCATTTACAATAGTAGGTTTTAATTCACTTACAATAAATAGTGCTTTAGAAAAAGACAATATACCAACATTACAATTTAATGACCGTTTAGGATATACATTACAACTATTAATTTCAAGAAAAATAAATACCAATTTTTCAGTTGAGTTAGCTCCTACTTTCTTTCATGACAATTACATTGAATTAATAAATCAAGACAAATCTCAATACGCTTTGGGTTTTGGAGGCAGATACAAGCTTACCAAACGCTGGTCAATAAATGCAGATTATGGTTGGCACCTCAATAGAGTCAGTGACTCTCCATTTAAAAATCCATTATCCATAGGATTTGATTTAGAAACTGGTGGACATGTGTTTCAACTCCATTTTTCAAATGCACAAGCCATGAATACCAATGGGTTTTTAAGCCAAGGTTCGGGCGATTGGTCTACAGGTGATATCTTTTTTGGTTTTAACCTAAGTAGAACATTTTAAATAAATTAACTTAAAAATAGATGCTATGAAATTTAAAAATTTAACCTATGCTTTTGCAATAACCTTATTGCTATTTAATTGTTCAGGTGGTGATGATGATTTAAGTCCAAACCCTGATCCAGATCCAGATCCAACAAGTGTTACTTACAATGGAACTATAAAAAATATAATAAACAATAACTGCAATTCGTGTCATGGCAGTCCTACTTCAAACAGCGCACCTATGTCATTAACAACATATTCACAAGTAAAAAGTGCTGTAGAAACTAGAGGGCTAATATCAAGAATAAACAATACTGCAAATCCAATGCCTCAAAGTGGATTAATGTCTCAAACAAATAGAAACTTAATTCAGCAATGGGTTGATCAAGGCTTTTTAGAAAACTAACTAATTTTCAGTTTGTTTGCGCTTAATTTCATTATAAAAAAATGAAAATGAAAAAAGTAACCTATATTATCGCTTTATTAAGCCTTAATATTTTTTGTCAAAACAAATTTTTAACAAAAACTGGAACAGTAAGCTTTGAAGCTTCTGTACCCTCTTTTGAAGCAGTAGCAGCCAATAACAATGCTGCTACTGCTATTTTAAATACTGATAACGGTGATCTTGCAGTACTAATAATGGTAAAAGGATTTCGGTTTAAGAATGCTCTCATGGAAGAACATTTCAATGAGAACTATGCCGAATCTGACACCTATCCAAAAGCTACATTTAAAGGTAAAATAGAAAACTTCTCTTTTAATAATTTAGAAACTAATAGTTCTTTTAAAATAATTGGTGAGCTAAACTTTCATGGTAAAACAAAACAGCTTAAAGATACTCCAATAAAAGTTTCAATGAATACTAACAACACTATTAGCATAGTTGGAAGCTTTAAGGTAATAGCTTCAGATTTTGACATAAAAATACCAAATATTGTTAAAAACAAAATATCTGAAGAAATTAAAATATCCTTTAAATTGGAGTTACAACCAAAAATATAAAGTTTTAGATTTTCTTTTTCTTTACTTAAGCATCTTTAACTCTACCTATAAAATAAGTAGTATTTTTGATGCTGTTAAAGATAGGCGTATTTTATATTGTTAAAACCCTTAATAAATAAGGTATAGAAAAACTAAAAATGACTAACGAGCGAACCGCAATTAGAACTACTTACTTTAGTATCATAGGAAACACTCTTTTAGCTATAATAAAAGGGCTTGCTGGATTTTTTGGCAATTCTTATGCATTAATTGCAGATGCTATTGAATCTACAACAGACATTTTTGCTTCAATTTTAGTTTTATTAGGATTTAAATATGCTAAACGCCCAGCAGATGAAAATCATCCTTATGGGCACGGCAAAATTGAACCACTAATTACCTTTACCGTAGTGGCCTTTCTGGTTTTTTCTGCTACAATTATAGCTTATGAAAGTATTCAAAATATTCAAACGCCTCATAAAACTCCAAAATCTTGGACGTTAATAATATTAGGTTTATTAATTATTTGGAAGGAAATCTCATTTCAAATAGTTATTAAGAAAAGTAAACAAACCAATAGCTCTTCCCTTAAAGCTGATGCTTGGCATCATAGAAGTGATGCCATAACATCTATAATGGCTTTTATTGGAATTTCAATAGCAATTATTTTTGGAGAAGGTTATGAAACTGCTGATGATTGGGCAGCTTTACTAGCTTCTGCTTTTATTTTATATAATAGCTACTTAATTTTAAGACCAGCATTGGGCGAGGTTATGGATGAACAACTATATGACGACCTAATAATTGAAATTAGAACAAAATCTATGGAAGTATCTGGTGTTTTAGGTACAGAAAAATGTTTTGTTCGTAAAGCCGGAATGAAATTTCATGTAGATTTACATACCATTGTTAATGCTAAGATTTCTGTTAAAGAAGGGCATGAAATTGCTCATAATTTAAAAGATTATTTACGAAAAGAAATGCCTAATTTAGGTCATGTATTAATTCATATTGAACCAAATTAATAAAATACTACTTATCTGAAATGCATAGATTATGGTTTTAAATATTTGAATTAAGTATAAAAGCATCTATCATTTGATAATAATTTTTAAACTTAAAAACACATTATAAAGCATATCTTTTTATATTAAATGTTTATTTTTACAAACCCCTTTTTCTAATTTTTTATTTCCCTTTAAAAATATGGAGAAAAGAAATTACCTGTTAAGGTATTATTACTATTTTAAGAAATATACTTTTCCAGTATATGTAATTACTATTTTTTTTAGTCATGTACTAATAACAACTGTTACAGCACAAAACAAAAAGAGTTTAAATAAGAATATAGATATTCTAAATAAGATAGATTTTATAACCTATACAAGTATATATAAAACTTCTGAAAACTTGAATGTGCAAAAAGCTGATTCTTTAATAAGCAATAATGGCTTATTACCAGCAAAAGAGAGTCCAAGTCAAGGTTTTTCTAAAGATTATTTTTGGATACACTTTAAAATTAACTGGAAATCTCATAAAAGCCCCTTGCTATTAGAACTTAACAATCCTCACATAGATAATGTACTATTGTTTGAAAAAACAGGTTCCATCTATAACAAAATTGGTTATGGAGGCGATAGAAATCAAACTTTTAGCAATAGAGTTTATAAAAATAGACGTTTTATTTTTCCGTTAAAAAAAAAATTAGAAGAAACCAACTATTTTCTAATGGTTGATAAGCGAAATGCTTCGGTAAGTTTCCCTTTGTATTTATGGAATAAAGATCGTTTTGAAGTTGAAGAAACCAAACAAAACATATATTATAGCTTCTATTTTAGTGTTTTATTTATTATAGCTTTTGCATCGCTTTTAATAGGCCTATTACTTCCAAGTAAAATATTTATTTATTACGGCTTGTATGCCTTTTTTATGGCATTATATTTATTTACGGCATTAGGATTTTCTTTTGAATATTTATACCCTAACGCCAAGCATTTTAATAATTACTCGAGAGTTATTTTAATGTTGCTTATTGCTATAGCTGCCAATAAATTCTTGAGTATATTTTTAAATATTAAAGCACACTCTCCTAAAATATTAAGATATCTTAGGTTTTGTAACAAACTACTTATTGGCTTAATTTTAGGTTGGATATTGTTTTCTGGTCTTTATAAAACATACACCATTGTATTGCTCAATATAACATACATCATATTTCTATCGATTTTTATATTGGTTTTTATAGCTTCTTATAGAGCTTTAAAATCTAAACCTATTTATGCAAACATTTTCTTTATTGCCTTTAGTTTTATTATTCTTGGGGCCGCACTCTATTTAGCTATTGAATATGGTATTATAGACGAATCTGTATTCCCCATTCATCCTATGTTATTGGGTTTTGGTTTAGAAATTATAACACTATCTATTGTTATGATACAACAGTTTATTAGTATTTATAAAAATAAAAATACCATTGAAAAAGAAAAAAGAGCTTTAGAAAAACAAAATTTAGACTTAAAAAGCCATACTAAAAAACTTAAAACCATCATTGACACAAAACCTAATACACATCTAAATATTGTGTTAAAAAGCAAAGCCAAATTGCACACTAGCAACATACAATATATAAAATCTGATGGGCCCTATTTAGAATTTTATTTGCACAATAAACCAAGACCAGAAATAGACAGAAATACAATTAAATGGGCATTAAGCATATTACCTGCTTCTACGTTTATACAAATTCACAGAAGTACAATTGTTAATTCAGAATACGTAAAAATAGTTAAAGCTAATTCATTGCTTTTAAAGGATGGTAAGTCTCTTAACATTTCACGAAACCATAAAGAGGCTGTAAAAGACGTTTTTGAAACCTTAAAAACAGACAACTAAAAAATAAAGTACTTATAATCTAAAATAAGTGTTTTTAGTAAGACATAACATAAAAAAATTATTTGATAAATAAAATTCATGTACTTTATTAATCTAATTTATAACATATGTATTTCCATCTAAAGGAATATTCTCAAATACAACTTTAATAAAATATTGTATGTCTCTATTTAACTGATTGCTAGCTGCCCAGGCTTCTATATAACTTGAACCACTAAGCGTTTTACAACCTCCTTCATAACTTGTAATATCTAATAAGCCTCCTGGTACAAAGGAATAAGAATTATTATAATACGCTGTATGATCAGTTCGGTAAGTTAATCCTTGTATAGTTATTTTACCTAAGGGATCTGCTCCAAAATTATACGAACCAACGCCAGTTCTAGTTGAAAACGTAATCTTTATAGGGTATGTATCGTTTATAATACCTGTAAAAACAATGTTTTGGTCATCTGCAGTGACAGTTTCTATGTATGATGTATAACCTCCTGTTGTTGTGGCATCGGGAAAATACGCATCCATATTAGTAAAATCACATTGAACCTCGGTAGTAGTACCTGTTTCATCACAATCTGTAAGCAGTATACAAAATATACTAAAACAAATAAGTCCCAATAATTTTATAAAACCAAAACTTATAAATTCAAAATAGTTTTTTTTAAAATATGATAATTTTAAAATTATTCCTGAACTAAAACTTTTAAATTGTTTTTTCATGATTTAATGATTATAGTTAAAAAACTAATTAACAATCCATTTAATAGTTGAATTTTCAATCTTATAAACAACTATTTTTTATTACTATATGAATTAAAATCATTTATATGTATACAGAATAGTATAAAAAACAACTTTTTAAAGCCTATATTAGCTTTATAAAAACCTTTATTTAAATATTTATGATTTATTAAAATCTGAAAAAGATGTTTTTTATATATGCTTGCCTTATTATAAATTTTACTTTTTCATTACTTTTTTTGTAAGTATTTTATTGTTTTCTGATATTAGACTCAAGAAATATAATCCCTTTGGTAAATGGGATAAATCTAAATTTCCCGATTTTGTTTTATAAACAACTTTACCTAATGTACTATAAACAATAATATTATTAAATTTCTCGGCTGATTTTATATTTAATAATCCTTCTGTTGGGTTTGGGTAAACGTTTATTAAATTTTCGTGTGCTAAATGGTCTTCTAGAGATAACGTTACAGCATTACTTCCTAATCCTGTTGTTGTAACGTTTAGAGCTGTATATTTTTCGTGAATTGTTGTTAATAATGAATATTGAGAAAAGGAATCTTGACCCAATTCCCAAATCATAATGCCACTCGCTTTGTTATATGCCAATTGTACTTTATCTTCTATTGTAGGTCTTCCGTTATAAAAGGTGTTTCCTACATTATCAGTATCAGCATAATTAGGATTTAAAGCTACCATTTCACCATAGGTTACAAATTGAGTTGTATCAAAATTATGCCCATAAAAAGGGACCCCTAAAACTAATTTTTCTCCACTTATGTTTCCAATGGTATTCCAAAACGTAATATTGTCTTGAGCGAAAGCGTATGAACTATGTTGGCCAGGTGTTGAGCTCCAAAAACCATTATTATCATAAGCCATTAAATTTATAAAATCAAAAGTCTCTAAGGCTTGTTGAGTTAAATTAGGGTAATATACTTTTGGAAATGCAGCTGTTATTAATTTATTATGTAAATCTAATGCCGCATTCAATTCTAAAACAAAATCACTATACCCTGAAGTAACCAAATCAAATTCTAAATCAATATCAACGCCATCAAAATTGTATGTATTTATATAATTAATAATATTTGAAATAAACCCCGTTCTGTTGGCAGGATTATCTATTTGGTTAGACCAATAATATGCTGATATTGAATTACTGTCTATACCACCTGCTAATGACAATAAAATTTTAATATTCGGGTTTTGGGTTTTAGCATCAATCATTACTTGATTAAAATTACCAATTTGTAAATTTCCATAAAAATCAGGATTTGCAAAACAAATCATTAAGTGAGTCAATTTAGTGTAATCAATTTGACTGCTTAAACTAAATCTATAGTCAGGTAAATATCCCACAACTTTAGCATTTTTAAGGTTTAAATCTGTGTTTGGTAATGCTTCCAATGGCTCACCCAATGACAACCATTCAATGTTTATTGTTCCACTATATGCTCCAGTTCCTGCATTTAAATAAATGGCAATTCCCGTTAATTGTGTTGCATCTAAAGAACAAGGTCCAGAGGTACATGGCCCACCATAGCCGCCATCTACTAAATTTCCAGTAAAATCTATTTCAAAAATTTGATAATCAGCATTTGGAACAATAAATGCTGAGTAAGCACTGGTTGAATAACCATTAACATCCTTTAAATCTATTCTCATTTGTGGAGCATTTTCAGCCTTTACTTTAATATAAAATTTAGGATTTGAGGCTGCATTTATGCTAGTATTAATTCCAGAATTATGGAAAGCATATGCCAAACTTTCCCAAGCACTTGATGTTCCATTACCTACAATTTGTAGGGTGTTGTTATTTAAAGAGGTTGTTAAAGATGATGAAGATGATAAATTATTAATTCCTTGATTAAATTCATCACTATAAAGAACTTGTGATGTACAAATAAATGATGTAATAAGAAATAAAAAAGTAAGAATTTTATTTTTCATGAAATATTATTTAAAATTATTAATATAGTTAATAATAATACCCATATTGGTTTTAATTACTGAAAAAAACTTGTATTATCATTTAACAATCACCACCATCCCTTAACATTATACACCACGTTTTGAGGCATGCTTTTTGCATAGGCTAAGGCAATTTCTTTCATGTCATCAGATTTTGTTTTTTCAATGTCTGTGATACTTTTTAGCTGCTTATCAATAAACGACCATTCTCTATCAGTATTCATTTTAATACCCTTTTGAATAACTGCTGATAAGGTTTTTACTTTAGAATAGCACTTAGAGTCTGGCTCAATTTGATTGAGGTAAACGGCTGCATTTTCTGCTGCTTCAAAATCCTGACCTATATTCCATGCATTGGTGGCTTGATTTAGTAAAATATCACAATCTCTATCAATTTTTTGTTTATAAATACCTCCTATTCTATCTTGAGCTGTATTGAAACAATCTTTTGAAACTACAGGTATAGACGATAACATATATAAGGCCTCATCAAATTTGTCTTGTTTTGCTAAATTTTCTGCCTCTTTTAAAATAAAATCACAACCGTCATTATAATAGGCTAAGATTCTTTTTTTTGCAGTATCAATAAGTTGTATCAATTGCGCATTATTGACATCTATGTTTTTAAAGGCTGATAAATAAGCTTTATTTTCATTAGTCCCAACACCTTTAACAGTAACTGCTGCACTTCCAAATTTAATACCACTAATACCATCACCAATATAAAAAGCAACTTCAAGCACCAAAGCCACTTTTGGCGGTGCACCGGCAACGACCTCTTTTGAAAGCACTGAGATATTAGGTGTTATTATAAATTGACTTAGTGCCATTGTTGAGCCTGCAATACCTTGCGATGTTAATATTTGAGCCATTTTACTTTGCAAATTATTAACTGCAGACAGCGGAATGTTCTCTACTTGTTTTGATATGTAAGGCACAATGGCTATTCGGCCTAAATCATCAACTTTTTCTTGTGTATTTTGTGCGTGACTTAACAAACTTATAAAGCCAACAAACCATAGGATTATTCTTAATTTCATAATTATAATTTTTTATTTACTTCCAAGATAAATAGTCGCTTCGCCTAATCCTCTTGTTGTTATTTTATTTTCAATATTATAAGGTGCACTTTTTAAATATTTACTAAGTAATGATGCAAATCTTCTGGTATCCATAGCACTTTGCCTTCCATTTCTGTCGTAATATAAGGGTATCCTCACTTGGTCAAAAATCATCATATTCTCTGTAGCATCTTTGGTATTAAACCTTCCATTTACAGTATGTTCGGCCATCCAATCTTCAATAAGTAAACCTAATTCTTCATCATTAGAACCGAAGTAAGATTCTAAATCATGATCCCAATCACCCCATCGTTTTATGGTAATGCTCACTTCCCTACCATTTTCAAATAAATCGTCAAAATGACTTTGCAAACGGTCTGCAAAAGGTGCTATATATGACAAAACGGCCTCTTCTAATAACACAGGTAATTCTACCGAAAATGATGGTGCTCCAGTGCCTGCAGCTGTGGCTATTTGCTTATTTGAATAGGCATCTAAACCCTGAAGGTTAAATGTTATAGAACTATCAGGCCCCACTTTATTCACAGACCAGGTCATTTGAATAATAATATCTGCTTTGGATTGATTGAGTAGTTGGTCTACGGGGCTATTGGCTGCAGTATCGCCAGATGATTTTGAACTTCGCATCGCATCTAAAGCCGTTACCTGTGCAATAGATTTAATTTCAGACTCCATATTTTTCAATGGAAATCCCCTGTCTGCCATAAGGCCGTTTATTTTACTAACCACCAACAATAAATCTGAGTTTTCTTGAAAGGCGCGTTTATAATCTGGAATGGTCTCTGTTGTTCCTTGATTATCAAATTCAAGTACAAACCCATTAGTAATGCACCAATTATCACTTGGCACTACCATAATGGTTGGCTTTTTAGCTTGTGCATGGGACCATTGAATCATCATTAAAATGACTCCAAAGATAAGTATGTGTTTAAGCTTCATATGTTTAAATTATTATTTATGGAATTATTTGATCTCTTTGTAACTGTGCTTTTAATCCTTGCATATCTACTTCTATAATGATTTCATAAGCAAGGTTATCGCCATTTTTTTTGTTAATTTTAAGCTTTTGTCTTAGCCAATTTTCATCTGGTAAACTTGCAAAGTTTTGAAAAGCACCGTTAGGAGCATAAAAGGCATTAAAGTAACGTTCTTGGTCTCTTTTGATATTTGGATTTGAAATCATTGGCTGTATATTGCATCCTGCCTTACCATCTCGTAGGCCTTTAAACAAAATATCATCAATAGCATTTTTCCTAGCATTAGAGATGGCTTCTTTCTCTCTTAAACCAAAACCCCATGCTTTTACTGTTTGTAACCCGTTTTTTTCAATAGAAACACACGCTGTATCATAATTATAATACCCAGAAATAGTTTCTATTTTAGACTTGCAAGAAAGTACACTAAGAGTTATTATCCCTACAATGAATATTATTATTTTATTTTTCATATTACACTTATCTTTTAAAAACCTGATGACAGTCCTTTTATAATTCCAGCAGCTTCAAGCTGTTTTCTTAATCCCGCTATGTCAACAGATACTATTAATCCTATTTTATACTCATTTTTTCCTACTTTTAATCGGTCTTCAGCTGCTATAGCTCCATCTGTCGTTAAGGTTACAAACTTTTTATACGACCCATCTTCTGAAAAGAAGGATTCAAAAAAATCACGATTTATTTCTTCTAAATTTGGATGCCTTGCTAAAGGTGGCTGCCTTACACAGCCTACTTCATTTTGAGGTATACCCCTAAAAATAGCGCCGTGTACCGCATTTTTTTTAGACTGCTCAATAGCTACATTTTTGTTTTTAGAATACGAGAATACTTTTATAATATAACTCCCATCTGATGATACATTGACACATTGTATCTCATAGCGCCAGTTTTTAGTGTCTTCATCTGCTTTTTTTTGTGCTCTTTTTTGCGCAAAAGCATTTGCAGAAATAATGAACACCAAACAAATAATTGTTAATTTCAAGAAATTCTTATGCATAATTTAATAGTTAGTTAATTTGTCTGATTAGCATTCCAGGAGCTAGCTTTTTAGCATTTCCTTTAAATACTGTATAACCTAAATCTTGTGTTTGTGATACTTTCTGGTCTGCAGATTCACTTTTCTCTTTTACAAGTCTACCTATCAGACTTGAGAATTTTTTTTGTTTTTTTTCTCCATTTAAAGCTACACCTATAGAAGAACTATCATTTTGATTGCTTTCAGTATTCTCATTAGCTTGGTCCGCCATAAATGTATTGTCCCAAATTTGATTACCATCAACCTGAATAACACCTACTCGCTGGTAAGCCGTTGTACCATCTTCATTAAGAACTTGCTCTAAAACTTCAAACTTGTCATTTTTTTCAATATCTTCTTTTAAACCAATTTTTGCAGCTATAGGGTCAATGAATAGCAAAGGTGTTTTTACTCTAAATTCTTCGTAGGCGCGTTGCAGTTTTCCTATATTTTTATCAACGGCTTTCGTGGTTGCTATTTCTATAAGTTGTTCGTTGGATTTTGATGAAAATATGGTAGACTGCAAATTATTTCTTGATACTTCATCTCCAACATATTCTAACTTAAAAAGGTTACTGGTATCAAAGGCTTCTTTTTTTGAAGCATCATAAGTGCTTTCATCCATCCAAAGTGTTTGATAAAATTCATTGGCAACAGCATCATTCCATACAAGTCTGTATAAATAACTGGTTGTTTTTACAAAATAACCTTTTCCAACCACATCGGATGCTACACCTGCAACTGTAGCTACATTCATAACTTTATCACCGCCTGGAACATATGAAGCTACTGAACTTATGGCATTAAAAAAGCCTTTACGCTTTTTAGCTTGATCTTCTTTATTAGTATATCTATAATCATATACTATGATGAAAGTATTTCCAATAAGTTCTCTTCCTGCATCCGATAATAAGGCTTTTCCCCTCATGGAAGATTGTGCTATTTTTAAATCAATTTCAGAAGCATTATACTGCCCTCTTTCGGCAATGAGGTTCATATTAAATTGCCCCTTATCATCTCTATTAAACCATTTAGCAACAAGGTTTCTAGCTACCCCATTATTATTTAAATAATTTTCTATTAACTGGGTTTGGTCATCTTCCCCACTACCACCATGAGCTGGTATTAAATAAGGCCCTATGTTATGGTTGTTAAACTTTTCTGAAAGCGCAGTATTACCAAAAGCATCTTTAATAACATTGTAATGTTCGCGTGTGTTATCATCCAACATCATGGTATATAAAGAACTCCTTCTGTATTTTAAAGCTCCTGAATTGGCGGCTTCCATTCTACTAATGCGCTCTGGCTCACTATTTGATACAGAAGATTCTGCAATATTAACCGAGTAACTGTTATTGGATGGTTCGCCAGCGTCGCGCATGTTCTTCAACATAAGTTGATAGTTTTGCTCACGTTTATTTAATGAATTAAATAATTCAGATTCTGTTAAATCTTCTACATCCTTTAATCGCACTGCTATAGCATCTGAGTCTTCAATATTTACTTTGGTATTGGGCAAAGTCAAAGTGCCTTCAGTAGTCACAATGCCTTCTGGTATTGAAGCCATATTAGAGGCGATGCTTTTTATAGATGGATTAGCATAAGTTTCAAAAGACTCATTAAACCTATAGTTTATTTCTGAATTTGTTTGTATTTCTGAATTAACATTACTACCCGAAGTAACAACTACTGTAGTTGTATATGTAGGCTGAAGAATCCCATTAAAATCACTATAGTTTTGATACGTAATGTTTGAATCAGATTTTATGCCTTTAACTAATGTAGAGATTGTTGTGGAAATCTTTTTAAAATCTTGGGCATCATACAAATCGTGTATTTGGCTTTTTTGACCTTCTTCACCCACTGTATAACTTACCTTATAAACTTCTTTTCCATCAAATATTGATTCTTCTAAAATAGCATCTTGAGGCGCATGTTGCTCTAAAACAAATCCACCTTTGTTTTGCTTAAAAAGTTTCTTAATATTATCATCCATTTGGGTTTTAAATCCTGTGCTTAGTTCTGTATAGCCAGAAGAACCATCAAATACAGTTTTGGTACTCATTGCTTCCATTTTCATAAGACTAACTACTTGAGATGCACTATTGGTATAGTTAAGCATAACATAATTACTCTGCGTAGTATTACCTGCCACTTTAATTACAGATTTTACGCGCTCCTCTTTAGTTAAACTATTTAGTTTTGAAAACTGATTGTTAGGGTCAATGGCTTTTAGATAATTTTTATAGACATCGTTTACTGTTATTTTTACTTGTGCAGAACACAACAACGTAAAAAATAACATGATAAAAGATAGTTTTTTTTTCATAGCATAGATTTTGATATTAAAATTTATTTGGTGATGAGTAAAAAAAATTAGCGATACCTTACAAGAAACATAAGCCAATAACTTATGTTACAACCAATGATTTTATTTCAAACATAAAGGCAATTAAGCTCACTAACTAAAAAATGTTATGAAATACAAGTTTTACAACATGAGTAACTGGTTTTAATATCCATATGATCCTTGAGTGACTATATCATAACAAAAAATCAATTTAGTTTTGAATACGTGTATCTGAGCTATATAGAGATTAAAAGATTTCAAATCAATTATAAATAAAACTCAAAAGCTACTTAAAAAAATATATGCTCACTCTCAAGTAAAAAAAGTAGTATTATGTGAGATAGTGTTCCTTATTTAAGAACTATAAGCTTTTTAAATATCCTAAATTTCCGATTGTAAAGAAAAGCATTTAAAGAAAGTATTGATTTTATTGCTAATTTACTTTTGAAGAATTTGAAGAAAAAAAATATTTATCGTCTTTGATTATAAAAACTATGCTTTTAGAAAAAACATTTTTATGGATATAAAAAGTACTTTGCTACTATTTGTTTGTATTTAAATAAAAATATCACAAAATAGCAACGAATTTCACTATCTAAATAATTAATATAATTCATGATACTTTCTGTCAGAGAAATAAAGATTAGAGTATTAATCTTGTTGATGAAAATTTTATAAAATTTTCATAATCAGTGTTTTAAACTATTTTCCGATACAACATCTAAAATCCCTTGATTTTATTGGTATTATAGAATAAAAACACAAATAGGACACAGTATTTATTCTAATAACAGCTAATAAAATATTTAATTTTGGAGTAAATATATGTTGAAATAGAACTTTAAAAGTATCCTATATTAATAGACAGTTAAGTTATAAAAAGATAGTTCTCCTCTTTTTCTATATAAAGTTATTTAATACAAACTAAAGAAACACGTTGGCTACAATTTTAAGAATTCAAGAACCTTCATTTTATATAACTTTCCTATAGGGATTTGATGACCTTTAATTTGAATTCTATTGCCTTCAACAGCTTCAATATTTTCTTTTGATACAATATAAGATTTATGAATTTGAATAAATTTTTCTGGAGAAAGCATTTCTAATACATCAGATATTTTTTCTCGAATGAGTATTTGATTTTCGATTAAAACAACTTTGCAATAGTTTCCGGCAGCTTCAACAAATAAAATATCGTTTAATTTTACTTGAACGTGCTTTTTATCACTGTATAAAAAAACGTATTGATCTTCGCCATTGTTTGTAGCTTTTAATTGAGAAGAATCACTTTTTAAATGGGTTGCTTTATTAATGGCTTTTAAAAATCGTTCAAAACTAAATGGTTTTAATAAATAATCTATAATGTTTAATTCATAACCTGCCAAAGCATATTCTTTATAGGCTGTGGTTACAATGACCTTTGGTGAGTTTGGAAGCGTTTTTAAAAAGTCGAATCCCTTTAGTTTTGGCATATTTAAATCTAAAAAAATTAAATCTACCTTATTGCTTCTTAAATAGTCTAACGCTTCTATAGCATCGTAACACTGCTCTGCCAATTTCATATTGGGCAACAAATCACAATACCCTTTAATAATATCATGTGCTATAGGCTCATCATCTATAATTAAATATGTCATCATATCTGTAATTCTAATTGGGCTTTATAAACGGAATTGTGCTTTTCAATATTAAGTTTATGTTTTTTAGGATAAGCTAATGCTAATCGTCTTTTCAAATTTTTGAGACCAATTCCAGCGTCCTTTGAAACTTCATTTTCATCAAAATTATTTTCAATATCAAAATATAATTTGTCCTTACTGACTTTTAAATATATTAAGATATAGGCTTTTTTCCTTAAATTCTCTACACCATGTTTAAAGGCGTTTTCTAACAATATAATCAGTAATAGCGGCATTATTTTCATGTTTTCTTCCGCCATATCTGTTTTGAATTGGACATCGATTTCCTTGTGATATCGCATTTTATGTAACTCAATATAATTTTTTAAATAGGAAACCTCATCGTTCAAGGATACCATGTTTTTTTCGCCTTCATAAATACTATACCGCATTAAATCTGATAATTTAAGTATAAGTGCTTTTGACCTTTCAACGTCCTTGTCAACCATTCCATATAAGTTATTGAGCATATTAAAGAAGAAATGAGGATTCACCTGACTTTGCAAATGAAGCAACTCATTCTTTTTTAATTCATTTTTTAAACTTAAAATAGATTTCAGTTGACTTACTAGCCAAATAAAAACTGCTAAAAGGATTATAGCATAATAAATGACAATAATAATTCCTACAATGGAAGGGTAATTTTCAAGAAAAACTACCGATTCATTCCCAAGCACCAAAAATTCATAAGCTGAAATCGCTAAAGGAACAAGTACCGTTATAATAACAAATACTTTAACTACAAGCCAGTTATTTCTTTTTAAAACAGATATCATACTACAAAAGTAAGATAATTAGCTGCATAGATAATTAATAGTGATAAACTCATACTGTGTAGGTATGTAATGATTCAAAATAGTGACAAAAGGATTTTACATATCATCACAAATATTTTATCAAACTCCCAGCATCATACATCACAAAAATTTATGCAACAGATAATGACGTTATACATTTGACCATCATAATCTTAAAAACAGAGCTATGAAAAAAAGAATTATTCGATATTTAAAAAACGTATTGGGAACAATCCTTGTTGTATTGCTAGTTGGCACTATCTCTTTAATTTCCCTCAATGGAAGTTTTGATTATGGAACCAATCCTTTAAACATCCATTTAGAAAGAGAAGGTCCTTATGTGTTCTATGAAACTGACAGTACATATACCATTAACTACATAAGAGGAAACAAAACGGATGGCTTTTACCTGGATAAAACTGTACACCATGTGGATGATAAAGTTCCTGCAACCTGCTATTTCCCTTTAGATGCTTCTAGTTTTGATTTTAATATTGTTTCACAATTTGAAATACCCAAAGCAACTTATTCTGATAACCAACCAATCATTGCCATTTCAGATATTGAAAGCGGTTATAAAACCTTTCGTGATTTTTTAATTGCCAACAAGGTCATAGACACCAACCTAAATTGGGTTTTTGGCAAAGGTCACTTGGTTCTTATTGGTGATTTTATGGATAGAGGTTTTTCAACCACTCAAGTACTTTGGTTTATTTATAAACTGGAACAGGATGCCAAAAGTCAAGGAGGATATGTACATTTCATCGTAGGAAATCATGAACTCTACAATTTGCAAGGGAAGTTTAAATCGGCTTCTTACAAGTATAATGGCGTAGCATCAATACTAGGGAAACAGCAACATAATCTATACGATAAAAACTCATTTATTGGTAAGTGGATGACTTCTAAAAACACTTTAGAACTAATTAACGGTCATCTTTTTGCCCATGGTGGTATACATCCGGATTTTGCAAATTATGAGATTACCATAGACGAGGTCAATCAAATTAATAGAGCCAACTACCGTAAAGCCTTTTTTCCTAAACCGGAAGAAACCGTTGCGCAATTAATTACTTCTAGTAGAAAAGGAGTCAGTTGGTACAGAGGATACTTTGAAGATGATCTATCCCAAGAAGATGTTGAAAGAGGTATTGAAAAGTTTTATGCCAAGGACATTATTGTGGGTCATACGCTGCAATGGTCAGTCAACAAATTATATCAAGGAAAAGTCTATGCCATTGACGTAAAACACCCAAAAGACTACAGTAAAAATTGGCCAAACAAAAGCTCTGAAGGGCTACTGATAACTCAAGAAAAACATTTCCGATTAAAAGTAAATGGACAACAAATAGAATTATAATAACAAAAACCCCATCACATTATGAAAACTAAAATTTACAACTTCTTAACAAAACCCTATATCGTTATCTTAACCATGCTCATAGCACCATTGTTTGGTTTTATAGACCGGAATTTTGTCTTCTTTTTTGGACTTGGAATAGCCTTCACCATTTTATGGGCTAGTAATTTTGATTGGTCGAAATTTGGGATCGGACAGAAAATCACAAGAAAAACAGTTTTAAAAAGTATACTCATAACACTGGCTTTTTTTATAGGGTTCAGTATTATAGATCCCATGCTTCAGCACTACCTAGGAGACTTTGATTTATCCTCTGTTGAAGACATTAGAGGAAATTTAGCAGGTTACATTTCCATAATGATTATCATGTGGATCTTTGCCGCCTTTGGAGAGGAGTTTCTTTTTAGAGGGTACTATATGAAGGCATTGGCAGAATTGTTAGGAAACTCCAACAAAGCTTGGTTGCTTTCAGCAATTATCACGTCAGTTTATTTTGGCATATCCCATATATATCAAGGCGTTGTTGGTATGGTGTCTGTCTTTTTATGGTCTTTGGCTATTTCATTACTATTTAATAAGAACAGGAATAATTTACTTTTACTGGTTTTAATTCATGGATTTGGTGACACTATTGGTTTAACATTGATTTATTTAAATAAGGAATCTTTTATTTCTGAATGGATTCAACAATTATTTTAATACAATTTAAAAAACTGTAGCCAACAATGTATAACCGTAATTACCGCGGATTCGACTAAATCCGAATACACTCGGAATTGCCAAAGCCTGTGTTAATTCAAAAATAATCGCTACCTTAAACCGTAACTGGTGGTTATACAAGACCGTTGTGGTTAATTATGACCCGTCCTAAATAAAGTTTACATAAACCTTAACACCACATCCTTTTTTTTAATAATTTCATTTGCATGTAATAATTACTAATTTACACCACTAACCATATAAAGCCAAAATTGAGTAGCGATTTTTACAAAACATCCATTTTACCATTTGCAGGAATAATTATAAAATTATGCCGGGCTTATACAAACTCGCAAGAAGATTTTGAAGATTATTATCAAGAGGTCTGTTTACAGATATGGAGGAGTAAAGACAATTTTCGAGAGGAGTCGCAATGGAGCACTTGGGTCTACCGAATTTCATTAAACGTTTGTTTAACCTTACTTAAGAAAAAGAAAAATAATGTTCAACATTTTGTATCCGATTCTATAACTTCTGAAGAAACCGAAGATAACTATGCATTTTCAGACGAATCTCTAAATCATTTATATGATGCTATTAGAAAACTATCAGAGATAGACAGAGCCGTTATAATGCTTTATTTAGAGGAAAAATCACAAAAGGAAATTGCTGATATTATAGGAACAAATCCAAATAATATTGGTGTACGTGTTAAAAGAATTAAAAATAGATTAAAAAAAATAATAGATGGAAAAATCAATTGAAAACATATGGAAAGAAGGTTTTCTAAAAAGTGATGCATTAGTAGCGCCAAAAATAAACAACCTATACAGCCAAAAATCAATTCATATCATTGATAAATTTAAAAGAATGTTTCGCATTAATTTAATTGCAATTGTTGCATTCTCATTTATTTTTTTAATTGTCTCATTCTTTGTTGGCATACCGATAACAGGTGTTATATTTTTTGTTACCCTTTCAGTACTTGTTATTATTAATAAGAAGTTATTAAATGAGTTAGAGAAAATTGATCTAGGTATAAGTAGTTATCAATACTTAAAGGCATTTAACCAATGGATAAACAAGCAGGTATCTATCAATAAGAAAATTTCAAAATTTTTGTACCCAATTATATTTATGTCAATGATTGTAGGTTTTTGGTTTAAAGATGCTGAAGGTATGCCTCTAGGTGAAAGACTTGTGAGTGAAATTCTTGTTGGTTTTCCAGATACGTATCTCATATTTGGAATCCCACTAATAGGAATCGTTATCGCATTATTAATTTTAGTTTTACTCGCGTTTTTTGGAGGTAGAATTTATAAATGGGATTTAAACATTGTTTATGGAAGGGTATTCAAAAAACTAGAAGAATTGATGATTGACATAGAAAGTTTAAGAAGCTAAACACCTCTTAATAGACGTGATTCTATGGCTATTTCTAAAATTTTCAAATAAAAACAAAATTTAGGTGTAATATTTTTTGTTGTCAGCCACTAACCAAGAAAACAGTAAAGAATTATGACACTAAAAAACGCACTTAACTTTTTTGAAAGTTTAAAAATTGAAACAACTAAAAAAGCCGAAATTAAGATTTATACCCAATTTATTGAGATTCTTACAAAATTAGAAAACAGAGAATTTTCAAAAGATGAAATTCAATCTTTAGAAATAGAATTGGATAATTTACAATTAAAATCAAATCCTGAGAACAGAAAAAAATACTTTAAGAAAACGCTAAGTGAATTTGAAAAATATTTAAAGGATATATTCTCCTTAACATCCAAAGGGTATTACATTGAGCGTTGTGTAGGTTATGGAGTACTTTTTGGAGTTGTTGCAGGAATTCTAATAGGTGAGCGTTTTGAAAGGTCTTTAGGGGTTTCCTTTGGCATTTGTATGGGTTTGTTTATTGGAGCATTTGTAGGTCGTCGCATGGATGCTCAAGCTAAAGAAGCTGGAAACATGCTATAGTTAATAGCTAGACAACAATTTCTCTTACCACATATATCAATATTATTTATTTAGCATTTAATAGTCGAATAAATTTCGGCAAGTAAAAAACAGCCTAAAATGAAAACAATATCAGCATTTGTCATTGCATTTATAATATCAATAGTAAACGCATATTCCCAAGATATCGAAGGAGATTGGAGCGGAAAAACCAAAAGAGGAGAGAAATTAATCACCTTCGTTTTTAAAATAAAACAAGAAAACTCTAAGTATTCAACCACTATGGAAATTCCAACGTTTAGAGTTTCTGGTATAAAACCTTCAGCTACAACGTATACAAACGGAAAACTAATAATTGATGGCTCTAATGTTGGAATGTCTTATGTAGGAGTTTTCAATAATGAAGCACAGCAATTTGAAGGCACTTATAAAGAAGGAGGAATAGAAATGGTATTAAATTTAAAAAAAGGTGCTGTAAAAATAGAAGATTCTAGAAGACTGCAAGAACCTGTGAAGCCTTACCCTTATTATGAAGAAGAGGTGGTTTTTAAAAATACCGAAGCAAACATAGCGTTGGCAGGCACTTTAACCTTACCAAGTGAAAATGGAAAATTTCCAATTGTAATTTTAATTAGTGGAAGTGGTCCGCAAGATAGAGATGAAAGTTTTATGGGACACAAACCGTTTTTGGTACTGTCAGATTATTTAACAAGACAAGGAATTGGAGTCTTACGTTTTGATGATCGCGGTCAGGGCGAATCTACAGGTGATTTTGGAAATGCAACAACTGAAGATTTTTCAAAAGATGTATTGAGTGCAATTGCATATTTAAAAACTAGAAACGATGTGGATATAAAAAATATAGGTTTAATTGGTCATAGTGAAGGTGGTATTATCGCACCTTTAGCGGCAAATAACTCAAAAGATGTTGCTTTTATGGTGTTACTAGCTTCTACTGGAATATCTGGAGCAGAATTATCAGTAATGCAATCTAAAATATTAAGACAATTTCCTGTTAAAGATGAAGTAGCTTATGAAAAAGACACAAGAAAAGCGATTGCAATTGTAATCTCTAATAAGAGTGAATCAGAAATTAAATCAGAATTGACGAAGCATTATAATGATTTTTTAAGACCAATTTTAACGTCTTTAAATGTACCAGAAAAGAATATCAATTTATTTATAGAAAGTCAGCTAAAAACAAGTTTAAAACCTTGGTCACGCTATTTTTTACAATACAATCCAGCTGATGAAATCGAAAAATTACAAATACCAGTATTATCATTAAACGGAAGCAAAGACACACAAGTAAATGCCAAAATAAATCAAAATGGAATACGACAAGCATTAATTAAAGGCGGAAACAAAGATTATAAAATCATAGAATTAGAAAACTTAAATCACTTTTTTCAAGAGTGTGAAACAGGAAAGATGGATGAGTATCGCAAAATTGAACAAACATTTTCCCCAAGAGCATTAAATGAAATTTCAAGCTGGATTTTACATATCATTCGTGAAAAATAAAAAAATACTATATTCTGTCATATTTTCTTAAAACCTGTCACTAAGTATATAGAGACAAGAAATAAACAATCATTTAAATTTTAAGAAAATGGAAAACAACAAAAAAGATAGTAAATCAAATTATCACAAGAAATAAAATCCTCAGCAGCATAATATGGGCAATTGTAATAATCGCATGTTCTTATAGTTCTAATAAGAATATAAGTTTTATTCTAATAGCAGAATTTTTTATTGAAATCTTGCAGATTTCTATAGCTAACAAGTTTTTGATGATCTAACTACATTTGTAATTAGTGGTCTAATTTCTTACCAATGTCATCTATCAAATCAATAAATTCCGCCCTATAATTACTACTTATAGGGATTTCCTTAGAGTCAATTACCACACAATGTTTTTTGACAGTTTCTATATGTTTTAATGCTACAATATAAGATCGATGTATTCTTGCAAAAAATTCTTTTGGAAGTAATTCCAATACTTCAGATAGTTTATAGCGAGCCAAAATAGGTCGTTTATCGGTATAGAAAGTCACATAATTACCGTCGCTTTCTATGTATTTTATGTTTTGAATAAACAATTGATGAAATTCTGACCCACTTTTAATAAAAATTGTTTGTTCAGAGATATCAGGAGAAATTTCAGGGCTCGAAGTTGTTATCGGACAATTTCTTTCTAAAAGCTGTTTTGCTTTCATAACAGCTTGAAGCAATCTATTAAATTCAATGGGTTTTAAAAGATAGTCAACCGCTTTCAATTCATAACTTTCCAAAGCATATTCTGAATACGCTGTAGTAAATATAATAAGAGGCGGATTTTGTAAAAACTTAGGAAATGTAATTCCTGATAATTTAGGCATATTAATGTCTAAGAAAACAAGATCAATTGAATGTTGTTGAAGATATTCCAGCGCATCTAAAGGGTCTCTAAAAGTTCTCTTCAATACCATAAATGGGATACTGCTTAAATGAAATTTAAGAACATCAATAGCGGCGGGTTCGTCATCTATTATTATACAGTTCATAAGAATAGCTATTCAAGTTGCAAAATAAGTAAAGATATAAAATATCCCTTTTCTTCTTTAGTTTCCAATGTATGCGTATTTGGGTAAAGAATGGAGAGTCTCTTTTTTAAATTATCAAGTCCGAAGCCAGAGGGCTCATCTGTCAAACCATAAGCACCTTGATGTATGGTATTGGTTACTTTAAAATATAAATTTTTTGCCTCCACCTTCAAGGAAATATCGATTATTGATTTTATTTTAGGGTCAATTCCGTGTTTAATCGCGTTTTCAACAAAAGGAATAAGCAACATTGGACTTATTTTAACAGAACTTATATCTCCTTCAATATTAAAATTTATGAATACTTTATCGTCTTCAGCAATTCGTAACTGATAAACCTGAATAAAATTTTTAAGGTGATGAATCTCTTTTTCGAGAGCTACTTTATCCTCATTCGTTTCATAAACCATATAACGCATCAACTCTGCAAGTTTCGCAATCCCATCAGCCAATTCTGGTACATTATGCTTTAAGGATTTGGCATAAAAACTATTTAACACATTAAACAAAAAATGAGGATTAATTTTAGATTTTAAAAAAGCCATTTCTGTTGAAAGTTTTTCTTCAAGTAACACTCTTTTAAGTTTTTCATTTTGTATCCAATATTTGCTGAGCGCATAAGACAATGCAACTAATAATACAAAAAAACTTACCACGGAATTATAAATAAAAAACACAATAAAAGACTCACTTGCTGAAGAAAAAAATGCTGTCAAATAACTATAATCTACAATGCTTTCAAATAAATTTATAAGAACAAAACCAACAAGCAACGAAAAGATTAATGCCTTGATTTTTTTTAGTTTTAAAAATTTTGGAACCAATAAAAATGCGGTTGTATAAAAAACGGTTTGATTCATAAACATACCAAATCCAATTGCAATCCAATAGGGCCCAGTATCTTTTTTGAAATCACCTATAGTAGATGTGTAATTTAAAATTAAAAAGTAACCAATCCCCCAAACTAAAATATGAATTATTGGCTCTATATATTTTTTCATTCTGAATCGTTTCTTTGTCAAAAATAGGGTTTAAAATAGTTTAAAATTTTAAATGGTACAAAAGATGTCATTATAGTGACCAAACTCCATATTGCTGTGAAGTTCACCTTTTTTCACACAATTATGGGTTTCTATCACAGCAAAGAAGGCAACAATCACATTCATTTTATAGTGTCATTTTAACATTCTAATATTGCTTCAAATTAATTATTAAATCATAAAAAAATGAAAAAAGCAGTTGTACTATTCATTACATTAATCTTAGGAATTAATTCCTTTGGACAATCAACCTCCAACAAAGAATTAGAAAATAGTATTAACGGCTTATTTGAAAGCTATTCTTATTATAATAGGTTTGTAGGAAGTGTATTAATTAGTAAAGACAATCACATTATTTATCAAAAAAGTTTTGGTTATGCTGACTTAGAGGGACATAAAAAAAATACCAAAACCTCAATATTTAGTATTGCATCACTAACAAAATCATTGACAGCGGTTGGAATTATGAGATTAGTTGAAGATGGAAAACTAACATTAGAAACACCTATTTCAACCTATTTCCTAGATTTTATGCCTGACTATTCAAAAGACATAACAATTCAACATTTGCTAAATAACAGTGCCGGTATGGAGGCCAATATTGGCAGAACAGACGATAATGGAAATGGATTGATGCCTGAGGAAACTGCCATAACTTTTAATGAAGTTATAGAAAAATTTAAAGATTCCAAATTAAAATTTGAGCCAGGAACGGGTTATGATTATAATAATTTTGGTTACTTTCTTTTAGCTAACATCATTGAAAAAGTAAGCGGGCAGTCTTATGCTGATTTTATGCAACAAACAGTTTTTAAACCTGCGGGAATGAAAAATACAGCCATTGCATCATTCAAATCTGTAAATCAAAAAGCACAACCATATTTAGGTTTAGGGATGACTGAATTTATAAAATTCAATTCACCTTTCCATCCTTCTTGGCTTATGGGAGCTGCTGATATGAATTCAACAACCGTTGATTTATTTAAATTTATGCAAGCCTTAGATAATGGGATACTATTAAAACCCACTTCCGTAAATAAAATTTATACGGCTACACAAGCAATGGGCGTTAATGAAATGTTATCTGGCTTGGGCTGGGTAATTGACCATAAAGGAGATGAAAAATGGATATACAACAACGGTTTACTTCCTGGATATGCGTCAGTGATGGGTTCGTTGCCAGAAAATAATATTAAAATAATTATTCTATCAAATGCTACTTCAGTAAATCCAGTAGCAGATGAGTTTCAAGGCGAGGTTACTTTTGTCCCTGAAATTACCGATAAAATTATTGCACTGTTACAAGGTAAAAACATAGAAAATTTACTAACACCAAATACAAATATAGACAATAGTATATCTGACGAAACTGACACCTATCAATTGGATAATCAACACTCACTTCTACTAAAAAATAAAGGAAACACCTACATATTAGAAACAACTGGCACAGAACCTTGGTCGGTTTTTACCTATGCTTTTTCAAGAAATGCAAATGAACATGACCTCTCCAGTGAAACTGCTTTGTTTTTTGCAAATGCAATGAGTAGCCAAAATTTTGAAGGGCTTGTAAATTATGCCAATGATCAAATGAAAGGGTTTTTAGGTACAGAGGAAGGTTTAGCACAATTAAAAGGCATGTGGGCGAATTTTTTACAACATGCCGGTAAATTTATGTCCTACAATATTTATAAAATTGAAGGAGATGAAGTTAAAAATGTTCATATCAGATTTCATTTTGAAACAGTTGATATCGGGATTGTGTTAAGTATTAACGCCGACCATAAAATACAAGGAATGTTTATGGATGATGCAGTCAAAACAAATCATATCAATACCGTAAAATTAGTACAAATAAGTGAAACTGATTTTTTTATCAATGGCCATCAAAATGGTGGGATGCAAGATTTAAAAATATCAGTATCTGATACTGAGTTAATTTTAACAGATGGTTCCATAAATTTTAAAGCTGAGATTTTAAACCCTTAGTAGGGTAACAAAAAAAATCTACTACTCGTCATCTTTTAAACAAAATAACATTTATGAAAAAAATAATTGTACTAGTCTTAATCCTAGCTATAAATTCATCAATCAAAGCGCAAAGCATTAATGATTCAATTACCTTTAAGTTAAATGAAATAAGTGTTAACAGTAGTCTTGTTGGTTTTGCTGTTGCAATTGTCAATAAAGACAGTATTGTATATGCAAAAGGGGTTGGTTATGCTAATTTAGAAGCAAAAACACCTTATACAATAAATACAATACAACCAATTGCTTCAATTTCTAAAACTTTACTTGGAATCGCCTTAATGAAAGCCCAAGAAATGGGTAAATTAAATCTTAATGATAACATTAACAACTATCTTCCATTTAAAATTTATAATCCAAATTTTCCTAATGAAAAAATAACAATCCAGCAACTTGCAAACCATACTTCGAGTATTATTGATGGTGATCAATACGACCGAGCCTATATATTCAAAGACCAAATCCCGCCTTTTTATAATGATTTACCTGACGAAACTAAACAAGAGGTAAAAGAGGCTGTTGATCTTTTCAATATGAATGAATGGATGCCAATTTCCGATTTCATTGAAAATCAATACAGTGAAAATGGAATTTGGTACAGCAAAGAAAACTTCTCTAATAGCCTTCCAGGAAGCAGCTATAAATATAGCAATATGGGCGCTAATATAGCTGCCTATATTATTGACCTTGTAAGTGGTGAGAGTTACATTGAATTTGTTCAAAAACACATACTTGACCCACTGCAAATGACTAAGTCTGGCTGGCCCTCAAAAAATTATCAACCAAGTAACGTTTCCACTTTATATTGGTATGGATACCCAACACCAGAATATGAACAAATTACTTATGGCGATGCTGGTTTTATGACCAACATTACAGATTTTAGTAAGTTTCTTATTACAATGATTCAGGGCTATAACGGTGAGGATAATATTTTAAAAGAAACTAGTTATAAAGAAATGATGAAAGACCCAATTTCATCTGATTTTAGGAAAGGTATTTTCTGGAGTGTAGATTCAGAAAAAATTGGACATAGTGGAAATGATCCGGGAGTGATATCCCACGCATATTTTTTAAGGAAAAGCGGGAACGGGATAATAGTATTTGTTAATACATCAGAGACAGAAAACGCTATGTCAGAGGTTAGGGATATTTACCGGACGCTTCTAAAGTATGTTGAACAAAAATAACAGTGCTAACACCTCATAAAATTTATGCTTACATATAAACTATACAATAATCAAATGCCAAATTAAAACAACTATAATTTTATCCTTCTCTTTGGAATTATATTAACTTATAATGAATCGTTTTCTGAAAAGCGTAAAGAATTTAGAATCTTTTTGAAACCAACTAAATATATAAATATTGATAATCAAGACATTATTTCAAAAGCCAATGAGTTAATTAAAAATTGCAACACTGATTTTGACAAAGTACGTTAATATCCGAATTTTCGCGCTCCTGTACTTTACCTTTTTAAATTGGCATGTATTATTTACTTTGCCCTAACAATGACTAAAATAACGTAAACTATATTAACAATGAAAAAAAGAAATTTCTTGAAATGCTTAGTGATTTTGAACCTAAATAGATAATGTATAATCGGATAATCAAAATATTAAAAAAACTAGCCACAATAATGTGTCCTAAAAATATGAACATACAAATAGTCAACTTGCAATTTTCCAGTCGCACAAATTATATAAAACCAATTACTAACAATTAAATACAAACAAATGAAAAATAGCATAAAAACAGTATTAATTACAGGACTTTTTATCTTCTTACAACAATTTGCAAACTCACAAACAAACCAAAATAATCAATTTTTACAAAAAGTAGGCGCTATTGATAGTCTTTACTCTAATACGCTAAAAGAAACTAGAAAAATTTATGTACAACTCCCTGCGGATTTCAAACCCGATGAAAACATAAAATACCCAGTAGTTTTTGTTTTAGATGGTGAAGTATTTCTCCCAACAGTGAATGATGTACAAAACTATTATAGTGGTGGCTTTACACCCGAAATGGTTATTGTTGGCATTTCAAACGATAAAAACAGAATGCGTGACTTAACAACTTCAAAAGTAACTGAGATGTATGGAAGTCCTTTTAAACAAGAAAACGGAGAAGCTCCTAATTTTAGTAAATTCATTGAGACAGAACTGATTCCTTTTATAGAAAAGAAATACCCTGTAACCAATTTCAGGACTCTTATTGGTCATTCTTACGGAGGTTTATTTACTATTTACACACTAATTCATCACCCAGAGTTGTTTTCCAATTATTTGGCGATTGATCCTAGTTTGGATTGGGATAATCAACGATTAATTAAGGAAGCAAAAGATAAAGTTTCAAGTGCTAATTACAAAGGGAAGTCATTATTTATGTCGCTGGGAGGTTCAGGGATGCCCTTAAATGAAATAAAAAAAGACACAACAGACTTTACCATATTTTCACGATCTAATATTGCTTTTTCTGAAATATTGAATCAAAACAAGCAAAATCAATTAGCTTTTGAATGGAAGTTTTATCAAAAAGATTTACATGGTACTATTTCCTTTCCTTCCATTATGGATGGTTTAATTTCTGTTTTTGAATGGTACCAGATGGAAAATGTTGACAAATATAATATGCCAACTACCACTGCAGATGAAATTAATAAGATTGTTAGGTATCGACAACATAAACTTGAAACACATTTCGGCTACGCTGTACCTCCTTTTCCCGAATTCTTAATAAATATGCAGGGTTACATGAGTATGGATATGGGCCAAATGGAAAGAGCTAAGATGTACTTTGAACTTACCATTGAGTATTACCCAAATAGTCCCAATAGCTACGATTCTATGGCAGATTATTATGAAAGAAATGGAGATAATGAAAATGCTTTAAAATTTGTGGCTAAAGCGTATAAAATAAGTGGAGATGATTCCTATAAAGAAAGAATTGAGGCACTAAAGAAAAAATAAGAAAGGCTATATATTTAAAACTATTTTGATTCCTAAAATATTTAATAAATGAAAACTACTATAAGATTGTCAATACTGTTTATAGCATTACTTCTTAATATAAGTTTATGCAAAGCACAGGAAACATCATATACTAAAGAATATCAGGAAAAGGTTATTCAAAGCATCTCGCAATTAATGAATGATTTTTATGTATTTCCTGAAGTTGCTAAGTTGACTAAAGAGCATTTAAAGGCTCAATTGTTAGATGGCTATTTTGATCAGTTTGAAAATGATGAAACTTTGGCAGTAGCCTTGACGAAGTCAGTACAAGCCATTAATAAGGACAAACATATGCGTATATGGTCTAATCAACCATATGTGACTCCAGAAAAATCTCAGGAAAGAATGTTTGAAGAGCATCTTGCTCGAATTGACAGATCAAGAGAGGGAAATGCAGGATTCAAATCTGTTAAAATTTTGGATGGAAATGTAGGTTATATAGACTTAAGAGGGTTTGCGGGATTAGAGAGTGGGAAGGAAATCGCAGATGCTTATATGAAATTAGTGTCAAGAACGGATGCCATCATCATCGACTTAAGCAAAAATGGAGGAGGTAGTCCCAGCATGGTTCAGTACTTATGCAGTTATTTCTTTAATCAAAAATTACTTTTGAATAGTCTTTATTGGAGAGAAGAAAACAAAATACAAGAATTTTGGACATTAGATGAAGTTGGAGGACTTAAAATATACGATGTTCCTTTATTTATTATGACAAGCGAAAGAACTTTCTCTGGAGCAGAAGAATTCTCATATAATATGCAAACTCAAAAAAGGGCAACTATAGTAGGGCAAACCACCGGAGGAGGTGCAAATCCCGGACTTAGTATGAGAATCAATGAAAATTTGAGTGTTTTTATTCCAACAGGAAAAGCAATTAATCCAATCACTAAAACTAATTGGGAAGGTGTTGGAGTAATTCCAGATTTAGCAACAACTGTTGAAGACACTTATAATAAAACACTTGACTTAGCCCAAGATGCCGCGGAAGCTTACAAAGAAAAAAGAAATAAAAAATATACCCAGTTGTTTACGGATTTAAGCAACCAACTTGACCACTACACAGTTGGAGAAACCGACGACATAATTTTTGAAAAATTAAAAAAATGTCAAGAAGCTAATTTGTTTAACGAAGGAGATATCAATAATCTAGGTTACGACTATTTAATAACATACAAAAAACCAAAACTAGCAGAATCGATTTTGAGAGCCAATGCAATTCTCTATCCAAACTCTGCAAATGCATTTGATAGTTATGGAGAATTATTAATGATAAATGGAGATTTAGAAGATTCCCATAAGAACTATCAACGAGCAGTTGATATTGCTGTCGCAAATGAGGATAGAAATCTCGAATTATTTCAGAAAAATTTAGAAACAATAAAACAAAAGTTGAAACATAAATAATTGTACTAGAAACTGAAGTAACGCGAGACTATACTATAAAGCTCCATAATTTTATAATATATGATATTTCTTAATATCGTTTTACATAGCATTGTGTCACATGCCGTTGGGATAGGCCTAGATGAGCTTTTTAAGAAAATTTTAGATAAGCAAGTGTTTAGCATAAGAAATGTAAATGCCGTTGTTTAAGAATCAATCTCTTTTTAAAGAACCTTAAAATAAATAATATGACAATTTTAGTAGTAGGTGCAAGTGGAGCAACAGGAATGAAACTAGTAGAGCAACTTCTAATTCAAGGACATAAGGTTAAGGTAGTTGTAAGAGCTCCTGAGAAATTGCCAGAATCTTGGAAAAGTAATGAACGTGTAAAAATTATTTCTGCAAGTCTTTTATATTTGACTGATAACGAAATGATGGAACTGACTCTTGACTGTCATGCAGTTGCATCATGTCTAGGACATAATTTGAGTTGGAAAGGAATCTATGGGCAACCTAGAAAACTTGTGACAGATGCTACTCGTAGAATTTGTAATGCTATTGAATCTAATAAACCTGAAAGACGTGTTAAGTTTGTTTTAATGAACACCACGGGTAATTGCAATCGTGATTTAAAAGAGCCTATATCGTTTGCCCAAAAATGTGTCATTGGTCTTCTTCGTTTAATATTGCCTCCAAATGTGGATAATGAAACAGCTGCTGATTTTTTACGCACAAAGATTGGCCAAAATAATCAATTCATTGAATGGGCTGCTGTTAGACCAGATGGCTTAATTAATCAGGAAGAAGTAACCGATTATACAATTCACCCATCTCCTACTAGAAGTGCCATTTTTAATGCTGGAAAAATCAGTCGTGTAAATGTTGCCCATTTTATGGCAAAACTAATTAGCGATGGTGAATTATGGGATAAATGGAAAGGACAAATGCCAGTAATATATAAAAAGTCATCTTTAAATTAAATAACTAAAAGTAAAAGAAGTATAAAGAGACTTTATAAAGCACTTTGATGAACTAATAAAACATAACCAATGATAGGACCTGATAAAAACCAAAAATTTCCACTAGATAAATATGAGAGACTCTGTTTTTTGAAAAATATTGTCAAAAACCCAAATATTATTATTGGGGATTATACGTATTATGATGATTTTGAAAATGTAGAAAATTTCGAAAAGAATGTAAAATATCATTTTGACTTTGTTGGAGACAAATTAGTAATTGGCAAATTTTGTATGATAGCTTCTGATGTAAAATTTATTATGAATAGAGCAAACCATCTCACTAAAAGTTTATCAACTTACCCATTTGCAATTTTTGGAAATGGATGGGAGAATGCAATGGATGGAAAAACCTATCCTCAAAAAGGGGATATAACTATTGGTAACGATGTTTGGATTGGTTACAATGCTACAATTAGGGCTGGTGTAACAATTGGCGACGGGGCGATTATTGCTACAAATGCAACTGTAATTAAAGACGTTGAACCATATTCTATTGTTGGTGGAAACCCTGCAAAAGAAATCAAAAAGCGATTTTCAGAAAATATAATTTTAAAACTTTTGGAACTTAAATGGTGGAACTGGGAAATTGAAAAAATAACAAGAAACTTGCAAAACTTGACTGATATTAATATTGACAAGTTAATGAATGCAAAATAAACCAAACGTAATTTACTTAATTCTAGAATAGCTTCCGTGCATACTAACTTCTCAATTGAACAAAAGTGCTAACAACTATTTTGCAGCATTCCAAACTGGTAAAGAAAGACTACTCTTCCCTGATAGAATAAGTTTTAAAGGAATTGTAGCATCTTTTAGACTTTCCGCACTAACATCTTTTCCAGTACCATAATTAATTTGCCCATAAGGATTTTTATTTGCGTTGATGACAATAACTATACGACTTCCTTTTTGAAGTTTTTTACTAATGATTCTTGTATTATTAAAAGAAATTTTTGTGAATGTGTCTGGTGTCAATAAAACCCTATGCTCTTTGCCTTTTTCAAAACTAGCTCTACCAATAAAATAGCTCAAATGAAAATAAGTGTTTTCAGGAGTTAGTTCGTATAGAATCACTGAGTAATCAATATCCTTTTTATTTATTGAAAATTCAAGATTACCTAAAAAAGAACCATTTATAATAATATCTTCCTTTAATGCATCAGATTTAAAAATCAACCCATCTTTTAAATTGATTTCTTTTCGCTCTAAAGGCCAAGGATAGTAATCTGCATTATTCATGCTATCTCTGTCTTTAAAATCAACATTTAATTCTATTTTTGACTGATTTTCTTTCGTGTTTAAAGTATAAAATTGATCTGTTTTAGTGTCATTTAAATAGAATTTTAATGTATCATTTGTCATGGCATTTAAACTCGATTTGTGCATCCAAGTATTGGTACCCATCACTTGAAAGTTTACTTTGTCTTTTAGGACGGACGGCTTTTCTTTTCCTTTTAAGATGTAATCAAACCAATCAAACACCAACCCTTGTTGTATATTGATGGTTGCCACTGAATCAATTTGATAGCCTCGCAAATTAGCATTAGATCTAGACTGTGCGCCCCAATGGTCGTAAGGTCCAATAAGTAAATAATGTTCTGCTTTCGGATTATATTTTAAATGTTCTAAATAATAATACATGGCTCCCCTTTGTCCATCGTCGTAATAACCGGTAGTAGTAAGAATGGGAATGTCAATATGAGCGAAGTCATCTTTATACGGAATCATGCTTTGCCAGTAACTATCATAAGAAGGATGACTCACCCATTCTTGAAATAATTTATTAGGCGTTCCATCTATGGAATCCATTTTGTTAAAGGGTTTTCCAGATTCGAACCACTTATTTTCAAGATTGCTCCATCTGTCGCCATCAAAATTAGCAGCATTATCTAGAAACTTATTGTTCGTTACATAGGGTATCCATTTATAAGAAAAATTATAGAAAATATTGTTTTCCATAGGAACATCTATTCCAGGAGCCGCAGAAACTGAAGGCACAATTGTTTTTAAAGCAGGATGTACCTTTTCTTTCGTGGAAGACCACTGTGAAAACCCATTATAACTCCCCCCATACATACCTATTTTAGCATTGCACCATGGTTGTTGGCTAATCCAGTCTATTACAACATACACATCCTTATACTCGTATTTATAGGGCTCAATAGCGTTTTTGCTAAATCTTTTCCCTCTGGAGGTTGCCACAACTCCTACATATCCTTTTGATGCTGCTAATAATGCCTGATCATAATTTGATGCATCTGCATAAATCGTAAAAAGTAAAACAGCAGGCATTGGTACTACATTTCTTTTTCTAACTGTAATAACAGAGATTTCAGCTCCGTCTCTTGGCGATATTATGAGTTCTTCTTTGGTAAGATATCTTCGGCTATCATCAAGCTTAATCTCTTTAAAAGCAATAGGTTCAGCCACAGAATAGATATGATATAAAAAATAGGATTGTAAGAGTGTTAAGGCTTCACCAAAGGATATAGATGTACCAGAAACGTTTTTATAATTGCTCTCAAAATGATTGGTAAATTGAGCCACAGCGTCGTAAGTAGTAAAAATAAAATTAGCTGTGTACGCTTTTTTATCATCACAATTCATTAAATAATTTCTAAAAAGAGATTGGTATGAATCCTTAAAAGCGATACCTGATTTTAATTGCTTGACTTTTGCTTCTGAAAAAATTTCATATTGGATGTATGATGGATGCTCCTCTTTAACTTCTGAGACTTTTCTTAATAAATAAATCGTTTTTATGGAGGCTTCAAAATTACCAGCCAATATTTGAATCCCGAAAAGGTCTTGTGACTCAATTTCCAGATTTTTTAATTCATATTGATGCAAATAGTCTTTAGCGAGTTTTTTCATTTCTGTAACTAAAGTTGTTGTGTCTGACAAATCTACTTTTTCAAATTTCAGAGATTGGCCAACAACTGCAAGATTGCTAAAAATTAGAAACAATACAACTAGTAATTTATTCATATTCCTCTCTTTAAAAAGTTAGATAGAGCAATAAGTATTACTCCTTATTTGGGTTTGAATACTTAATTAATTCGTTTATATAAAGCCCTTCTCCATCATCCTGAGTATGTTTTATATATGTTTTAATAGCGGGTGCATACCACCAAATATCTACCAGTTTCCCATCAAATCCTCTTGAATTTGAAATTCTTCCTTTGTATTCTATTTTATAAGCAATAAATTTTCCTGCAGTAACTGTAACCTCGTCAAAAGATACTATTTCTACATCTTGACTAGTTTTCCCTTTTGTTCCTTCATTATTTTCCCAAGTCTGCTCATAGGTCCACTTTTTACCTACTTTTAAAGGCCAATCATAACGAGGTGTTTTACTAGGCTTCTCATTTAGAATAGCTTTAATTTGAATGGTGTCATTACCATTATAAATGCCTAAGCTATTATTAAATTTGACAACCTCTTGATTGTCCTCTCCTTGAGCACGAACTTCACCGTTAACAGAACGTCTCCAATCCCAAGTCCATTGTTCCCCAATTTCATAATCATTTATTGTTGGTTTTTCTGTAACTGTTAATGTATCATTAGCACAAGAATAGAATTGTGAAATCTCATAATCATTGAAATTAATTTTATTTATCATTATAGAAGTAACGTTATCAAAATGATAAAAAAGTGAAACTACTACTGCATATATATATTTAAGTAAGTAATATGTTATATCAAAATGTCTCATAAATGTAATTTTTAAAATTAGGTTTTTCTTATTGATGAAACAAAGCAATGAAAATTTTTAAAATGTAAAAAGAGAAAGTACAGGAGTGAAGATAAACACAGATGAGCGTATAACTAATTTATACGATGACGCACTTATAGGCTATTCCAGTTTTTAAACTTCACTGATTGTCGGCTTGATACCTCTATCGTTTCACCAGTAGTTAATGTAATATGAAGCTTATTATTAAAATGTGGGTGAATTTCTTTTATGTAATGTGTATTGATGATTTGACTTCTATTGGTTCTAAAAAAAACGGTTGGGTCTAACTTTTCTTCCAATAGATTTAAAGAGCGTTTTATCATTGCTTTTTGATTGCCAAAATATAGGCGTGCATAATTATCTAAAGACTCTATAAAATGAATGTCCGACAAGGGAATAAAATGACACTTTTCTCCATCCTTGATAAATATTTTTCGATGCATGGGTAAGACATCTTTTTTTGTATCTTCCTTTTTTGCTAACTCTGCTTTAACTTTTTCAATGGTTTTAGCAAAACGTTCTTCACGCAAAGGTTTTACTAAATAATCCAAGGCATTCAATTCAAATGCTTTTACAGCATATTGATCATAAGCAGTTGTAAACACAACTTCTGGAACTGTTGCAAGCTCTTCTAGCAAATCAAATCCAGATTTACCTGGCATATGAATGTCTAGAAATATTATATCAGGCAAAGCACTTTCAATCATCTCCTTAGCTTCATCTACATGACTTGCTTCTCCAATAATTTCGAACTCTGGATACCCTTTCAAAGCACGTTTTACTTCTTCTCGAGCCAAACGTTCATCATCAATAATGATTGTTTTAAATGTTTTCATTAGCAGTAAATGGGATTAGAATTTTTGCTTCAACTATATCATTGTTAAGGGTTGTTAATTTAAATGATGCCTTGCTATTGTATTGGATTTTTAATCTTTCATGAAGGTTTTTAATCCCAAGCCCCTTACTTTTCTTGTTTAAAGATAATCTCCCTGGATTTAGCACTTGTATTGAAACAAAACCTTCCTCCTTTTTAATGGTTATAGAAACAATTCCTCCTTCAATTTTTGAATCAATGCCGTGTTTAATCGCGTTTTCTACCAATAACTGAATGCTTAATGTTGGAATTTTAAAAGTCTCAAGTGATTTATCAACTGTAACTTCTAACTGTAAACGTTCTTCAAAACGCATTTTCTCCAATTCTATATAATCTTTTACTAAAGCTAATTCATCTTTTATCGTAATCAAATCTTTGTCTTTTTCATACAAAGACGATCGTAATAAATCCGATAGCAAATCAATAGCTCTTCTTGCTGTTTCAGGGTTTTCTATGACTAAAGATTTGATAGAATTTAAAGAGTTAAATAAAAAATGCGGATTTAACTGGGCTGATAAATTATCTAGCTGAGCTTGCTTTGCAATTACTAAAAGCTCAGCGTTTTGCTGGGTAGTTTCAATTTTATTTTGGTAATAGTGATATAAATGATAGGCCAAAATCCATATAGACATTAATCGCAAACCTGTGAGAAGAACAGGATCCCAATATATTAATGAATTCCATAAATCAATTTCTTTACCCCCTATAAATTGCCAAAAGAAATACCATTTTATATTTACAATTAACATGTATAACAATGCTAAAAGAATTATTGAAAGTAGAATTTTTCGAAATAATTGAGGCAGGCTAAGTGAGTTCCATTTTAACTTCAAAGCAATGAATCGATAGCCATGTGTTAATATTATGCCGATTAAAATATCAAGAATGTAATTAAGAAAAGTTAAAAAATACCCATAATGGTCTCGAGTAAACACAACATAAGCCCAATAAAGAGAAACCAAACTCCAACCTGAAATCTGGCATTTCCAATACAAAGAAAACTGGGTATTTTTATTTTGTGTGTACATTCATGGATGCATGTCTAGAACAAAACAACGAAATACTTTTCAATGTCAAAAGAAAAAGTACAGGAACGTAAGATTTAAGGGTTAAGTGTCACTTCCACACACATTTCCACTACGCTCATATCGTCGCTTCGAGCAAAGCATATTACATTTTCATACCCTTATTTAATTTAATATTCTAATTGTAGTTTTATTAAAACCTAAATGTATTATCTACAGAATTTTCATCAGACCGTGTTCCGAAAGGATCTACAGAAATATATTTAGGTAATTTATTTACAATTATTTTGATTTCTGTTTCTTCTTTATTGATTGTATTTTACTGATAATAAAGAATTTAACTATTGTCTTTCACATTTGATGGATGCATCGTAAGCACACCAATTTTAATGGGTTCGTTAATAGTTATTTGTTTGATTTCTCCATTATCTAACGTTTCAAAACGTTTAGCTTTTATTTTTACAGAAATTTCGTAAGTTCCGTTTGCTAATGCTTTATAAGAGCATTCTTCAATTCCCAAATCATACGTGATAACCTTTTTAAACCAATCATCAATTAATGTGTGATATTCTTTTGGGGTTACTTTATAAAGTTCATCTAAAAATTCAATAGAGTTTGCTTCTAACTTATTAATGTCACGATGTGCCTCTGTAATCGTTTTTAAAACATGATTTACTTGCTTCTCACCTATTAAATCTCTTAAAGCTAACATAACAGTATACGCTTTTCCATAAGAGATAATATTAATTAAATTTAAAATAAATAATTATAATATATTGATATTCAATTAATTAAACTATTTTCCGATACAATATCTAACTACCCTTGAATCCATTGGGGTGATAGCCTTTGGGCAACAAATAGGATACAAAAATTGATAAAAAAGGGAACATTTGTAACAAGTAAAAACAAAATATTTGATTGCTATTAATACAAATATAGCATAAAAAAAACCGCCCAAGTTGAGCGGTTTCCAAAATAAAACACCAAGCCTTAATTAGCTATTCCAGAGCCTAAATAAGTACTGTTTGACAATTGTGTACCATCAGCAGCAGTAAAGGCTATAAAAAGCTCTACCGTGTCTCCTGCGTAGGTGGTTGGAATTGGAACCGTTTGCGTTCCGACTGTTCTAGCTGCTCCTTCTGTGCTAGACATGGATTCCTTTTTAGAAGGATTGTAGACTAACACCATCGCTCTATCGGTGGCATTCGCATTACCTTCCATAGAGTTGTCATCCCAGTTAAAAGTGACTTCCCCAGGAACTGAAAGGTCAACAGTGGGGTTTAGCGCACCGGACAGACCTCCTCTACTCACCAATGCATTTGCGTAATCCACCTCAAAGTTGGGTTCCACGCCTGTAATCGCATTGTTCAACACATAAGACATTGCTGCATTAAATGCAGTTTTCTTCACAGCTAAAAACTTGTATCCTTTCTGGATAAAAGGCTTTATAGCCTGAATAAATTCTAAAGTAGCGGTAAACTTCGTTCTTTGATTTACCTGTCCTACAGTTCTTGGATTTGCCACACTAGAAGGTTTAATTCTAATGTAGTCAATACCTTTCCAGCTTCCACCGATAATGTTTCCAACCTTACCTGAAAGCCCTCCTAAAATACCTTGAGCAATTTTACCCATTTTTTCTAATAATTTAAATGAAACAATTTTTTGTTTGGACTTGGTACGGCTTTGGCCCGAAGCAATACCTTCCGATTAAATGTATGGCAAATATCATGCAGTCATAGGTTTAGGTAAATTGTTGCGTTCATTTGCTTTATTTTGCTGTAGCGTCAGGATTAAGAATCGCAAATTTGCTTTCTTTTAATCAGGGGAAGAGATTATGACAAATCTGATTATTTTTTTCAATCCATATAATGACAGCTATTCAATCCGAGGGTTTTGATGGATTTAATCATTCCTTTTAGTTTTGTTTTCATCTTGTTTTCTTCAGAAGCGAGCAAAAAAAAGAGCCTCCTAAAAAGGAAGCTCTGAAAGACAGCACTCGAACCAAAAGATGCGCAACGTGTACTCTTTAAAGCCAACGTAATGCACATACACATGGAATGGGCTACCTGATGTACGTATGCCCGCCAGTAACCACAGGCTACCTAAACGGGCTCTAAATAATAACTTAAACATAATGCCTTTTTTACAGGACGGTGCGATTGGTGCAAGGGCTGTGGAAAAAATACTACCCGGTTATAGTCCGTAGTTTTCAGTGGCAGTGGACAGTATCAATTAAAGAATAATTGTAATAAAAAGGAAAAAGTGAGGGTGGAGATTTTTTTCAACAGGCGAAGCGAACCCTTGTGGCTCTCGCATCCGCACGCCTGTACCTTTGCTTTTTGTTTGAGTTTTTATTTTCACCATTATTCATTTCCAACTCTATCACTTATTTTCAGTAGTCGAAGTTCGGCAATGGCTCCATTGGAGGTTTTATTCCATTATCTTTCCATACTTCAATTGGATAAAGACAAAAAACAACCATTGTTTTTTCAAAAGAAAAAGAAAAAAGAAAGCACCGTTATTAATGGCGTGGCCATCCTGTCAAGTTTTTTGTGAAAAATATTGCTTTACAAAATGGCACTGGAACATGTGATATAAAAATGCAAGCAAAATTTTTTACAAAACCCGTAGGGCTTGAACTTTATAGGATGAATGCGGTGGCTTATGGGAGCCATTTAACTTTGTTTTATTTTTTTCTTATATTTAAAAAATTTAAAACAAAAAATTATGGCAAAATTTGAAGTATATCATGATGCTCGAAGTGAGTTTCGATTTAGGTTAAAAGCTAACAATGGTCAAACCATATTGGCAAGTGAAGGTTATTCAGCAAAAACTGGTTGTATGAACGGTATTGAATCTGTTCGGACAAATTCGAAAGATGACAGTAAGTATGACAGAAAAAAATCAAGCAATGGAAAGCATTATTTCAATTTAAAAGCTAGTAACGGTCAAGTCATTGGTACAAGTGAAATGTATGAATCCACTTCTGGTATGGAGAACGGTATTGCTTCGGTTAAAACCAATGCACCCACAGCCACTGTAGAATAAATTTAATTTAATAACAAGAATAATGTTTAGCCTTCTTCATAGAGGGCTATTTTTTTTGATTATGAAAGTTTTTAGCAGGTAATCTAAAAGGCGCGAGCCGGCTGCGAGATGAGCGAGGGTGGTGTGGTAAATAGCCCGTTGCATATTTCTGCAAAAGGGCGTACCACACCTACGGTTTACCGCAAGGGTGGCGCATTTTTTGATTTTTACTTTGTACCCAGATGGATTTTTATGGATAGTTCGGAATATTCAAGTTTAGGCAAGTGCAAGGATTGAAGGAGGCCAATGGAAGGCTTGGGAATAGTTTTCATTTTGGGTTTGCATCTTATATTGAAAAAATAGAATTTGAGGAATTATAGGATTTTGAGGAAATGATAAACTTCAAAACAAAATAAAGGCAAACCCGGAATGTCAAAACTATTAAGCGTTGGATGGAATTTGCTGACTGAATGAGTTGCTCTTGTGTACACCTTGCAAAATAGGATAGCTTTTGAATGCGAAAATATGAAAATAGCAAAAGTGATATTTAGAAAAATAAGGTCCCCACTTTCGCGAGGATGAAGCTATCTTATTTGCAAACTTGAGAGGTTCAAAAAATGTGACACCCGCAGACCCACAGTTTTATATGTTCGGAATATTAATGGAGCGTGACATTAAAATGAAAGATTCAAATTTGAAATGAAAGCGGATTTACTGTGGGTTTTGCCCGAAGCGACCCGCAGGCTCGCATAAAGTGAAGCAGCGGTTGTACCCAATAAAAAAACTCGCGAAGCGAAACCTTATTGGGTTTGGGTACAAGAGTAGCTGCGGGTGAGGAAGGAGAGAATGTGTGTAATAAAACAAATAAATAGTGCCAACGAGGACGTTTCGCCGCAGTGGTGCTATTTATGGTATATGCAAGCCATTTGACTGAAAGAATGTGGTTGATTATGAGATTGCTTCACTGCGTTCGCAATGACACTTGAAACTGAAAAGTGGCTTGCAGATATGTTTTATGGAACAAAATGGAACGACTGACGAACACCTTATTACCTGCTCACGGATTATTAATGTTTTAATTAATTTTAATAAATAAAAAAGAGCCTTCCGAAAAAGACTCTTTCATTTTTGTTTAATGGTCGTGATTTGAATGGTCTTCTGACTTCATTTCACCCGATTGATTCATCATCATTTCGTGGTCGTATTTACAACAACCTGGTAAATCCTCATATGCTTCTTCGTCACCTGCTACTTTTTCGGTATCATAACCTGAAGATGCGATTGCTTTATGGATTGCCATTGCATCGGTTTTTGTATCATCAAAAGACACATCAATCTTCTTTTTATCGACATCCCAATTAGCACTTGCAACACCTTCAACACTGTTAGCTGCCTTTTCTATGGTACTTTTACACATACCGCAATTTCCTCTTACACCAAAAGACAGGTCTGTCATTGCCATATCATTGGACATTTCAATAGTTGTAGTGTCTGTTTCTGTTTTGGTTTCGTTTTTACAACTTGTTAAACCTAATGCTGCTATTACAGCTACACTTAAAATTATTTTCTTCATTGTTTAAAATTTAATTGTTATTACTTGATTTATTATTCTATTACTTGTTTTACTTCACCACAGGTTAGCATTGCTTCGCCAAAATATGGATTGATTACTTTTTCTTCTTTGCTCAACCAATATGCACCTTTGTTGTTATCTGCCATTGGACAAAATTCCACATAGACTTTTTCATTTACACCAAACAATTGTAAAGCATTGATTAGGTGTGATGATAAATGCTTGAAATGGTCTCTTTGTGCTTTTATATTGGGCGTTTCAGAAATTGAAGTTGCAGAAGATTTTATTTCTTTTTCTAATGACATCCAATGGTTATGAGCCTTATTATCTGACAACAATTTCATATCTACTTTGCTCAATTTATTTAATAAAGTTGTTGCGTTTGCTGAAGTACTTTTTGAATCTTCTTTTACCAAAGCATCTTTTAAATTGATATACTCATTGAAAACAGCTTTTAACTGCTCTTGAAATTTCGCTGATACTTCCAAACGCTCATTCATATTAGTGTGGTCATTTTCTTTGTTAGATGCATTGTTATCCATACCTAAATGACTTTCGTGTCCAGTCATTACTTTACCACCATCTTTATTCATCATAGACTTTTTGCCTTGTAATTGTGCTGCTGCATCAACCGTAAATGTGCCGTTAGTCACTATTTCATTTCCAACAAATAAACCTTCTACAACTTCATATTCATTACCGATTTGATTGCCTAATTTAATTTCACGCATTTCAAAAATAGGTTGGTCTGGATTTGTTTTGAGATACACTACAGAACGTTCACCTGTCCACATAACAGCAGATGCAGGAATTGTTAATACTTCGTCATTTTTAGTCGTACTGCCTTCAATATTTGCGGTTACAAACATTCCTGGTTTAAATACATCATCTTCATTATTTAGTACCACACGCAATGTTACAGTTCTTGTTTTCGTGTTTAAAACTGGGTCAATGAAATCAACTTTACCTTTAAACTCTTTATTAGGATAGGCATTGGTTGTTATAATCACTTCCTGTCCTTTTTTAAAGCGGTCAATCTGATTTTCATACACATCAAAGTTTCCCCAAACTGTGTTGAGATTGGCAATTTTTAATAAGGGTTGTCCTTGTTTGATGTAATCGCCTTGCTCTACCAATTTTTCTGTAACAGTACCCGAAACGGTTGCATAAACAGGAAAGTTTTCTTTTACTTTTCCTGTTTCTTCAATCTGGTTGATTTGATTTTCAGAGAGTTTCCATAATTTCAATTTATTACGGACTGCTTTGTATAAAGCAGGTTGAGATTCTTTTAAAGAAGCTGCTGTGATTAATTCTTGTTGTGCTGCATAGAGTTCTGGCGAATAAATGGTTGCCAATAATTGACCTTTACGAACTTCTTCTCCTGTAAAACTGATATTCAAACGTTCTATCCTACCCGAAAAATAACTTACTTGTACTGCATTAGCTTCTTCATTTTCAGCAATTTTACCAGATAATTTAATTGTGTTGCCATCAACATTTCCATTACCGACTATGGTTGTTTGGATATTGGCTAATGCTATCGCATTTTCAGTTAACTTGAATTGGTCTGCTAACAGGCCATCACTTCCACTTTCGGCAGGAATTAAATCCATCCCACAAATGGGACAATCGCCTGGCTCTGGTTGCATAATTTGTGGATGCATAGAACACGTCCACATTTGATTGGTTGCTGCAACCGCATCGTGGTTTTGTTCTGTTTCTTGATTTGATGATTTACCAAAAATTACCCAACCTAAAAGTAGCCCTACAGCCAATATTCCGATATAAACTATATATTTTTTCATTTTACATTTTTTTATTTACTTAATTTTAATATTCTGAATGCTCCTTGTATAACTAAACCAAAAACTATTATTCCTATGATTAAATCTGGTAATCCAGTATTTAGCCAATGAACTAAAACACCTGCTACAATTACTCCGAGATTTATTATAATATCGTTTGATGTGAAAATCATACTTGCACGCATATGCGCTTCATTACTTTTTGATTTTTGTAATAAATAAAGACAGATACCATTAGCTATTAAAGCAAATATTGAAACGATAATCATTGTTGAGAATACAGGTAATGTCTCAAATCCTAAAAATCTTCGGATAACCTCAACAATACCTATTGTGGCAAGTACTATCTGAAAATAGCCTGCATATTTTGCAATACGTTTCTTTTTTAAAACTGTACCACCAACCGCTATTAAACTCAATCCATAAACAAATGAATCTGCCAACATATCTAAACTATCAGCTACCAAACCCATTGATTTTGAGATGATACCTGTACTCATTTCAATAATAAAAAATGCAAAATTGATAATAAGAATTGTCCACAACAGTTTGGATTGACTCCTCGTAGATTCAGTAATGATTGTGTCTGTTTCTTCTGAACTGATTAATGTTTCATTAAGTTTTAATTCTTTTATAGAATTACTGATTATATTCACATCAGCATTATGATATAATGTTAAGATTCTTTCTTCTAAATTAAAATCAAGTTGATTGATACTATCTATATCAGATAGCTTCATCTTGATTAGATTTTCTTCAGAAGGACAATCCATTTTTGATATTTTGAAAACTGTTTTCTGCATATAATTAAATGTTTTTTGCTCTTAATCGTAGTGCGTTACCTATTACCGAAACAGAGCTAAAACTCATTGCTAAAGCTGCTATCATTGGCGAGAGTAGTATTCCGAAGAATGGAAACAAAACACCTGCTGCAATAGGTACACCTAAAGTGTTGTAGATGAGTGCAAAAAATAGGTTTTGCTTAATGTTCTTCATTACAGCATTACTTAAATTTTTTGCTTTTACAATGCCGTGTAAATCACCTTTTACCAGCGTTATCATTGCGCTTTCAATTGCTACATCTGTTCCTGTTCCCATAGCAATACCAACATCACTTTTAGCCAATGCTGGCGCATCGTTAATACCATCACCTGCCATAGCAACTACTTTTCCGTTTTCTTGTAATTTTTCTACTTCTTTAAGTTTGTCCTCTGGTAACATACTGGCTTTAAAATCTGCCAGATTTAATTCAGATGCTACTGCTTGTGCTGTATCGTGATTATCACCTGTAAGCATTATAACATCAATCCCTTTATCCTGAAGTGCTTTAATGGCTTTAGCACTTGTTTCTTTTATCTTATCGCCTATAACTACATATCCAACGACGGTTTCATCTATTGACAAATAAGAAACTGTTTTACCCTGTTCTTGGTAAGATTTAGCTTCGTCTTTCATTTTAGAAGTAATATCCGCTTTAGCATATTCCATCATTTTAGGATTACCTAATGCTACATTTTTTCCATCAATTTTAGCTTCAACACCTTTTCCTGTAACAGCACTAAAATCTTCGGACTTTAAAATTTCTGCGTTGTGTTCTTTGCCATATTTAACTGTCGCTTCTGCCAAAGGATGTTCGCTATTTGTATTTAATGACACGATGTATTGTAACACTTCTTTTTCGCTTAAAGCATCATTAAAAGCTCCAACGGTTTCAACTGTTGGTTTTCCTTCGGTAATTGTTCCTGTCTTGTCAACGATAAGCGTATTTACCTTATCCATTTTTTCAAGAGCTTCAGCATTTTTAATCAATACACCATTTTGAGCACCTTTACCCACACCAACCATTACAGACATTGGTGTTGCTAAACCTAAAGCACAAGGACAAGCAATGATTAGTACTGCAATTGCATTGACAAACGCATACACATAAACTGGTTCTGGTCCCCAAATAGACCATACAATAAATGTGATAATAGAAATAAGAACTACAACTGGCACAAAATAGCCTGAAACTTTATCTGCTAAATTTTGAATAGGTGCACGACTTCTACTCGCATCATTAACCATATGAATGATTTGCGAGAGTAATGTATCACTTCCTACCTTTTCGGCTTTCATTAAAAAGGTTTGATTCCCATTAATTGTTCCACTACTGACTTTATCATCTTGAGATTTGTTTACAGGAATGGGTTCACCTGTAATCATAGATTCGTCAATGGTTGTTTCACCTTCGGTTATCATACCATCTACAGGAATTTTATCTCCTGGTTTCACTTTTAGAATATCATTAAGTTCTATCTCGTCAATACTGACTTCAACTTCTTCACCATCTACTATTTTTATGGCTTTATTAGGTGCTAATTTCAACAGTTCTTTTACTGCCGAATTGGTTTTACTATGTGCACGAGCTTCTAACAATTGACCTAAAAGCACTAACGTTAAAATCACAGTTGCTGCTTCAAAATAGACGTGAACTGCACCTGATTCTGTTTTAAATTGACTTGGAAATACGTCTGGAAAGAACATACCAAAAACACTAAACGACCACGCCACACCTGCACCAATCCCAATAAGTGTAAACATATTGAGATTCCAAGTCTTAATGCTTTTATAGGCACGTTCAAAGAACATCCAAGTGGCATAAAACACTACTGGAATTGATAATGCAAACTGAATCCAGTTCCAATATTTCTGTTCCATTATATCGTACAACGGATTGTTATTGAGCATTTCGCTCATAGCCATTAAGAAAATGGGCAAGGTAAATGCTGTGGCAATCCAAAATTTCTTTAATAGCTTTTTATACGTTTTTTCTTCTGCTGAACTATCTGCTTCCATTGGCACTAAATCCATCCCACAAATAGGACACGAACCTGCTTCTTCTTTTACAATTTCTGGATGCATCGGACACGTCCATTGTTCCTTTGAAGTTGCTGATAGATTTTGTTCTTCCACCAAATCCATTCCGCAAACAGGACAATCGCCTGGTTTATCATAAGTTTTATCGCCTTCGCAATGCATAGGACAATAAAATGTGCCTGTGCCTTTCCCTTTTTGTTGCTTTTCCTTTTTACCTTTGGTATGATGATGATGATGTTCACCTTGATTATGGATAGTGTATCTATCACTATCTTTTTTTAAGGCTTCTTGAAATGTTTCTATAGGTATGTGTGATTCCATTTCGATTGTAGCTTCTGCCTTATCTAAATCGACTGTTGCTTTTGAAACGCCTTTCACTTTAGAGAGTGCTTCTTCTACGTGACTACGACAACCGTTACAGGTCATTCCGTGTATGTGATATGTGTGTGTCATTGTTTTACTGAATTAAATAATTAATGATTGTACTTTGCACATAGTAGGTCTTCACAGATTCTATTTGGTTCATTTGAAACTTTAGCTGCAACTCTTGAATATCCAAAACATCATTAAAATCAATCGTTCCTGTTTCATAGTTTTTGATTAAAATGTCTTCTGCATCTTTAGCTTGCTTTAAGTTTTTCGTTTGGGTTGCATAACTTATTCTTGCAGAAATGCGTTCGTTAATCGCTTTGTCTAAAAGCGTTTCCAATGCATTTAAACGTTCTTGTTTTTGAGCAGTAATTTCTTGCTGTTCCAACTTATTCTGTTTAGTTTGGGACTTATATTTATTATTGAAAATTGGTATAGACACCGAAACCATTGGCATTACAATATCCTTTCCGTTATCACTAAAATCCATATTTGGTCTTTCAGCAACATTGATATAATCTAACCCGAAACCAATCATGGGACTGCTTTCTTTTTGATTCAATAATTCAGATTGTTCTACTGATTGATAAAGTTTATCATATTTCAGCAATTCGGGATGTAATGCTAAATTTTCAGTAATAATATCAAAGTCTTCTGAAGGTATCATTAAACTATCTACCATATTGACCACAATATCATTACCCCTATTCAATAGGTTATTAAAATTAGTTTGTTCTGCTAAAAATTGTTGTTGTAATACGTCTTTTAGTTGTTGCATTTCATTTTGGCGCATTTGTAAACGCAATACGTCTACAGCCGATGCTTTACCAACCTCAACCGATGTTAATGCCAATGTTTCGTAAGTTTCAAGTAGTTTGATGTTTTCGGTTAATACCTCTTGCTTTGCTTTATTGGCGTATAAATTATAATAGGATTGTGATACCGAAGCCATTAGTTTTCGTTTTGCAATAACAATGTCCTCGTATTTAGCATCTGCTAATGAACTCACATAATTTTCTCTAGAAGTAATAGTCCCAAACCACGGTAACATTTGTTTAGCCGAAACTTTAAAACGTTGTGCTCCTGTTCGTGTTTCTGGTTCACTTACAAAGTAACCTACACCTAACTCGGTATTGGGAATGGTATTGACTTCATTTACTTTTTCGGAAGCTCTCTTATATTGCAACTCGAACTTTTGAATCTCTGGATTGTTCTCTACAGCTTCGTTGATTAATGTTTCTAATTGCTGTGCATTTGCAAATAAACCCAAGAAACAAGAACCAAGAGCCAAAACGAATTTTATATATATACTTCTATGTTTCATTTTGTTATCTTTTTAAGTTGAAATTCCTTTTTCCAGCTAAACAGAACAGGAACTATAAAATAAGATGTGATATCGATAATCATACCTCCAAAAATGGGGATTGCCATTGGTATCATAATATCACTACCACGTCCTGTTGATGTTAATACAGGAAGTAATGCTAAAACGGTTGTCACTGTAGTCATTAAACATGGTCGGATTCGCTTTCCTGATGCTTCTAAAGTTGCTAAACGAATGCCTTTCTTGTCTGTTGGCGTTTCTTTATCAAAAGTTTGTGTTAAGTAAGTTGCCATAACAACTCCATCATCTGTTGCGATACCAAACAAGGCAATAAATCCAACCCAAACGGCAACACTTAAATTGATGGTTTTCATATTAAACAAGTCTCTTAAATTCTCTCCAAAGAAGTTGAAATTCAAAAACCAATCTTGACCATACAACCACATCATGATAAAACCTCCAGCAAACGCCACAGTAATTCCTGTGAAAATCATTAATGACGTTGAAACTGAACGAAATTGGAAATACAGAATCAAGAAAATTATGAGTAATGCCAATGGCACAACAACCGACAAGGTTTTTTCTGCACGAAGTTGATTTTCATAAGTACCAGTGAATTTATAACTGATGCCTTTTGGGACTATGAGTTCTCCTGAATCAATCTTTTGTTGAATAAGTGCTTGTGCATTTTCAACTACATTGACTTCGGCAAAACCATCTAGTTTATCGAACAATACATAGCCAACTAAAAAGGTATCTTCACTTTTAATGACCTGTGGACCTTGTTCATAACGAATAGTTGCCAATTCACTTAATGGCACAGGACTCCCTTTTGAAACAGGCACGTATATTTGCTCTAAATCGGTTGGGTTTGCTCGTAATTCTCTTGGGTATCGTACTCGTACACCATATCGCTCTCGACCTTCTACCGTTTGGGTTAAGACCATACCACCAACTGCTACTTTTAATACATCTTGAACATCTTGTATCGAAATGCCATAACGTGCAATTTTCTCTCTATCAATATCAATTAACAAATAGGGTTTACCAACAATACGGTCTGCAAAAACAGCTTCTTTTTTAACACCTTCAGCTTCCTTGATGATGTTTTCTAATTGCACACCAAACGCTTCAATCTGCTTTAAGTCTTGACCTTTTACTTTAATTCCCATAGGTGCTCTCATTCCTGTTTGAAGCATTACCAATCGGGTTTCAATAGGTTGTAGCTTTGGTGCAGAGGTTACGCCTGGCAATTTGGTAACTTTTACAATTTCATTCCAAATATCGTCCGGTGACTGTATTTCTGGTCGCCAATTACGGTAGAACTCGCCATCATCGTCTGGAATGAGTTGTTCTTTTGCTTTAAGAGATTGCCACGCTTCACGCTGTTCCGCTCGCAATGACATTCCGTTTTTTAATATATATTCACCATCATCATTTACTTTATAGCGTTGACGTTCACCATTTTCATTCAGCATATATTCTGATTTATATTGAATCACATTTTCATACATTGATAAAGGTGCTGGGTCTAATGCGGATTCTGTACGTCCTGCTTTACCAACTACAGTTTCAATTTCTGGAATACTGGCGACCGCCATATCCAGTTGCTGTAAAACGCGTTTATTTTCTTCAACACCTGAATGTGGCATCGAGGTTGGCATTAAGAGAAAAGAACCTTCATTTAAGGATGGCATAAACTCTTTGCCTGTGTTTTTCATAATGACAAAACCAAAAATCAACAAGGTTGTCGGTATCGTCAAGAACAGCAATCGATTTTCTAATGCCCATTTTAAGATTTTACCGTAATAATTCTGAAACAAAACAAAAATGCCAAGCAGTCCAAAACAAACAATACTGACAAAAAGCAGATTTAAAAAAATACTTTTATCAAGGCCCAATGGTCTCCAATATTCTGCTAATAGAAAAACAATAGCTACTGCTGATAAGACAATATTGATGGTATTTTTAGTGATTAAAAAATTAAAATTCACAACCGAAAAACTATATGCCTCTCGTTGCTTCACTGCAAACCAAACAGCAGTAATGCCAAAACCAATCAATAATCCTCCAATCCAATAGCCATAAATCATAATCAAAAGACCAATAACAACCATCAAGCTGTTTAAAGCGTAATTCGTTGTTTTACGGATGTTAACCTTTTTAAATATAGAAGCAGCGAATGGTGGAATTAAAAAGAGTGCAATAACAAGTGCTGCAACTAAAGCAAAGGTTTTTGTAAATGCCAATGGTCTAAACAATTTGCCTTCGGCTCCTATCAAGGTAAATACAGGGATAAAACTGATGATTGTTGTCGCAACTGCTGTAACAATAGCTCCTGAAACTTCGGCTGTAGCATTATAAACAACGGTGTTTATGGGTAGTTTTTTATCATCCTCATCCAGATGCCTTATAATGTTTTCTGAAAGTATCACGCCGACATCGACCATAGTACCAATTGCAATTGCAATACCAGATAAAGCAACAATATTAGCATCAACACCAAAGAGCTTCATGGCTATAAACACCATCAACACTGCCACTGGTAATAATCCTGAAATAAGTATAGATGCACGCAGATTAAAAACCATTACAATGATGACCAAAATGGTAATCAGTATTTCTAAAGTCAGTGCTTCATTAAGTGTTCCAAGGGTTTCCTGTATGAGTTCAGTTCTGTCATAAAAAGGCACAATGGTTATTTGGGACGTTCTTCCATCTGCTAATACTTTTGAAGGTAAGCCTGCACTTAATTCATTAATCTTCTCTTTCACATTATTGATAACTTCCATTGGGTTTGCGCCATAACGAGCTACCACAACCGCACCAACAACTTCAGCACCTTCTTTATCTAATAAACCACGTCTTGTTGCAGGACCTAATGAAACTTTACCAATATCCTTTATCCTAATTGAAGTATAATCTTCTGAAGTGACTACTGCATTTTCGATGTCTGAAACAGATTTAACATACCCCAAACCACGCACTAAATATTCGGCTTGGTTAATTTCAAGAGTTTGTGCTCCAATATCCCTGTTACTTTCCTTAACCGCTTTTACGACTTGATTTAAACCGATATTGTATTGTCGCATCAATTCTGGATTGACATCCACTTGATACTCTTGAACATAACCACCGATAGAGGCGACTTCAGAAACACCACTTGCAGAGGACAGAGCATATTTTACGTAGTAATCTTGAATACTTCGTAATTCCTGTAAATCCCAACCACCAGTTACATTTCCTTTTTCGTCACGACCTTCTAAAGTGTACCAAAATATTTGTCCTAATCCTGTTGCATCTGGACCCAAAGCAGGATTAACACCTTCGGGCAATAAACCACTTGGTAAGGAATTAAGTTTTTCGAGAATACGACTTCTACTCCAGTAAAATTCTATATCCTCTTCAAAAATGATATAGATACTTGAAAAGCCAAACATAGAGGAACTACGAATGGTTTTTACTCCAGGAATACCCAATAATGATGTGGTTAATGGATAGGTAATTTGGTCTTCTATATCTTGTGGTGAGCGACCATCCCATTTGGTAAAAACGATTTGTTGGTTTTCGCCTATATCTGGTATGGCATCTACAGCAACTGGATTACTTGGTAAGAAACCAGTATCCCTATTGAAAGGTGCATTAACCGTTCCCCATCCTACAAAAAGGACGAGTAGCAGAACTGCTACGAGTTTGTTTTCTATTAAAAATTTGATGCTTTTATTGAGCATTGGCTTTGATTATTAAACAGTTAGACATTGGTTTGATACCTAATAAACTTCAAAATAATCGATTGAATTAGTTTCTATTTCCTTTATATTTCAATATAAAATAGAACCGTAACTTTGGCTATGCTTATATTTTCTATTTCATCTAAAGAAAATATAATTCAAATTCACTATCAATCATTTTAAAATTCATTCGGTATTAAGAAAACACCGAATACAGCGAATTATCCTTACGACATTGCAGTCATAGGATAAAAAAGTCTATTGTTTAAAAATCAAATTAAGTATGTTTCGTCAATCTTGTAGAGTTGCCTTATGACGAGTGGCGGTTTATATTCTTCGTAAGTAGAAACGTTATTTTCTAAACCTTCAAAAAGGTTAATGTAAGTGTAAACAAATGACGCTAAAAATACTTGTTGTTCAAATGTGATTTTGTCAACTTGCAATTGTAATTCGTCTTGACCTTCAATTGCTAATTGTTTATCATCACAACAATTTTTCTTGGTAATAGAACATCCTTCGGTTGAAGGCTTTTCCATTTCCATTCCGCACCCTTTGGCTTTATGAAAAATAGCAGTTTCTACTAACGTATCTCCGCAATAATGCATATTCACAGTAAATGACATTGTAGAGAATAACACTACAAAAGCCATTGCTAAAGACATTATTTTATGGAAAAATTGCTTCATATCTATTTGCAAAGGTATAAAAAATTTTAACAACTATTGATTTTGTTTAACAGAAGTTTAATTGATTAATCTGCTTAATCCCATTTCATTTTCTGCAATCGAACTGCATTTAAAATTGCTAATAATGCTACTCCTACATCTGCAAAAACAGCTTCCCACATTGTGGCTAAACCACCTGATCCTAATATCAAGACAATAACTTTAACTCCAAACGCTAAAATGATATTTTGCCAAACAATTTTTCTTGTAGAACGACTTATTTTAATGGCTCTAACTACTTTTGAAGGCTGGTCGGTTTGAATGATAACGTCTGCTGTTTCAATAGCTACATCACTACCTAAACCACCCATTGCAATACCAACGTTACTTGCTGCTAAAACAGGTGCATCGTTAATACCATCACCTATAAAGGCTATTTTGTTTTCAGGATTTTTCTTTAAAATTTCAACTTCGTTTAATTTATCTTCTGGAAGTAAACCACCTTTAGCATTTTCGATATTCAACTCTTTAGCGACTTGTTGCGTGATGGAATCTTTATCACCGGAAAGCATCATAATATTTTTAATGCCTACTTTGTGTAATGCTGTAATAGTTTCTTTTGCATCTTCCTTTAATTCATCTGCTATGACTACATAACCTGCAAATTGATTATCGATTGCAACTAATACTATCGATTCTACAATAGATTCCGTTTCAGATGGAACATTTATATTATTCGCAGTCATTAAGGCTTTATTTCCTACTAAAACTGTTTTACCATTAACAACGCCTTTTAAACCTTTACCTGCAATTTCAGAAACGTCTTGTGCTTTAAAATCTTCTCCTTCAGCTTTGTACTCTAAAATGGCTTTTGCAATAGGATGTGTGGATTGTTCTTCCATAGCCATCAGGTATTTCATAAATTCGGATTCGTCCCAACCAATAGCTTTGATTACTTTGATTTTGAAAACTCCTTTGGTAACCGTTCCTGTCTTATCCATTACCAAGGTGTTTATTTTGGTCATTGCATCTAAAAACGAAGCTCCTTTAAATAAAATTCCGTTTTTTGAAGCTGCACCCAATCCTCCGAAATAACCCAAAGGAATAGAAATAACCAAGGCACAAGGACAAGAAATCACAAGAAAAATTAAAGCTCTGTATAACCAATCTCTAAAGACATAATCATCTACAAAAAAGTATGGTAGAAACGTAACACCTATTGCTAAAAACACAACTATTGGCGTGTAGATACGTGCAAATTTTCTAATGAATAATTCTGTTTTAGATTTTCGAGCTGTGGCGTTCTGTACCATATCCAAAATTCTTGCAATGGAACTGTCTTTAAATTCTTTGGTGGTTTCTATTTCAATTACACCGTCCAAATTAATGCTGCCTGCAAAAACTTTTTCACCTTTTGCAATCGTATCAGGTTTACTTTCTCCTGTTAATGCTGCTATGTTAAATGAGCCTTTTTCGGAAAGTAGAATACCATCTAAAGGGATTTTTTCTCCCGAACGAACTTGCACTTTTTCGCCAATTTCAACCGTTTCTGGACTCACAGACACATAATCATTGTTGCGATATACCAGAGCTTCATTTGGTCTTACATCAAGTAAGGCTTTTATATTTCCTTTTGCTCTGTTAACAGCTGCATTTTGAAATAATTCCCCAACTGCGTAAAACAACATTACTGCAACACCTTCAGGATATTCGCCAATAATAAACGCACCAATAGTAGCAATGGACATTAAAAAGAACTCTGTAAACACATCTCCTTTTTTAATACTTTCCCATCCTTCTTTTACTACAGGAAGACCTACTGGCAAATATGCTATACCATACCATACAATACGCAACCAATCTTTAAAAAATGCAACATCAAAATAATCTAAAGCAATGCCAATAATTAGCATTGTAAAACTTATGATTGCTGGAATATAGGCTTTAATTTGACTTGAATTGCCACTATGATCGTGACCATCATCCTGACTATGTTGCTCTTTTGAATTTGATTTTATATCTCTTAAATTTAATTTCTTTTTTTTCATATTTTCTTCGGACTAACAACAACTTTTGTTTTCTTGAATTGGTGGACAAGGAACTGTTCCAAAAGAGCAAAACACACAACAGTCGCCTTCTTTTGGTTTCAAAACCGTTTTGCACGTTTCACATTCATAAAAGAATTGACAAGCATTTGTTGGCATTTCTTCTTCTTTTTTATGACCACAGTTAGGGCACGTAATTTCTGATTTTAATATAATTTCCATTAGTTTTATTTTTTGTCGGTTACTTTATAACCTGTTGTGTTAATTGCTTTCTCAATTTCCATCTCACTGGTTTTAGTTTTGTCAAATTCAATAATTGCATTACCCTTTTTGTATGAGGAATTTGAGTTAACAATTCCGTTGAGTTTGTTTACTTCGTGATTTATGTGTTCTTCGCAACTCACACAAGTCATTCCACTGATTTTAAATTCAACTGTTTTAATATCAGATTTGTTAACTACGAGTATTTGCTTTTCTGTGTTTGGGTAAAACATTCCTGAATAATACGGGAAAGCCAACATCACTATTGCGAATACTGTTACAAATCCTAAAAAGGTTTTTGATTGAATAAATTTTGGTTTTTCATCCGTTTCACATTCGCCGCAGTATATTTCTTTTTCTGGCTTCAATTTTTGATACCAAGCAAAAAGAAGAACTAATATGGTTAGTCCTATTAAATAAGGTCTGAATGGTTCTATCCAAGAAATTGTTGAAGCTACACCGCTTGTTCCTGCTATTAAAGCCAAAACAGGTGTTATACAACATAATGAAGCTGTAATTGCTGTAAGCAAACTTGTTATCGCTAATTTACTTTTCATAATTACTTAATTCTTTGATTACAAAAATGCAATTAAAAACAGTGCAATGGAAGTGCAATTATTGTCCACTACATTTATCGCAAATACCTTTTACAACCAAGTTTACATTTTCTGACACAAAACCATCTGGTACTTTTATTTGAGGTATTTTATGTTCTGTTAAGCAAACGGTTTCATTGCAATTATTACAATGGAAATGTAGATGCAAATCAGTTTCAATTTCGCAATTACATCCGTTTTCACACAGAGCATATTTAGTAATTCCTGTGCCATCGTCTATTTGATGCACTATCGCTTTTTCCTCAAATGTTTTAATAGTTCTGTACAATGTGGTTCTATCTGCTTTTTCAAAAGCATTTTCTATATCACTTAATGTTACTGCTATTTGTTTATTTGCAAGAAACTTATAAATCAATAAACGCATTGCCGTAACCCGTATATCTTTTGACTCTAAAAATTGTTCTATTGTTTGCATAATTAATGTTCGTGTTCTGTTTCGCCTTTTTTCATTTCAGCTATTAAATAATACGCATTATTATAAGCAAATTTTGTGGTTTTATCTTGTACTTCAGTAAATTGAACTGCTATCCAATTACCATCTTTTGCCCCTAATAGCACTTCTATAGGTATAAAACTCCAGTCTTCATTTTCTTTTTCCGCCGAAAACACGAAAAATCTATCGCCTTCTTTTACTATGGCACTTTCGGGCAACGCCATAGTTTTCGTATTTTCTGTTTGGATTTTTCCTTGAATATACATTCCAGGAATAAGAATCCCTTTTTTATTCTCAATTTCTGCGTGTACGTGTACCGCTTTAGGATTGTCTTCGAAAGTTTTACTTACCGAATAAATTTCAGCTGTTAATTCTTCATCTTGCATTGTTTGTACATTAAAGGTTACTTTTTGACCTTTCTTAACTTTATATACATCCTTTTCAAACACCATTAAATCAGCGTGAACGTGATGTGTATTTACTATTTCAAAGAGTTCGGTTTGAGGTTCAACATATTGTCCTGTTTTTACTTCTACCTTTTGCACATAGCCTTCAATAGGACTGCGTAGTGAAATACGTTGTGCAATACTACCATTGCGAACCGACGTTGCACTAATATTTAATAATTGTAATTGAGCTGCCATTCCTTGAACCATTGCCTTTGAGGCTTCATATTCTGCTTCAGCTTTTTGGTAATTTGCACCAGATCCTACACCTGCATCGTACAATTTTTGTTGACGCTCATAATTCTTCTTTAAAAAATTACTATCACTATAGGCATTTAAATAATTGGTTTGCATTTGAATAATATTTGGATGTGAAAGATATGCCACTACTTGACCTTTATTCACTTTATCCCCTTCAATCACTTCAATAGAAACTACATTAGCACCAATTACTGATGTTATGGCAGCCTCGTTTTGTGGTGGTACTTCTAAAGTTCCATTGGCTTCCACATAGCCACTCATATTGCGTGAAGCAATGGTGTCTATTTTCATTTTTAAGGCTTCAAACTGTTGTTGTGAAAGCATCACTTCTTCGCCTTCGCTATGGTCATCGTTTTCTTCAGTATTTTGTTCTTCGTTATGCGAATTGCCATTGTCTTCTTTGTGGCTTTCTTTATTTCCGCAAGCAGAAACAAAAATGGATAACATTATTATGGCTAAAAATTTATATAATCTATTTTTCATTTTCTTATTGATTAAAATATTGTAATTGAAATGTACTTTCTAAATAGTTTGCTAAAGCTGTTTGTGCTTCCAGTTCTGATTGAATAGCTTCTTTTATAAGTTGTGTAAACGCTGTGTAATCAATCTCTCCTTCTTTATATGCAAACAAAGCACCTGTTTTTTGTTCTTTAATAAGTGGTAATACTTCATTCTTATAGAACAGCCAAGATGTTTTCCATTTTTGGTAATTTTCTTTAGTTTGATTAAATTTAGATTGTACTTCTTTTTGTTTGAACTGCATATTTGATTCGGCAATTTGTCTATCAATTTTTGCTGTTCTAACTTGTGCTTTTGTTGTACCAGATAAGAACGGAATGGAAATACCAGCTTGATAGGTGTAAAATCCAGTATTTCCATTTACTTTTTGCAGGCCACCTTGAAGGTTGAACTTTGGTAAATTTTCGGCTTTAGCAGCTCTATAGTTTGCTTCTGCTTCTGTGACTTGAAGTTGAGAAATAGTATACAACGGATGTGCTTCTAAACTAAAGGATTCTACATTTATTTCGCTCTCTATATCAATTTCATCTGAAACTGTATAATATTCATCAGAAACTAACCATAGATTTAGTTGTTGTAATGCAATAGCATATTCACTTTTTGATTGCATAAATTTATTCTGAATTTGTAAGGCTTGATTTTTGGCAGCCGAATATTCTAACCGCGAAATAGCTTCTACTTCATAATTTAATGCAACTGCTTTTTCAAAATTGGCATAAATAGAATCTAACTCTTTGTATAAATTATACTTCCTTTTACTTTGTAAGGCATTTGCCCACGCCTTTTTAACTTCCAATTCTAAATCTAATTCTGAAAGCTGAAAGGCTTTTTGGGCTAACTGAATACGTTGCTCCTGTAATTTTCTCTTTGGGGAAACACCAAACACGTCTATATTTGATTGACCAACACCTATAGTTGTATAAATACCTGTGCCATTGTTAATTTCTTCGCCACCAGTAAAAATTTGAGTAGTACCAAAATCGAAAGCAGTTCCTTTTAATTGTTGTTGCTTATCAATTTCAAGCTGTCGTTGTTTTAGACTTGGAAAGTTTTCTTTAGCCAATTTCACTGCTTCTTGCATTGAAATAAATGGTAACGAATCTTTTATTTGTTGTGCGTTACCTGTTATTGGCAACAAAAACATAAAAGCTACCATAGCAGTAACTGTTATTACTTTTTTGTCAGTTCTAAAATTGAATGATTTGTTTTCTACCCAATGATATAATATAGGTAAAACGAATAATGTTAATAATGTAGAGGTTAATAAACCACCAATTACAACAGTTGCTAAAGGTCGCTGAACTTCTGCACCAGCTGATGCTGAAATTGCCATAGGTAAAAAGCCTAAAACATCTGTAAAAGCTGTTAACATAATAGGTCTAATTCTTCGCTTTGTACCTTCTATTATTCTATCTTTTAGATTGGTTACTCCTTCTTCTTTTAATTCGTTAAGTCCACTAATCATTACTAATCCGTTTAAAACAGCAACACCAAACAGTACAATAAAACCAACACCTGCCGAAATACTAAAAGGCATATCTCGTAACCATAATGCTACAACACCACCAATGGTTGCCATTGGGATAGCGATGTAAATCATTAAGGTTTGTGGTAACGATTTTAGTGCAAAATATATCAGTATAAAAATGAGCAACAAGGCAATAGGTACAACCGTTTGTAAACGGTTACTGGCACGTTCTAAATTTTCAAAAGCACCACCATAACGAATAAAATAACCAGAAGGTAGTTCTAATTGTGCATCTAATTTAGTTTTAATTTCGCCTACCAACGATTTTACATCACGACCTCTTACATTAATACCTACATAAGTTCTTCTATTGGTGTTATCTCTACTTATTTGCATTGGACCTGCTTTGTAACTTACATCAGCTACTTCGCGAAGTGGAATTTGTGCACCAGAAGGTAAGTTGATAAACAAATTTTGCACATCTGTTATGTCTTTACGATTATGAGAACTTAACCTAACCACCAAATCAAATCGTTTTTCTCCTTCAAAAATAGTTCCTGCTATTCCTCCTGCAAAAGCTGATTGCACAATTTGATTTAACGTGTTTATTTGAAGTCCGTATTGTGCCAATTTACTTCTGTTATAAGTAATTGTCATTTGCGGTAAACCAGTTGTAGCTTCCGCTTTCATATCTCCAATACCATCAGTACCTGCAATAATTTTAGATATTTCTTCTGCTTTTTGAGACAATACATTTATATCTTCTCCATAAAGTTTAATAGCTATATCTTCTCTAACACCTTCAAGCAATTCGTTAAAACGCATTTCAATTGGTTGCGTAAACTCATAATTCACACCAGGAATTATTTCCACTGCTTCTTTCATTTTTTCGATGAGTTCATCTTTTGTCTCAACGGTTGTCCATTCACCTTTTGGTTTCAGTATTACAAATACATCTGCTAAATCCATTGGCATTGGATCGGTTGGAATTTCGGCAACACCAATTCGACTTACAATTTTTTCAACTTCTGGAAACTTTGCTTTTACAATTTGTTCAATTTTTGTGGTTGTTTCAATCGTTTCTGTAAGCGAGCTTCCGGGTTTTAAAATGGCGTGAAATGCAATGTCACCCTCATCGAGTTGTGGAATAAATTCGCCACCCATTCTTGTAAACATAAAAACTGCAATACCAAATAAAACAACAGAAACACCAATTATTAATTTTCCTTTCTTTAATGCTTTTTCTAATAGTGGCTGGTATTTACGTTCTACCCAATGCACGAATTTATCGCCATAAGATTTTTTGTCTGACTTTGGCGCTCTTAAAATAAGTGTAGACATCATTGGAACGTAGGTTAAACAAAGTACCATTGCACCAATCATTGCGAAAATAAAGGTCAATGCCATTGGTTTGAACATTTTTCCTTCAATACCTTCTAATGCCAGTATTGGCAGAAATACAATTAAAATAATCAGCTGACCGAAAAAGGCAGCATTCATCATTTTTTTTGAAGCGTTTGCAGCAACACCATCACGCTCTTTGGATGTCAATTTCCTTTTCTTTAGGACTTGCGAAGCAATTAGAAAAACGGTACTTTCTACAATAATCACAGCACCATCGACAATAATTCCAAAATCTATTGCTCCTAAACTCATTAGGTTAGCCCAAACATCAAAAACATTCATTAGTATAAAAGCGAACAACAAGGATAATGGAATTGTTGAAGCTACTATTAAACCACCACGCCAATTACCTAATAAGAAAATAAGAACAAATATCACTATTAATGCCCCTTCAATTAGATTGGTAGCAACCGTTGAGGTCGTTTCTGCTATTAATTTACTTCGGTCTAATAAAGGTTCGATAATGACACCTTCTGGTAATGACTCTTCAATTTGAGCCATTCGCACTTTTACATTCTCAATGACATCGTTTGAATTAGCGCCTTTAAGCATCATAACCAAACCACCAACTACTTCGCCTTCTCCATCTTGGGTTAAAGCTCCATAACGAATAGCAGCACCAAATTGTACCGAAGCAATGTCGCCAACGGTAATTGGAATATTGTTTGTGTTTTTAACCGTAATCTTTTTAATATCTTCTAAATTACGCACCAAACCTTCTCCACGAATAAAATTGGCTTGATGGTTCTTTTCAATGTATGCTCCACCAGTATTTTGATTGTTAGCTTCAAGAGCTTCAAAAACATCGGTAATTGTTAAACCAATAGCTTTTAATTCGTTTGGGTCTACAGCTACTTCGTATTGCTTAATTTTTCCACCAATGGCGTTTACCTCAACTACACCTTCTACCATAGCCATTTGACGCTGTACAATCCAATCTTGCATTGTGCGCAAATCAGTAACCGAATATTTGTCTTTATACTCTGGTTTTACTTTAAGTGTGTATTGATAAATTTCTCCTAAACCTGAAGAAATAGGACCCATAGTTGGCTCGCCAAAACCACTCGGAATTTGTTCTTTGACTTCGTTTAGTTTTTCTGCTACTAATTGACGTGGTAGATACGTTCCCATATCATCGTCAAAAACTATAGTAACCACAGATAAACCAAAACGAGAAATGGAACGGATTTCCTTTACATCAGGCAGGTTGCTCATTGCAACTTCCACAGGGTAGGTTACAAATTGTTCAATATCCTCTGTACCTAAATTGGGGGCTTGCGTAATGACTTGAACTTGGTTATTGGTAATATCTGGAACAGCATCTATTGGTACTTGGGTCATACTCCAAATACCTGCTCCAACAATGGTTAGCGTTAGCAAACCAATAATGAATTTGTTATTGATTGAAAAATCAATGATTTTATTAATCATAGAAAATGTATTAATTCAGTTGAAAACTTGCGGTACGAATAGGTGCAACGCTTTTATAGAGCAATGCTTACTTTGAGAAGCATCACGTTAGGATATAGCTATCCTTAAAAAAAACTGAATTATACTTGAGGGGGTTGAAAAAGAGATTCCAGATATCTGGAAGTGAAGTTTACTTGATGTAAATTATATTGTTTTTTCTCTTCAAATTTTAGTCGATTGGTTAAAGCCAAATTATTGTTCGCAATAATTAATACCAAAGGGTGACAACATTGATTATGAGAATGGACTGGTGTATTCTCCTTATCTGGGTTATGATGATGCTCTACATTTTTAGCATCGCTGCCAATGTAATCTTCAACTACATATTCAAGGAAAGAGTCACCATAAACTTTATGGTCTTGATAATGGGTAATAACGTTTGAAATTTCTTTAATTGGACCACAAAAGTCCATATCTATGCTTATCCCTTGAAAAAAGAATAAAATAGACATTGATATGGAAACGAATATTTTCATATAATTTAGACAAATATACTAAATAATTAATGCAATGGTTGTGCAAAAGATAATGAGTTATTTTTTATAAAAACCAAAGTTTACTTTTTGCTTCTTCCTTTATGTCACTTTTAAAGCGAGGTAACATTTGTGCAACCATTTCAGGGTATTTAATGGTTATTGGTACGTTTTGAGGTTTTAATGATTTCCAATATAATCTACTGAATTGAAATACTTGTGTTAATAATTCAGTAATGATGTTGTCATCTTCAAAAGCATCCTCATTTGGGCTACTCATACTTACTTTAATTGGAAAGGGAAAACCATCGGAAGGATAAAACTTTTCATCTTCAAATCGTCCATTGTTAAATAATAAAAATTTAAGCACTCCCAATCTTATAAATGTACCACTATAAGGCATTAAACCTTCTTGAAAATCTTCATCATAGGCTATAATATCCTTTGTTTCTGTTTTGTTGATGTTTAATATATAAATGGGTTTATTTTCGAGATTTAGTTTGTGCATCCCTACAAGTATGGGTTCCATTTCTTTCTTGCTCATTTCTTTATAAAAATGAATCACAATTTTATCAGCTTCAGATTGATTAAAAAAAGTACGAATCGCTTTTATTATACTTCCTGCTAATTGTGTTGTTTCAGTTTTTGAAAAGCATTGAAAATTGTTAAATATGCCATTGTTTTGAAAACTGAATGCGCTTGCCACGTATCTATGTTTATGGTCTTGATTTGTAAATGCACCAACTCCTATAACTAATTCCTTTTTTTCAGTAACTGCTAATTTCCAAGGTTTACCACCTAATTTGGCGTGAATAGCCAATGAAATATTATTTAAATGCCATTGATAATTACCTATGTTTTTTTGCAAATCCTCAAAACCAATTGCTTGTGTCATTATATCTTCATTTAAGCATAATTCCTTTACTTGATAATAGATGTTTTTTAATTGTGGGTTGGATTCAAAACGCGTATATGGACTTATGTAAAAGGCTAAATAGGCTATGCTTTTATCCCATTCCAAATCTTCTAACTTTTGCATTATCTCTGGAATAGGATTTTCCTTATTTGAAAATTCAATAAAATTTTGAAAAGCAGAATTTACTTTAATATCTATATAAGCTTCTAAACCGTGATAATACGTACCTTGACCTGTACCATTTTTTAAATAGCCCCATAATTTTTTTATTATAGGTTGATGGTCTTTATGGTAAATAAAAAAGAACTCTGTGTTAGGATTTTTTGGTCTTAAATATGGTCTATACCTATTAAGTTCCAGTTTTGGGGTTAAGCCAATTTGTTTGTTACCCTGTGGGTCTTTGCCATATTCCAACAAGCCTTTATCTTTATCTATATGACCAATCCTGTTTAAAGGTGCATCTATAAACTGTTGATTTCGGAAATCGCAAATTTGCTGAAAGCCCTCTGTAAAAAGGTACTCTTTAGTAAAGTTGCTGATTTTATTTAAATACTTACTGTATCTATTCTTTGTTTTTTTAAGCTCAAAAGGGATGTTAAAAGCCTTTTGTAAATCTCTGTTAAGAATTGGAAATACTTCATCTAAAATTAGGCTATTGTAAAATTCTTCTTGTTGTGGTGTTTCTCTTTCGGTTTGATAATAGAATACTTGGCTTCTAAAAATGGCTTTTGTAACCAAATATGCATTATCGATCTCTTGAAGTGATTTTTTTAAGATTTTAGTAGTCCCATCAAAAGAAACTACCAACTCTGGATAATCTGATACTTCGGCAAACTGTATTTTTAAAGAAAACTTATCGTAATAATGATAATCCTTATGATATGCTTCTTTATCTAACACCCAAACTTGACGGTCTTTTAAAACCTTATTTTTACAGTTAATGATGTTTAAACTATCAAAATGTTGTTTTATTTGGGCATTTAAGAATTGCTTGTATAAATTTTTATTGTAATTATTACAATCTATCTTTAAAGGTATAAAACCCTCTGAAGGCGTTGTAAAAGTGGTATAAATTTCTTCTTTTTCCTCTAATTCCTCATTGGTAAACACTTCTGTAATATTTGCAGGAAACTTTGTATAATATATTGTTTGGCACTCTTTGGTTTGTTTTAAAGAGACATAAAACGTAAGTAGTTTACGTGGCCAATTGAAATTAAGAATGTTAAATTTTATTTGTTCTTGCATAAGTAATGAGGTGTTTTTGGGTTTTACATATTTGGTGCTTTTTGTTTTAATTTATGAGATTGCTTCGTTATACTCGCAATGACCTTTCGACTGCGCTCAAGGCAGGCTAATTATAATTTTATGAGTTTTCTACTATTTCTCGTTCTTCTTGGGTAAGGCCATAGAGGTCGTACACCATTGTATCTATTGTCTTTTCTGTTTGGGTTATTTGGGTTTGTAGGTCTTGGGCTTTTTTCTTGTTGTCTTCAAATAACTCTAACCACTCAAACTCGTCTTTTTTGGTAAGTGTTGTACCACCTGCTTTTTTAATGGCTTTATTGAGTTCTTTTATAAACTCTGAAAAGTCTAATTCGTGCCAGTTTTCGAGTTTTTTTGTAACTGATATATTAACTTGACTTAAAATAAATTGAATAAACTTTTTATTTTGATTAAAAGATTGCGAATGATACTCCAAAACCTGTTCAACTATGATATTTAAATTTGAACTTTCGTAATTATCGGGTAATGGTATATTCAAAATATATTGGCTTTTTAACCTTAAATAACCTCCTCTTGCTTTAACACATACAGAATTTAGATATACTTCTATTAATTTGGAATTTAAAATTCCCAGTACACTTTTAGAGTTAGTGGGTAAACCAAAACAAGTCATATCAATTAACACATTCTTGGTCAATGTGAAGTTTACTGAACTTGAAATATCTGGATAAACGATGTATTCGTCAGAAAATGGAAAGTCTAACTTTATTTGTTGAAACTCATACCATTTTTTTGTACCCTTCAAAATACCGTCATCTATTATAGCCCTATTTGATAGTTTAACTTTATCACTTTCGAGAAAACTTAATATTTCTTTATGATTTTCAAAATTTGTCATTAATTCTAAAGAATGCTTATTGTTCTCTCTTTTTTGGTATGGAAATACAATTTTGTTTGCTGTTTGTGTAGGGGAATATTTCTTGACTTCTCTACCTACCAAATAATCTTTTAATAAAGAGGATTTTTTTATTGATTCAGGTATTTCATTTTTATTGAGAATATAAGAAGAATTAGAGCCAGTTTTAATACCAACTTGTGGTTTTTCTATAACTTCAGATAACTTCCTATTTTGGTCTTCAATCTTTTGAATTAAAGAAAATAAACTGTTATCTAATGAACCTGTTGACCAAGAACCCAATCTTTGAAAGATCTCCGATTGGCTAACATCAATTGAATTTTGAAAATTGTTCTCTACTTCTTGATAGTTATCTTCTGAAACCACAAGTAGTTTTGATAATGAAGTTTTTTGATTTATTCTTTTTTTATCAAAGAGTATTATTGATGGATAGGCAACAATTCCTTTAAAAACATCTAAATCACGGAAATCAATAAATGAATTAATTTTACTATTATCTTGTAGATAATCAATTAACACTTTACCATATTTGGTTTTTGTATACTTACTTGAAACAATAAACCCACATTTTCCTTTGTCCTTTAAAATGTTTAATGACTGTTCGAAAAAGAAAACATATAAATCTGATTTTCCAGTAAAAACAGAGTACTTCTTTTCAAAATATTTTTTTGACTCAATATCTATAGACTCATTTCTCACATAAGGCGGATTCCCAATCACTACATCAAAGCCTTGTTTTGATTCGGCAGATTGCTTCGCTTTGTTCTCGACTGCGCTCGAACTGACAGCTCGCAATGACGGATTGAAAATCTGTGGAAATTCTTGTTGCCAATTAAAGGCTTTGTCTCCTGCTACGGTTTTGCTATCAATTAATGAGTTGCCACATTTTATATTGTTGCTTAAATCGTTGAGTTTACGTCTTGGTTGTGCTGTACGTAACCAAAGGGATAGTTTGGCAATTTCTACAGATTCTTCGTTGAGGTCAACCCCATAAATATTATTTTCCAGAATGGTAGTTTCTATGTCGCTTAAAATGAAGCCACCACCCAAAACTTTAGCTTTTAATTCATCGATGTAGCGGTGTTCTTTTATTAAAAAGTCTAACGCTTGGTTTAAGAATGCTCCAGAACCACAAGCTGGGTCGCAAATGGTTATTTGCAGTAGCCAATTTCTATAGGTATCTAATACGTCTAACAGTTGTTTTTTGGTGTTTTGGTGTGTGCCTTTTTTAAGCTCAAAATAGGCTTCTTCTTTAAAATCTAATGCTTGTTTTTTCTCTTGGCAGAGTTTACCAACGGAATTTTCTACTATGTATTTGGTAATGTATTTGGGTGTGTAGAAAACGCCATCTTTTTTACGTTTGCTTTTTTGTTTGTCGAACTCACCACCTTCAATTTCGGCATTTACGCTTTCTATTTCGTTGAGTGAGTTTTCAAAAATATGCCCTAAAATGTTGACATCTACTTGACTGCTAAAATCGTATTTCGCAAGTTTGTAGGCGTGTTTGTAGAGTAATGCATCATCAATCTCCAAACTATCTATAATAGCGTCCGGTTTAAAGAGACCACCATTGTAGGCATAAATTTCAGCTCTTGATGTTGTGCCTTTTCTACCTTCATCTAAAAAATGAAAGTATTGCTTAAAGAGGTTATACAGTGGACGTTCGTCACCAAAATCGATGTCGGCTTTCCATTTGTCTAAAATCTGTATGGTTGAGTTTGGTGGTAACAAGTCTCTATCTTCGGCAAAGAAAATGAACAGGAAACGGTCTATTAGTTTCTGTGATTTTTTGAATAGGGATAGTTTTACGTTTTTTTCGAGTGCTTTTAGTTCTTCTACTTCTCGATACGATTCACTTTGTGAATCACTCGAAGTGACGATAGTATCAAGAGATTGCTTCGTCGTACCTCCTCGCAATGACCCCTCGACTCCGCTCGGGGCAGGCTTTTCGGATTTAATGCGTTTGGTATTACGTTTTACGAGGTCTCTAAAGAGTTCGCGTTTAAATACGGAATAGTCGTTGTAAAACTGTTTGGTAATCTTGTCTTCCTCTACTAAAGAAGCTTCTTTAATTGTTAAAGGTAGATTGTTGAGAATGTTGTCTTTTTGTAAGCAAAGGTACATTAAAGCAAATTCTTCTGGTGCTAACTGAAACAGGTTGAACTCTAAAAACTCGGTAGCATCGTTGATGTAAAACCTCAACTTCTCGAAATTGGATGTGATGACATACACACAGCCTTTTTGATTGGCTTTATAGTCGAATGCCTGTTTACGGATGCTTTCTAAATCTTTAGTGTTCGTACCCTTTAGTTCAATTACGCCAATTGCTTTAGCTTCCTTTAAAATAGCTCCATCTGCCTTACCAGCTCCTTTTTGGTTTTTAAACTCGGTTGTGATATTGAAATCAGGCTTTGGATTAAGCGTATAGTCCAAGACATTGACAAACAGCTCGTCCAGAAACTTTGCCTGGTACTGTTCTTCTTTAGAGTTTTTAATATTTTCCTGAATGGTAAGGTTGAGAAAATACTTGGTGTATTTTTTATAGGCACGCTCTACTACTGAATTATCTTGTTGCGCCAGATATGTTTTTATTACTGATGTTTGAAATAATGGCATTTAGTTACATTTAGTTACAAATAAGCATGACTTTTATGACCTCATAAAAGCAAATGCTTAAGGTATTAATAGTTAGGGAGAATTACGTTTCTAAAATAGTAAAAGAAAACAACATCCAACCAACCACAAACAATAATTTAAAAGTAGTTCTTAACATTTAATCATTTATGCGGGAAACCGCATGAATAAAATGGTTGTTGAGGATATTGAGGATTTGAAGGATTTTAAAGATTTTGCATTTCCTTAAAATCCTCATTTCCTTTATTCCTCTTTTGAAGTATTTGAGTAGGCATTATGAGCTTCTCGATGGATTAGTCCAGTTTCAACAAATTTGGAGATGTAACCTTCTGCTGTTTTATGGGGAATGCTGTGCTTATCCGCCATATCCAAATAATCTTGTCTAGAAAATTGTTTTGGTAAACTATCTAGAAAACGCTCTTTGCGATTTTGCCGTTTTGGTGCATTCGGCTCCATTGGTAAATCGTTGAATACTTTGCTACTGTGTTTAATGAGTATTTTAATGCAGTTTAAAGCGTTTTGAAAGTCAATATCCTCGCATTGCTTCACGTTAGTCACTTCGCCATCTTCCATAATCCTAAATGCCGTAAAAAGCATCATTAAACGAAAAGCTATCAAGCCCAATCGTCGTACCGTAGCCATATATTCTTCAGGCTGTAAGTTGAGGTATTTAGTTTGTAAGGATTCGAAAAACACATTAAACTGCTCTTGCTGTGAGAGAGATAAACTTATCTCTATTTCAGGATTGTTTTTGAGGGTTTTATACAGTTCCAAAAATTCCTGACCTAATTGCACATAATAATCGTCCAATCCTGTTTTGAAATTTGATTCAAATACATTTTTCCAATGGGGTTTGATATTCATATAGTAGAATATGAACCTACTGAACAATCCATTTTCGGCATTTGGAATAAGGGTTGCCACTTGTTTGGGTGTTCCAGAAAGCACCGTGGACAAGCAAGGTCTTTCAATATCCACATATTCCCTATCCGTCCTACGATAGTAGCTAATGGTTTCATGGTGGAAGGCTTTTCTAAACCCATCGGAATAATTGCCGTAATCGCTCTTAAAAGCTTGCGCCAAGGTATCACCTTCGGTTTCAAAAATCAATCCTCTACCCTCGTTATCTGATATCAATTGATACACACCAGTTACGCTGTTATTGGCAGGAATGAACAACATTCTTTCAGGTGGTTTATTAGGCTTTTCCAAATTCTCATCTTTGCCCTTGTTCATGTTATAAGATGCATTTTCAATATTGAATTGTTGTTTTAGAACCTTTGCTTGTTCCCTCATGATTTTATGAACTGGGTCAACCAAATTCTTGATTTGATTTAATCGGCCTTTACCTGCAGAGGCAGGGGCAGTCACAAACAGATATAAATTACTGAACACCTTTTTTTGGTCGTAAATTCCAAATAATTTGGGGAAACAGGCACTAAAGGCCGTCAGTGCTCCCAACAATAAAATATCCTTTTCCTCTGGACTGCTTGCTGGCTCTACAACTTGTTGCAAAAACAGTGGCAAGTTCGTGTAAACAGTGTCAGGAATGGTTGGCATGGATTGTTGAACACTCTCCTTTTCCGATTTTGGCAATGCTATTTCATCATTTTTTTGAGTTCTAATTCCTGCATGATGTGCGTGGTGGTAAAATGTTGCGATAGTGATGCCGTGACCTTTCGCCTTTAAACACTTGTCAAACTGTTCGTCACATTCCTTTGCTTCGTAATTTATATAGGATTTACTGATGCGATGAAAATAATCTCTTCCACTTTCACCGCAACCATCGGCAAGGGCGAAGCCTAAATCCCGCCATACTTGATAATTTCCTGTTATGTCAATTCCTGATTTTTCTATTTCTGAAATATAGGAATCAATATCACGACTGGGAACTGATATACTTTTAATAGCTGGAATAGCCTTTTTAGGTTGAGCTTCCTTTTCAGGAAGCTCCAACCATTGTTTAGGGTTAAATGTTTTGCTCATAATGCATGATGTCTTGAGTGTAAAAAGGCTGTTGGGTCGTATGGTAGAAAGCAAGCTCTGGAAACATCTTTTCCCGATTGGTCAACCTCAATGTTATACGTGTGTTTTATGTAATTTGCTATTGCCTTGAAATATTCACTATGTGATACTTCAGAAATATCGATGCGAATAATCCATTTGAGTCCATCGCCAGATGGCGAAACAAACAGCATTTCGGTTTCAAAATATTCATCGTTGAGTAATTGGAATTTCAGTTCTTGAAGATTCTCCAAGTGGTCGAAGTCAATGGCCATTAAACTTGAATGTTTGATTAAGTCGGCATCGTTTCGCTTTTCAAATACTCCCGAAAATGTAACGTAATCGAAATTATTCGCTTTGAATTTCCGTGCTTCCTTGACATCCTGAATGCTTCTTAACTTTTCAGTAATAGCTTTGTAGTTGTCAGAAGTAATCAATTGGAATATATCATGTAAACGAAGTGTTTCCGCAGGAAATACATTGCGAACCGGTGCTTTGAAAAAACTACAATCCGTATACCAGCTATCATCAGGACCATCTAACCAATCCAAATCGTTTGTTTGTTTTGCCGTAAGATTCAGATGCATTGCTTCATTAATCTTGGCCAATACATCTTCCTCATTGGAAAGCTTGAAATGATATTGTGCGAAATCAAACACATCCCCATTAAAGTTTAGTAACTCTTCGTCTTTGTGGGTTGCAATCACTCCATCGATATGGATTCGCAAGGTTTCTTTGCCACCATTAAATGGGTTTCGGGTTATCCCGCAGTCCCTTCCTTTTACGAAAAGGACTGTTTCAGGATAATACTGTCTCAACACATAGGCGTAAATATTTAAACCATAATGTGTTCTGTCCAAAATTGCTTGCCTACTTACTTCCATGTTGTTTGAAATTATGGTTATAGTAGTTGTCTTGAAGCAATTGCTCTAAATCTGACACTTTGTAATAGAACTTCCCTTGGATTTTGCTGAATGGCAATGTTCCATTATCCCGAAAGGTCTGTAGCGTACGCTTGCTAATATGCAAGGTTTGCAATACGTCCTGGTTGTCCAACCAAGTTTCCTTTAACAGTTCAGCCCTTGATTGTCTGAAAATGTCCAACCGGGCTTTCATGTCCTTAATTTCTTGGGAAAGCGCCAAGATTAACTCGATGATTTCAGTCATAACTTCACCGCTCCTTTCTTAATTAAGAAGTCGGCAGCTTGCTGCTCGATTTCGTCTTGAGAGTTCATACGGTTGCGCAATAACCATCGGTCTAATTCCTCACGTTGGAAGTAAATCTTTTTGCCATTCGGTTTATAATGTGGAATGACTCCCGTACTTGTGAGTTTGTACAAGTGCGATTGGGAAAGTTCTAAATAATTGCAAGTTTCATTAAAATTCAATACTTGCTTTTGCATCGTTTGTTGCTCCTGCAACATTTTTTCGATGCGGTTCAATTGTTCTGTGATGTTTGAGTCCATCTTTATTTGTGATTAAAATAAATAAGGACATCAGGCCTAATGTCATTCTTGTTTTTCAAGAACATGACAAAGGTTGAAAAACTCTGATTTTTAAAGCGGGAGAGTTTTAGTAGAGTGTGAGATTACAATGAGTTTTCTAATTATTCTCATTGTTTTTTATTGCATTTGTTTGAAGATATTATCAATGATTTCCTTTTTTAGAGGTTCTTTACTTTTGGTATAAAGGTTTTGTGCAGTGAGAGGTTTACCTGATTTAGTGAAAAAAAGCCCTGTTGATTCAATAAATGTTGGATTCAGGTTTTTAAAGCTATTCTGTAATTTTTTAATTATATATTTAAACTCGGTTGTCTTACAATCTAAATAGATTTCTTTTTTGTAATCTATAATATCTTTGGCAATAAATAAATTATGTAGGTCCTCAACATCTGTTTTTGTATCAAGCAAATCAATACTTAATTGCAACCTCTTTAAAATTTTCAATAACCAGTCAGGGTCTTGGTTCAAGTAACCAAATGATGATTTAGTCTTGCTTGAAGGTTTCAAAGGTTTTTTAAATACTTCTATTTTAGGAGTATTCATTTTTTCAATCATTGCTACATCAAATTCAGAATCATTGAAATACTTTTCCGCAATTTCTGGAATGGTAAACAAATCGTGTTCTGAATATTGGCCGTATTGCTCTTGCAATTCAACATATAGCCTTATGGCTGACACTTTAAGGTAATGGATGATATAATTGTCATCATTTCCTAAATCGTCCGTTATAGCCCTGTCACCAACGTATTTTGCAATATCATTTAGATACTTATCAAATTTATTCGATAGTACTGTGTAGGTATATTTATTTTCATATATCGTTGCATTTTGGGGAAAGTCAGTGACAAATGAAAGAATTTCCGTTTCAGTTTGATTAAAAATCAATTTCTGATAATATTGCTTTTTGCTGCTTAAGGGTCTTTTAAAATTTAATTTGAAAATGCCATTTGTAGCAATAGAATCTAGCTTTATATCTGGAAGTAAGATTTGGTATTCTCTTTCTGACCTATGGTCCCGATGTAAACCTTTAGTAATGGAAACTAAATTTGAAAATATGTTATTCATTATAAATCCAATTGAATACGGTTGGCGGCATCTTTCTTTTTGTCGTCGATTACCTTTGCATAAATCTGGGTTGTTCTCAATTCTTTATGGCCTAATAATTTTGATACTGTATAAATATCAGTACCCAAAGTTAATTGCAAAGTTGCATACGTATGACGCGCGCAATGAAAGGTAATACTTTTTGTGATTCCTGCTTTCATCATCCATTGTTGTAACTTTAAATTAGACCAGGCACTATAATGTAAATCTTTGAAGATTTTATCTTTTGGCTCTCCTTCTTCTCCTAGTAATTCCCTAGCTTGTTCAGAAATAGGTAATGTTTCCGCTCCTTTTGTTTTCTTTTGTCTGAATCGTATATAGTATCCCATTTCTTTAGAATGCTGTACCTCTGACCATATTAACTTTTCAATGTCTGACCATCTTAATCCGGTTATTGCTGAAAATATAAAAGCTTTCTTTAGTAGAGGCAACTCACATTCTGTATTGGCAGCTCGTTGTAATTCATCAAGCGTTAAGAATTCTCGTTGAGGTTCCCCTTGTTTAAAATACTCAACACCAGTGGCAGGATTCATTTTTAAAATTCCATCTTTTACTGCATGTTTTAAAGCAGCTGCGAATTTCCCATAATAGGAATATTTGGAGTTTTGAGAAAGCTTTTTTCCTGCTCTTGCAATGGCATCCTTGTCCAAATAATCTCTGAACCTTTCAACAAATATTTTGTCAATATCCTGAAAACTGACATCATGTGGACAGAAAGCCTTCAGATGTTTTAACATGCTATTCCAATTGCCATAATTTCCAGCACTTGTATTCTTCTTTTCTACCAATGTTGAAACATAGGTAATAAAGCTTCCTTTTAACTTCTCAATATCTCGAAAGCCATAAATGCCGTTTTGGATTTCAATTTGGCGTTGTGCACAAATGGTTTCAGCCAATTGCTTGGTTTTCTTGTTGACTTCTCTTTCTGTTTTGGTTTGAGGATTAGGCGTAAGATATAATCTCAAATACTCTGTTTTTCTTTTGCCCTTATGGTAGTAGTCCAAATACAAACTAATACTGTCATTCTTTTTGCGCTGTCTTAATGTAACTTTCATAGTAAATCAATTAAAAAGGTTTTCAATTTGCCAACGAGCAACTATATGTTTTCTACCAAAGGGAACCGCTTTTAAACGTCCTTGTTGAATCATTCTTTGAATGGTCCATCTACTTACACCAATGAGTTGAGAAGCTTCTGTAACGCTTAAAAAATCCTTGTTGTTTACAGCATCTTGATTGTAGTGATTAACGATTTCTCTTGGCTGTTGCACAGCCTTATCAAGTGTAGTTTGTATTTTCTCATTGCGCTTACGTACTTTATAAGCTTTCTTCGCACAGGTATCGCCGCAATAATTAGTGACAGTAGTACGAGCAGTAAAGGCCTTACCGCAATGTTTACAGGATTTTGGAATGAATAAATTACTGCTCATAAATGGTGCTTTATGTAGCGTTATGGTGCAACGTGGGGCAATATGGTGCATCATTTCGCCAATCTATTTGCCAACGGAATTGGGCAACAAATCCGTATTTAAGGCAACAGATACACAACAAATATAATGAAAAAATCACAAATAAGCAACAAGTAAAAGAATATAAAGTGAAGAAAAACAATAAGTTAACAAGCAAAAGAAGGTAAGTTACTTCCCGATACAAAAATTTGCAAAAATATTACCTAATAAATCGTCATTAGTTATTTCACCTGTAATCTCACCAAAGTGGTATAAAGCTTGTCTTATATCTATTGCCAATAAGTCTCCTGAAAGACCAGAATCCAAACCATGTTTAACTTTTTGAATGTCTTCAAAAGCTTTTAACAACGAATCATAATGCCTTGAATTAGTTATAATGGTATCGTTATTTCTAAGTGCTCCTGTATTTACAAAAGATAATAAGGTGTTTTTAAGTTCGTCAATACCTGTTTTTTCTTTGGCAGAAATGGTTTCAAGTTTTAGGCTTAAAGTTTTAAGTTTTTGACGAATGATTTCAACCTCATTTTTTGCAAGCAAATCAACCTTATTAATAATTACCAGAAGTGGCTTTTGAGGAAATTGGTTTTTTATTTTCTCAATTTCAACTTGAAACTTTAAACCAAAAACTTGTAATTCTTTTGCATCAAGCAAAAGGATTACAACCTGCGCTTGGTTAATTTTTTCAAAGGTTTTCTTTATGCCAATACTTTCAACAATGTCCTTAGTATCTCTAATTCCTGCCGTATCAATAAATCTGAAACCAATACCCCCTATAGAGATTTCATCTTCTATGGTATCTCTAGTGGTTCCTGCTATTTCTGAAACTATAGCGCGCTCTTCATTTAAAAGTGCATTTAAAAGTGTTGACTTGCCAACATTAGGTTCGCCAACGATGGCAACAGGAATGCCGTTTTTTATAACATTTCCAACGGCAAAAGAGTCTATTAATCTTTTTAAAACAAATGTTATTCGTTCTATTAATACCTTGAATTGCGTTCTATCAGCAAATTCAACATCTTCCTCAGCAAAATCAAGTTCTAGCTCAATTAATGAAGCAAAGTTTAAAAGTTCTTCACGAAGTTTTGCTATTTCAGAAGAAAAACCACCTCGCATTTGTTGCATGGCTATTTGATGGGACGCTTCATTATCACTTGCAATTAAATCGGCAACAGCTTCGGCCTGACTTAAGTCTAATTTTCCATTTAAAAAAGCACGCAACGTAAATTCACCTGCAGTTGCCATTCTGCATCCATTCCTAAGAAATAATTGGATAATCTCTTGTTGAATATAATGAGAGCCATGACATGAAATTTCTACAACATTTTCACCAGTATATGAATTTGGGTTTTTAAAAATAGAAACCAGTACTTCATCAAGTATTTTAGGGCCATCAATAATATGTCCTAAATGAATGGTATGCGTTTTTTGTTTTGATAAATGCTTGCCTGAAACGGATTTAAATTGCTTTTCTGCAATGTTTATGGCTTCATTTCCTGATAATCGTATAACAGCAATGGCTCCAGCGCCAGAAGGTGTGGCTAATGCAACTATGGTGTCGTTATAAATCATTTATTAATAATGGGCTTAAACTAAATAAATTCCATCAGGTTTAATATCAATTAAACGCTGTTTGTAAAGGGTTCCTATAGCTTTTTTAAAGTTTTTTTTACTCATTTGCAAGTGTTCTTTAATAGCTTCTGGATCTGATTTATCAGTCAGATTTATAAACCCTCCATTATCATGTAACTCATGCATAATTAACTCAGCATTTGGTTCTATATTTCTATATCCTATTTGCCCTAAAGAAATATCTAATTTATTTCCTGGCCTGATTTTTTTTACAATGCCTTTTAATCTGTCACCAATACTTAAATCTTTAAATATAGAATCTTTATAAATCAATCCTGTATGAACTTTATTTACTATCACATTCATTCCAATTTCTGAAGGATGAGACACTATTAAATCTACCTCATCAAATTCTTTTACAGTAAGTTTATTGTTGTCTAAAAAATTATTTGTTTTACTTGATGCGGCTAATCTTCCTGTTTTTTCATCTAAATAGCAGTACACTAAATACCATCCGCCTGGTTTCATTTTAAAAGCTTGTTCTTTAAATGGACAGAATAGTTCTTTTACCAATCCCCAATCTAAAAAAGCGCCATAATCAGTTACTTGATTGCAACGTAATAAAGCAAAATCATGCAGTTTAATATAAGGTTTATCTGTTGTTGCAACAAGACGTTCTTCATTATCTAAATATACAAACACTTCTATTTTGTCCCAAATTTTAAATGTTTCAGGAACATATCTGTTTGGTAATAATACTTCATTACCTTCTTCATCTGCAATATAAAGACCTTGTACGGCTTCCCTAATAATTTCTAATGTGTTTGTTTGCCCTAAATGTATCATGTTGCAAAGGTAATGATATTCATGTTTTTTAAATAAAAAAGCGCTGCTATTTGCAACGCCTTAAAGTTTTATATTATTGGAAGTTATTAATAAACAGATTCTTTTTTGAAATGTTTAGTTAATAAATAATATACCACAGCTCTATATTTGTTTCTGTTTGATTTACCGTAGGTTTCAATTACAGCTGCAATTCCTTTATCTAAATCAGCACTGTCTTTTAATCCTAATTTTTTAATTAAAAAATTGTTTTTTACAGTAGCTAATTCTGATTCGTCTGAACCAGAAATTGTTGAAGAATCTGCATTGTAAATTGATGGTCCACAACCAATTGTTACTTTTGTTAATAAATCCATGTCTGCTGTAACACCACATTTTTCTTTTAAATCTGCAGCGTATTTTGCAATTAGTTCATCTCTTTTACTCATGATTAATGTTTTTATAGTAATTTTAAAATTAAGTGAATTTAAATATACCAATTATGCCTTAAAAAAATTTAAAATAGGACATTATTTTTTTGTTAATTACATAAAAATTCAAAATAATTTAATAAAACCTCGTCATTAATAGTTCTAGGAGTAAATATTTCTAGTAATTTAGGTTCTTTAGATGCAACATAAAAAGATTGTAGTTTGTTTTTTAATTGCCTATCAGTTTTTGCACTTAAGTACTCAAAACCATACATTTTACTCAAGTATTTAGCATTTAAATTATGATTTGTCTCAAAAAAAGCATCAAAATTTTGAGTGTTTTTTTGTCCTGGTAAAATTCTAAAAATACCTCCACCTTGATTATTTACAACAATAATTCTAAAATTATTAGGAATATAATTGTTCCATAATGCATTACTATCGTATAAAAAACTTAAATCTCCTGTTATAAACACAGATGGTTTTTTACTTGCAACAGCAAATCCAATGGCTGTACTTGTACATCCATCTATTCCACTAGTTCCTCGGTTACAATAAACTTCTAATGTTTTATTGACATTAAATAATTGCGTATATCTAACTGCCGAACTATTGCCAACCTGAAAAATATAATGATTTGGAATAGACTTTAATAAAGCATCAAATACTTTAAAATCTGAAAAAGGGATTTTTTTTAAGTATAAATCATGCTTTAATAGCCTATTTTGTTTTACCAAATTCCAGGTTTCTTTATAATCACTTTTTACATAGTGTGTAATTTTTGGCAATAATGCTTCAAAAAACTGATTTGGAGTAGCTTCAATATGAAGACTTAAACAAAAAAACGTGTCATTAGCTCTTTTTTTATCAATATGCCAATGGTGCTTTGGTTGAAATTTTCTTAAGAAAGCCTTGATTTTTTTTGAAACTATTAAACCACCAAAAGTTAATAAAACCTCTGGTTGTAATTGTTTTTGTTCGTTTTCTGTTAAAGGAGCAATTAATTGGTCAATGCTTGGAAAAAAACTATCATCATGAAGGTTTGATGTTGTTTCAGTTAACACCATAACACTATCATCTTTAGCAATTTCATCTAACCACTTCTGCTCTATTTCGTTGGGTTCATTAACGCCTACCAAAATCATTTTTCTAGAAGCCGAATTCCAATATTCAAAGCTTTCTTGCAACGTGTAAGAATCAATAGGTTTTGGCTTTGTTGACATTTCAATGTCTTTAGGCTCAACACTCAGTTTATCAACGGTTTCATAAAGCGGTTCATCAAAAGGAATGTTAATATGCACTGGTCCTTTACTAACAATGGCCGTATTAATTGCTGTATTAATTTCAAATTCATTGTGTGTTTGAATATCCTTTTGAAACCCTAAAAAACGTTCTAATTTATCTTCCAGATTTTTCATAATTGGAAGATCTTCAGTTACAGGAATATTTTTTTCGTCTTTTAAATCTAATTTTAAATTAGCTGAATGTAAAATATGGTTTGCAAAAACATATTTCTGATTAATAGTTTGCCCATCACCAATATCAATTAAATGCTTAGGTCTGTCTGATGATAAAACAACTAAAGGAATATCGCTATAAAAAGCTTCAGAAATAGCTGGATAATAATTTAATAAGGCACTTCCTGAAGTACATAAAACAGCTACAGGATGCTTTATTTGTTGAGCAATACCCAACGCGAAAAATGCAGCACAACGCTCATCTACAATACTATAGCATTTAAAATAAGAATCGTTTGTAAACCCAATAGTCAATGGTGCATTTCTACTTCCAGGTGAAATTACTATATGCTGAATATTCTTTATTTTGCATAGTTGAATAACTGTTTGAGCCAAGGGGATTTTTGGATATATCATAGATACTTTTTCTATGGCAAAAATAAGAAATAGCGCGTATAAAAACCTATTACAAAATGTTTTTAATGACCTTTGATTTTGAAACAGTTTCTTCCCATTCCTTTTCAGCGTTTGATGCTTCAGTGATGCCTCCACCAACATAAATCAAAGCCATGTTGTTTTTAATTTGCATGCAACGTAAGTTAACATACAATTGTGTGCTTTTTTTAGTTATGGTGTAAGCTCTGTTTTCAATATTTCTTTTACTTGATTTTGAATTCATCTTGGTTTCAAAGTTGAGTTCACCCAAATAACCAGTATAAAATTCGCGGTTATAGGATTCGTTTTTTAAAATGAACATTTTAGCTTCACTTTTAGGCATTCCACAAACCGCTGGAGTTGGATGTAATACAGGCAAGATATGTTTTAAATGAAATGTTTCAAGTTTTAAATTGGCTTTTATTATGGTTTTTAAATGCACCAAATTTCCTGCTTTAACGGTTTCAACCTCAGATACTTTTAAGTTTTCAACCAAAGGCTCAAGACTTTCTGTAATAAAATCTGTTACTATTTGCTGTTCTTTTTGTTCTTTTTCTTCCCAAAGAACATTTAAAGTTTCTTTGTACTCTTGTGTGCCTGCTAATGACATCATAGAAAATTGATTCCCTTCAATTTTCATTAAAGTTTCTGGTGTAGCTCCTAACCATAACCCTATTTTTGGATGATACCAACAATAAACAAAAGCAAGTGGATATTTATTTAAAAGGTTTTTAAAAATGTTAATAAGATTAAATTCTGAAAAAGTAACAGCTTCCATTCTTGATAAAACTACCTTTTGAAAAACGTTATTTTTTATTGAATTAATTCCTTTTTCAACAAGCTGTATATGTTGTTCCTTATCTTCCTTATTGAAAGTATAATCAATGTTATTTGATTTTAAAACATCTTTAGCGTTATAAGAAGTTTCAATTTTATCAGAAAATTCTAAAGGAATTAAAACGCTTTTATGAGAATCATCAAATGGAGCGAAAACAAAACCAACTTCATCATAATTTTCAACATAATGAACCGTATCATTTTTTTGAAAAAAAACTTTTAATTCAAAAGAATTAGGCTTTCTGTAAGCAACAAAAGGTAATTGATTTTTAAATTGGTTTTGAATGGTTTCAAAAAACATTTCTGAAGTAAACAAATCTATTTCTTTTTTGGTAATGAAATGGTTGACAATCTACAAACAGATATTAAATGATCATGATCATCAGTAATTTTTATATCTAATAATTGTGTGGTTCTTCCTTTATGTAAAAAAGTTGCTTTAGCATAAATAAACCCTTCGGTTACACTTTTTAAATGATTGGCCGTAATTTCTATGCCACGAACAAAATACTCGTTAGTATCAACAAAAATATGGGCTGCAAAACTTCCCACACTTTCGGCTAATGCTGCTGTTGCGCCTCCATGTAAAACACCATCTGGCTGGTAAACTCTTGAATTTACGGGCATTCTTGCAGTTAAAAAATCACTTCCATAATCAATAACTTCAATATTTAATGTCTCCATTAATGTACCTTTACAAACCGAATTTGCTTTAGCTATGACATCTTCTTTAGATAATTGCATATAAATAATGTATTTTTAAACTGGAATGTAAAAGTACAAAACCAAACCTAAAATTAAATCTTGATTTGAACGAATTATGAAAGTACCTACTTTAGAAAACGACTATGTGAAGTTATCTTTGCTTGATTTAAGCAATTACAAGCATTTACATTTCGTTGCTCAACAAGACAACTTAATACAATATTCTCCCAGTGATATTTCAACTCCTGAAAAATTAAAAGACTATGTTGAAATTGCCGTTGATGGATATTATCACAAAACGGCTATTCCGTTTATTATTTTTGATAAAGTTAAAAAGGAATATGCTGGCACTACCAGATATATGAATATTAACTGGAATTATAAGGTTTTAGAAATTGGTTCTACTTGGATTGGTAGAGAATTTCAAGGAACTGGTTTAAATAGTCACATGAAAAGGCTGATGCTTGATTATGCTTTTGAAACTTTAAACTTTGAAAAAGTTGAATTTAGAATAGATGAACGTAATATAAGATCAAGAAAAGCTGTTGAAAAACTAGACTGTAAACTTGAAGGTATTTTGCGTAAAAATGTCTATTTAACAGATGGTTACAAAAGGAATACTTGCTGTTATGGCATATTAAAAGAAGAATGGATTAATAAAAAGTAAGTATTTTTTTTATTTCTAATTTTGATTTAATGCCTTCTTTATGCCTTCTCTTACAAGTGGTTCCATGACTAGATAACCGTTTTTGTTTGGATGCACCATATCAGTTCCTAGTTCTTTTTTTAAACCATTAGAAGTGTCAACCATAGCTGAAAAATAATCAACATAAACTATATGATTATTTTTAGCATAATTATTTATAAGCCTATTCAAATGCATCACTTTTTCTGCAGGCTCTAAACCTGGTCTCCATGAAAAATCTATAGCAGGAAGTACTGAACACAAAACAACCTGTATTTGATTTGCTTTTGCTGATTCTGCCATATATTTGATGTTTTCAGCAATCATTTCTATAGAAATTGGTCCTGTGTTTTGAGCAATATCATTTATCCCAGCTAAAATAACAACAACTGATGGTTTCAAATCAATAACATCTTGTTTGAAACGTAATACCATTTGTGATGTTGTTTGACCACCAATACCTCTATTTATATATGGATTTTCTTCAAAAAATTCAGGATGATATGCTAACCATCCTTCAGTAATGGAATTTCCCATAAAAACGATATAATCTTTTTTAACGGATGAGTTCATAATCTCATAATTCTCTTTTTTAAACTTTTTCAAATTTGCCCAATCTTGCGCATTAGCTACTTGATTTATAAAAGAGAAAAAAATAATTAGCATAACATACTTAAAACACTTCATAACACATATAGTTTATTTATTATTAAATATTTACAATAAAAATCCTAATGTAATTCATTAGGATTTTTATTATGAAGTTTACATGTTTTAATGACCTCCAGCTATCTTTTCTTCAAAACTAATACCTTGAGCTCTTAAAATACCTTTTACTTTCCATGCATAAAAAGCTAGATAGGTAAAACAAAATACACCAATTATATAACTTGCTTGAATTCCTATACTTTCTGATACATAACCTTGTAACCAACTAACAATACCACCTCCCATAATCATCATGATTAAAAAACTACTTCCTTGACTTGTATTATTACCTAAGCCACTAACAGCTAGAGTAAAAATACAAGGCCATAATGTACTACAAAACAATCCTACACTAGTAAATGCATACACACTAACCATTCCATCATTAGACATTCCAACTATTAAAGCTAGAATTCCTAAAAGAGAAAATATTAATAACATTCTGGCAGGATTACCTTTACTAGCTATATCAGCAGCTATTAAAACTAAAACAATTAAAGCATAAACATAAAAAGGTGTTAAATTGTGTTTTGCAATGGCATTGACAGCTAAAAACACCCCAAAAGCAAGATATGGCGCTATAAAACGTAATATTTTACGAAGACTGATATCATTAGTAAAGGCTTCAACAGCTCCTGTCCAACGGCCTATCATTAAACTTGCCCAATACAATGAAATATAAGGTGCGATATCTGAAATGGCAAAATTTAAATTATGCTCCATATAAGCAGGTAAATTACTTGCTGTAGAAACCTCAACACCTACATAAACAAAAATACCAATCATACCTAATACTAACTGTGGGTATTTTAATGCAGAAGACCTAGTCTTTTCAGGACTATCTGCTTCCTCTAAAATCATTTTTGGTTTATCGGGTAATGACGAAAATTTTAATAAAATAGCTACGAGTAAAAATGCTAAACCTAATATCAAATATGGGATTTTTACACTCTCAATACTCATATTTGTTGCAGAACCAACAGAAGTTCCAAATATGGCAAAGCTTACAATAAGTGGCCCAATAGTAGTTCCAAAATTATTAATTCCCCCAGCCAATGTTAAACGTTGTGAACCTGTTGAAATTGGTCCCAATGCAATTGCCAATGGATTAGCCACAGTTTGCTGTAACGAAAACCCTAAAGCTACGATGAATAAACCTGATAACATTAAAGCAAATGAACCAGTATTTGCTGCTGGATAAAATAATAATGTTCCTAAAGCAGAAATAACAAGTCCTAATACAAGTCCATTTTTATACCCTATTTTATTGACAATATCTTTTTTCATTAAAATAGAAATTCCCATATAAATAAGAGAACCAACTGTATATGCAATATAAAATGCCAAAGAAACAAGTTGGCTTTGCCCCTGTGTTAAATCAAATGCTTTTTTGAATACAGGAATAAGAATATCATTACTTGCAGCAACAAATCCCCAAAAAAAGAAAACAGTTACAAGTGGAATGAATTGACTCCACTTAGTGGGTGAATTTTCAGAATTTACCATTAGTTTTAAAATTGTTTAGTTAAAATTTAAAAAACTAAAAGTAATATTATCCATTGGACTACAAAATAATTTAATTAATTATTTAGCTCTCTAAATAATATTGTTTATAAATTTGTTAATGTATTGTAGGTTCTGCAAAAAAAATCTCAACAAATGATTATTGCTGTTAATAAAATTTAGATTATTCGCTTTGAGTCGTTGAATGACCTTTGAAATTATGTAGCATTAATAGGTTTTGACTATTCAAAACCCTACATGACAAAATACCTAATCGATTAACATATAAATGCCTATTAAATTATATATAACTCAAGTAAATATAAAAAGTAAAGGTGTTTTTTTTATTGAAATACTGTTGAATTTATAGCAAAAAAAACAATAGTTAACAGTTACTAAAGAATAGGAAACAAAAAATATTATGAATTAATTGATATTACTCTATTAATCTTTTTATGATTTTTTTTACTGGTAAAATTTCTTTGGTATGCTCAATACTTGGTCCGGCTACCCAAACGGTTTTATAAGTTACTTTAGTTGCGGCATTTTCAGTTGCTTTCATACCAATTGAAAACCGAATCATTTTCACCCATTTTTTAAGTTTTTTATTCTTGTTTAAAACAGATTCTAACCACATTTGCTTGGTTCCTATTTTCTGAACATAAGATGTGTTTATTACTGTACAAGGTGTTCCTGAAATCCGCTCTGTTACTACAATATCTTTAGCTCCATACTCTACACAAGCTTGTTTATATTCATCAGTAACATTTGCTTCAACAGAAGCTATAAAAGGGCTGCCAACAGAAACTCCTGCGGCTCCAAAATTTAACATTTTATCAATGTCTGCTTTACAACCAACACCGCCAGCAGAAATTACAGGAATATTACAATTGGACACAATATTTTTAATTAATTCTTCAGGTGATTTGTCTCCTCTGTGTCCACCTGCTTCATTATTAACAGCTATAATAGCATCTGCACCTAATTCTTCTACTTTTTGAGCAAATTTCAAATCAACTACATCACAAAATACTTTAATTCCTACTTTATGTGCTTGATTAATTGTTTCTTCAGGGCTTCCTAATGATGTTATAATAAAGTCACAGCCTTCTTCACAAATGACTTCTAATTGTGCTTTGTATTTTAAATTAGATTTATTCACAATCAAATTAAACCCATAAGAACCACCTTCAACCTTAGCATCTTTTAATTGTTTTAAGGCTGCCCTAAGTTCTTCTAATGTTCTATAATTTAAAGCTGGAATACATCCTGCAATACCTCCTTTCATAGCTTCAATAACCATAGATGTATTTGAAACTAAAAACATAGGCGCTTGAATGATTGGGTATGTAATATTTATAAGATTAGAAAGTTTAGTTGACATATTTTTTTCAATTTAAACAAATATAATAAAATATTATGCACGCATAACTTATCTACTTCTTTTGATATTATTAAACAAAAAAACGCAACCATTTCTGATTGCGTTTTAATAATTGTTATAAAAAAATCTTATTTGACCTCTTCAAAATCAACGTCTTCAACATCACTAGTTTCAGATTGACCACTTTGAGATGAAGCATCAGCTCCTGGTTGTGCACCACCTTGTTGTCCTTCGGCTTGAGCTTTGTAAATTTCTTCACTAGCTGTTTTCCAAATCTCATTCAAATTGTCTAAAGCAGGTTGAATAGTTGCAACATCTTTCGTTGCGTAAGCTGTTTTTAATTCTTGTAAAGCTCCTTCTATTTTAGATTTATTATCTGCTGATAATTTATCACCTGATTCTTCTAATAATTTTTCAGTTTGGAAAATTAAAGAATCTGCCTCATTTAATTTTTGAGCATTTTCAATAGCTTTTTTATCAGCCTCAGCATTAGCTTCAGCATCAGCTTTCATGCGTTTAATTTCTTCTTCGGTTAAGCCTGAAGACGCTTCAATACGAATATCTTGCGTTTTACCAGTTGCTTTATCACCTGCTGTTACATGTATAATACCGTTTGCATCAATATCAAAAGTTACTTCAATTTGTGGTGTACCACGTCTTGCTGGTGGAATACCATCTAAGTGAAAACGTCCAATAGTTTTATTATCGGCTGCCATAGCACGTTCACCTTGCAATACATGTATTTCTACAGATGGTTGATTATCGGCCGCTGTTGAAAATATTTGTGATTTTTTAGTAGGAATGGTTGTGTTAGCTTCAATAAGCTTCGTCATAACATTACCCATGGTTTCAATACCTAATGATAAAGGTGTTACATCTAATAACAACACATCTTTTACATCACCAGATAATACACCACCTTGGATACCAGCACCTAATGAAACTACTTCGTCTGGGTTTACACCTTTGCTTGGTGTTTTTCCAAAGAATTTTTCAACGGCTGCTTGTACTGCAGGAATACGTGTAGAACCACCTACTAAAATAACTTCATCTATATCACTTTTTGATAAACCAGCTGCTTTTAAAGCCGATTCGCATGGCGCAATGGTACGTTTTACTAAATCGTCAATCAATTGTTCAAATTTTGAACGTGTTAAGGTACGAACTAAATGTTTTGGACCACTTGCTGTTGCTGTGATATATGGTAAATTAATTTCGGTTTGTGCTGATGATGATAATTCAATCTTGGCTTTTTCAGCAGCTTCTTTTAAACGTTGTAATGACATTGGGTCTTTACGTAAATCCATGCCTTCTTCAGCATTAAATTCATCTGCCAACCAACCTATAATTTTTTCATCCACATCATCACCACCTAAATGAGTATCTCCGTCGGTTGATAATACTTCAAATACACCATCACCCAATTCAAGGATTGATACGTCATGTGTTCCTCCACCAAAGTCAAATACCACAATTTTTTGGTCTTTACCTTTTTTATCTAAGCCGTAAGCTAATGCTGCGGCAGTAGGCTCATTAATAATTCTTCTCACTTTTAAGCCCGCAATTTCTCCTGCTTCTTTAGTAGCTTGACGTTGTGAATCGTTAAAATATGCTGGTACAGTGATAACAGCTTCTGTTACGGTTGTTCCTAAATAGTCTTCAGCAGTTTTCTTCATTTTTTGAAGAATCATAGCTGATAATTCTTGTGGCGTATATAAACGCCCATCAATATCTACTCTTGGAGTATCATTATCTCCTTTTACAACTTTATAAGGTACGCGTTCTGCTTCTTTTTGAGATTCAGAATATTTATTTCCCATAAAACGTTTAATAGAATAAACGGTTTTTGTTGGATTAGTCACTGCTTGACGTTTTGCTGGGTCACCAACTTTAATTTCGCCGCCTTCTACAAATGCAATAACCGATGGCGTTGTTCTTTTACCTTCTGCGTTTGGGATAACCACAGGTTCGTTACCTTCCATTACAGAAACGCAAGAGTTGGTTGTTCCTAAATCGATTCCAATAATTTTACTCATAATATATTTTTTATTTGTGTTGAATGTTCATTTTCAAATTCATGGTGTTAAAGTCAATGATTATGCCAACAACAAAAAACTGACAAGCTGTCATTTATAATTTCAAACTTTAAATTATTTTGCACTAGAGTTCAATTGAAAAAACTATTTTTACCGGTGTAAAACCACATTTATTTATATGGAATGCATTTCTGTTTTTGACATGTTAAAAATTGGTATTGGACCTTCTAGTTCTCATACATTGGGACCATGGAGAGCCGCAGAACGATGGATTAAAGAATTGAAAGAAGCTCATGTTTTTGATAAGGTTGAACGTATTCAAGTAGATTTATATGGGTCGTTATCATTAACAGGAAAAGGACATGCCACTGATTTAGCCATTATGCTTGGATTAAGTGGTGCTAATCCTGAATTGATTCCAATTGAAAACATTAATGAAATTATTGCTTACATAAAAAACAGCAATACTATACTTCTTAATAATGAAAAAACTCTTGAATTTAACCCTGACAATCAGATTGTTTTCAATAGAAATTTTTTACCCTTTCATGCCAATAGTTTAGTGTTTTCATCTGTAATTAATGGCAAAAATCATAAATCAACATTTTATTCTATTGGAGGTGGATTTGTTGTAAAAGAAGAACGAAAAAATTCAAAAAGAAATAAAGAAATATTCAACACATTTCCATATCCCATAAAATTAGGAACAGAACTTTTAACATACTGTAAAGAATTAAATCTTTCTATTTCTGATGTTGTATTAGAAAACGAAAAATCCATTCGTTCTATTGAAACCATTGACTTTGAATTACAACGCATCTGGAATACCATGTTGGAGTGTATGTATATTGGTTGTCATACTGAAGGTAATCTTCCTGGAGGTTTAAATGTACGAAGACGTGCCAATGATATTCTGAAAAACTTAAAAGGAGATTTACCATATAGTAATCCTCAAGAATGGTTAGAAACTATTCGATTGACAGAGGTTAAGTTTAGGCAAATACTAAAATGGGTAAGCTGTTTTGCATTAAGTGTAAATGAAGTTAATGCCTCTTTAGGTCGTGTTGTAACAGCTCCAACTAATGGAAGCGCTGGCGTTATTCCTGCTGTGCTTATGTACTATATGGTTATTGAAAACCATGAAGCCGATTTTAAACATATTAAAAAATTCTTATTAGTTGCTGGAGAAATTGGTAGCATCTTTAAAAAAGGGGCAACAATTTCTGCAGCTATGGGTGGTTGTCAAGCCGAAATTGGCGTATCATCAGCTATGGCTGCTGGTGCTTTAACAGAATTACTTGGTGGCACACCTGAGCAAGTATTAATTGCTGCCGAAATTGCTATGGAACATCATTTAGGATTAACCTGTGACCCTATTGGTGGATTGGTACAAATACCTTGTATTGAGCGTAATGCTATGGGAGCTATTAAAGCAATAAATGCTGCTGAAATGGCTTTAGAAACTAATCCTAAAAATGTAAAAGTTCCTTTAGATAAAGTTATTTCAACCATGTGGGAAACAGCAAAAGACATGAACTCAAAATACAAAGAAACCTCTGAAGGTGGTTTAGCCGTAGGCGTCAATTTGTCGGATTGTTAGTTGATAATATTCTAAGGTTGATTACAACCTTCTCTCCTTCTGGTATCAATTAAATAAATTATTTTCCATTGTCCATTATCATTAAATAACTGAAATGAATTGACACCACAATGACTAAACGTATCATTAAACCAAAATTCATAAGGTGTCCAAACATGTGCCATAGTACCATCTATTTGAATGTTATAATCCAACAATCGTTCGTCCCATTTTTGGTCGCTTGTTCTATTGGCTATGGCATTAATTAATTCTGAAGGCTTCTCTGTAACCAGAGTATTAATTCCTTCTTTATTTGTAAAGGTAGTTTGCAAAAATATCTTATCTATCATTACAGATTTCATAAGTGTTGTATCCCCTTTGTGAAATCCTTCAAAAAACGTATCAACGGCAGCTTTAACTTTAATTGCTTCTTCTTCTTGAGCATATAATGTTGATGTTAAAATAATGCATAAATAAGCTATAATTCTGGTCATGGTATTAAATTTTTGAATAAATATAATCTTAATCTAGTTTTGATACATGCAGTTAAAGAAAAGTTTAACAATATGTCACTCATCATATTATTTACTATTTTTACAATCTTATAACAAACAAATTATGTCTACAGCAAAAAAAGAATACAAACGCATCACCGTTAAAACATTGGTTGATATGAAAGCCAATGGAGAAAAAATTTCTATGCTAACAGCCTATGATTATTCTATGGCAAAAATTGTTGATGGTGCTGGTATTGATGTTATTTTAGTTGGAGATTCGGCAAGCAATGTTATGGCTGGACATGAAACAACCTTACCTATTACACTAGACCAAATGATTTACCATGCGTCTTCTGTAATTCGAGCTGTTGACAGAGCACTTGTTGTTGTAGATTTACCCTTTGGAAGTTACCAAAGCGACCCAAAAGAAGCCTTGCGTTCTGCAATTAGAATCATGAAAGAAAGCGGTGCACATTCCGTTAAAATGGAAGGTGGAAAAGAAATAAAAGAATCCATTAGACGAATTTTAAATGCAGGAATTCCTGTAATGGGACATTTAGGACTAACACCTCAATCCATATATAAATTTGGAACTTATACCGTAAGAGCTAAAGAAGAACAAGAAGCTGAAGATTTAATTGAAGACGCTAAAATGTTAGAACGCATTGGATGCTTTGCCATAGTTCTTGAAAAAATCCCTGCAAAATTAGCACAGCAAGTTGCTGAAAGTGTTAGCATTCCTATTATTGGTATTGGTGCTGGCAATGGTGTTGACGGACAGGTTTTGGTACTACATGATATGTTGGGTATGACACATGAGTTTAATCCACGTTTTTTACGTAGGTATATGAATTTATATGAAGATATGACTCATGCCATTTCACAATATGTTACCGATGTAAAAAGCAATGATTTCCCAAGTGATAAAGAACAATACTAATCTAGATTATTAGATTCGTTAGACTTCTTAGAATTTTAGATTTATGCATAAATTTAAAGATTTAGAAATTTGGAAAAGAAGCAGATTTTTTTGTTCAAAGATTTATGCGATTACTTCTAGTTTCCCTGAATCTGAAAAATTTGGACTAACAAATCAATTAAGAAGAGCATCAGTTTCCATACCATCAAACATCGCTGAAGGCTCCTCAAGAAAATCAAATAAAGACTTCTCTCGGTTTTTAGAAATAGCTATTGGTTCGTGTTATGAAATTGAAACTCAATTATTAATCGCCAATGATTTGAATTTTATTTCAGAAAATGAATTACAACAACATTCAACCGAACTGAATGAGATTACAAAAATCATTTCAAGATTTAAATCCACTCTAAAAATCTAAAGATATAAGAAGTCTAAAATATCTAACCAACTAACATGTCTAAAATTTTATCTAATAAATCTAACCTCCAAGTCTTGTATGAAGACAACCACATCATCGTTGTAAATAAACGCGCCGGTGACATTGTACAAGGTGATAAAACAGGAGACAAACCTTTAAGTGACGTTGTAAAAGAATATATTGCTGAAAAATATAACAAACCTGGAAATGTTTATTTAGGTGTTGTTCACAGACTTGACAGACCTACAACAGGGTTAGTTATTTTTGCTAAAACAAGTAAAGTATTACCAAGACTAAATGCCCTTTTTGTTTCAAAAGATATTACTAAAACCTATTGGGCCATTATAAAAGAGAAACCTAAAAAAGATAAAGACACTTTAATTGATTGGCTTAAAAAAAATCCAAAAAATAATAAGTCTTATGTGTATGATAAAGAAGTACCTGAAAGCAAAAAGGCTATTCTTCATTATCATATTATCAAAAAGCTAAATAACTATTTTCTGCTTGAAGTCACGCTAGAAACCGGACGCCATCATCAAATAAGGTCACAATTATCGCAAATTGGTTGCCCCATTAAAGGCGATTTAAAATATGGTTTTGACAGAAGCAATGAAGATGGCAGCATTCATTTACATGCCAGACACATATCATTTGTTCATCCAGTAAAAAATGAACCCATAGAAATCACTGCTCCATTGCCTAAAGATGTTATTTGGGATGCTTGTATATAATTTTGTAGATTTACATTAAAGCGCTTTATAAATGATTTCAAAACTAATTAATGACCAAAAAGCTTTTTTCTTGACTGGAGAAACCAAATCTTTAGCTTTCAGAAAAAAAATGTTATTACGTTTAAAATCTGAACTCATTAAAAACGAACAAACTATCATGGATGCTTTATATGCTGATTTTAAAAAACCAGCATTTGAATCCGTTTTATCTGAAACTGGCATTGTACTTTCAGAACTTGATTTAACCATAAAAAATTTAAATGCTTGGGCTAAACCAAAACGTGTATTTCCATCATTTTTAAACTTCCCTTCAACCGATAAAATTTATTACGAACCTTATGGAACTATTTTGGTTATTGCTCCTTGGAATTATCCGTTTCAATTATCATTATTACCTGTAATAGGTGCCATTGCTGCAGGAAACACAGTTGTATTAAAACCAAGTGAGTTAACTCCAAACACATCAAAAATTGTTGAAGCCATTATAAAATCTGTTTTTGAAGAGACTTTAGTTGCAGTAATTCAAGGTGATGCTATGATTTCTCAAGAATTATTAAAACAGCAATGGGATTATATTTTTTTTACAGGCAGTGTTAATGTAGGTAAAATAGTAGCCCAAGCTGCAGCACAATTTTTAACGCCAACAACTTTAGAACTTGGCGGAAAAAATCCTTGTATTATTGACCAAACTGCTAACATTAAACTTGCTGCAAAACGTATTGTTTGGGGTAAGTTTTTAAATGCAGGACAAACTTGTATTGCTCCAGATTATATTATTATTCACCAAACAGTAAAACAGCAATTTATTGAAGCGCTACGTCATGAAATAGAAATTGCTTATTCTAAAAACCCACAAGAATCTGATGATTTTGCCAGAATAATAAACTCTAGTAATGTCTCTAGATTATCAAATATGCTTAAACATGAAAACATTGTTATTGGTGGTGAAATTAATGAAGAAACATTATACATGGCTCCTACCATTATTGATGAACCAAAATTGGATAGCGAAGTTATGAAAGATGAAATTTTCGGACCAATCTTACCTGTTTTAAGCTATTCAAATGAAGAAGAGATTACAAACATCATTCATAAATACAACAAACCTTTATCATTATATGTATTTAGCACCAATAATACTTTTTCTAAAAAAATGATAACCAGTTTTTCTTTTGGTGGAGGCGCTATTAATGATACTATTGTTCATTTTGCAAACCCAAAATTGCCTTTTGGAGGAGTGGGTTCAAGCGGTATTGGATCCTATCATGGTAAACATACCTTTTATACATTTTCGCATATAAAGCCAGTAGTAAAAAGAGGTAATTGGTTAGATATCCCTTTGCGTTATGCCCCTTACAAAGGAAAAATAAACCTTATAAAACTTTTCTTAAAGTATTTTTAGCTTGTTTTAAATGGGTATTCAATTGTAAGTTGTACACCTTTTTTTGGTTTTGAAACAAGATGTAATTTAGCATTAATCAAAGCTGCTCTACTTTCCATATTAAGTAATCCTGAGCCCTTTTCAACATTATCTATATTAAACCCTTTACCATCATCAGAAGCCAATATTTTTAAATAATCTGGTTTATATTGAAGTGTGATTTTAAGATGTTTTGCTTCGGAATATTTTACTGAATTGGATAAAAACTCTTGAATAATTCTAAAAATAATAATTTCATCTTTTTTATTATTAAAATCTACTTTTTCTCCTTTTACTTCCAAAGTAGCCGACGCAAACTTCATTTTCTTTAATCGGTCAAGCTCATTATTTATTGATTTTTCAAATCCTATATTAAGTATCACTTCATTATTTAAAGATTTTGATAAAGATCTCACTTCTTTTAAACTATTTTGAAGTGCTTCTGACGTGTCTTTAAATTTATCTTTTATATCATCAGAAACCTGCATTTTTAATATACTTAATTGCATACTTGCAAAGGCTAATAACTGACCAACGTTATCATGTAATTCCCAACCAATATTTTTCAAGGTTTGCTCTTGTATTTCAGTTTGTGCTTTAGTAATCTCTTCTTCAAAAGCTTGCTGTTGTTGTATTTTATCTAACAGCAATTTGTTTTTACGTTTTTGAAATACGATGAAAAATACAATAACAAGAGTTGTTACAATTACTAGAATAGCAATCATATAGGTTAATAAATATCTTTCAGCAGCTGTACTAGCTAATCGTTCTCCGGTTTGCACCATATTAAAGCAAATGTAAAGGTTAAATACATCAATATATTAGCAAATAAATAAATTTGCCATCTTAAAAAGATAAAATTCCAATCTCTATTAGTCATATAAATATCGTAAAACACCAAAGGTGTAATAATAAGCCACCAAATAAAAATAGCTGCACTAATGTAAAAATTTAATGATTTATAAAACATTAATATTTTATCACTTTGTAAGGTTTCAAAAAAATAAAATATCGTGCTTAAAAAAATGATGATGGCTCCTAAAACATCAATTATTGGAAAAAAACGAATAAAATAATCATCCCAATTTAAAAATATGTAAATAATTGAAAAGGCTAAAAAGGAATAACCGCAGTATTTTACAATTCTTTTAAATCTTACATTTGTTAAGATGTTATTATAATAAAATGAGAAAAACATGATAGCCCCAATTTTCCAAAACAACGTGGACCACCAAAAATTTCTAGTAAAAACAGTACCTTCTAAAAAACTCAAAAAACCATCGTTATTTATATAATGTACATAACTGGCAAGAAATTCGCAAACAGACAAATACACTAAGAACCATATAAAATATTTAGCAGCTGTTTGTTTATACTTGTTATAAAGCAATAAACCTGTAACAGCTGCTAAAATTTCAACACAAAAGGTTATTGTGTTGTAGTATTCTAATAAAAATTCGTTCATTAATTATTATTGCGGATAGCTACCTTGTCCACCTATTCCATTATTTAAAGGATCTACCGGTAAATCACCATTCCCTGGTGGCAACATAATAACACTAGCTTCTGATTTAGAAATTTTTCCTGTTGGCACTATAAACATGGTGGTTAAATCTTTTTTAGTTTGTCCTGCATTTTTTCCGTAAACACCTAAGTAAATTCTAATACCTGTCATATCATAGCCTAAACTATCAGATTGACTTTTAGCATATGCTAAATAATTTTCTACATCTTCAAGAGACCATGAAGCCGATCTGTCATCTTGAGATCTTCCTTGCTTTTGCGCAGCAGAATCTACAGCAGCTTTTCTATGTAAAGTCCAGTTAGCATTTAATTCTTTTGCTTGTTCTTGAGTTATAACGCCTTTAGGCTTTACAATTTTAGTTTCTATTGATTCTACTTGAGGTAGTCTAGGACAAAAAAAGTAGGTTGCTAATGCACCTAAAATAATTCCTAATAAAAAGAGAGTAGTTTTTTTCATTTTTTTTAAATTGATATTTTTAGTTGTTAAAAATAGCAAAAAGATAGACAAATTTTAGATTATTAATATTATGCAGGAAAACCTAACATGGTTCCCATACCAACGGTAAATAACCAACATCCATAAATAGCGTGTTCTACAGAAACCAAAATGGTTGATTTTGTGTTTTTATAAGTAATTGCAAATAATAAACCTCCCAAAAAAGTAATAATAAGTACTAACGTGTTTTTAAAAAAAATATGTGCTAATGAAAAAAGAATGGCATTTAAAAAAATCAATTGATTATTATTTTTTAATAATATTTGATACCGTTTAAAGAAAAATGTTCTATAAATTAATTCTTGAGGATACACAGAAAAAACACTATAAATAAATAAAATGAATACCCATAATTTTGGTTTATTAAGTATCACATTAAAAAGTGCTTCTTTGCTTGTAAAGCAAACAAAAAGAGTGGTTAAAACAATAATAATTGAAAATTTTATAATTGTTTGCTTCCAAAATAACTTCCAGTTTAGGTTTGGTGTTATTTTTAACTTTTCATTTTCAACTTTGAGCAACACATATAAAACGTAGCTGAAACCTAAAAATCCAATAGCTAATTTAATCCATGGTGAATAAGAGAATGCAAAACTAACTGGTACTATAATAAATATTAAGAATAGTTCAATAACCTTATAAGTATTGGATTTCATATTAAACATTTATGGCCGTTGTATGTTTTACTTCATTAATCACAAACATACTGTGTGTACTTCCTATATGATTAATGTTAGTTAATTTATTCACCATAAATTCTCTAAAAGCTTCCATATCTTTTACCAATACTTTCAACAAATAATCATAATCTCCACTAATATGATAACATTCTAAGACCTCATTAAGATTGGTTACTTCTTTTTCAAATTTAATAACATATTCTTGAGTATGTTGAATAAGTTTAATGTGGCAAAAAACCACAAAAGCCTTGTCTATTTTTTCTTTTCTAACTAAAGCAACATACTTATCAATTACACCTTCCTTTTCAAGTTTTTTAATCCTTTCATAAACAGCTGTAACAGAAAGGTTTAATTTATTTGAAAGTTCCTTATTAGTTTGCTTACAGTCTTGCTGTAAATAAGCTAATAGTTTTTTATCAATTGCATCTAATATCATGATTGAAAAATTTTCATTAATTACTCGAAAAAACTATCTATATAAAATTTATTAACCACAAATATATCTTTTTATAGTTTTATTTTCTAAATAAAAAAGTTTTCGTTGTTTTTTTAACTATTAATTCTGAAATTTGATATCATTTAAAACTAAAGTTATGTCATTTAAACCAGCTAATAATATTCAAGATTTACAATATTTTGGTGAATTTGGAGGCGTAAACCCTTCCATTTCAGATTCCTCAACCTACACGTTTCTTTCAGCAAAAACCATGTTTGATACGTTTGAAGGAAACGCCGATGGTTGTTATTTATATTCCAGACATTCATCACCATCAAACCTATATCTAGGGGAAGCTTTAGCTGCAATGGAAGGAACAGAAACAGCTAACGTAGCAGCTTCTGGTATGGGCGCTATCACTCCAGTTCTTTTACAGCTATGTCAAGCCGGAGATCATATTGTTAGCAGTCGTACTATTTATGGAGGTACATATGCTTTCTTAAAGAATTTCATACCAAGAATGAATATACAAACCACATTTGTTGACATAACTAAACTTGAAGCTGTTGAAGCTGCTATTAATAAAAACACTAAAGTACTTTATTGCGAATCTATAAGTAATCCGCTTTTGGAAGTAGCAGATATTCCTGCATTAACTAAAATTGCAAAAAAACATAACTTAAAATTAGTAGTTGATAATACATTTTCCCCGCTTTGTATTTCACCAGCAATTCTAGGAGCAGACATTGTTATTCATAGCTTAACTAAATTTATAAATGGTTCAAGTGATACAGTTGGAGGCGTTGTTTGTGGAACCCAAAAATTCATAAATGATTTACGAAATGTTAACAATGGTGCTTGCATGTTATTGGGTTCGACAATGGATAGCTTAAGATCTGCATCTGTTTTAAAAAATCTTAGAACGCTTCATATTAGAATGAAACAACATAGTAAAAATGCCTTATATCTTGCTCAGAAGTTTGAATCTGACGGTTTAAAAACCGTATATCCAGGATTAAAATCTCATCCTTCTCATGAATTATTTAAAAGTATGATGCATGCCGATTACGGTTTTGGCGGTATGCTAACTATTGATGTGGGTAGTTTAGAAAAAGCCAATGAACTCATGGAACTCATGCAAAACAATAATCTTGGCTACTTAGCTGTAAGTTTAGGTTTTTATAAAACGTTGTTTAGTGCTCCAGGAACTTCTACTTCAAGCGAAATTCCTGAGCATGAACAAAAAGAAATGGGCTTAAGTGATGGCCTTATACGTTTTTCTATTGGGTTAGATGATGACATTGAAAGAACGTATCACATGATGAATTCATGCATGAAACAACTCAATATATTGGTTTAAAATCCTAAAATATTATTAAAATTATCATTTTAAAAGCCAAAATTAACCCTTTTGGCTTTTTTTGTATTTGTTATTTTTATTCTAAAAGCGTAACATTACACTTCAAAATAAACTTACACCTTTTATGGAAAGCCAAGACATTAAACCAAAAGTCCCACAAGATGAACATATTGTAGAAAATAAAGACCTAAATATATGGGAAGCTTTAATTCCTGTTATTGCCTTGGTTGGTATGTTGGCATACAATGTATATACGTTTGGTGAAGATGCCCTGAGTGGTTCAAATCAATTTATTTTATTATTAGGTGGCGCAGTTGCAGCCATTGTTGGTGTATTTAATAAAGTAAAATTTGAACAAATGATAGAAGAAGTTGCTGAAAATGTAAAATCAACTGCAAGTTCTATACTTATTTTGTTGATGGTAGGTGCTTTAGCTGGTACTTGGTTAATAAGTGGCATTATACCAACTATGATTTATTATGGTTTACAAGTTTTAAACCCAACCATTTTTCTTGCAGCATGTGTTATTATTTGCGCCATAATTTCAGTTGCAACAGGAAGCAGTTGGACAACTTCAGCAACTGTGGGTATAGCATTAATTGGAATAGCAGATGCTTTAGGTGTTCCACTTGGTATGACGGCAGGAGCCATTTTATCTGGCGCTTATTTTGGAGATAAAATATCTCCTATGAGTGACACTACAAATTTAGCACCGGCTATGGCTGGAACAGATTTATTCACACATATTAGATATATGCTCATTACAACAGTACCAACAATTATAATAACACTTATAGTATTTGTAATTATTGGTTTAAATCTTGAACCTAATGGTAGTGCTGATACTAATGAAATTTTACAATCTATTAAATCTGCAATTAATGTAAGTCCATGGTTGTTTGTAGTTCCTGTAATTGTAATTGTTTTAATTGTAAAAAAAACACCACCATTAATTGCTCTTCTTTTTGGAACTATTTTAGGTGGAATTGCTGCTCTCATATTTCAACCAAACATAGTAATTGCTATTGGTGGAGGCGCTAACTTAGATTTTTCTACAGGCTATAAAGGTATTATGAATGCCATCACAACAGACACTTTTATTCCAACTGATAATGACGCTTTAAAAGGCTTATTTAAAGCTGGTGGCATGGCTAAAATGATGGGAACAATTTGGCTTATTCTTTGCGCCATGGTATTTGGTGGTATCATGGATGCTATTGGTGCATTGACAACAATTAGTAAAGCATTATTAAAATTATTTCATACTACTTTTGGATTATTCGCAAGCACCGTTGCTAGTTGTTTAGCATTAAACATCACGGCAAGTGATCAATATTTGGCTATTGTAGTACCAGGTAAAATGTACGCAAAAGCTTTTAGTGATAAAGGTTTAGCTCCAGAAAATTTGTCTAGAACTTTAGAAGATAGCGGAACTGTAACATCTGTTTTAGTGCCTTGGAATACTTGTGGTGCCTATCAAAGCGGTGTTTTAGGTGTTGATACTATGCATTATGCTGGGTATGCTATATTTAATTGGTTAAGTCCTTTTACAACGCTTTTATTTGCAGCACTAAAAATTAAAATTAAAGAATTAGCAAAAGATTAATTATCACACAATTCTTTCCTTTTTGTTAGGTTGATATTTTTATATACTTATTTTTATCAATTTAGTAAAATTTCATTGGTTATTTTTAACCTATCTTTTTAAGCTATTGTTGTATAAATATTAGTAATTAACTAGTCATTATAATATTGTATTCTCACCCTATTTTTGCACAAAATAAATTTATAACATTTTAATATTTTTAATATGGCATTAGTAGGGAAAAAATTTCCAAATTTAAACGTTAACGCAATGAATGATATGGGCGATACTTTTAAGGTAAACGTCTTAGAAGAAGCTGTTAACAATAAGAAAAAAGTACTTTTATTTTGGTATCCAAAAGATTTCACTTTTGTGTGTCCAACAGAATTACATGCATTTCAAGCAGCATTAGGTGAGTTTGAAAAACGTAACACAATAGTCATTGGAGCCTCTTGTGATACTGCTGAAGTTCACTTTGCATGGCTAAATACTCCTAAAGATAATGGTGGCATTGAAGGTGTTACCTATCCAATTTTAGCTGATTCTAATAGAAATTTAGCTTCAACATTAGGTATTTTAGATATTTCAAATGAGCAGTATAATGAAGAAACAGGTGTTGTAACCGTTGAAGGTGATAATGTAACTTACAGAGCTACTTATATTATTGATGAAGAAGGTACAGTTCAACATGAAGGTATTAACAACATGCCATTAGGTAGAAATGTGAATGAATTTTTACGCATTATAGATGCTTTAACCCATGTTCAAGAAAAAGGTGAAGTTTGTCCAGCAAACTGGGAAGAAGGCAAAGAGGCTATGAAAGCCGACAGAAATTCAACTGCAGAATATTTAGCAACATTAGCAAATTAATATCTATGCTTCAAGAATTAGAAATAGATAATTTGCAAGATATCATTGCAAATAATGACACTGTAGTTGTACAATATTCGGCTACATGGTGTGGTAATTGCAGAATTATGAAACCAAAAGTTAGAAAATTGGCTTCAGAAAATGAAACCATCACATTTGTTATTGCTGATGCTGAAAAATTTCCAGAATCTAGAAAATTAGCAACAGTTGATAATTTACCAACATTTGCCACTTTTAAAAATGGCACCTTTGTAAATCAAGTTCAAACAAATAAATTTGAAGTTTTAAAAGACTTAGTAGATGAAATTACCAATAATTAAACATTTAACGCAGTTTATTGAAGAAAACGACGAAGATTTTGTTGTTGAAACCATTGAAACACTTGAAAGTTTAACAGAAGTTTCCTCATTAAAAGATGAAGAACTTGATGTTATTGGAGAGCTTATTTCAAATATGTATGGAGCCATTGAAGTAAACAAAATGGTTAAAGAAGGGACACCAAAAAAAGAGGCATTAAATACATTTATGTCTCGTGTACTAGGTTCCATTGATAAATAAGAAAAATAAAATGAATAAAAAAACCACTTCAAATGAAGTGGTTTTTTGTTTTTATGTACTTAATTACTCTTTTTTTTAACTAAATCAAATCTATCTAAATTCATAACTTTAGTCCAAGCAGCCACAAAATCTTTAACAAATTTTTCTTTAGAATCTGAACAACCATAAACTTCAGCAAGTGCTCTTAATTCAGAATTGGATCCAAAAATTAAATCTGCACGTGTTCCAGTCCATTTTATTTCTCCAGTTTTACGATCACTTCCCATAAATATATTTTGTGAATCTGAAGTTGCTCTCCATGTTGTACTTAAATCAAGTAAATTTAAAAAGAAATCATTTGTTAATGCTTCTGGCTTTTTTGTAAAAACCCCATGTTTTGAATGATCAAAATTAGTATCAAGAACTCTCATACCACCAACAAGCACAGTCATTTCAGGTACTGTAAGTGTTAATAATTGTGCTTTATCAACAAGCATTTCCTCTGAGGACACTCTGTGTTCTGGCTTTAAATAGTTACGAAAACCATCAGCAACTGGTTCTAAAAAACTAAATGAATCTATATCTGTTTGCTCTTGAGAAGCATCTGTTCTACCAGCAGTAAAAGAAACTGCAACATCATGACCAGCATTTTTAGCTGCTTTTTCAACGGCTGCACTTCCGCCTAATACGATTAAGTCTGCTATTGAAACTTTCTTATCTCCAGCTTGTGAATTAAATTCTTTTTGAATAGTTTCAATAGTTTCTAATACTTTTTTTAGTTGCGTAGGATTATTAACTTCCCAATCTTTTTGAGGCGCCAATCTAATACGTGCACCATTTGCGCCACCACGCATATCAGAACCACGGAATGTTGATGCCGATGCCCAAGCCGTTGAAACTAATTGAGATATAGAAAGACCAGAATTTAATAGTTTAACCTTTAAATGCGTTATATCATTATTATCAATAAGCTTATGAGTTACAGAAGGTATTGGATCTTGCCAAACAAGTTCTTCAGTTGGAACATCAGGACCAAGATAACGTGAAACCGGACCCATATCTCTATGTGTTAACTTATACCAAGCACGAGCAAATGCATTGGCAAATTCATCTGGATTTTCATAAAAATGTTTAGAAATTGGCGCATAAATAGGATCCATTTTAAGAGCCATATCTGCAGTAGTCATCATCAATTCTTTTGTTTTTGAAGCGTCGCCAGCAGCAGGTGCTTGTTTAGCGTTGGATGCTGTGGTTGGCTTCCATTGATGAGCTCCTGCAGGACTTTTAGTCAATTCCCATTCATAACCTAACAACACTTCAAAATAACCATTATCCCATTGTGTTGGATTATAAGTCCAAGCGCCTTCAATACCACTTGTAATGGTGTCATCTCCATGACCACTTCCAAAACTATTTTTCCATCCTAAGCCTTGATCTTCAATACCAGTTCCAGCAGGTTCTCTGCCAACAAATTCATCTGGATTTGCAGCTCCATGCGCTTTTCCAAACGTATGTCCACCAGCAACTAAGGCTACAGTTTCATAATCATTCATAGCCATTCGCCCAAATGTTTCTCTAATATCTATTGCAGATTTAAGAGGATCGGGATTTCCATTTGGCCCTTCAGGATTTACATAAATTAAACCCATTTGTACAGCTCCCAGAGGATTCTCAAGCTCTCGATCTCCTGTATATCGCTTATCGCCAAGCCATTCTGTTTCAGTTCCCCAATATATATCTTGTTCTGGTTCCCAAATATCTTCTCTACCACCAGCAAAACCATAAGTTTTTAAACCCATAGAATATAAAGCACAATTTCCAGCTAAAATCATTAAATCTGCCCAAGAAATTTTCTTTCCATACTTTTGTTTAATAGGCCATAAAAGTAAACGCGCTTTATCAAGGTTTCCATTATCCGGCCAACTATTCAAAGGAGCAAATCGCTGACTTCCAGATCCAGCTCCACCTCTACCATCTGATAAACGATAAGTTCCAGCGCTATGCCAAGCCATTCTAATGAAAAAAGGTCCGTAATGCCCATAATCGGCTGGCCACCAATCTTGTGAATTAGTCATTAATTCAAAAAGATCGTTTTTTACTGCATTTAGGTCTAACTTTTTAAATTCTTCAGCATAATTAAAATTTTCCCCCATTGGGTTAGACTTTGATGAGTGCTGCCTAAGTATGTTTAAATTCAACATATTTGGCCACCAATCACGGTTTGAAGTACCACTACCAGCGCTTTGTTTTAAAGCACCACCATGAAACGGACACTTATTTTCACCGCTCATGTTTTGTGCACCATTTGAGTTTTTGTTGTTTTCCATTAGTAAAGGTTTTTAATTTTGAATAGTCTAAATTTAAGAATTACTAATCGAAAAACAGCCTTATTATATTTTTATAAATTATGTTATAATTGAAAAAATTTATAGTAATATATTTTTCAATAGTTTACACTAATAATTAAACCACTCTAAAACATAAGACTTATTTTTGAATACTCTAAATTATTTACTATAATTTCGCAAACAATTTTAAATATAAATAGCCGTAAAATTATAATTATTAGTACTTTTATAGCTTATTAAAAAAACAAGAAAATGGCAACAGTTACTCTTAAAGGAAATGCAATTGAAACATCTGGAAACTTACCAAACATTGGAAGTGTAGCCCCTGATTTTAAATTAACCGCAACAGATTTATCTACTAAAACTTTAAATGATTTTAAAGGATCTAATTTAGTTTTAAATATTTTTCCAAGTGTTGACACTGGAACGTGTGCACAATCTGTAAGACAGTTTAATAAAGAAGCTAGCAATCTTAAAAACACAAAAGTGCTTTGTATTTCACGCGACTTACCTTTTGCTTTAGCACGCTTTTGTGGTGCTGAAGGTTTAGAAAATGTTATTAGCCTATCTGATTATAAAGACGGTAGTTTTGGTAAAACCTATGGGCTTAATTTTGTTACAGGACCATTAGAAGCTTTAAATTCTCGTTGTGTAGTGATAGTGAATGAAAAAGGTATAGTTACTTATACAGAACAAGTTTCTGAAATTGTAAACGAGCCTAATTATACTCTAGCACTTGAAGCTTTAAAATAAAAAAATCAAATTTCATAAATGACTAAAAAGGAATCCTTTTTTATCAATAGAATAAAAAGTATTGGATTTGCCTTAAAGGGAGCTATATATCTATTAAAAACTGAAGCTAGCATTAAAGTTCAGTTTGTTATAGCTATAATAATTACTTTATTAGGGTTTTATTTTAATATTTCAAAAACCGAATGGATTGCTCAAATTATAGCTATTGGAATGGTTATGAGTATAGAAGGCATTAACACCGCTATTGAAGAAGTAGCAGATTTTATTCATCCAGAAAACCATAAAAAAATAGGGCTCATTAAAGACATATCGGCCGGTGCTGTTTTAATAGCATCTTTTTTTTCAATTTCTATTGGTTTAATTATATATATTCCACGGTTTCTTTAAAAAAATTACTTTAAAAAATAAGCTGTTCTTGAAGGATTTGTAATATTTTAAATAGGTATCTTAACTCTGTTTTGCAATTTTTTAAAATATAGTTTCGTTAATGGTAGTAATTTGTATTTTTGTTTAAAATAACAACGCATTAATGGCGAACAATAAAACTAAAACTAATAAAACTCCAAAAGAAACACGTAAACTTTTAAGCTTCAAGTTGTCAAGCCAGCAAAAGCTTATTTTAGGGAGCTTTTTAGTTATTTTTGGCATATTATTGTGTATAGCTTTCATCTCTTTTTTCTTCACAGGAAAAGCAGATCAAAGTACCATTTCAAATTTTACATCGCGTGAAATAAAAGCTGATAACTGGCTTAATAAATCTGGTGCTTGGTTGAGTGACTTTTTTATTTTACGAGGATTTGGTGTTGCTTCTTTTATATTTTCAGGATTAATTTTTCTGTCAGGCTTATACATTCTTTTAGATACTAACAAAGCAAAACTAAGAAGTCATTGGATTTGGGGTTTATTAACCATAATTTGGTTATCTGTCTTTTTTGGGTTTTTCAGTAATTTTAATGAGACCCTTGGTGGAACCATTGGTTTTGAACTAAATTCATATTTACAAGATTATTTAGGCAAAATTGGAACTGTTTTTTTACTTCTTTTTGTTTTAATTGTATTTCTTGCTATCAGATTTAAATTGACACCCGAAAATTTTATTCATTTATTTAAATCAGCAAAAAATGATTTAAAAGATGGTTTCAATGACCCTGATAAAAATGAAGATTTTACTATTGCATTAGACAATAATTTATCTCTTGAGGCTGAAGCTATTAAGTCTGCTTTAGATATCCCTTTAGAAGACGTTAAACCATTAATAAAAAAAGAGTCTAAACCTAAACCCGAACCTGAATTAGACATTCAAATAAAGGATGAACCTTTTGAATCTGACATTGAAATGGTGGTTGAAAAAGCCAAGGAAGAACTTTCTGAAACAGATAATTTGGCCAACAAGTTGGTTGAAGATTTTGGTTTGTTTGACCCAACTTTAGAATTAGCAAATTACCAGTTTCCACATTTAGAGTTGTTAAAAAAATATGACTCTGAAAGCATCACAATCAATCAAGAAGAGCTTGAAGACAATAAAAATAAAATTGTTGAAACTTTAAACAATTATAGTATAGGTATTGCCAGTATTAAAGCTACTATTGGTCCAACGGTAACTCTTTATGAAATTGTACCAAATGCTGGTATCAGGATTTCAAAAATTAAAAATCTTGAAGATGATATTGCTTTATCACTTTCTGCTTTAGGTATCCGTATTATTGCCCCAATTCCTGGAAAAGGAACTATAGGTATAGAAGTGCCAAATAAAAATGCCACAGTAGTTTCTATGCGTTCCGTAATTGCTTCAAAAAAGTTTCAAAGTTCTGATATGCAACTTCCTATTGCCTTAGGAAAAACCATTAGTAATGAGACTTTTGTGGTAGACTTAGTAAAAATGCCCCACTTACTTATGGCTGGTGCTACTGGTCAAGGAAAATCGGTTGGGCTTAATGCTGTATTAACTTCTTTACTTTATAAAAAACATCCTGCCGAAGTGAAGTTTGTTTTAGTAGATCCTAAAAAAGTTGAGCTAACACTTTTTAATAAAATTGAACGTCATTATTTAGCAAAACTACCCGATAGTGAAGATGCCATTATAACAGATAATACCAAGGTTATCAATACATTAAATTCATTATGTATTGAGATGGATAACCGTTATGAATTGCTTAAAAATGCTTTATGTAGAAACATTGCTGAATATAATGTAAAATTTAAAGCAAGAAAATTAAACCCTAACGAAGGTCATCAATTTTTACCATATATTGTTTTAGTCATTGATGAGTTTGCTGATTTAATCATGACAGCTGGCAAAGAAGTAGAAACACCAATTGCGCGTTTAGCTCAACTAGCTCGTGCCATTGGTATTCATTTAATTATTGCGACTCAAAGACCATCTGTAAACGTAATAACAGGTATTATTAAAGCCAATTTCCCTGCTAGAATTGCATTTAGAGTAACTTCAAAAATAGATTCAAGAACCATTCTTGATGGTTCTGGTGCCGACCAACTTATTGGTAGAGGCGATATGCTTTTCACGCAAGGCAATGATTTAATAAGAGTTCAATGCGCTTTTGTTGATACACCCGAAATTGAAAAAATAACTGAATTTATTGGTTCACAAAAAGCGTATCCTGATGCCTATTTTCTACCAGAATATGTAGGTGAAGAAAGCGGCACAAGTCTTGATATAGATATATCAGATAGAGATAAACTATTTAGAGAAGCAGCAGAAGTTATTGTAACGGCTCAACAAGGTTCTGCCTCTCTTTTACAACGTAAACTAAAATTAGGATACAACCGTGCAGGCAGATTAATTGATCAATTAGAAGCTGCTGGTATTGTTGGTCCGTTTGAAGGCAGTAAAGCCAGACAAGTTTTAGTTAGTGATTTAACGTCTTTAGACAGACTATTAGAAAATGAAAATTAATAAAAAAATGAAGCATTTGGTATTAGTACTTTTTGTACTACTTAACGTGAACAGTTTTGCACAAAAAAGTGGAAAAGGATTATTAAAAGATGTATCAGATAAAGTAAATAGTTATCAAAACATTTCTATTGACTTTAAATATGTACTAGAAAATACTTCTGAAAACATTAAACAAGAAACTAGAGGTAATGTTGTTTTACAAGGCGATAAATACAAATTAAACATTCTTGGTGTTACACGTTTGTTTGATGGAAAAACATTATACAATATTAGCCCTGAAGATGAAGAAGTAACTGTTTCAACTAACAAAGATGATGATGAAGATTTGATTGCACCAAGTAAAATGCTGTCTTTCTATGAAAACGGTTATACTAGTACATTAGATATTCTTCAAGATGTAAAAGGCAGAAAAATTCAATATGTAAAATTAATTCCTATTGATTCTAATTCTGAAATTAAAAACATCCTTCTTGGTATTGATTCACAAACCAAACATATCTATAATTTAATTCAAATTGGTAAAAACGGAACCAAAACAACACTTACTGTGAATTCTTTCAAAACAAATGAGCCTTTATCAAAAACCTTATTTACCTTTGATGCTAATAAATACAAAGATTACTACATCAATAAATTAGATTAAGTAGCTCTTGAAAATATTAGACCGTTACATACTAACCTCGTATCTTAAAACTTTTATCAGCGTGTTTTTAATACTCATGCTGATTTTTGTATTACAGACTATTTGGCTTTATATAAGGGAATTAGCTGGTAAAGATTTAGATATTGAAATTATATTTAAATTCTTAATTTATTTTATGCCAAAGCTTATTCCTTTGGTATTACCACTAACCATACTTTTAGCCTCCATCATGGTGTTTGGCGATTTAGCTGAAAATTATGAGTTTGCCGCCATGAAATCTACTGGAATTTCACTGATGAGAGCTATGTCTGGATTAAGTGTTTTTATTGTCATTCTTGGGATAACAACCTTTTTCTTTTCAAATAACGTAATTCCTTTGGCAGAATACAATTCATTCAACCTTAGAAAAAACATTGCAAAATTAAAACCTGCTATGTATTTAGCAAAGGGGCAGTTTAATGAAATTGGCACTTACAGTATCAAATTCAATGATAGAAGTGGTGATAGAGGTCAATACTTAAAAGATGTGATTATTCATATTAAAGGCTCAGACGGAAGAACCAATGCTACTACTATAAAGTCTAAAACAGGTGAACTGATAAGTGCAGAAACCTCAAATGTTTTAAAGCTAGTGCTTGTAGATGGGAATTACTATCACGATTTAAGAGCAAAAAATATTAGAGAGAAAAATAATGCTCCTTTTGCCAAGAGTACATTTGAAAAATATACCATAAATATTGATTTATCTTTTTTAAATGCTCAAACAGAATTAGATGATGATAAATCTATTACCAATAAATACAACATGTTAAATGTTACTGATTTAGATTATACGTTAGATTCTTTAACAGTAAAAACAAAAGAAGAATATGCCGATTTTTCAAAAACTATATATGACCGTGCTTTTAATACCTCACTAAAAAAAGAAAAGTTTAAAAAAACAGACTCCATTTACAAAGGAAATATTTTAGATATTTTTGAAACTAAAAACAAAGCTCAAATTGTTAATATAGCCTTAAATACAACAAGAAGTACCAATCAAATAATTAATACCAGAAAAGCTGGTTTTAAAATTGCAACTATAAATTTTAATAAACATGTCATTGCCTTACATGAAAAACTTGCGTTAGGATTTGCGTGTATTATTTTATTTTTTGTTGGCGCACCTTTAGGGGCATTAATAAGAAAAGGTGGTATTGGTTTACCTTTAGTTATCGCTATTTTGTTATTTTTAACCTATCATTTTATTGGAATTTTTGCAACAAATAGTGCAAAAAACGGCACATTTAATCCGGTAATTGCTACTTGGTTTTCAACATTAATTATGCTTCCTCTTGGTATTATTCTTACCAAAAGAGCTACTGAAGATAAAGGTTTATTTGGCTTTGATAATTTTATTGAACCCATTAAAAAACTTCTAAAAATAAATACCGATAAAGATTTAGATTATAAATTTTTAACATCATTTACAAACGAAAAACTGTATGATGTTGTTAAAAATTATGAAGCACTTAATTATGATGAATCCTATCGTTTTGAAGCTATCAAAATTTTAAATTCAAGAGGTATCGATTTTAATCAATTAAAAAATAACGGTATTAATATTAAAGACGAATTTGAGTTATCTAAAAAAATTAGCACTGATTTTAATGATCATACTAAGTTTTCTATGGCATTATACATTATAGGTGTTATATTATTAATCCTCTTTTTTGTGTTTAGAAATAATAAATTACCATCGTTAGCTTCAGCATCTATTCAATTTAGTTTAATTTCTCTGCTTCTTTATATCATTTATTATATAAAAAGTTATTTAAATATAAATACCTTTTATAAGACCATAAACAAGCCAAAAAGAAAACCAAGTATCATTTTAATTCTTCTTGGATTGCCAATTTACTTCTTAACATTTTTCCTTTTAAAAAGAAAAATTCAAGATGACTTAAAGCAAAATTGTTTAGAGAGTCTAAAATAACCAATATCTTTGCAACATGATTACAGACATGAAAACAGCTATAAAAACTTCAAAATTTAAACTTAATACCATTCACGAAGCCATTGACGATATTAGAAATGGTAAAGTGATTATTGTAGTTGATGATGAAAACCGTGAAAACGAAGGAGATTTTCTAGCTGCAGCTGATAAAGTGACGCCACAAATGATAAATTTTATGGCAACACATGGAAGAGGTCTTATTTGTGTGCCACTTACTGAAAGCAGATGTGAGGAACTAGAACTTAACATGATGGTTAGAAATAACACGGATCCTATGGAAACTGCTTTCACTGTATCTGTTGATTTAAGAGGAAATGGCGTTACAACAGGTATTTCTGCAAGCGATAGAGCCAAAACAATAAAAGCTCTTATTAACCCTGACACTAAACCTTTTGAATTGGGAAGACCAGGTCACATATTTCCATTAGTAGCAAAACAAGGTGGCGTTTTAAGACGAACAGGACATACAGAAGCTGCTATTGATTTTGCTAGATTAGCAGGATTAAAACCTGCTGGTGTTATTGTAGAAATTATGAATGAAGATGGCAGTATGGCTCGCTTACCTGAACTTATTGAAGTGGCTAAAAAATTAGATCTTAAAATAGTTTCTATTGAAGATTTGGTAGCTTACAGAATGCAACATGACTCATTAATTGAGAAAAAAGAAGATTTTCAAGTAGAAACTCGCTTTGGGAGTTTTAGATTGAGAGCTTACCTGCAAACTACCAATAACCAAATACACATTGCTTTAACAAAAGGTCAATGGAAAGATAATGAACCCGTTTTAACAAGGATAAATTCTACTTTAGTAAACAATGACATTCTAGGAACCCTAACAAATAATGTTGATAAACAATTAGATGACATGTTTAAAGTTATCAATAACGAAGGTAAAGGTGCCATTATTTTTATTAATCAAGAAGTGCAATCTATGAATATTTTAAAACGTTTGGGCTTTTTAAAACAAGACCAAAAACCTAATGAAATTTCAAAAGCACCAAGAATTGATATGGATTCCAGAGATTTTGGCATAGGTGCTCAAATACTTCATGATTTAAATATTCATAAATTACGATTAATATCAAATAGCGAACACACCAAACGCGTTGGTTTAATTGGATATGGATTAGAGATTATTGAGTACGTAAGTTATTAATTAATAACGACTTTTTTTGTACTAATGGCTTCACCTGAATAAATTTTAAGCAGATAAAACCCAGACCGTATACCCATTATATTCACGTCTTTTGGCTTTTTATCTTTAGTTAAAATTAATTTTCCAGTACTATCGTATAATTTAACCTTATCTATAACAGATTGAGATGATATATTAATAATTGTATGAGATGGGTTAGGGTAAACTTTAAGATCATTTAAAACCTTTTTATCAATACTTAACGGATTAGTTTGATAAACTCTAACATAATCTATTTCCATAGCACTTTCGGTAAAGTTTGATGCAATATTTGGTAAAATAGCAACATTAAACAATAAATATTGAGGGGCATTATAAGGCCAATTTTGAATGGTTTTAGTTACTGGATTATAAACATAATGAACTATGCCATCTACACTAAAAGTCATTTTATTAGAATTCCAATCCAAAGTATAAATATGAAATTCTGTTGAAGCATTACTAATAAGTCTTCCTCCTTTATTAACAGTACCTCCAAAACTAGATCTGTTATGCAAAGCACTTTGCACAAAGTCTTGATTTTCTCCCCAATGTTCAATAATATCGATTTCTCCACAATCTGGCCAACCTGTTGTTCCATGTGTTGCTGCCCAGTAACCTCCAGTTTCTGTAATATTTTGGCCTAGCATCCAAAGCGCTGGAAAAGTACCAATTCCATAAGGCATTTTTGCCCTAATTTCAACTTTGCCATAGGTAAATGCAAATTTAGAATTCAGTCTTGCAGAGGTGTATTGCTTGGTAACGCCTTGGTTTGTGTAGGTCTCTTTTTTTGCCAAAATTTTTAAGGAGCCATTTTCCATGTAAGCATTAATGTTTCTATCTGTATAGTGCTGAATTTCACCATTAGCCCAATCTTGTCCATTTATAATTGGTATCGTTTGATGAAACCAGTTTGATGTATTAATACCACCAGTACCATCAAATTCATCTGACCAAACCAAATAATTATAAATAGGATCTGGTGGTGAAGCAATTGGAATGGAACCATCATCAATATTATCAATAAAAAAAGCTCCAGGGGTTGAACTACCAATATCGATTAAAATAGTTAATCTGTTATAGTTACCATTTCCTCCTATTGTTGAAAAATCATATGTTAAAGTAGTCCAACTATTTTGAGAGGTAACATTCAAATTTAATTGTATAGGCGCATTATCCCCTTGTTCTAACTTCAAACCTACTGTGTGCTGTTGAGGGTCTTCTGCATAAAAAGCTAAAGTGATTGTACTATTTGAATCTAAATCTATAGGTCTTATTAAATCTATATAAAATCCTTGTTCAGCAGCTGAAGCACTATGAAAAAATTGACCAATAGTATTGTTAGAATCTGTTGGTGAAGGTCTGGTTGAAAAACTACTGCCACCCCAAACACTAAATATTTGGGATGAGTCTGAAAAATCAAGAGGCATTTGCTGGGCAACAGCAATATGACAAACAAATAAGAAAAAAGTAATTAAATTAGAGTAGTAATTTTTCATTAAAATATATTTTTGAGCAATATACTTTTAAAAAAATTAAACTACTAGCTTTTAACCAATACAAAAACCATACAGTATAAAAAAAAATTAACAAGTTGTTTTGGTTTCTAAACACTAGATTTTATAATCTCTACCATTTTATTAGCTCGTTCTAAAACTTCTTTTTCTTTACATGAAAGCTTTATTAAGCATGATAGATTTCTACCAATATAAAAATCTGATTTTTCAAAAGTTTTAGTTTGAAGGTATTTCAAACCCTTTTTAACTTCGTTGGAAATTGGATATAATGACTTTAAATCTTTTAAATGATTCCATTTTCTAACGTAATGCCAATTATTATCATAATAATGAAAACAGCCATCTATACCAGCATCTTTAAAAGCTTTTGAAACATTTCGGGTAGTTTCTAAATCTGGTAAATAGAAATTTAAAAAGGAATAATTTTCTTCACCGCCTTCTGGAACTGTTCTAAAAATAATTTCAGGAATTTGAGATAGGGCATCTCTTAAAATGGTGTAATGCTTTTTTTGAATGGAAATAAATTCCTGTAATCGTTTCACTTGTGCTAATCCAACGGCTGCATTGAGTTCTGATATTCTAAAATTATAACCTAAAAACGGATGCATTTCTGCTCCTCGGTCATTTCCTAAATGATCGTGTCCATGATCTGAATAATGGTCTGCATATTGAGCATACTTAGAATTGTTAGTAATAATAGCACCACCTTCACCACAAGTAATGGTTTTTACAAAGTCAAAAGAAAAACTGCCTACATCCCCATAACTTCCTAAAGCTTTTCCTTGATACGTTCCTCCAATTGCCTGACAAGCATCTTCAACCAACACAAGATGATGCTTGTCACAAATTGATTTTAAAGCTTGTAAATTTGCCATACTTCCGCACATATGAACTGGCATGATCGCTTTAGTTTTTAAAGTAATTGCTTTTTTAACTTCATCAATATCTAAAGTAAGAGTATCATCAATATCTACTAAAACAGGAATGGCTCCAAGCATCATGATTGCCTCAAAACTTGCAACAAAAGTAAAACATGGCATAATAACTTCATCTCCTGCTCCAACTCCTGCAATTGCTAATGACATGGAAACTGCAGCGGTTCCGCTACTTAATAATTGTGCATGCTTAACTTGAAATTGATTTTGAAGTTCTAGCTCTAATTCTTTGGCTTTCCAATGATTATTGCGCATACCATCAAAACCATAGCGCATTAACACGCCTGTATTTAAAACGTCGTTAACTTCTTTTCTCTCTAACTCTCCAAAAAATTCAAATCCTGGCATTATTTTTAGTTTAGTTCAATAATTGTTTTATCTAAAGATTTTCTGACTTTTTTAAAGGATGCAAACATATCATCTTCTGCTCTATATCCAACAGGCAATAATAGTACAGATTTTAACCCTAGATCTTTCAAATTTAAAATTTCATCATATTTTTCAGAAACAAATCCTTCCATTGGACAAGCATCTATACCTTCTACGGCACAAACTGTCATTAAATTTCCTAAAGCAATATATGCTTGATTCATTGACCATTTTTGGCGTTCAATAACAGACATGTTTTGCATTGTTTTTAATAGATTATTCTTAAATGGTTCAAGAATAGTTTCAGGGGTATTTCGAATTGTTTTTACCGAATCAAAATACATAGTAACATCATAATCAGTAATATCATTCTGAATACAAATAACCAATAAATGAGAAGCTTCAAAAACTTGCTTTTGATTATAGGTGTGAGGAACTAAAGATTCTTTCAGTTTATTATTTTTAACAACCAACATAGTAATTGTTTGAAGCCCAAAAGATGTAGCGGTAAGATTAAAAGCTTCTTTTAAAGTATCAATCTTAGCCTTTGACAATTTTTTATTAGTGTCGAATTTTTTAGTAGCGTAACGCCATCTCAACTGTTCAATGATATTCATAATATTTTAAAATATGATACAAAAATAAGGTTTGAAACTATCTTTTTACAGAAATTTGGCACAAAATAATTAATAGTAAATGAGTTTAAATTTATTTGTAAAAAACTAGTATTTTTATTTGAAAGTATTAAAAAAGGGTTCTATATTTGCACCCGCAATAAGCATATAGCTTATGAGACCAAACTTTGGAGAAATGGCAGAGTGGTCGAATGCGGCAGTCTTGAAAACTGTTGAGGGTCACACCTCCGGGGGTTCGAATCCCTCTTTCTCCGCTGAAAAAATCCTAAATGGTATCAAAACCCTGTAAATCTTATGATTTACAGGGTTTTTTCTTTTGCAGACATACCAAATTATTCATTCAATCTTATACTAATCGAGATAAAATCGAGACCCTATAAAATTCAAAAATTAGGGTCTCGCTAAATTCTCGAAAGCATTGCAAATAGGCAGTTTAATGACTTGTTCAATAGCTTGTTCATTTATCAAACATCTTGTTTGTTGTAAAATTTAAATTTAACTTGAGTAATAATTAATTGGTCACCACAATGAAAACAAAAATCACTCTTCACTTTTATGCCAAAAGCACAAAAGCCAATGCAAACGGACTACTTCCCATTTATGTAAGATTAACAGTTGATGGAAAACGTTTAGAATTTAGTACAAAAAAATTTGTAGAAAAATCAAAATGGTCTAATGAGTTATCCAAAATGAAAGGTACTACAGAAGAAGCACGTTCAATCAATAGTTACCTTGATTTGATGAAATCAAAAGTATTAGATGCACAAATGGAACTAATTCATCGGAACCAAACTCTATCTATTGAAAACTTCAAAAGCAAACTACTTGGTACTGAGGAAAGACAAAGAATGTTAGTCCCTATCTTCAAAGACCACAACAACAAAATAAAAGAGCTTGTTGGAAAAGAATACGCTCCAGGAACATTAGAACGCTACACTACTTCACTCAAGCATACTATTGAATTCATGCAATGGAAATACAATGTTTCCGATATAGATATTACAAAAATTGATCATGCTTTTATAACCGATTATGAGTTTTGGCTAAGAAGCGTAAGAAATTGTGCGAATAACACAGCTGTAAAATACATCAAGAACTTCAATAAAATTATCAAGCTTTGTTTGGCCAATGACTGGCTAGAGAAAAATCCATTTGCAAACTACAAATCAAAAGTCAAAGAAGTTGAGCGAGTTTATTTAACAGAAAATGAAATTCAATCTATAATTGAAAAAGACTTCAAAACAGAAAGACTATCAGTAGTTCGCGATATCTTCCTTTTTAGCTGCTTTACAGGTTTGGCATACATTGATGTCAAAAACCTAACAAAGTCACATATAAGCTTTGGCATTGATGGCGAGAAATGGATATTCACTCACAGACAAAAAACAGAAAGTGCTTCAAAAATTCCAATCCTTCCGGTTACACAAATGATAATTGAGAAATACGAAAATCATCCACAATGTAATAACGAGTATAAACTACTACCTATCCTATCGAACCAAAAGATGAATGCGTATTTAAAAGAAATAGCTGGAGTTTGTGAAATTGAAAAAGAATTAACCTTTCATATTGCTCGACATACTTTTGCTACTACGGTAACGCTTACCAATGGCGTTCCAATTGAAAGCGTGAGCAAAATGCTTGGGCATAAAAATTTAAGAACTACACAACATTATGCAAAAGTATTGTATCGGAAAGTTAGTGATGATATGAAGATTTTAAAAGATAAATTTTCAATTTTAGACAATAATATATTGAAAAAATCTTCAGTCACAAACTAAAAATTTCTTGTAATCAATGCTATTTGAAGCTATTAAGACTTTATTATTTGTTAAAAAAAGCATAAATACTATTTTAGTAATTTTATTTTAGTAAATTTGTTACCAAATAGTTAAACTATATAATTAAACAATATGGATAAAATTAAAACTGAAAATACTGAAACTGAAATATTAATAGCAGCAAAAGAAATCTTTCAGCAAAAAGGAATGGCAGGTGCAAGAATGCAAGAAATAGCAGATAAAGCAAAAATTAATAAAGCATTATTGCATTATTATTATAGGAGCAAACAATTATTATTTGAAGCTGTTTTCAAAAGTGCTTTTTCGCTTTTAGCACCACAATTAAATAAAGTGCTAAATGATGATAGCGATTTATTTGAAAAAATAAGAAAATTTACTGAAAATTATGTCTCGTTTGTAATCAGACATCCCTATTTACCAAATTTTGTAGTACAAGAATTAAATAAAAACCCAGAACTTGTTCAAAAGCTTCGCTCTGAAAAAAATTTTCCTTCCATTGAAAAATTTAAACTTCAAGTAAGTGATGCTATAAATCAAGGAATTATTAAACCAATCGAAGCCGAACAGTTATTTATCAATATTATCTCTTTAAATATTTTTCCTTTTATCGGAGAACCGCTATTGATGGCGCTTGTTAATGTGGATAAAGAAAGCTACAATAAAATACTAGAAAATAGAAAAACGGAAGTGGCTGAGTTTATCATTAATTCAATAAAAATATAAATTATGAAAACTAAGTTAATCATACTGATAGTATTGTTTATATCAATATATGCAAATGCACAACAGACTTTAACCTTGGAAGATTGTTACTCATTAGCTACAAAAAATTATCCTTTATCAAAACAAACAGGTTTATTAGAACAGAAATCAAGTTATGAAATTGACGCATTAAGCAAAGGAAAATTACCAAAAATCGATGTAAACGCACAAGCAACTTATCAATCTGATGTGATTGGATTACCTACTTCACTTCCAGGGGTTCAATCTTTAAATAAAGATCAATATAGAGCAACTTTAGATGTAAATCAATTAGTGTACAATGGTGGAATAATTGATGCAAATGCAAAATTAAAAGAGGCACAAACCAAAACACAACAACAACTAATAGAAGTTAGTTTATACCAAATAAAAACTCGAATCAGTCAATATTTCTTTTCTATTTTGTTACTTCAAGAAAAAAAAGCACTACTATCTTCAAAAAAAGAGTTATTAATTTCCAAAGTTAAGGAAGTGAAATCGGGAGTCAAATTTGGAGCAATTCTTCCGTCATCAGAACTGGTTTTAGAAGCAGAAATTATTAAAATAGACCAGCAATTAATAGAAATTAAATTCGAAAACATCAAATTATTAAATAATCTTTCTGAATTAACTTTTTCTGATATTGATACCGAAACAACTTTAATACAACCAGTATCATATCCAAATAGCACTAATTTAACAAGACCTGAAATTGCTTTTTATGATTTACAAAATCAGCAATTAGAGTTCTCAAAAAATGTTCTATCTAAATCAAATCTTCCAAAAATAAATGCTTTTGGTCAAGCGGGTTATGGTAATCCCGGATTAAACATGTTAGACAATTCTTTTCAAACATTTTATGTTGTTGGCCTAAAAGCGAATTGGAATATTTTTGATTGGGGCAAAACCAAAACAGATAAAAAAGCATTGGATATATCTAAAGAAATAGTGACATCTGAGAAAGAAACATTTGAATTAAATAACAAAATACAATTAGAAGAGCAAGATTTTGAAATTAAAAAATTAGAACAACTGCTGCTTTCTGATACCGAAATAATTCAAATACGTGAAAAAGTTATTAAATCCTCAGATGCCCAATTAAAAAATGGTGTGATAACATCGTCTGAATATCTTATAGAATTAACCAATTTATTTGAAGCAAAAAACACTTTAAAGATGCATGAAGTTCAATTAGCAGCAGCTAAATCAAATTACGAAATAATTAAAGGAAAATAAAATAGTACCCGAAAAATTTAAAAAAATGAAAAAAATAAGCATAATAATTTTAGCAACGATAGGGTTAATTTCTTGTAACAAAAATAACGACAAAGCTGACGGTTATGGGAACTTTGAAGCAACTGAAATAACTATTTCTTCAGAAGCTAACGGTAAAATAGAGTTTTTAAAAGTCGAAGAAGGAGATGAATTAAAATCTCAATTACAAGTAGGATTAGTTGATACATTACAATTACATTTTGCGAAACAACAATTAATTGCCTCTAAAAGCACCGTGTCGTCAAAATCCGCAAATATAATATCACAAAAAAGCGTCTTAAATGAACAATTAAAAACAGCTAAATTAGAGAAAAACCGAATCCGTAATATGTATGCTGAAAATGCTGCAACTAAACGACAAGTAGATGAAATTGAAGGAAAGGTAAAAGTTATCGAAGAGCAAATTAAAAGTGTCGGAACTCAAAACGCACCTATTTTAAATGACTTAAAATCGATAGATGTACAAATTGCTAAAATCAATGACCAAATAGCAAAAAGTAAAATTATTAATCCTATTAATGGAACTGTTTTGACTAAGTATGCAGAACCAGGCGAAATATCAGCATTTGGAAAACCACTATACAAGATAGCTGATGTTTCTGAAATGACTTTGCGAATCTATGTAAGCGAAACACAGTTGTCAAAAATAAAAGTTGGACAAAATGTATCGGTAAAAATTGATGCTGAAAAAGATATGAAATCATATCCAGGAACCATTTCATGGATTGCATCTTCGGCAGAGTTTACTCCTAAAATTATTCAAACAAAAGAAGAACGAGTAAATCTCGTTTATGCCGTAAAGGTAAAAGTAAAAAATGACGGTAGTTTAAAAATAGGAATGCCTGCAGAAATGTGGATTAAAGATGGAGATTAAATAATTAATAATTATGAAAAAAAAGCTTCATTATCTAATCGCATTATTGTTAGCTACTTTTGGTTTACTTACTATGTTTTTGAGTGCTTCAGTAATTTTTGACTTATTTGGAATTAGAGCCAAAGAAGGAAATTATGTTTTGTTCATAGTTTGGACAAATTTCATCAGTAGCATAATCTATTTAGTAGCAAGTTATGGTTTCATTAAAAACAAAAATTGGACATCAACTATTTTAGGAATTTCGGCACTAATTCTCGTAAATGCATTCATAGGTTTTATTATTTATATCAACGCAGACGGAGTGTATGAAACCAAAACAATCGGAGCAATGATTTTTAGAATTGTCGTAACCATAATCTTTGTTGCATTTGCTTATTTCACTATCAATAAGAAGAAACAAATTAATATTAATTAAAAAATTACAAGAAATGTTAAAAATAAAAATTGCCTTTTTAGCTACAGTTGTATTACTCCTTTTCTCTTGTAACACGAAATCAAAAGAAGAAAAAACTACTGAAATTAAAACTGAAGAACACCAACATTCTGAAAGCGAAACAATTCAATTAAACAATGGTGAAAAATGGAAGGTAGATGATAATATGATGCTACACATTCGTAATATGGAAAAAGATGTAGTCCATTTTGACCAAGAAAAAGGCACTAATTATTCATTATTAGCTAATAAATTAAAGACAAATATTGATATACTAACATCAAATTGTACCATGAAAGGACAAGCTCATGACGAACTTCACAAATGGTTAGTTCCATATATAGAGTTAGTCGATTCGTTTTCTAAAGAAAAATCAGCAAATCAGTTTACAGAAATTCAAAATTCGTTCCTAACATTTAATCAATATTTCAAATGATTTTAAAAAACTTACATACCGAAAATAAACCAGTTCAAACACAATTATTATTTGAACCAAAAGACGCTAAAGTAATTTCATTGCAAATAGCAAAAGGAGAAACACTTAAAGAGCACATTTCAAAAATACCAGCATTGTTGGTTTGCATTTCAGGAAATGCTGTTTTTACAAATGAAAAAGGAACAGTCATTAATCTCAATTCTGGCACTTATGTAATGATTGAAGAAAATGTAAAACACGCTGTAAAAGCAATCGATGAAAGTAATTTCTTATTGATGAAATAATGAGTATTGCTGTAAACAACATATCAAAATCTTACAAAAAGTTAAAAGCTGTCGATAGCATTACTTTTAAGGTAAATGACGGAGAATTATTTGGTTTAATTGGACCTGATGGTGCAGGGAAAACAACTATTTTCAGAATACTAACTACGCTTTTAGTTGCTAATGAAGGAAGTGCAGAAGTCGCTGGATATGATGTAGTCAAACAACTCAAAGAAATCAGAAACTCTGTTGGCTATATGCCAGGAAAATTCTCGCTATATCAAGATTTAACTGTTGAAGAAAACTTACATTTTTTTGCCACTATTTTCGGAACCACAATTGAGGAAAATTATGATTTAATTAAAGACATATACATTCAAATTGAACCATTCAAAGACAGAAGAGCAGGTGCTCTTTCGGGCGGAATGAAACAAAAATTAGCATTATGTTGTGCGTTAATTCATGCTCCAAAAGTATTATTTCTTGACGAACCAACTACAGGAGTTGATCCCGTTTCTCGAAAAGAATTTTGGATAATGCTAAAAAGATTACAACAAAAAGGCATTACAATATTAGTTTCAACACCCTATATGGATGAAGCTTCTCTTTGCGATAGAATTGCATTAATTCAAAAAGGCAAAATTTTAAAAATAGATACACCTCAAAATATCATTAACAACTACGAAAAAGTAATTTATGATGTACAAGCAAAAAACACACACGGATTGATTCACGATTTAAAAAATTATCCTAATCAATACAGTGTTTATGCTTTTGGTGAGTTTGTACATTACATAGATAAAAATGCAACTTTCAATCCAAACGATTTACAAACCTATTTGAAAAATAAAAATCATACGGATATAATTATTAAACCTGCTACAATAACCATTGAAGATGTTTTCATGGACTTATAAACAAAAAAATGGAAAGAGAAAAAATAATATCTGTAAAAAATTTAACGAAAGAGTTTGGCCATTTTACTGCTGTAAAAGGCATTTCATTTGATGTTTATAAAGGAGAAATTTTTGGTTTTTTAGGAGCCAATGGAGCAGGGAAAACAACAGCTATGAAAATGTTGATTGGAATTTCAAATCCTACTTCAGGTGAAGCCAATGTTGCAGGTTTTGATGTTCACTCACAAGCCGATATGGTAAAAAAAAGTATTGGTTATATGAGCCAAAAATTCTCAATGTATGATGATTTAACTATTAAAGAAAACATTACTTTTTTTGGTGGAATTTATGGATTATCAAGAATAGAAATCAAACAAAAAATCGCACAATTAATAGAAGAATTAGAACTTCAAGAAGTAGCCAATAATTTAGTAGGTTCGTTACCATTGGGTTGGAAACAAAAATTGTCGTTTTCAGTTGCATTACTGCACGAGCCAAAAATTGTTTTTCTCGATGAGCCAACAGGAGGCGTTGACCCAATAACCCGAAGACAATTTTGGGAAATGATTTATACACAAGCTTATAAAGGTACTACCATTTTTGTAACCACACATTACATGGATGAAGCAGAATATTGCGACCGTGTTTCTATTATGGTTGACGGCTCTATTGAAGCTTTAGACACCCCAAAAAATTTGAAAGAACAATTCAAAGTAGATTCTATGAATGATGTGTTTTTAAAATTAGCGCGGAATATTGAATAAATAATTAAAAAAGAGGAGAAGATTGCTTCGTTCCTCGCAATGACAATTATGAAAAGATTTATCGGATTTGTAAAAAAAGAATTCTACCATATTTTCAGAGATAAACGTTCTTTGTTTATTCTGTTTGGTATGCCGATTGCCCAAATTTTATTGTTTGGTTTTGCCATAACAAATGAAATTAACAATGTTGACATTGCCATTTTAGACCAATCAAATGATATAGAAACACAAAAAATTATCTATAAAATAAAAGCATCACCCTATTTTAATGTGGCAAACCAAATTGAAAAAGAAAGCGACATAGAATCAGAATTTAAAAAAGGAAAAATCAAGGCAGTTCTTATTTTCGAACCAAATTTTAGTAAAAATCTCGAAACCAAAAAAGTAGCAGTAGTTCAAGCAATTACCGATGCAACCGAACCTAATGTTGCCAACACAATAGCAAATTATACCTCAGCAATTATACAAAATTATCAATCGCAAAAAAAACAATCCAATAGTAATCAGGTAAAGGTTGAAGTACAATCGAGAATGTTTTATAATCCTGAACTCAAAAGTGTTTTTAATTTTGTTCCAGGTGTAATGACCGTTATTCTAATGCTTGTTTCAGCTATGATGACCTCTATTTCTATCACACGAGAAAAAGAATTAGGCACTATGGAAATTCTTTTAGTTTCTCCATTAAAACCATTTCAAGTAATTATTGGAAAAGTATTTCCTTATATTTTTCTTTCCATTATTAATGCAATCGTAATATTAACATTAGGCTATTTTGTGTTCAAAATGCCTATAAATGGAAGCATCTTTTTGTTAGCTTTTGAAAGTATATTATTTATCATTTCTGCTCTTTCATTGGGGATATTAATTTCTACCGTTTCTAATTCTCAACAAACCGCAATGATGTTATCATTAATGGGTTTGATGCTACCAGTAATTATTCTATCAGGATTTATATTTCCTATAAATAGTATGCCTTTACCCATGCAAGTAATCAGTAACATCATACCTGCAAAATGGTTCATTATTATTGTAAAAGCCATTATGCTCAAAGGTGTCGGAATTCAATATATATGGAAAGAAACCCTTATATTAATAGGGATGACTGTGTTTTTTATAACATTGAGCATCAAAAAATATAAAATTAGACTAGAATAAGAATAGTATCACTGTAAAGGTTTAAAAACAATCATTGGGATATAAAAATAAATTATGAAATCGCCATTAACAAAAGTTTGCGCAAGCAAACACCAATGAAAAAAGCGATACATATGCACCAAAAAACAAATAATATTTACATATGAAAACAATATTATTCATCATACAAAAAGAATTCAAGCAAATTTTTAGAGATAAAAGCATGCTTCAACTTATATTTATATTACCCATTTTGCAATTATTAATTTTGTCAAATGCAGCTACATTCGATGTTAAAAATATTGCAATAACCTTTGTTGACAATGACCAAAGTCGGGAATCAAGAGATTTAATAAATGCTTTTAAAGCCTCAACCTATTTTAAAGTTACAGCACCTCATTTTTCTGAAAAAGAAGCTGTCGAAGAAATGCAAAAAGGGAAAACCGATATTATTGTAAATATTCCTGTTCACTTCAATCGTGACCTGCAAAAAGACCAAAAAGCGAGCATTTCAGTAAGTATTAATGCCATTGATGCCGCAACGGCTGGCGTTGAAAATGTATATGTAACACAGATACTAAACTCCTACAATCAAAACATTCAAATGCAGTCAAAATACTTCTCTGAAAATAAAGAAGTCCCCCAAAACATAATGGTTATTCCCTCTTTTTGGTACAACAATACTTTAAATTATAAAACTTTTATGGTGCCTGGTATTTTGGTTTTATTGGTTACCATGCTTACTTTATTTCTGTCATCAATGAATATAGTTAGAGAAAAAGAATTGGGCACATTAGAACAAATAAATGTAACACCCATAAAAAAATACCAGTTTATTATTGGAAAATTATTTCCGTTTTGGGTGCTTGGATTAGTGATTTTAACGGTGGGTTTAGTAATATCCAAAGTTGTTTTTAATGTTCCTATGTTAGGTAATATTTTCCTTGTTTATGGCTTCACATCGGTGTATTTACTTTTAATTTTAGGTTTCGGACTGTACATATCTAATCATACCGAAACCCAACAACAAGCCATGTTTATTGCATGGTTTTTTATGGTAATTTTCATATTAATGAGTGGTTTATTTACACCTATCGAAAGTATGCCAAAATGGGCGCAAAGCTTAACATTGTTAAACCCTATTCGATACTTTGTAGAGTTCATAAGAATGGTTCTACTAAAAGGATCCGGATTTTATGAAGTATTGCCAAACCTATTAATTGTTACCGGATTTGCAGTATTTGTAAACGGCATGGCGGTTTGGAGTTATAAAAAATCAAATTAGAAGTTTAAGTTTTTAAAAGGTATTAAAAATGAATGGTAATAAATTAGTTACGAATGAATCTTTATTCTTTCGAGGTCCGCTATCGAGATTTAAAGAGCTAATGTTCACATTTAGGGTTCAAATTAATTTTATAAGAGCATTTAGAAAATTACATTTCCTTGGTCCATGTGTAACTGTTTTTGGATCTGCAAGATTTACACCTGATTCAGAACATTACCAAAATGCAGAAAAAATTGGTGCAGAAATTTCTAAACTAGGGTTTACTGTTTTGACTGGTGGTGGTCCAGGAATAATGGAAGCGGCAAATAAAGGAGCATTTGAAAATGGCGGATATTCTGTAGGTTGCAATATTGTATTGCCTCGAGAACAAAAACCTAACCCATACTTACATAAATGGATAGATATTCCATATTTTTTTGTTCGTAAAGTTGTTTTAATAAAATATTCATACGCTTTTATTGTAATGCCGGGTGGTGTTGGAACTTTAGATGAATTATTTGAAGCACTTACATTAATACAAACCAAAGTAATTAAAAACTTTCCAATAATTATTTTTGATTCGGAATATCATAAAGAACTTTGTCATCATATTAAAATTATGGTCGAAAATGAAAGCATTAGTCCAGAAGATATGAAACTACTTTATGTTACGAATTCAATACCTGATTTAGTAACACACTTGGAAACTCACGCAATTGAAAAATTTGGATTAATCAAACAACAAATTAAACCAAAATGGTGGTTTTTTGAAAATACATCTAAAAAATGAAAAAACTAATAACAACATTATTTTTAGTTCTTTTATCCAACTATTCTCAAGGTCAAGAGTCCTATTCCTTAACAGTTAATGTTTTTGATTTAAGAAACTCTAATGGAAACATTCTTTTTTTATTATACAATAAAGATGGAACAATACCTGATGAGAAAATTAAAAACTATTATAAAAAAGAAGTTGGTACAATTTCTATGAATTCATCAACTATAACATTTAATAATATTCCTAAAGGAAACTATGCAGTATTTATACTTCATGACGAAAATAAAAATGGCAAAATTGACAAAAAATTCATTCTACCTATAGAAGGAATAGGTTTTTCGAATTATCAAAATATCAACTTAACAAATAGACCTAATTTTTCTAAAGCTAGTTTTAAAATAGATAAAAACCTTTCAAAAGATATTAAAATAATTTATAAATAATTAGTAACATTTAAAAATTTATCGAGTTGTTTAAAATTGATTTTGAAACATATAAATATATCATTTATGAAAAGAATTAATTTAATATACTTATTTACTGTTTTGTTTACAAATAGTATTGTTGCACAAACCTTATCAGATTCAATTGTAACTCTTAATTTAGATAAAATTGCACAAGTAAATCAAGGAGAAAGTTATGTTACTTTTCCTTTTGATATTGGAAATTTAGAACCTTTAATGTTTGAGGCAAATGTTAGTCCTAATTTTAAGATCAGAGAACGTAAAGATTCAAGATTAATGGCAGTGTTAACTTCTCAAATTATAATAAGAATGTTTGATGAGTATTCTTATCCCGTAAAAACACCAAGTTATATACCTCAAATTGCGTTCTATTTTTTAACAGGTCATAAAGATGCAGCCAATAAATTAACTTTATTTGGTAAAATTGCTCATCATTCTAATGGTCAAGATGGTAATTTTTATACAGATGATGGAAAAGTCAATTTACAATCAGGAAATTTTGCAACAAACTATTTAGAATTAGGTTTTTTACAATCATCATATAGTCAAAACTTGAAAGCTTTCAAATTTATAAAAAGCTCAGTTGAAATTCACCCAAAGAGTTGGATGTTAGAAGAACTTCATGGTCAATATAGTGGATTGCGATGGCACAATACATTTTTAGCTTATAAACTTCCTATGAAATCGAACCTCATAAAAAGTAGTGAACAAAAGGCAAACTTTTCTGTAAAAGCAGAAACAACTTTGATGCTAGATAATATTAACAATTGGGACACTTTTAATTCTAAAAGAATTAATGCCAGTTTAATTGTTTATTATCATCCCAAATTTTTAGAAGACATTGGATTCTTTGTTCAATTCTATCAAGGTATGGATTATTATAATATTTATTTTCAACATCAAATCAGCTCAATTAGGTTTGGTATAATGACAGAAACTTTACGTTTTTAATACTTGAATTATGAAACAAAAACCAATTTTTATTAAAAAGAATTCTATTGATGTTGAACCTTTTTCAACTCAAAAATTAGAACATTCACTACAACGTAGTGGTGCATCTAAAGAAGATATTGAAAACATTATTTCAAAAATACAAACTGAAATTTATGATGGTATTTCTTCAATTGAAATATATAAAAAAGTGTTTGCTTATTTAAAAAAATCAAACAGTACATCTGCTTCTCGATATAGTCTAAAACGTGCCATTTTTGATTTAGGTCCTACAGGTTATCCTTTTGAAAGATTAGTTGCAGCATTATTGAGAGAAAAAGGATTTAAAACCTCTGTCAGTGTAATTTTATATGGCGAATGCGTTACCCACGAAATAGATGTTTTAGCTGAAAAAGAAGGAAGCGTTTATGCAATTGAATGCAAATTTCATTCTGACGCTAATGCAGTTAGTAATGTAAAAATTCCTTTATACATTAATTCAAGATTTTTAGACATCCAAAAACAGTGGAATACTAATTCTAAAAACACTACACATCTCAAACAAGGCTGGTTGGTTACTAATACCAGGTTTACTATTGATGCAATAAATTATGCGAAATGCGTTGGTTTAACTTTACTTAGTTGGGATTATCCGTTAAATAACGGAATTAAAGACAATATTGATTCATTTGATCTTTATCCAATTACTACTTTAATAAATCTTTCAAAAGACGAAAAAACAACTCTTATTTCTAAAGATATAATTTTAGTTAAAGAACTTTATGAAAATAAAATTGTATTAGAAAAAATGCAGATTACATCTGATAGAATAGTAAAAATTCTGAATGAAGTAAAGGAACTTTATAAAATATAAATATTTATTCGATTAGGAACTCATCAAATTATTAAAACTATATCCTTAAATATTTTAAGACTTTGAATCAAAAAATAATAAATCTACAAACAGACCTAAATGAACAACTTAATTTCATTGATCTTGAAATAGACAATGAAATTAAGCGTTGTGAAAAGGCTATTGAGATAACTTTAAAAGCTAAAGAGAATTTAAAAAATGTAGTTATTAAAAGCCAATTCAAAAGTCAAGATGAAGAAATATATTTTTTTAAGGAAATTAAACCCCAATTTACATCAAAGATTATTTATTACAATTCAATCCTTAAAATTGAAATGAAAAAGCCAAATGGAGGCAATCGTATTTTAAAAAAATATTACAATAATGAACTTATAAAACTTAAATCATTTTTTGATAATGAATTAGAATTTTACAAATATTTTCGCTCTGGAAATAATTATTTGGATTACAAATATTTTCTAAGAGGGAAGTTTGATGTGAAATTAGCATTAAGTAGCTATTATTTTGAAACAGATACTAATTTTTCAACTTCTCATGATTATAAAGTAGCAAAAATATTAGCTAATGACTTAATTCAATTATATCTTGAAAATAAACTAATTATGATTGAAAATAAAGGAACTACTGAAAAATCACAACGCCAACCGAACATAAAAATGATGTGGACAGGCTCAAAAGTAGCGTTAACTGAACTTCTTTTTGCATTACATACTGAAGGAGCTTTTAATAATGGTGCTGCAGACCTTAAAGATATTGCTGAATATTTTGAGCATATTTTTGAAATTGATTTAGGGCAATATCGTAGAACATTCCTTGAAATTAAAGCCCGTAAGAATGATAGAACAAAGTTTATAACAACTTTAAATGAAAAATTATTGACTAGGATGAACAATTTAGATGAGGTACTTTAAATAAAAATCGTTCACAACATGAACCCCGTTGTGAAAGAAAATAAATCAAACGCCACAATTTTGTACCATAACAATCTAAAACATCAGTTATGGCAGTACAAATTATTACTATCGAAGATTTAAACGAATTCCGTAGTCTTCTTTTGGATGATTTAAAAGAAATCATTCAATCCAAACCACAACAAACAAAACAGTGGCTCAAATCCAATGAAGTCCGTAAACTGTTAAACATTTCTTCAAGTACTTTACAAAACCTCCGTATCAATGGAACACTAACTTACACCAAAGTTGGTGGGATTATGTATTATGACAATACAGACATTCAAAAGCTCCTTCACGGCAATAAAGTAAATGCCTTGCCTACACTTTTCAAATAAATGTGCTTTGTCAACCTGAACTTAAATCCAGAGCTTGACGAAGGACAGGTTCTTGTCTTAATACTTAATACTCCAATCTTAATACTTCAGCAATGAATTACATAAAACACCTAACCGGTTTCTTCATTCGCATAGCATCTGAAGAAACCATTTATCCAACACATATAAGTCTATATCTAGCTTTATTTCAAAGTTGGAACATCAATCGGTTTAAGAACCCAATTGCAATTTCTCGTGATGAAATGATGAAAACCAGTCGCATAGCTTCCAAAGCTACTTATCACAAATGCATAAAAGAATTGCAAAACATGGGATTTATTGATTATCTACCTTCATATAATCCGTATTCAGGTTCTGAAGTAATTCTACATGATTTATCAGATAGAAAAGCGGTTTTTAAAAGTCAAACCAGTTCAATTATTGTCCAAACCATACCAATAAATAACCAAGCTAATAGTAACGTCACTGAACAAGTCAATGAACCCAATATATATAACAATAACAAAACATCTAAAAACAATAAAAACATATCTATAGACACCAATTTTAAAATTTTTAATGAAGGTGAATTTTTAGAAGTTGAAAAAAAAGAGAAAAAAAGTTCCGCGAAAAAAAGAGAAATAGAAAATCCATCAATCGAACAAGTCAAAGAATATTTCAAACAAGAAGAGTATTCAGAATTTGAAGCCGAACGATTTTATAATTATTACACTAGCAACGGTTGGCTTATTGGTGGTAAAACAAAAATGATAGATTGGAATGCAGCAGCTCGGAATTGGATGCTAAATACCGCAAAATTCACAATAAATCTTCCTCAAAATAATCAAGTTAAAGAACAACCAAAAGCGAAACATTTACAAGTTGTAGAAGACAAAAATTATGCAGAACCATTGTGACAATCTTGTCATCCTGAACTTGTTTCAGGATCTGTTCATATTACAAACAATCTGTAAACTGGTAACCGTTAACTTTCAACTATGGGCTCACAATACAACTATCCAGAAATCCTAACATGGTTAGAGACAAAAGCCAAACAAGAGTATGGCCCAAATTTTCATTTCATCGATGACGATATGGAAAACATTACAAAACTGATAGCTTATTTTTTAAAAGATGAGAGAACAACAAGTCGATTTGGTATTGATCTATCAAAAGGAATTCTTCTTTCTGGACCGGTAGGCTCGGGTAAAACCTCATTAATGACAATAATGAAATACATAACCCAAAAAGAAAATAAATTCTTTATGAGAACATGTCGCGATATAAGTTTTGAATTCATAAAAGAAGGCTACGAAATCATACATCGATACAGCCGTGGTAGTTACTCTCAATCCCAATACAAAAATTATTGCTTTGACGATTTAGGAGTAGAAAGCAATTTAAAATATTATGGAAATGAATGCAATGTGATGGCAGAAATAATTCTCTCAAGATATGATCTATTCATCTCAAGAAAAGTTATAACACACATCACTACCAACCTATCAGCCTCAGAAATCGAAACGATGTACGGCAACCGAGTTCGCTCAAGATTACGAGCCATGTTAAACCTCATCGCATTCGATAAAACCACACAAGACAAACGCTAAATTAATATAATCCAACTGCTTTGCGAACATTGCGAAAACTTTGTGCTCTTTGCGGTTAAATAAAACAAACTATGAGAAAAATAAATACCTTCTGGAACTGGTTCCAAGACAACAACCAAACCATAAAAAACTTCATCAACGAAACACCAAAATCGCAAAAGCAAATCAGCCATTGGATAAAACACCGTTTAGGTTTCTATTGCAAAGAACTCGATTACATGATTATATTCCCCAAAAAGCCAACCGAAAAAACCGAACTAATCATTACGGCAAACGGAAATCCTGAATATTTTACACGGGTAACCGAATTAATAAAACACGCTCCAGTACTCAAACATTGGAAATTCACAGCATTTATTCAACCTACAGTACATATTGAAAAAATTATGGATGGTTTAGACGAGCCGTATGTATTTCAAGAAATAACTATAAAAACTAGCGAAATAAAATTTTTGCCACTAGCTTACGACGAAAAAACAAAAAAACTCAACATCATAGTGTATTTAAAAAACTACAACATCCATTGCGATACCAAAACTTGGAACCAAGCAATCTACATCATTATGCAAGACCTATTGGGAGAAAAATCATTATATCAGAATATTAACTTTGTGCAATTAGCATGTTTACCAACCAACACAGAGGAGTTGATTGAATTGTATGATTTACAGTTTTACATTGATACTATTAATAAAAATGATGTTTCGTAGTAAAATAATCAGGTTTATCCTGACAATGCTACTATAAAGAATAAATTTAAAACAAATGATACAAACTATAATTATATTTTGTATCATTGTAGTCAGGTTAATCCTGACAATAAGACTATGAAGCATAAATACATCTCAACACAGTCAAACGAACTTTTATCATACTTCAATGATAAAGGGAAAGTGTGTTTTGATTCTAAAACAGCTTTAAAAGCGTTTCCTGATACCAAAGAAAGCACCGTTAGAGAATTATTAAGCGACATGACCAAAAGAGGCTTATTAATGCGTATTAAAGACGGTGTGTATTACATTATCCCTTACGAAGAAAATGCAGAAACCTTTATGCCCGATTGGCATATATTGGTAAAGTATTTAGTTAAAGATGCCAAGCATTACATAGGCTATTATTCTGCATTACAAATCCATAATCTAATAACACAACCATCATTAAAAGAACAAATTGTGGTGGCAAAACAAATCAGGCCTTCTGAAATAAAAATCAAAGACATCACTTTTCAATTTATCTATCATAACGAAAGTCACTTTTTTGGAGAAAAGAAAACATGGATTGATAATTTCAATAAAGTAAGCTGTTCTGATATAGAAAAAACAATAATAGATTGCCTTTTTAAACCGGATTACGCAGGAGGAATTGTAGAGGTGGCAAGAGCAATTTATAGTACAAAAGAGAAATTAGATTATAAGAAGCTTTTAGAATACACCATAAAATTCGATTCTCAGGCAGTAATAAAAAGACTAGGGTATATTTTAGAACTCTTTGAAATAGAAACAGAAATAATCAAAGAACTACAAAAACTAAAAACCGCTTCTTATGTAGTTTTAGATACCGAATTACCTAAGACTGGTAAAAGAAATAGCCGTTGGAGTATTCAACAAAATTTAGACATAGAAACCATTAAATCAGCCATGTTCACATGATTAAACCGGGCGAAATACAAAAGAAAGCCAACCAAGTTGGAGTTCGCGACCAACAAATCGAGAAAGATTACATTTTATCCTGGATACTTTGGGGTGTAGCACATCACGAACAGCTTTCAAAAATAATAGTATTCAAAGGAGGAACAGTATTAAAGAAAGTATATTTTGAAGACTATCGTTTCTCAGAAGATTTAGATTTTACATTGTTGAATAATGAAATAACAAACGAACAAATTTTTGATTGGTTCAAAGAAACTTTCGAAGAAATAAAGGAAGAATCCAATATTCCATTAGAAATAATTGATGATAACGAGCATGAAGATGGAGGCATCAATTTTTATATAGGTTATGTTGGTCCACTGGGTGGCTCTGGTAACAACAAAAAAGTAAAAGTAGACATCTCCAGAAGTGAAAAATTAGAGTTTGAACCAGTAGTAAAAAATGCTATTGTGGATTATTCAGATTTAGAGGATTATAAACTAGTATGCTATCCTTTGGAAGAACTATTAGTCGAAAAATTACGCTGCACCATGCAACGCACACAACCAAGAGACTACTATGACATTTGGTATTTAGTAGAAATAGAAAAAATGGAGGTAGAATATTTCACTAATGAGTTCCGAAACAAATGCACGAGTAAAGAATTAAAACCCGAAGATTTTCATGCCAAACTAGAACAAAAATTACCACAATACAAAGCACGTTGGAAAAACTCTATGAATGACCAAATCAAAGATTTGCCCGACTTCGAAAAAGTGGAAAGAGAAGTGAGTAGAAAGATTAAAAACTTTATGGTATACCCAACGAAATAAACAAAAGAAAAATAATGACAAGCATAATTCAAAAACAAGAATTACAAAATAAAATTTGGAAAATCGCTAACGATGTAAGAGGCTCTGTTGATGGATGGGATTTCAAACACTTTGTATTGGGAGCACTTTTCTATCGATTTATCAGTGAAAATTTCACAAAATATATAGAAGGTGGTGATGATAGTATTGATTACGCTAACATATTAGACAAAGTAATAACACCAGAGATAATTGATGATGCTGTTAAAACAAAAGGATATTTCATTTATCCTAGCCAGCTTTTTGTAAATGTTGCTAAAACTGCTAATACCAATCCAAACCTGAATACCGATTTAAAAGCCATCTTTAATGCTATCGAAAGTTCTGCAAATGGGTATCCATCAGAAGAAGATATAAAAGGCTTATTTGCCGATTTTGACACTACCAGTACTCGACTGGGTAACACCGTTGAAAACAAAAACAGTCGTTTAGCTGCCGTTTTGAAAGGAGTTGAAGAACTCAATTTTGGTAATTTCGAAGACAGCGAAATAGAACTTTTTGGTGATGCCTATGAATTTCTTATTGGCAATTATGCAGCTAATGCGGGTAAATCGGGTGGTGAATTTTTTACACCGGTACACGTGTCCAAACTCATAGCGCAATTGGCAATGCACAAACAAGAAAAAGTAAATAAAATTTATGACCCTGCGGCAGGTTCGGGTTCTTTATTGCTTCAAGCCAAAAAACATTTCGATAACCATATTATTGAAGAAGGTTTCTTTGGTCAAGAAATCAACCATACTACCTATAATTTGGCTCGTATGAACATGTTTTTACACAACATCAATTACGACAAGTTCAATATTGTTTTAGGCGATACGTTGCATCATCCTCATTTTATAGACGACAAACCTTTTGACGCCATTGTATCAAATCCTCCCTATTCGGTAAAATGGATTGGAGACGACGACCCAACGCTGATAAATGACGACCGTTTTGCTCCTGCAGGGGTTTTGGCTCCTAAATCAAAAGCCGATTTTGCTTTTGTACTGCATGCATTAAGTTATTTATCAAGTAAAGGAAGAGCTGCCATTGTTTGTTTCCCAGGTATTTTTTATCGTGGCGGTGCCGAACAAAAAATTAGAAAGTACTTAGTGGATAATAACTTTGTAGAAACTATCATTTCCGTAGCTCCCAATTTGTTTTATGGAACTTCTATAGCAGTGACTCTTTTGGTACTTTCAAAACATAAGACCAATACTACCACACAGTTTATTGATGCAAGTGGTGAAGATTTCTTCAAGAAGGTTACCAACAACAATATGATGACCGAGGATCATATTGAAAAAATAATGGAGTTATTTGACAGCAAAGCAGATGTTCCTCATGTAGCCGTTTCAATCGACAATACTAAAATTGCGGAGAACGATTATAATTTATCGGTTAGTTCTTATGTAGAAGCCAAAGACAATCGGGAGAAAATTAATATAGCCGAATTGAACAAGGAAGTTGCCAAAACTGTAGAAAAAATAGATAAGTTACGTGCTGATATTGATGCAATTATAAAAGAAATTGAAGCATGAGTTATCTAGAAAAATTATTGGATGGTGTTTCTGTGGTATGGAAACCTTTGGGAGAATATGCAGATTATGAACAACCGACAAGGTACTTAGTGGAATCAAATAATTACAACAATAATTTCAAAACTCCTGTTTTAACTGCGGGTAAGACCTTTATTCTTGGATATACCGATGAGACAGAAGGTATTTATAAAGCATCTGAAAACCCGGTAATAATCTTTGATGATTTTACAACTGCAAATAAGTGGGTTGATTTTGATTTTAAAGCTAAATCATCTGCAATGAAAATGATTACTTCAAAAGATGAATCAAAAGCATCATTAAAATACATTTACTATTGGATGAATACTTTGCCTAGTGACTTAGTTGATGGTGACCATAAAAGACAATGGATTAGTAATTATGCAAATAAACTCTTCCCAATTCCCTGCCCAAATAACCCTAAAAAATCACTCGAAATTCAACAAAAAATTGTTGGAATTCTCGATACCTTTTCGGAGCTTACAGCGGAGCTTACAGCGGAGCTTACAGCACGTAAAATGCAATATAGTTATTATAGAGAGAAGTTGCTAACTTTTGATGAAAAGGAAGTTGAGTGGAAGACATTAAAAGATTTAACATCTTTGATAACAAAAGGGACAACACCAAAAAAATATATTGATACAGGAATTGCTTTTATCAAAACAGAAGCGTTCGACGGTTCAAATATTAACTCTAAAAAATTGTCATTTATTGATGAAGATACACATAATAAAGAGTTGAAAAGATCAATTTTAAAACATAATGATATTTTAATTACGATTGCAGGAGCAACAATAGGTAAATGTGCAATCGTGCCAAAAGAAATTTTGCCTGCAAACACAAATCAAGCTTTAGCAATAATTAGGCTAAATGAAGATGTAAATTTAAAATATGTATTTCATTTAATGAAATCAAATCATATGACAAAGTATATAGAATTAAATATCAAAGGTTCTGCACAACCAAATTTAAACTTACAACAATTAAATAATTTTTCTATACCATATCCTTCACCAGAAGAACAAGAACGAATAGTTTCTATTCTAGAAAAATTCGACACACTTACTAACTCAATTAGCGAAGGCTTACCAAAAGAAATAGAATTGAGAAAAAAACAATATGAGTATTATAGAGATTTGTTATTAACTTTTAATAAGTAAACCGTATGTCTAAGGTTTCCATACGTTTTTTTGATGATCGCGAAGTACGGGCCGTTTGGGACGATGAAAATTCCAAATGGAGGTTCTCGGTATTAGATATTGTAGCGGTATTGCGAAACCAAGACGATTATACTAAAAACCGAAACTATTGGAAATACCTAAAAGCCAAACTTAAAAAAGAAAATAGTGAGTTGGTTAGTAGCACTACCCAACTGAAATTAGTAGCCAATGATGGCAAATGCTATTTGACTGATATGCTCGACTACGAAGGCATTATAACCTTAGGAAAAGAATTTCCCAGCAAAACTGCCAACCGATTTATAGAATGGTTTACGTATAGCCCAGAAAGCATAGATGGTAAAAGTAAAACCAAGGCGTATGCCTTATTTGAAACCAGTTTTGCAGATAGCATTGAAGTAGGCACAGCCAAAGGATTACAACAAATACACGCCTACATTTTTGGCGGATTATATGATTTTGCAGGGCAAATAAGAACCAAAAACATTGCCAAAGGGGGCTACAGATTTGAGTATGCAAACTATTTAAATAGCACTTTGCTACAAATAGATAGTATGCCACAAACCAATTTTGATGAAATTGTAGAAAAATATGTATCGATGAACAAAGCCCATCCATTTATGGAAGGTAACGGCAGAAGTACCCGAATTTGGTTAGACTTGATATTGAAAAAGCAATTAAAAAAATGCGTAGATTGGAGCAAAATAAGCAAAACTAATTATATGAATGCAATGATTATAAGCTCGGTAGATAGCAGCATTTTAAATTCACTACTCAAAACAGCACTTACCACCAACATCAACAGCAGAGAAATGTATATGAAAGGCATAGATTATTCATACTATTATGAAGAAAATGAATAAAATAGGCTCAATAACTAAACAAACATGACACAATTTAAAACCATAGCAGAATCGAATAATTTTATTGTTTTAGATAAATATACCAAGTATTCAGAGGTAAATGAACCACCTGCGGTTTATCAAACGGAAGCCGCTTTGGAGAAAGAATTTATCCAAGACTTATTCAATCAAGGATATGAAAATCCAAGTATAACTAATATAGAAGCCATGTTGGCAAATGTTAGAGTGCAATTGCAAGCACTTAATAACATGGAGTTTTCAGATAGCGAATGGACTCGTTTTTTAGAAGAATACTTAGACAAGCCAAGCGATAATTTGATTGAGAAAACTAGAAAAATTCATGAGAATTATATCTACGATTTTGTTTTTGACGATGGACATATCCAAAATATTTATCTGGTAGATAAAAAAAATATAGCTCGTAATAAAGTACAGGTCATTAAACAGTTTGAACAAAAAGGAACGCATGCCAATCGGTATGATGTGACCATTTTAGTCAACGGTTTGCCTTTAGTTCAAATAGAATTAAAAAAACGTGGTGTAGCGATTCGTGAAGCATTTAACCAGGTACATCGCTATACCAAGGAGAGTTTAAATAGTTCTAATTCTCTTTTTAAGTACTTGCAAATTTTTGTGATTTCCAATGGTACAGACAGCCGCTATTTTGCTAACACGGTGGAACGAAACAAAAACAGTTTCGACTTTACCATGAACTGGGCAAAAGCCGACAATACACTGATTAAAGATCTTAAAGATTTTACGACAACCTTTTTTGAAAAACGCACATTATTAAACGTATTGCTAACCTATTCAGTTTTTGATACAAGTGATACCTTGCTTATTATGCGACCGTATCAAATTGCAGCTACTGAAAGAATGTTATGGAAAATTCAAAGTTCATTTCAAGCTAAAATTTGGTCTAAAGTAGAAAGCGGTGGCTATATTTGGCACACAACTGGTTCCGGAAAAACATTGACTAGTTTTAAAGCGGCTCGTTTGGCCACTGAATTAGATTTCATTGATAAAGTATTCTTTGTAGTGGACCGTAAAGATTTGGACTTTCAAACCATGAAAGAATACCAACGTTTTTCACCGGATAGTGTTAACGGTTCAGATAGTACAGCAGGATTAAAGAGGAATTTAGAAAAAGACGATAATAAAATTATTGTCACCACTATTCAAAAGCTCAATAACCTGATGAAAACGGAGAGTGATTTGGCTATTTATGAAAAACAAGTAGTTTTCATTTTTGATGAAGCACATCGTTCTCAGTTTGGAGAAGCTCAAAAAAACCTTAATAAGAAGTTCAAAAAATTCTACCAATTTGGATTTACAGGTACTCCAATTTTTCCTCAAAATGCTTTAGGTGCTGAAACTACAGCTAGTGTATTTGGTCGTGAGTTACATTCTTATGTAATAACAGATGCGATTAGAGATGAAAAAGTATTGAAATTCAAAGTAGATTACAATGATGTTCGTCCACAGTTTAAAAGCATAGAAACAGAGATTGATGAAAAGAAATTAACGGCTGCAGAAAATAAAAAAGCATTTTTACATCCTGCACGTATTAAAGAAGTTTCGCAATACATTCTTAAGAATTTTAGAATTAAAACGCATAGAAATCAAGGTACCAACAAAGGTTTTAATGCCATGTTTGCGGTGAGTAGTGTGGATGCGGCCAAATGTTATTACGAAGAATTAAATCGCCTACAAAAAGAAAGTGAAAAACCATTAAGAATAGCAACGATATTCTCTTATGCTGCCAATGAAGAGCAAAGTGCTATTGGTGAAATTGTCGATGAAAATTTTGAACCAACTGCATTGGATAGCAGTGCCAAAGAATTTTTAACGGCAGCAATAAACGACTACAACACGATGTTCAGAACTAGTTTTGGAGTCGAAAGTAAAGAGTTTCAAAATTATTACCGTGATCTTGCAAAACGTGTGAAAAGTAAAGAAATTGACTTGATTATTGTAGTGGGTATGTTCCTTACTGGCTTTGATGCTCCAACATTGAATACCTTATTTGTAGACAAGAACCTGCGTTATCATGGTTTAATGCAAGCTTTTTCACGTACTAATCGTATTTATGATGCTACAAAAACCTTTGGAAACATCATTACTTTCAGAGATTTAGAAACTGCTACTGTAGATGCCATAACGTTGTTTGGTGATAAAAACACTAAAAACGTAGTACTTGAAAAAAGCTACAAAGAATATTTAGAAGGTTTTACAGACATTGCAACAGGACATGCACGTAGAGGTTTCATAGAGGTAGTAAATGACTTAAATGGAAAGTTCCCGAATCCCGATGAAATTGTAACGGAAAAAGACAAAAAAGAATTCTCAAAATTATTCGGAGAGTATTTACGAGTGGAAAATATCTTGCAGAATTACGATGAGTTTACCAATCTCAAAGCATTTAAAACTATTGATATAAATGATGCGGAAGCTCTTCAGGAATTTAAAGAAGCTTACTTTGTATCAGACAACGATATTGCAATAATGCAAGAGATAAGTCTATTGCCGGAACGAACAATTCAAGATTATCGTTCTACTTATAATGACATCCGTGATTGGTTAAGACGTGAAAAAAGTGGCAAAGAATCAGAAGAATCCACAATCGACTGGGACGATGTAGTCTTTGAAATAGACCTACTAAAATCACAAGAAATTAACCTTGATTATATTCTTGAATTGATTTTTGAACATAATAAAAAGAATAAAGACAAAGCTACTTTAATAGAAGAAATCCGTAGAGTGATTCGTGCAAGTATAGGCAATAGAGCAAAAGAAAGTTTAGTGGTAGATTTTATAAATGAAACTGACTTGGAAACTATTCAAGATAAAGCAAATGTTATAGATTCATTCTTCAAATATGCTCAAGAAAAACAGAAAAAAGAAGCTTCAGAATTAATTACCGAAGAAAACTTAAATGAGGAAGAAGCAAAACGATACATTGCAGCATCGTTGAAGCGAGAATTTGCAAATGAAAACGGAACAGAACTAAGCAATTTATTACCAAAAATGAGCCGTTTAAATCCTGAATATTTGACTAAAAAGCAAAGTGTTTTTCAAAAAATTGCTGCTTTTGTAGAGAAGTTTAAAGGTGTTGGTGGCCAGATATAAAAGTTATTTTACAACATCGGAGGGATAACAGGTTATGTCAAACAAAACAATCTTTACTTTAGAATCTAGAGAAAATTTTTATTTGGAAGTTATGAAAGAAAATTTCAAACTTTCCGATAAGCAAATGTATGAGGCTATTCAGCAAGCTTTTAATCATTTCATTGAAAATTTACATTCAAAAAAGAGAATAGAGTACAAAGATTTAAGGAATGCATTAACACCCAATATCAACAAAAAAGAAATCGCTCTTGTTTTTGATAGTTCAAAAGTAAAATCCGCTTGGTATGGTTATGAAGTTTTTGACAAAGTAATTCCAATATTTGATAAAAAGACAAAACATAGTATTCTTTCAGGGGATTTAATCATTGATCAAAATTTTCACTATTGGAAAGATGTTTTTTTTGAGGAATTAATATCAGAAAAGAATACAAATTTCTTAAACATAAATGACTGCTATATAGTTTATATTAATAATCTTTCAAACACTTTTTTTAATAAATTTCATCATCAATTAAGTTACTATGAACCATATGTTGGATTTCTTGATACAACTACTCAGACGAATCTTAAAACAATGTTGTCATTCATTTTATGTAAAGTAGCCATTGTAAACAATAAAGAAGTAATTCTTCCTTATGAAGATGAGGACTGGGAAACAAATGAAAATACCCAAGGATTACCTTTTGACAGCAATAACTTTTCAATCAAAAGTATTCCAAGTCTTTACTATGATTTGTTTTTATCTTATAAAATTGAACGTGAGGATTTAAAAGGATATAGTTTAGACACTAAAATTGCTTTAAATGCCATAACACCCATTGTTACCGATTTAGAAAAACTCAATATTGAAATTGAAGAGCAAAAGTTTGATTATCTTATAACTACAAAAGGTGGTAAACTCAAAAAAGCACAATTAGAAAACTATACAATCAAAGATTTTGAAAAATTAATAAAAGAAAAAATAAAAGATAACTACATTTACGAAATGTCAGAGTTAAGAGAATATAAAGTAATTAAATTTAATGTGATTATTGAATTAGAGGTTCTATATTCAAAAGAAAAAGTCAAATATCAAATAACACTTCATTATCAACCAGAAGAAAACAAATTAAAATTGATTACATTTTTTTAGTACTTTCGAAATAGGAATCTAGAAAGTATCCTAGCAATCCCAGCAAATTTAAAAATTCATTATCTCATTCAGACTGCACAAAAACCGTCTTTAGTCCAAGTTTTCCTAAAGCCAATTCTTTGTTTGCTTCATTTCGCTAATTTCATTGACTAAAAAAACTTTTAAAAAAGATAGAATTATATTTTAAATTGATAATGGTTTTATATCCATATTTTACAAAGTAAAATTCAAGCACTTTTTTAATCATATACAAGTCATTCTATTTGTGAAAATTAAAATTGTATTAAACATTTTTTTCATAAACACCCCACGTATCAATATCTAGTGTTGGGTAAATATAATCTTTAGTAATTCCATCTTCAGCAAGCTTTTGCTCAATATATGATGCAAGTTCTTTGTTAATATTAAAGCATTCGCAAAATCTGTACTCGTCAGGATTCGCATTTTCTTTATCTGCAAAATACAGCTCTGCACCAACAACTTCCAAAGGTTTGCTCGGACTTGCATTCCAAACAAATACTCCAGATTGGTTCAATATATTTTTGCTATTATTTAACGAAAATATAAAACCAGTATTCGCATCCTTGTCACTGAAGAAACTAAGTGGAAATTCTATCATATGTTCAACCCTCGTTACGTATTCTATCATACCAGAACCAGGAATTCTATCTTTATCAAAGATCTTCCTTCCCTTAAAATGTTCTGTCATTTCTAAGCGTTGAGCTTCATCCTTAGAATACTTCGCAATCATTTCTGCAGAGTGTTCTTCATCAAACACATCAAGGCTGTCATCCATTACTTGTCTCATCCCACCACCTTCCATATCTTTTTGGTTGATAAAATAAACACTAAAATAATTATCAATTTCACGAGATCCAGTATTTTCTTCTAATTTATCTAATCCAAAATAGAGAGCTGTTTGAAATTTATAGGTCCAGTCTAGTAATGGTGTCGGACATCCATGATGTTGTAAAAAGCCAAGTACTGAAATATTATTTATTACATCAATATGATGAACATCTAGAATTCCAAGAATCATTTCTTCAAAATCAGCTTTTCCATCAATAACAAACTTTGACAATAATTCTTGATAACTATATCCTTTCTCATAAAGGTTATCTATAATCCACTGTCTTTGCAATCTGTTGTATAAACGCCAACTTGCTTCACGTTGACCACGAAACAGAATGTCTTCTGACGTTTTATACTTTTCATAGATTTCATCAAACTGCTCTTTTGTATCAATAGCATATTGGTCAAAACAAAATGATTTTTGAACAAGCGATTTATACTCTGAAACTGATTGTTCTGAAAAAAAAGGCGGTCGTGAATGCATATTTAACTGCAAATTCATAAAAGCTCTCATTCTACTAGTAGTAGTTTCTGGTCTCAATTCATCAAAATCAATTATATCTTGTAGCAAATATGGGTCTTCTATTTTTTGAGTACCACCACTTCTTAAGTATTCGTTTGTTAGTTGAACTTTTAGTTTAAAAATTTCATCTTCATTCATAATATCAATCTTTTAGAATTGCAAAATTACGAAATATTAAAGTACAAAACCCCTTTGCAATTGCCACTCCTTCCCAACGCTCCAAAAGTTTTTGTATGCCAGAAGTTTATCCCTCCGAAAGATAAATAGTGCAAGGCAACAAAAACTTTTCCCAAAGCTTAGTTACATAATGTGGCATTATAGGGCAATAAAGAAAAGAGTGCTCCAAAACAAGATGGTGAATTGCCCTATAATAACATTATGTAAAAAAGCCGCTCACCCCACGCTCTAGTGCCCCGCTCCAGCCACACATTTTTGGCAGCTTTCCTCGCACCACCCAGCTACCAAAAACACGTGGCTTCGCGAGTCACCCTTCGGGTTTTCATAAGAACGTTTCTACTCAAAAAGCAAATCATCACTTCGTAGGAAATTCATCAATTGTTTTTATCAGCTGTGTGTTTAAAGCGGTAGTGTTTGCTTTATCTTTTGAAGGTGCTTCCCATCTTCGAAACAACTGAACACTAAAATCTGAATACTGAACACTTTCAAGCACCCTCAAAAGATAAAATTGCCCAGCAAGAGTGTGGTTTTTTGATTTGTCAGAATATGGAGTAGTAATTGCTTTCCGGTTGCTGATGTTTTTAGAATTTCTAAGAAAATTATTCAAACTTCAAGCCTTTCTATTCAATGACAAGTGAAGCATCTGCACCCAAAAAAGCAATCAGAAAGTAAGTGCAAACAAATCAAAAAAACCACATACTTGCTTTCGCTACTGCCAACGCACTCGGTAGTATTTGCATTGTTTTTTGAGGTGCTTCACATCTCCGAAACAACTGAACACTTATTTGTGCATACTGAACACTTCCACGCACCCCAAAAAATCAAACAGTGCAGCAAGAGTTTCAAATTTCGGTTCTGGACAAAAGCGTTTATAATTGACTTTTTGTTTTTTTTCCAGCCCCAAAATTTGAAACCCTTGCAAGACGACCCCAACTCTGTAACAAAAAAATCCGCCCTCAAAAGAAAATCCTGCTCCGTGATCAAAAAAATAAAATAAAAAAAAGAGAGCAAAGGTAAGTTCCAGGTTTACAAAAAAGCAAGTTCAAGCCCTGCGGGTTTTTTAAAAAATCTCCACCACCCATACGTTCTCAAAACAACTTTTCTACCAAGCAACAAATTCCGACTTCCAAAGGACGAATTAGGGTGGTAGTATTTTTTAAAAAAAACTTGCTTTTTTGAAACCCTCCACTAGACGAATGGCTTTCTTTTTTTTCTTTTTTTCTTTTGAAATGAATATTCTTCGCTTCCAATTTAAAATAACATTTGGCGAAAAAATTTTAATGGGCGAAGCGTAGCGAAGCAATCCAGTATTTCAGATGAAAATAAGAGCAAAAGAGAAGCTAATATTTAAAATCGGAAGTCATGCTAAACTTTATTATTAAAACCCATCAGAAAGGAACGTTTTACCCACAACCACATCTATTTATTCTAAACAAAGGGTTAAATAGTGGAAAACCTCAAAAAGAACCATTTACAAACAGCTTTGTTATTATCTTTAAAAATGATGAAGATTTAGAAAATGTATATTTCATTGCTTATAGTCTATGGAAAACAAAGTTTTGGCATCAATATTTAGTAGGTTCAGTAATTCCATTTTTAAGGTTACCTGATTTCAAAAAAGAATTTTTCCCAAAATCTAAAGCATTAATGGCAGAACATGAAGAGCATGTAAAACATGTTGAAGCTTTGAAAATTTTAGAACAAAAAGAAAATCAATTTCATCAAAACATCAATCTAATTAACGATATGCGTAGGGTAATTTTATACCGCTATTGCAATAAATAAATAAATAAAGCCTGGTCTTACGACTAGGCTTCATTTTATTTAACCCAAAGGTCACCACAACTAGGGCTAAACTTATTTTTTGTGCTTCCTGTTAAGGCTTTTAAGCAGTAACGAAATTGTAAAACTAACAATTGCTCCAACGGTAGCTAAGATAACCGTTTTGGCAATATCTTCAGATTGAATATTCGGAACAATACTTAAAAATGTGCCTCCAGCTGTACCCATTAAAGTATGGTTATTCGCTGTCATTCGTTGTGGTCAACTGACTTGCAGCTGTCAAAACTCCACCAGCTACTGCAACATATCCACCAATAGTAATAACAATTGTGGGCAAAGCAACTGGAGCAGCCAAAATAGTTCCACCAACAGCAGCCAAAGTCAAACCAACAGTTCGAAGCACTTTAAAAAACTTTGGTATAGGAGCAGAAACTCGATTCAATATCTTTTTCATAATTTATAATTTAGAAATAATTAATAATTCAACAACTTCTTGTCTGTCTAAGATTGTATAAACTAAAGTTTTAAGCTTCTCAAAAGCTTTTCTTGATAGTAAACCTAAACCTGGTCCAGAAAGCTTAGTAACGGGAGCGATACAACCATTTAATTCTTTCATAGCATTATTAGCAGGATGAAATAAAATCAAACTTCTATTTTCAACATCTACCACTTCTAAATGCCATCTAAATTTCTTACTATATCGCTTTCTAATAAAATATTTCCCTTCCGGAATACAGGAAACTCTCTTTCGGTTCATTCTCCAAGTCAATTCAATTGTATTACAAATCAATTTACCTTCGTATTCGAGTTTACCATTGGTTCCATCAGGGAAATAAGTTCTAGTTAATAAAAGTACCATTACTGAATACTGTCAACTGTGACTGAATACTGATTATACACCGCTATCAACTTTTGCAATCGATAATGGGTTAAAAGCACCATTTTTCAATGGATACATTTGCCCATTAATCTGTTGATAAAACTCAACACCTAAAGCCAAAAACAAAGGTTTTGTACTAGCTGGTGTAACCGCATTCACTTGATTAATTGGAGCAGTAGCAGTTCCGTCCCATGGCAAAATTGCCGTTTCCGAGGTAGCAACTACATACGTTTCAGCTTCAAAATCAATTTCAGCTCCACCAGAAATGATTTTATAGTGAGTTGTTCCGCTTGGAGCAGCAATCATATTCGCAGGAATAAATGATGCCAAATCCACAGTAATTTCACCAGCCACACGGTCAATAGTTGCTACAAAAGGAGCAAACAGAGTAGTACCAAGTTTTCCACGAATATTAAATTCAAAACCAAATAACAATTCAGCTTCTCCATCAATCACGTTACGTAAACCACGTTCACTAACCAAATCCGCTTGAATAACCTTCATCATTGCTTGCGTTAATCTGCTCACCATTCTACCATCCGCAGAATTTAAAAGCAATGGTCGTAAAGCGTTTCTAAGCATTTTTCCTGCTTTACCAGCTCTACCAAACTCGGAACCATTCTCACGAGTTCTTTGAAACGCAGGGTCACTAGCAATTCTGCTTGCGTCAATTCCACCTTTTTCTCTTGCTAAATGACCATCTTGCGTTTTGTAAAAAGTAATATCTCCGATAGTACCTTTCAATTTAATTATGCCTTTCTGTCTAGCCATAACATCAAAATTTTGTTAAACATTCAGTTAAAATCTCCTTCATTCCATCAATCAGTTGCAACTATTTTGAATGATTTAAAGCAAATTTGAAACAAGATTATATACAAAAAGAAACGATTGTCATTTTATGACACAGATGACCATAATCTACACAAAAGGCATTACAACAAGTTCATTAATCGTTTCTGAACCAGTTCAAAGAATGATTAATTTTATGGCTTCAAGTGTTTAATTCAGATAGGTTTTAGCTAACTCAAAGTCTAGTCAAAGGCATAGATAAAGTATGAAAATTGAAAAAAAGAGGTTGTGTATCTACCCAAAGGACATACAACGTATTACAGGAAAGAGTTATAGACAAAGTGCAAGATTATTGCAAAAGATAAGAAGTGACCTGAATAAGCTTGAAAATGAGTTTGTATCAGTTGAGGAGTTCTGTAATTACACTAGCTTAAAGATTGAACAAGTAGAACCTTTAATTATCGGATGAGGTTTTTAAAAAAAGTATCAATTATTAAACTTCATTCTACATACTTTTTACTTCAATAACCAGTTCAATAAATGAACAATAATTTTGATAATTGACTTTGTTTAATCATCTAATTTTCATAAATTTGTACTATAAGATTTCGAAAAATTTGCACGTCATTTATAGATGCAAAAGCGAGACCCTAGGAAATTAAAAGATATTAAAATCAACAATATCAATCGGTTAGAAATGGATGACAAATCCCTCTTTCTCCGCTTAAATTAAACCCTAACGATTGAAAATCAATTAGTTAGGGTTTTTTGTTTTCATTATTAGCCCACATTTAGTCTACAAATATTAATCTTTTTATTAATACAAAAATTGAAAATAAAAAAACCGTTTCTAAATTAATAGAAACGGTTTTCAATATGTATTTAAACTTAAAGTTATTAAGCTGCCGTACCAGAGCCTAAATAAACGCTATTTGATACTTGAGAACCGTCTTCAGATACAAAAGCCATAAAAAGCTCAAGTGATGAAGAAGTAGCACGTCAACTCAATATCAATTTAGAAAAAGGCATTCTGCTTTCTGGGCCTATTGGTTGTGGTAAAACAACGTTAATGACACTAATGAAACATTTAGCAACACCTCAAAATAAATACTATGTAAAATCCTGTAGAGAAGTGAGTTTTGAGTTCATTAAAGAGGGTTACGAAGTCATAAGCAGATATAGCAAACCAAGTTTGCATCAATCCAAAGTAGGTATCATCTGCTTTGACGATCTTGGTACAGAAAACAATTTAAAATACTTCGGCAACGAATGTAATGTGATGGGCGAAATTCTATTAAGCCGCTATGATTTATTTATTAGTAAAAAAGTTAAAACACATCTCACAACTAACCTGTCTGCATCAGAACTGGAACATCATTATGGCAATCGAGTTAGAAGCAGATTAAGAGAATCTTTCAATCTAATGGCCTTTAATAATAATTCTAAAGACAAACGAAGGTAATAGCACAGTATTTTAAAAAAATTATTAATGTTGGTGTTCATTATTCTTTGATGTTCATTGACAATGAACATGTTAAATTTATGAACGAACTAGTAATTAACTCAATTCAAATCTCAAATTACTAATAGTTATTTTACACCCTATAAGGTATAAATATATCAATATTAAAATATTTACACCCTTTAAGGTATAATTATGAAATAATTCACTATATTGTACCCATAAAGGTATAATACAATGGAATGGGATAGAGAAAATACAATAGCCCAATTTGTAAGGGATAGACGTAAAAAAGCAAATCTAACACAAGTAGAGTTATCAGACTTTACAGGGGTAGGCTTGCGTTTTGTACGCGAACTCGAACAGGGAAAACCAAATGTAATGACCGATAAAGTAAATCAGGTATTATTATTTTTTGGGCACACACTAACACCAACACCTATAAGCGATGAGACAAGGAGAAATCTGGGTAAATAAAACGTTGGCAGGCATATTAACCGAGGACGATAATGGCTATCATTTCAAGTATGACAAAGCATACCTAAAAAATGAAAGCACATTAGCAGTCAGTTTAACCTTGCCATTACAAGAAGAACCGTTTAGTGCCGAATATCTATTCCCTTTCTTCGATGGTTTAATTCCCGAAGGCTGGTTATTAGACATCGCACAAAAAAATTGGAAAATAAATCCAAGAGACCGCATGGGCTTATTATTAACCACATGCAGAGATTGTATTGGCAATATTAGCATTATAGAAAAAGTATGAACTATTGTTTAGCATGTCATAAAAAACTAGAAGATGGCGATATAAATTACCATCAAAACTGCCTAACAACATTTTGGCAAGAAGACACGCCTGTACTAAAATTAGAGTATGAGATGTCTCAAATCGAAGCGTTGGCAAAAGAAAACGTAGCGCAACGCATCATCGTTACTGGTGTACAACCAAAATTATCATTAGGTTTTACACAAGAAAATGCTCAAAATAGGTTAACCATTGTAGGTGCATTAAATGGTAGATATATTTTAAAACCACCATTTCAAAGGTATCCACAAATGCCAGAAATTGAGGCACTATCTATGTTATTAGCACAAGCTTGTGGCATAGCTACAGTACCCTTTTTATTAATCCCATTAAAAGATGGTGCTTTAGCTTATTTAACCAAGCGTATAGATCGAACTGCCAATAATGAAAAATACCCAATGGAAGATGCTTGCCAATTCACAGAACGACTTACAGAACATAAATATCGTGGTTCTTACGAGCAAATTGTAAAGGGTGTTATAATCTATACACAAAACCCATTACTGGATGCCGTAAAATTTTATGAGCAAGTTATTGTTTCTTTCCTGATTGGAAATAACGATATGCATTTAAAAAACTTTTCACTCATTGCAAAAGACAGTAAACACTATGCATTGGCACCAGCCTATGATATGGTAGCGGTTAAATTATTAATTCCAGAAGATCAAGAAGAATTAGCACTAAATCTCAATGGAAAAAAGCGAAAAATTAAGCGTCAAGATTTTAACGAAGCCATGTCCAAAGCACAAATACCTGCAAAAGCTATTGAAAACCTATGGAATCGTATAGAAAAAGGTATGCAACAGTGGCTAGAGTTAATAAATAATAGCTTCTTAACATCAGAACAAAAAGAAATATTTAAAGAGCTAATTGAAACAAGAGCAAAACAAATCAATTTAAGCTTTGTTAATAACAAGAATAATGATCGGAACTAATATTAATATACTATTTCTCTAAATATGTTCGAAAACAAATACCAAATAATCAGATATAATACATTAGATAAATGTTTCCAAAATTTTGGAAAAGAGTATAGTATAGAAGAACTTTTGGATGCAGTAAATGAAGTATTAACAGATTATAGTTAAACTAGTATTCAAGTAAGGCAATTACGCAAATATATTGCATTTATGAGAAGTTCAGCGGGCTATGATGCGCCAATTGAAACAATTATAGGGGCTAATGGGTATTATTATAGGTATGATGATAAAAAATTTTCCATCAACAAAAGCCCTTTAAACAAAACAGAGGCAGAACAACTTAAAAATGCAGTGGGTATTTTACAGCGTTTTCAAGGTAGCCCTGAATTTGAGTGGGTTAACGAAATATGTAAGCTTCCCCAGTTTAGAACTGTTAGTTAATCCAAATATATAGTTTTTTTATATTCAAAATTATGACGTTTTATTTTGATTTGGCTATATTAACAAAATTGAAAGTTATGAGTCTCCCCCGAACCCCCTCTTTTCAACATTATCATAATAGATAATATTTATAATACAAATCTAAAGGTGTTGAATGGCTTTTAAATTATTCTTTTAAATTCAATTGCTGTAAAAAACTTGTATATTGTGGGTTGTTCGGATACAATTGAACCAATCTTATTAAAATATTTTTTGCCTTATCTGCTTGTCCATATTTTGAATAATGATATGCCAACGCATACAAAATACTTTCGTTATTGGCGTCTATTTTTAAGCCTTTAACCAGAATGTTTTCAGCGTTTTTTTGATCATTCTTTTTGTCGTAAAGCAAACTAAGATTATAATAAACTCTTGTGTTTTCTGGCATTTTAATAACAGCCTTGTTTAATTGTGATATCGCTTCATCAGTCTGGTATAATTCGGCGTACATTAATCCTAAAGAATAGTAAGTTGGACCATAATCGGGCTCCTGAACTATAACTATTTTAAACGCCTCCTCTGCTTTTTTATAGTTTTTAATATTATAATATAAATTTGCTAAAGTTAACCGTGCTTGGTTATTTATATTATCTATGGCTAAAGCACTTTCGTAACCTGCAATTCCTTTTTCAATTTCACCTCGTTTTATATAATAATTTGCTCTTTTTACCCGTCCACCAACAAAATCTGAATTCGTATCTAAATGCGTAAAAAACTCTTTTTTCACCTTTTCATATGATGCTTTATAAACTTCAGGTACGTTACTTGCGTTCATACCACTTAACGCATAAAAAGTTTTTATTCTCACACTTCTTTTCGGGTCCTCTAAAAGGGGTAAAAATGAATTTACATAATCTGTACTATTAATTTCACTTAAAACATCAACCGTAGCGCCTCTCACAACAGCAGACTTATCATTTAACCACGATAAATACTGATTAATAAAATTCTCTGTATTGTAATTAGAAAGTGCTTTTACGGCCGAAGCTCTAACTATTTCGTTTTCTTTTTTGTCGTTTATTAATTCTAACAATCCTATATCGCCGTGAGGCTGTCTTGTAACTCCAGGCACCAATTTATCTGAAAAATGAATAGAATCGACAGTTCCAAATTGTTTTTGAAACGCTTCCCATGCCCATTTATCGCTTTTTTTATGGCATCCCGCACACGCATTTGGTGTTCCGTATTTTAAACTAAGATCTGGTCGTGGTACTCTAAAACTATGGTCGCGTCTAAAATCATTTCCCATATAATATTTTCCTGGCATATGGCAATTAATACATTTAGCTCCGTCTGTATCCATTTTATGAAAATGATGCTTGGGCGTATTATATTTATCTGGCACATGGCATTGTGCACACAATGCATTTCCATCAAATTTCAATTTTAATGAATGTGAATCATGACAATTGTTACAAGCCACATTATTTTTATACATTTTACTTTGAACAAAAGAGCCATAAACATAATCCTCGTCTAAAATTTGTCCATCGGCATAGTAAATAGGCTCTTCTATTAATTGCGGAAAATAATGATCTAGCATGGTGCCTTCAAAATTAAAAGCTTCTGAATATTGTTCTCTACGCATGTGGCAGCGTGCACATTGATCAACAAGGTCTTTAGGAGCCGTATTTAATGTCATATGCATTGTTCCTGTCGATGCATATTTGTCCCCAAGTCTTCGAACATCATCCACATGTTGTTTTCCTGGACCATGACAAGCTTCACAATTCACGTTAATAATTGCGTATTTCGTATCGAAGCTTTCTGTTTTAAAATCGTAATTTTTTCGAACATTTGTTGAATGGCAATCGGAACACATGGTATTCCAGTTTAATCCGCCTCTAGACCAATGTAACCATTCTGAATGGACAACTTTAAAATCGGGATATAAATCGAACCATTTGTTTTTTACCGAATCCCATGCTGTTCTTAAACATTGATAATTCCCGTTAGGAAACTTAACAATATATTGTTGCAGTGGGGTAATTCCGAAGGTGTAAACAATTTTATAGTCATGATATTTCCCGTCTGGTCCTTCTGTATTTACATAAAAATCAGAGCCTTTTTTAAAAAAACAATTGGTAACTCCCTGGCTTGTATACTTTTCGTTCTTAAAGTTTCCTAAAATAGAGATACTATCTGCCAATTGCATCGCTTTGTCGTGATGCGACCCACTCCATTCTTTAAACTGTTCTTGATGACATTCTTTGCAATTATTATCTCCTAAAAAGTGGCTATCTGGAATTTGAGTTGTTGAAACAAAAATATCATCTTCCAAAACACCTACATAGTTCGTTTTTTTATTACAAGAAAAAATAAAAACACCTACAAATGCTAAAAAACTAATACGCTTAATTTTAAAAATAGTTTCAACTTTTACAATACAAGACATTGGAAATTTTAAATAAAGTGATTTATATAATCAAAAAACAAATATTGGAAATTAAAATAAATTTTTTAAATGGTTTCACATTTTCTTCAATATTCTTTTGAATATAAAATCCACAAAACTTGGTGTTATCAAAAAATAAACACCGACAAACTTAACGCCCCATGCGCTCCAATAACCAAAGATTGCTCAATATCTGCAGTTTTTGAAGGACCAGATATAAACACACCAAAGTCTGTTTTTTCCGAAGCTAATTTTTGATATGCTTGATGTAAAAAAGGAACGATATTCTCTTTATTTAAAACTAATACAAGGTGTTTTGTTATAAATGGTAAAACGCGTATTTTAATTTGACTGTCTGGAAGCCAAATAGCACCATTCTCAGCAACTCCTAAATTACTTTCTAAAATTAGAATATCTAAATCTTCTAACTCGTGCGGGTTTTTCATAGATTCTAAAGTTACCGAATTAAAACCCTGATTTCCTTTAAGTGTAGAAAAGTTAACTTTAGCCTCTGGAAACTGTCCCGTCCTGAAATAAGTTGACATAAAATCGACTTATTATGAATAGATCAGAAAACAGACCAGAAAAGCGTAGTCAGCGTGATTATAATTTGGGCTTTAAATTAGCTGTTATTTCGCAAGTAGAAAAAGGCGAACTTACCTATAAACAAGCTCAAAAGAAGTATGGAATCCAAGGCAGAAGTACTGTTTTGGTTTGGTTAAGAAAATTTGGTACTTTAGATTGGAGCAGACCCAACCTTTTATTTATGGCTAAA
>JAIPBH010000012.1 GCA_021739635.1 Flavobacteriaceae bacterium | reverse complement strand
TAAGTCACTGTTGTGGCTACTGATACTGGGTTGCTTAACGTCAGTGTAATCAGACCGTCTGTACCTGGTTCGCTTGCTTGCGTAGTTGCTGCCACACTTACTACGGAGGCGTCGTTGTCTGCGATGGTTATTGTCGCTGTGGCATCCGAGATTGTTACTAAGCCTCCCGTTATTCCACTTAAGGTTACAGTATAAGTCTCTGTAGGTTCTACTGTGGTATCATCCGTAATCGCTACGGTAAAGCTTTGGGCACTTCCACTTAAAGAACCTGCTGCAAACGTGAGCGTATTTGTGGTTGCTGTATAATCTGATCCTGCTTCTGCAGTGACATCACTTGTGGCATAATCAACACTAAACGCGTCTTGTACATTGCCGGTTAAGGTGACTGTAAAGGTCGCTGTGCCTGCGCCTTCATCTACCGTAACATCTGCGATGGCAATACTGGCGGCATCATTATCCGTAATCACGTAATCTGCCGATGCGTCTGCAATCGTAATTGGTTGTCCGTTAACTGTGTTGATTGCTATCGTACCTACAAAGGTTTCTGTAGGTTCTAAAATAATATCACCTAATATCGTCACTGGGATATTAACACTTGTGCTTCCTGATGGAATCGTTACCAGTACGCCTGTTTGGGCGATATAATCGCTGCCCGCTGTTGCTGTTCCTGCGGTCGTAGCAAAACTTAAAACCACATCCTGCTGAGCTTCACCGCTCATAGTGACTAGAAAGTTTGAAGATTGTACACCTTCTGTTTCTGTAATGGCATTATCGGCAATGCTGATCGTTAAGGTATCATCGTCGGTAATCGTACCTATCGCTTGTGCATCGTACGTCACTAAGGTGTTGGTGATGTTTGACAGATTTAGCGTAAAGCTTTCTTGGGCTTCAGCTATCGCATCTTCTGTGGTGGCTACGGTTACAGCATAAGATTCTAAGCTCGTGCCTGTAAAGGTTAATGTGCCTGATTCTGTGGTGTAATCATCGCTCACAACGGCTGAACCGTCTGCCGTAGCATAATCTATACTGAAGCCGCCTTGTACCGCGCCTGTTAAGGTCACTGTAAAGACAACATTGTCGCCTTCTGTTACTGTAATATCGGATACTGTTAACGCTGCGGCATCATTATCAGTGATGGTGCCTATCGCTTGTGCGTCAAAATTGACTAAAGCATTACTGATGCTACTTAGATTCACTTCAAAGGTTTCACTGAGTTCTAACAACACATCATCGGTAGTGGCTACCGTAATGGTTTGGCTTTCTGTATCGGTTCCTGCAAAAGTTAAGGTATTGCTGTTGCTTGTATAATCTGATCCGGCTTCGGCAGTAGCATCGGCTGTGGCATAGTCGATAGTAAAGCCACCTTGCACTTCGCCTGTTAGGGTAAGCGTAAATACGGCGCTATTACCTTCGGTGACGTTGACATCACTAATGCTTAAACTTGCGGCATCGTTATCACTGATGGTGACCGTAGCTTCATCGTTGTTGGTGTCTATCGATACATCGGCATCGCCTGATGTAATAGCATCAATCGTTACAATAACGGTCTCACTGGATTCTAATACAAAATCATCTAAGACCGCTACATCAATAGTCGCTGATGTAGATCCTGATGGGATTGTTACTGTTCCGCTTAATGCAGTGTAATCGGTGCCGCCTGTAGCGGTGCCGCCTATCGTATAGCTTACTGTAGTGGCTACATCGGAGGCATTTGTTAAACTGACTGTGAACTGTCCGTTATTTGATGGCTCGGAAGCCGACGCATCTGTGGCTGTAATGCTTACTTCTGCAACATCCTCATCCGTGATGGTGACTATGGCTTCGTCGTTGTTCGTGTCGATTGTAATATCGGCATCCCCGGAAGTAATCGCATTTAATGTAAGCGTAACGGTTTCTGAATCTTCAAGAATATTATCGTTAACGACTAATACATTTATGGTGGCTGATAAACTTCCCGCTGCAATGGTTACAGTGCCTGTTAGTGGCGTATAATCGTTAGTCGCTGTTGCTGTTCCTGAAATAACATAACTTACTTCGGTATCGGTTGAAGACACTAAGCCTAAACTAACGGTAAATTGTCCGTTGTTACTTGGTTCGGCCGCGGCATCATCATTGGCTAAAATTGTTAATAGTGTAGAATCGTTGTCGATGATGGTTCCTAATCCGCTATCATCAGTATACGTAATATCTCTTCCTCCAAAATCGTTTTCAGATAAATCGACTGTAAACGTTTCTGTTGGCTCTAAAATATCATCGCCATTAACCGTAATTGTAATGGTTTGAGTTTCTCCTGTTGCTCCGCTAAAGATTAATGTTCCCGATTGGGCTACATAATCTAATCCAGCTTCTGCTTCGGCGTTTGTAGTTGTGAAGTTTACGGTAAAAGGTCCATCGGTAGTTTGACCGCTATGTGTTACTGTAAATGTATAATCTACGGTTGAACCTCCATCTACTTCAACTTGCGAAATATCATTAATTGCTAAAGTAGCAGCATCGTTATCTGTTATGGTTCCTATGGCCGATGTTATGGCACCATCACTTAAAGTAACTAACTGCCCGTTATTCACTAATGCGCTTAAAACCCCTGTAAATAACTCAGTTGGTTCGGCAATAGCATCGTCTGTTATAGCTACTGAAACTGTTTGAATATTAGAATTTGAACCTCCAAACGTTAAAGTTGTAGATGCGATTGCAGTATAATCTGAACCTGAAACAGCAGAGCCATTTGACGTTGAAAATATAACTGTTACTTCATTTTGAATAACAGCGCTTGACGTAATCGAATATTCAGCTGTTCCTACGCCTTCATCTTCCGTAAATCCTGCGATTGAAATCACTGCAACATCATCGTCGTTTATCACGCCAATAGCTGTCGCAGTTCCTATTGTAACTTGTTGGTCGTTATCTTCAACCAATGCAATAGTTCCTGTAAATGATTCTTGTGGTTCTAAAATCAAATCACCTAAAACCTCAACTGGAATATTTACAAATAAGGTGTTTGAAGGAATGGTGTATTCAACGGTTGTTTGCGCTGTAAAGTCTGTTGCAACAGCGGTTCCGTTGGTTGTTGTAAATGAAATTATAATTGGTTCTTGAGCAATATAATCTAAGGTTGCTACAAAATTATGCAGCACATTACCATTGGTTTCTGTAACGTTAAATCCGGTTAAGGTAATCGCGTTTAAAGGATCGTCGTCTACAATAGTTCCAAGACCTTGAGCATCATCTATGGTTGCGGTTCCTGTTGAAATGATATTGCTTAAATCGACGGTATAAAATTCATTTAAAGGTTCGGTAATTAAATTATCAATTATCGGAACCGTTATAGTTTGTGTATTGGTTGTACTTGTATTCGAATTTGAGCCTGCTGGGAATGTTATGGTTCCAGACGTTAAGGTATAATCTGAAGGCTGAACTGCTGGATTAGTCGCTGCGCCGTCGTTGGTTGTAAAGTCCACGGTTAACGCATCTTGAATATGACCAGTTAAGGTTACGGTAAATACTGCTGTTCCGCTTGCAACATCCTCGGCTACGGTAATATCATCAATAACAACGCTGGCAGCATCGTTATCATTTATAGTCGCGGTTGCCGTTGGCGTTGGAATAGTTACTGCCTGACTATTAGCTACTAAATTACTAAGTGTTCCAATAAAAGTTTCGGTAGGCTCAACTAAATCATCATCATTTATAGTGATTGTTATGGTTTGAACTAACGGATTAGCAGCACCAAAGCTTAAGGTTGTTGTTGGAATAGCCGTATAATCTGAACCTGCCAATGCATTACCGATTGCTGTTCCAATATCTGACGTTGCAAAATCGACTGTAAAGGCATTTTGAACAGTTCTACTAAGCGTAATCGTGAAATCGGCTGTACCCACATCTTCATTTACAGTAAATGCTGAAACCGCTAACGTAGCTGGATCGTTATCATTTATAGTTGCTGTTGCAGACGAAGTTCCTATAGAAACTTGTTGCGCATTGGCATTTGTTAAAGTAATAGCTGAAGTGAATAATTCTTGAGGCTCGGTAATTAAATCGCCAAGGATATCAACTGGAATATTCACACCGGTCGTTCCTGCTAAAATAGTGACAACCGTTGTGGTTTGCGCTGTGTAATCATTTCCGTCGAGCGCAGTTCCATTAGAAGTAGTAAAGCTTAATACGATGTCGTATTGCGCTTCAATATTTGTGCTTGCTACAAAATTTTGAATTTGAGTACCATCAGTTTCAGTTACCGTAAAGCCAGCTAAATTAATTTCTAAAGCATCATTATCTAAAATAGTTGATGTTGCCGTTGCTGTTGTAATGGTAACTTGTTGTCCGTTTATGTTACTTAAAGCAATCGTACCGGTAAATGTTTCGGTTGGTTCTGCAATGAGGTCTCCTAAAATGCTCACAGGAATATTCCAAGATGTTGCACCTGCCGTTAATGTGTACGATTGTGTTGTTTGTGATGTTAAATCACTTCCAGATGTTGTTGAAACATTCGATGTTGTAAACGTCACAATAATATCTTCTTGAGCTTCAATATTGCTAGTCACCACAAAATTAGCTGTTTGAGTGGCTTCGGTTTCTGTTATGGTAAATCCTGCTATTTCTAGAGTTAATGGATCGTTATCGGTAATGGTTCCTAATCCTTGGTTATCTGAAATTGAAGCACTTCCTGTACTCACCAAATTACTTAAATTAACGTTGTAAGTTTCAGTTGGTTCGGCAATAACATCGTTTAAAATAGGAACTGTAATCGTTAATGTCGAGCCACTTAAAGAACCTCCAACAAAAGTTAGTGTTCCCGATGTTGTTGTATAATCGCTTCCTGCTAGTGCATCGATATTTCCGGTTGCGTAATCAACAGTTAAATCATCTTGAATGTCGCCGGTTAATGTCACTGTGAATATGGCGTTTCCATCAGCTTCATTAACGCTTACATCGTTAATAGCGATATTTGCTGAATCGTTGTCGGTAATGGTTCCGGTAGCCTGAGTTGAAGCACCGCCCCCAAAGAATGTGATACTTTGATTGGCTGCATCAACGATATTGCTTATGGTTCCTAACAAATCTTCTGAAGGCTCAACAAAGGAATCGTTTGTAATAGGAATCGTAACAGTTTGTGTTAAGGCATTAGCGCCTCCAAAGTTTAATGTTGAAGTAATAGCTGTATAATCTGATCCTGAAAGTGCAGAATCATCAGACGTTGCGAAATCTATGGTAAATGCCGACTGAACAGATTTATCCATGGCAATTGTGAAATTGGCTGTTGCTGTAGCTTCATTAACTGTAAATCCAGCAATTGAAATGACTGCAGAATCATCATTTGTTATTGTTCCTAAAGCAGAATCATCAGCAAAAGAAATGGCTACTCCCGGAGCACTTACCGACACTATATTACTTAAGTTTACTAAGAATGTTTCGTCTAATTCAACAATCTCGTCACCATTTATTGTGACTGCAATGGTTTTGGTTTCACCTTCGTTGCCTATAAATACTAATGTTCCCGAAGTAGCTACATAATCTGTATTTGCTGTGGTTGCTGTAGCATCTGCAGTTGTGTAGTTGATAGATAAACCGTCTTCAACCGCTCTATCTAAAGTTACCGTGAAAGTAAGTGTTTTTGTACCGCTATCGCCTTCAAGAATCGATTCGTCAGCTATTGATAATGTGGCATTATCATCGTTTGTAATGGTACCTATTCCTGTTTTTCCGGCAGGAATTATTGTAATATTTTTTCCTGGAGCAATTACCGTATTTAAAACAACGCTAAAAGTTTCGTTTCGCTCTACCGCTGTGTCTCCGTTGATTGCGATAATAATTGTTTGTGTTTCACCAATAGCACCAGTTGTAAAATTTCTGGTTCCACCACTACCTGTAAAGTCTGTTGGTGCTTTTGCAATACCATTTGATGTAAAGAATGATACGCCATAACCACCTGCAACCTCATCTCCCGAATGCGTAATTGTAAATACAAAATTATTTGCGCCAGTATTTGTTTCAAGTTGAGTAACACTATCTATTGAGACAAAAGCCGCATCATTATCTGTGTTATTTACAGCAACATCTGCTGGATTTAATGGGTCGTAATTAGGGTCTGTTGTTGATGCTGCGTTTACCGTATTTTCTATAGTATAGGCTATTGTTCCGTCTACAATACTTTCATCTACACCTGTGATAGTAATAGTTTGTGGAATGTTCCAGTTTGCAGAAGTAAACGTTAATTGCGATAAATCTACGGTTCCTTCGTTTGTGTTGCTACTCGCCACATCTACAACCACTTCCTGTGTTAGGTCTAAATCTGTACCCGGTTTGCTGGTTAGAACAATGGTGAAGGTGGCACTAGTTCCTGCTTCACTGGTGGTTAAGGTTGTTGGCGTTACAATAAATCCTGCGGTATCGTTATCATTATTTACGATACTTACATCGTCAACCACTAAACCGTCATATTTAGGATCGATTGAAGACGCGTTACTAGTTACAATATTGTAGGTTACATTTCCGTCGACAATATCATCGTCCTTACCAGTTGCGGTAACGGTTTGCGGTGTGTTCCAGTTTGCCGCCGTAAAGGTTAATGTTGTTGGGCTGAATGTATCACTTTCGGTTATATCATTGCTTGAAATTGTAATGGTTACATCTTCAGTTGGTTCGGTGTCTAATACAACTGTAAAGGTGGCTGTTCCGCCGGCTTCAGTTGTTGGTCCGCTAATTGATGACACTGTAAATCCTGCAATATCGTTATCGATGTTGGTAGCACTAATATCGTCTGGATTGGCATTTTCATAACCTGATAAATCATCGGTTAATCCTTGATTGGTTTCTATTATTATGGTGTATGCAATATCGTCGTCATCTACATCGTCATTCACACCAGTAACGGTTACCACTTGCGGTGTATCCCAATTGCTTGCATTAAAGGTTAATTGTGATTTATCAACGGTTCCTTCGGTCGTATCGCTACTAGTTACATCAAACACTACTGTGCCCGTTGGTGCAACAGGTAATACTACAGAAAATGTAGCTGTAGGTGTGATATCTTCATATGTTGTAATTGGACCTCCTGTAACTGTAACGGCATCTAATGGCAATGCATTTACGGTGATTGTGAAATTACAAGTCTCGGTATTTCCGGCTTCATCATAAGCAATGTAAGTTACGGTTGTAGTTCCTAAGTTGAATGTGGCACTACTTAATTCGTTAATTCCAGAGGCTTGTGCTGCAGCAATTGTAGCCCCAGAAAGCTCGTAAGTTACTTGGGTAACCGCGCAATTATCTGCATATGTTGGCGCTGTAATTCCTGAAACCACTACAGAAAGATCTCCTGCACTAGCAACATCTTGAACAATGTTAGCAGGGCATGAAATTGTTGGGTTTTGTGTATCTGTAATGATGACATTAAAAGTTACTGTACCCGAATTTACTGGTGAAGAATGATCTGCTACCGTCCATGTAACGGTAGTTGTTCCTTTTTCAAATACTTGTCCGTTTAAGGTTGTATTTGGCGCAGTTACAACCGTTGTCTCTCCACTTAATGTATAGGTAATTGTTGGTGCGAGATCACAATTATCTGTTGGATCCCAAGACGTATCGGCATGCGTGTAAGTACAAACGTCTGCATCAACTACCTCATTTCTATCTGATAAATCGTCTAATGTTGGTGCCTGAGTATCATCTACTGTAACTGAAGTTGATTCAACATGTGTATTACCAGCTTCATCGGTTACTCTTAAATAAACGGTATTACTTCCAATATCGGTACAAGTGAAAAGAGCTTCAGTACCAAAATTAATATTGTCTCTAGAGATTTCATAAGTTACAATACCACAATTATCTGTAGAAGCATTGTTAATTTCTGATGGTAGTACGATGACTGTACCATCTCTTAGTAATTCAGCATTTACAGTTTTAGCAATCGCGACTGGTGGCTCGATATCGGTTACGGTTATGGTATATTCTGAAGTTGTAACAGAATTACCTGAAGCATCTGTCGCTGACCAAGTAAGCGTTGTAACACCTTTATTAAAAGCTACACCAGCCAAACTACTTCCAGTGCCGGTAGTCGCTCCTGTTAATGTGTATTGTACTAAAGGAACATCACAATTATCAGTTGCAGCTTGATCCCAATTAGTATCTGTTTTTGTATATGTACAAACTCCTGTATTTGTATTTTGATTTTGATTGGCTGAAACTAGTGTGAATGAAGGCGGGATAAGATCAACAATAGTAACATTAGCATTACAAGTTGATACATTACCATTCACATCGTTAATTGTTAAAGTAACTATGTTTAAACCTAAATCTGCACAGGTAAATGCTGTTTTACTTGCTACTCGCGTTGCAATTGCACAGTTATCTGTAGAATTATTGTCAATATCATTTGCGGTTATAGTAGCATTGCCTAATGCGTTTAATGGCACAACAATATCTTTACAAATTGTGGTTGGTGGCAAGTTATCTTCAACAGTAATTGTTGTAGTACAGGTATCTGTATTATTATCAATATCTGTAACTGTTAGAGTAACATTAACTGGTGTTCCAATATTAGCACAGGTAAAGGTATTAGGAAATACTTCTCTTGTTACAATAGAACAATTATCTGAACTACCTGCTGAAATGGCATCGATATCTGAAGCAATTAATGTATATGTACCCGATGCATTTAGTTGCACTGTAATAGGAGTACAAACAGCCACTGGATCTATATTATCTTGAACTGTTACTGTTGCATCGCAAGTTGATACATTATTGCTTGTATCTGTTACTGTTAAAGTTACAGTGTTTGAACCAAAATCTGCACAAGTGAAATTGGTTTTACTTGCAACAATACTTTGAATACCGCAATTATCGTTAGAACCATTGTCAATATCTGCAGCAACAATTGATGCATTTCCTGAAGCATCTAGTTGAACTGTGATATTTTGACAAATAGCGTTTGGCAATTGTGTATCGTTTACTGTAACAGTGTAACTACATTGCGAGGTGTTGCTATTGGCATCAATGGCTGTCCATGTTACTGTTGTAATTCCTGGATTAAATTCCTGATTATTTAAACTCGTATTTGCAGGAGCATCGGCTAAAACGGTAGCACCAGATAAAGAGTACGTTAAACTTGCAACAGCACCACACGCATCGTTTGCAGTTGCATCCCAAGTTATGTTACCATGTGTATAAGAACAAGCATTATTATCTGTTGAAACCACTTGATCTGTAGTACATGTAATTGTTGGAGCTACATTATCTTCAACAGTTACTAAGGCGCTGCATGAAGCGGAGTTTCCATATAAATCGGTTGCAGTTAAGGTTACTGTATTTGTTGCCGGATTAGAACCAATATTAGAACAGTTAAAATCGGTTTTACTTATGGTCATACTTAATAAACCACAAGCATCAAACGATCCATTGTCTATGTCATTAACCGAAATTGTTGCGTTTCCTGTAGCATCTAATTGTAAAGTAATATTTTGACAAACCACTGTTGGTGACAAATTATCAATAACTGTGACGATGGCCGTACATGTATCTGAATTTCCGGCAGGATCTGCAACGGTTAAAGTCACTTCATTTTCGCCTATGTTTGTACAATTAAAGATGCTAGGTGTTGCTGTTCTAATAAGTGTATTACTAAGACAATTATCGTAAGAACCATTATCGATATCTAATCCTGAAATAGTTGCATTACCACTAACATCTAAGCTAACTACGATGTTTTTACAAACAGCAACTGGTGCAACATCGTCTAAAACAGTAACAGTGGTATCACACGTTGATGTATTTCCGTTAACATCGGTTACTGTTAAAGTCACCGTATTATCACCAAAATCGTTACAATCAAAAACCGTTTTACTTGCCGAAATACTGGCAATACCACAAATATCGCTTGAGCTATTATTTATACTGGCTGCTGTAATGGTTGCAGAACCGGATTCATCTATATATAAGGTTACTGGTTTACATAAGGCTGTTGGAGGTGTATTATCTTCAACAGTAACTGTGGCTTCACAACTTGAAATATTACCATAATTATCTGTTAAAGTAACAGTTACAGTATTCGCCCCAACATCAACACAATCAAAAGAATTTGGTGATACTTCGGTAGTTGCAATACCACTTGGATCGTTCGAACCTAAAGTAATATCATCAATATCTGTTGATGTTAAGCTATAACTACCGGTATTATCTAATTCTACGGTTATGTTATTACATACTGCTGTTGGCGGTTCATTATCTACAATAATAACTTGATAAGAACCTGAATTTGCATTACCATAAATATCAGTTGCTTGCCACAAAACGGTGTGCGTTCCAACGGTAAAACTTTCTCCTATAATACTTGTATTGGTATCGGTTCCTACAACGTCTCCGCCATCAATCTGATAAGTAATTGTTTCTAAAGTACAATTATCTGAAATAGCTAAATCCCAAGCCGCATCGGTTGTTACATTCGCTGTATAAGTACCTAATCCTGCGCTTAAATTTCGTGTTTGTGTGGCGATGGTTGGAATTTGGGGCACCTCAACATCTGAAATTGTAAATACGGTTTCACAAGTAGCACTCACGTTATTACTTAAATCGTACAATCTCCATAAAACAGTTGTGGTTGGGTTTGCAATGGTTCCTGCAGGAATTTGTGCACCTACCAAAGTGGTATTTACATCGGTACCTACTTCGGCTCCACCGTTAAGAGAATACGTTAATTTTAATATGCCGGCATTATCATTAAAATCATAGGGGTCGAATTCTGAGCTTGTCACAGTGAAAAAACAAGAGCCCACATCGGCATCACGACTTACAGTAGCGTAGGCACAACTATTAATCACAGGATCTTCAATATCTGTTACAATTACTTGAATAGTACATGAGGTTGAATTTCCGCTATCATCTGTTACAGTCCATACAACATCTGTGGTTCCTATTGGAAATGTTTCTCCTAAAAGCGTATCAGAATTATTATAATTATTTTCTAAGGTTGCTAAACAATTGTCTGAAAAACTTGTTGGATCAAATTCGGTTCCTGAAGTTGTATAAAATGCTTCTCCTGTGTCTGTATTTCTATTGAATTGATTTCCAGAATCACCTGAAGGGCACACCAATGTAGGGTCGATATTATCGGTAACAGTAACATCAAAACTGTAATTAAAAACATTACCAGCTTCATCTGAAACAATGTATGTTACCGGTGTAATACCTACCGAAAATTCGTAACCGGAAACAGCATAAGTAGGCGAAATTGTTACTATTAAATTTCCTTGTGAGGTTACGTTATCTAAAAACGTAGGAACTGTGTAATTTACAACAGCTGTGCAACCAACAACGTCTGCAGAAATACCTGTTGGAGCATTTTCTAGCCTCGGAAGTTCAGTATCTTCAATATAGGCGTAAAACGTTGCCGAACCTACATTTCCGCTGTCATCGGTAGCTTCCCAAAGAATAGTGTTTTCTCCTATTTGTAATTGTAAACCATCTAAAGACGGAATATTAAATTCGTTCACAATTTTTGTTACAATACCGCAGTTATCGGTTGCAGTTACATCATCAAATTCTCCACCATTAACTGTGTAATAATTTTGATTTAAATCTGTACTTCGAGTTTGATTTCCTGGTACTGTTAAAATTGGAGGTTCGTCATCTGTTATTGTTAACACAAACGTACAGGTAGCAGTTTGTGAATTAGAATCTGTAGCGGTCCATGTGATAGTAATTTGTCCTGTTGTTGGACCATTATTGCTTCCTCTTGGAATACTAACCCCCGATAGCGTATTACTTCCTGTTACTACTTCTAAAGTTTCGGGATGTATAAAACTCCACGTTATGCTTGGTGTTTCACAATTATCGTCATAAACTGTTGGGTCGAATTCATTACCAAATACTTTATATGAACACGTACCAGAATCTGCACTACGTGTTTGGTCTTCAACGCAAGCAATGGTTGGTAATGCATCTGTAACCACCACATCAAACGAACATGTTGAAACGTTATCATTATTATCTGTTGCTGTATATGTTACTGTAGTTGTTCCCACTCCAAACAAAGTTCCTGGAGAATGAGTAGATGTAAATGATTTAACACCACTACAGGCATCGGTTGCAATTAAAGCTGGCCATGATACAACAACTTGGCATAAACTTCCTGTTGCTTGGGCCGTTAAATCAGTAGCAGGACAATTCGTAATTACCGGCGGCTCATTATCATAAACCGTTACTTGTTGATTGTACACGGTGGTATTTCCTGCTTCATCAGTAAGCTGCCATCTTACATTGGTTGTTCCTAGTAAAAATGTTGCTGGTGCGTTACTTACAATAGTAATGTTTTCGAGTGCTGAGCAGTTATCTGTTGCTGTTGGTGGCGTTAAAGTGAATGTATTTGTACATGTTCCTGGGTCTACGTTTACGGTAACATCGTCAAATGGTAAATCTAAAACGGGTGCTTGTCGATCTAATACAGTAAATGTAAAACTACAACTATTGGTGTATTCTACACCACCTATTTCTTGTGTGGCTGTCCATGTAATGGTATTTATTCCAGCCGGAATAGTAGCTCCTTCTAAGGTGGTGTTAGACGGTGCGCCAGCTAAATCGTGTGTCATGGTTCTATTATCTCCCGAAACGGAAACAAAGGTTGCATCGTAGGCTGTAATACCTTCTGGAACAATATAACTACAAGCTCCAGAATCTGAATTTTGAGATACACTTGCCGGACAACTAATAATAGGATCAAAAGAATCTACAATGGTTACATTAACATTGCAGGTTGCTGTATTGGGTGTTCCAGGGTTGTTATCGGTAGCAGTCCATGTAATGATATGGTTTCCTAAAAGTAAATGTTGTCCATTTATATAACGAGTATTTGTTATACTGTTTGTGTATGATGCAACTGAACAATTATCTGACACCGATGGTGTAAATTCATCTCCATTGATATAATAATAATTAACATATGGATTTGAATATTCTCTATAATAAGTTGTTAAAGGGCATACAATAACTGGCGCAATATCATCGGTCACCGTAATAACTTGTGTATGGCTTACATAATTACCTCTCGTATCTCTTGCTGTCCAATAAAGGTTTGTAACTCCTAAGCCAAAAGTGGTTGTATTTGTTGATTTAGTATAAGTGATATCTATAGGATTATCACAATTATCAGTAGCTGTTGGGGTACCTACAATAACATTGGTGGCGTTACAACTTCCTGTATCAACACTTACAGTAATATCTGCTGGCCAAGAGACTACAGGATTTTGATTATCATAAACATAAATATCATATGTGCAACAAACGTTACTATCGGTTCCATTAGTAGCTGTCCAAGTAACCGTTGTTATCCCCTTATTTAAAACAACACTGTCTAAAGTTGTTGAACCTGATGCTGTAGTTGCTCCGGTAAGTTCATAGGTTAATGTTGTCCCTGGTGTTGTAGATGTCACATCTAATTCATTACCAGAAATAGTATATGTACAAACATCTGAATCTGTTGTGCGCGTTTGATTTCCTCTGCATGTTACCGATGGCGGATCATTGCTATTAATAGTGACTATTGTAGTACATGTAGAAATATTGTTGTTAGCGTCAGTAAAAGTCCAAGTAACATTTGTAACTCCTAACGGGAATTGGTAGCCAGCCAAAGTACTAGCCCCATTAAGACTGTTGGTAGTTGTTACAGTAGAACAATCATAAACATTATAGGGGTTAAATTCATGATCAAAAACCGTATAATAATTTTGACCTTCATCTACCTCTCTACAAATAGATGCCATACAATTAAATGTTGGGGCATCATCATCTATAACCGTTACAGTTTGCGTGTCACTTACTACATTTCCGTGTGCGTCTTCTGCATACCATGTAACCGTAGTTGTTCCTAAATAAAAAGAAGAATCCCCTTGGTTATTCCAAACATTTATTACACCACTACAATTGTCGCTTGTAATAGGTGACCCTAAATTAACACTTGTGGCGTAACAACCAGAATTTGTGTTAACTGTAACATTAGCTGGTGCTGTAATAACAGGATCTTCATTATCGTTAACAAACACATAGAAGTTACAGTCATTTGTATAAACTGTACCATCAACAGTTTGCGAAGCTGTCCAAGTAACTAAGGTTGTTCCTTGTGGAAATATAGCCCCGGCTAACGTTGAAGAATTGTTAAAATTATTTATTAATGTTGCACCTGCTGTGCTTGATGTAGCATTAAATTCTGTTCCTGAAACTGTATAGGTACAAAAGCCCGTATCAGTACTTTTTGATTGATCGCCAACACAAGTGATTGCTGGATATAAATCTGAAACTACATTGACTGTAATTGAACACGTTTGTGTATTTGCTGGTGTTGCCGTATCGGTTGCGGTCCATACAATTGTGTTAACACCTTCGTTTAACTGAACACCTGTTAAATTTGTACCAGAACCAGTAGTTGCACCTGAAAGACTATAAGTATAAGACGAAATTCCGCAATTATCATAAACAATAGGTTTAAACTCATTATTTCCTACGGCATAATAGTTTTGACCTTGACCATACACACGCGTGTAGGCGCCTGAAGGACAACTAATAACAGGACTTACATCATCAACAACAGTGATTTCTAATGTTTTAATGGTTTCATTTCCATAATTATCTTTCACGCTCCAATTTACTGTGGTTGTTCCTACCGGAAACTGTTCAAAAGCTAAAGATCTGTAATTATTGTAATCATTTAAAACGGTATAATTGTTTGCAGTACAATTATCTGTAATCGCATGAGGATCAAATTCTGTTCCCGAAACAGTATATAAACAACTTGTTGAAGATGTTGATTTAGTAACTGAAACGGTAGAATTAGCATCTGCTATTAATTCATAATCAGGGGCAGTAACATCCAAAACTTCTACTTGATATTGCATAGTTGCCACATTACCTCCTGCATCGGTTACTGTCCAAACCACCACAGTAATTCCCACGGGAAATTCAAAACCTGCTAATGTAGCTGTACCACTTTGATTGTTTACAAGGGTATATGTAGGACAGTTATCGGTTACTGTTAAAGGATCGAACTCGGTTCCAACTGCAACGTAAGAACAACTTGTAGATGGTGCATTTCTTGTTTGGTTTAATACCGCAGAAATGGTTGGAAGCACTGAATCTTTAACAGTAATTTTAAAACTACAGGTTGCTGCATTTCCTTTAGTATCGGTAATTGTCCAAACAACGTTATGAACACCAGCTGCTAATACAACACCCGCCAAACTTGTAGAAGCACCTCCAGACACACTATCTAATGTATATGAAATGGTTAAACTTCCCGAGGCATCGCAATTATCTGACAATAATTTAGGATCAAATTCGGTTCCAACGATAGTATAGTTACAGGCTGAACCTGGAATATTTCGTATTTCGTTACCATAACATTCAAACGTAGGTGCTTGATTATCGGTTACCGTAATGGTAAAGGCATCGGCAACAACGGTATTACCATTTACATCTTGTACAGTCCATACAATAGAATATGGATACACCTCATCTGTAGGCAATTGTACTCCAGATAAAGTACCTGTTCCAGTAAATACTTCACTACCATTTTTGGTAATAACATAAGTAGCGTCTTGTAAATCGCAATTATCATCAATATTTCTTAAATCGAAAAATGTATCCGTAATCGTGTAAAAGCATTGTGCAGGATTTGCATTTCTATTATAATTATAACTTAAGGCAGGATTTCCTGTTGGTTGATCGAATGTTGGACTTTGTGTGTCGAATACGCGAACATAAATAGTACAGCTGCTAGTGTTATTAAATTGATCTACCGCAGTCCAAGTAATGGTATTATCACCAACTGGCAATTGTTTACCTTCTAACGTTGTAGAACCATCAAATGAATTTGTCGCTGCTGTAAAGGCACAACCATCAGTAGTGGTTACATCAAACTCAGTGCCTTGAACAGTATAGAAGCAAATTCCCAAATCGGCATCTCTTTCAAAAGGAGCAACTTCTGAGCTTCCTGTAGGACAAGTTAATACCGGTGGTGTTAAATCGACTACCGAAACATCAAAACTCATTTTAGCAATATTTCCCGAAGCATCAACAGCTGTATAAGTCACTTTTGTTGTACCAACAGGAAAAGTTGAACCACTTGCTAGTCCTGCTGTTTGCGAAAAACTAGTTATAGCACAATTATCGCTAGCAGTAGGTTCTGTCCAGGTTACTACGGCATCACAACCAGTTGATATTTCTTGTGTAATATTTGAAATAGATGTAATTATAGGTAAAGTAGTATCGGTAACAGTTACTCTAAAAGTTGCAGATTTACTGTTGGTACCATCACTTACAGTCCAAACAACAGTATTAATTCCGGGCGCTAATAAAACACCATCTAAAGTTGAAGCTGCAACAGGCGTGCCTCCATTAATAGTATATGTTACAGAAGTTATAGAACAGTTATCTGAATAAGTTGCATCAAACTCGGTTCCAGAAACCAGATAACCGCATAACCCAGTAGTTGTTCCTTTATTCTGATTTCCTACGGTTAATAAGGATGGCGCGCGATTATCAATAACCGTTTTGGTAAAGACAAGAGGTGTTGATGTATTGCTAGCATCTGAGGCTGTCCAAGTAATAACATTAGCGCCTTGCAATAAATTTTTACCCGCTAACGACCCTGTACCCGATAAGGTTGTAGCACCAGTAATTGTGTAAGACAAGGTAACTCCAGATGTACAATTATCTGAAGCAATTGGATCGAACTCAGATCCCTTAACTTGATAATAACATACTCCAATATCTGTATTTAAATTAGAATCTACAGTTCCCGCAGTAGCCGTTAATGTTGGAGCGAAAGGATCGACAACCGTTACGGTTGCTATACAAGTACTGGTATTTCCAGAAGCATCTTTAACAGACATGGTTACTAAATTCTCCCCTACATTAGTACAATTAAAGCTTGTTTTACTTAATGTGATAATTAAACTATTTGATGGTGTACAATTATCTGAGGAACCGTTATTAACATCAGCCACTGTTAATGTAGCAACACCAGAAGCGTTTAAAGATAAGGTTGGTGAGGTACAAATAGCTGTTGGAAGTTGAGTATCTGAAACAATAACATCAAAAGTACAAGCATTACTAACATTTAAGTTTGCGTCGGTAGCTGTATAGGTAACTGTTGTAGTACCCACATTAAATGTATCTCCAGGACTATGAGATTTTGTCCAGACTAAATCCCCTTGGGTCGTACAATTATCTGTTGCCGTTGGTTCTGTCCAAGTTACTGTAGCGAAGCAAGAGTCGGCATCTGTAGATAGTATAATACTAGACGGGCAGTTACTTATTACTGGTTTACGATTGTCCACCACCGTAACATTAAAAGAACAAACAAGACTCACATTTCCTGCTTCATCTTCTGCTGTATAGGTAACCGTTGTTGTACCAGGTGCAAAAACAGAACCTGGTGTATGCGATTTTTGCCAAATTAAATTTGCCGGAGACGTACAATTATCATTGGCCGATGGTTCTGTCCAAGATACAGTTGCTTCACAAGACCCTAAATCGGTTGATTTTGTAATATTCGCAGGACATGCAACTATTACAGGTAATTGTGTGTCGTTAATGGTTACATTAAAACTACAAGTTGCACTCACATTATTGGAAGCATCTCTAGCAACATAAGTTACTAATGTAGTGCCTTTCGGAAAAAGAGAACCAGGTATATGCGATTTGGTCCATGAAATACTTCCTGAAGGCGTACAATTATCTGTTGCAGTAGGTTCAGTCCAAGTCACAATAGCTCCACAAGAATTGGTATCGTTACTTTGAACAATATCAGATGGACAACCAACAATTACTGGTATTTCATTATCAATAATAGTTACCGTAAAACTACAACTTGTTGTATTTCCCGAGGCATCCTCTACTTGAAACGTATTAGTAGTTACCCCTACAGGAAATGTGCTTCCGCTAGCTAAACCGCCTATTTGAGTTGTAACTGAGCCTATACAATTATCTGTACCAACAGGTGCTGTATACGTTACAACTGCACCGCAAGTTCCTGCAACTACATTTTGAGAAATATTAGAAGGACATGCAATTTCTGGATTTTGATTATCGTTAACTGTTATTGTAAAACTGGCAATCGTTTCATTTCCAGAATCATCGCTAGCCGTATATGTTACTGTTGAAACTCCAATTGGAAAAGTCGAACCATTTGCCAATCCAGCAGTTTGAACAATACTTCCACCAGAACAATTATCTGTTGCCGTTGGTTCTGTCCAAGTTATAACAGCTCCACAAGAATCTATATCATTATTTACTGAAATATTCGAAGGTAAATTTACAATTACCGGGTCTTCATTATCATTAATAGTTACCGTGAAACTGCAGGTATCGCTATTCAAAGCTGTATCTGAAGCTGTAACAGTAACAGTAGTTACTCCTTTGTTAAAAACCGCGCCATCTAATGTTGAAGAAATATTGCCGGTGGTATCGCCCGATAATACGAATGAAATGGATGGGGCACCACAATTATCGCTGGCCGATGCATCCCAGGAAGTACCTACATGAATATAAGTACATCCAGAACTCGTATTTCGGGTTTGGTTTGCAACACAGCTCACTGTTGGCGCTTCAGAATCTGAAATAGAAACATCGAAACTGCAACTCGCTGTTAATCCAGCAACATCGGTGACTGTCCATGTTACTGTGGTGACGCCTGCAAAAAATGTAACACCATTTAATGTAGTTCCAGATCCCGATGTAGCTCCACTTAATTCATAACTAACTGTTGTCACCGAACAATTATCTGTAGCAACAGCATTCCAAGCAACACCGCTATGAACATAAGAACAACCACTGTTTGCAGGGACGTCAATTTGATCTCCAACACACGTAATTTCAGGAGCAATCGTATCTATTAATGTAACATTAAAATTATAAGTACTTTGGTTACCTGCTTGATCTGTGGCTATAACTTGTACAGGTTGAACTGTATTATGATTACTAACTGTTGAACCCGCTACAGGATTTTGCGTTAAGGTTATGTTACCAACAGGCGAACAATCATCTGAAACTACTACGGTAGATGTATAGTCTGGTAATAATACACTACATGTTCCGGCGAGAGGATTTAATATTTTATTGCCTTCTCCAGAAATAGTTGGTGGTGTGTTTTCTAACTCAACCGTTAAAGGAGCTGATGATATACAACCAAAACTACTAATAGCTCTTACATTATAATTAGTGTCGGCAGTTATGGTTGCATTATAAGGTAAATCTGCGAGTTTAGCAGTGTTCGCTGCATTCCATAATTCATAACCATTCCCATTAGTTGCTGTGGCACTTATTTCAAAAACTGTTCCATAACAAACAGGGTTTCCAGCATTTACCGTAGCTACAATATTTGATGGTAACGGATTTACAGTAATAGTTACCGTAGACGAACTGATTGGAAGTGAGGTACTATATTGATCGGTTACACTCACTAACGAATATGTCGTTGTTACACTTGGTGATACCGTAATAGGATCTCCACCGTAGGTCGGACTTTCAGGATCTGCATCACTTGTATAATTATTAACGGTATAATTAGTTGAACCATCACTATATATTATGGTATAAGGACTAATACTTGAACCTATAATAACTTCAAGAGTTACGCTTTCCCCATCACATATCGATATTGAAGAATCTCCACCAACAAGTTGTAATACGGAATCTTGAGCATAAACCTTTTGAATAGGTGTTGAAATAAAAAATAAGCCGATAATCAATAAAAATGACATCAGCTTATTATTAATATTTTTTAGGTTTGATGAGGTTAGTAGTTGTTTTTTCATATCTCACATATTTTAGCAGAAAAAATATTTTATTAATACTTTATCTAAAATCATTTTTTGATTTTAAACAAATGGTATCATCACTTTAATTTAAGTTTTAAAAAATTTTGGAAGAAGAATTAATTGAATACTTAGATTCATATGTATAATCTTTGGTTAGCAAACTATATGTTGCCGAACGTCGAACAAATTTACATTTAATCTGCTTTTTGAATTATGACAATTGTCAGTTTTTTAAAAACGCCCCCAGTTTATATAAATTATTTTTGCTAAATCTTTAAAAGCTTTGCTTTTAAAGATGATATGAATTAAAAAAATTAGTTAAGCATAAATTAAAAACTGTCTTAATAATTAAGATTAATACATGTTAATATTTATATGACATATTATTAGGCGGCTTTTTATACTCTAATTTGAAAATTATCTTTTATCTGCTATAAAAACAATAACAATACTGTTAAAATAATACCTGCAACCGAGTAATAAATACCCTTTTTAAATATAGAGGTTTGTGGCATAAACATCCAGAAAGATGACACTACAAAAAACAACAGTGATAACCCAAAAAAGATGTTTAAAAAATACAAAGCGTCTGAAGATTTTGATTTGTGTATTTTTGTCATCTTGTCTAATATAAGAGGTAATTCTTTTACTTCATAGTTTACCAATCCAGTATTCTTATTATAAAACCCTTCTTTAAAAAACAAGTTATTCCCTTCTTCTTTAACTATTTTAATCTCTCTAATTCTTAACTTTTTACCTAAATCTTCAACAGAAATATTAGGTTCAATAGTTTTTTCAATTTGCTTGCTTTGCTTTAAAAACTCTGTGTCTCTAAAAATTAAAGTTATTCCGCTTAATGCATACATAAACATAATTCCGGCAAGAAAAAAACCTAAATAGCGGTGAATAACTCTCATTGTTACTCTTGTTTTATTACTTTTTGACATACTAAATTTGATAAGGTTATCATTATTTTGATTTAGACTTAGAAAAGACTTAATGGTTTAATTATATTTTAAATGAAGTATATTAGATTTGCATCAGAAAAATTAAGCACTTTGTTAAGCAATGAAACACCAAGAGAACTACTTTCACTCACATAGCCTGATTATACTGCGTGTTCCATCTGACAGATAAATAAACTAAAAATAAACAGATGAAAAACAGTACATTATTTTCAATTATCCACACTATTTGTGATAGCAAAGAGGTAAAAGGAAAAAAACATCAACCGTTTTTAGATCGTTTGATTAGCAATGGTCATGTGCTTCATTTTTTGCTGTCACAGCTTTACTCAAAAAAAGAAAATTTTGATACCATCTTTTCAGAGATGCTTGAACTTATTATTGATTCTTATATCGAAAGACATCCAAGTTTACTAAAACGCGATCAGGAAAAGGAACAAAAAGGAACTTGGTTTTTAAGCAATGACCTTGTTGGCATGAGTCTTTATGTAGATAGATTTGCCGGCAATTTAAGTGAAATGCCCAAAAAACTAGATTATTTACAAAATCTTGGTGTAAACTTATTACATTTAATGCCCATTTTTGAAAGTCCAGAAGGCGCAAGTGATGGTGGTTATGCGGTATCAAATTATAGAGTAGTCGATAAACGTTTTGGAACTATTGAAGATTTAAAATCTTTACAACAATCGCTTCAAGAAAAGAATATGTATCTAATGATTGATATTGTTCTTAACCACACATCAAATCAACACGAATGGGCTCAAAAAGCGCGTCAAGGTGATGTATATTATCAAGATTTTTACTATACCTATAATGACCGCACAATTCCAGATCAAATGGAAAAAACAATGCCTGAAGTGTTTCCTGAAAGTTCTCCTGGCAGTTTTTCTTATGATGAAAAAATGAATAAATGGGTGATGTCTGTATTTCACAATTACCAATGGGATTTGAATTTTACAAATCCACAGGTATTAAAAGCTATGCTAGATACTATTTTATTTTATGCCAATTTAGGTGTTGATGTTTTAAGAATAGATGCTCCAGCATTCATTTGGAAACAAATGGGAACTACGTGCCAAAACCTGCCAGAAGCACATATAATTCTTCAATTTATTAAAATTGCTGTTGAAATTGCTACTCCTGGAATGGCTATTTTGGGAGAAGCTATTGTAGCTCCCAAACAAATTATGGAATATTTTGGGAAAGGATTTTTTACAAACCACGAATGTGATTTAGCATATAATGCTACTCAAATGGCGCTACAATGGGATGCTTTAGCTACTGCAGATACCCGAAATATGTTAGCAAATCAAAGCGTAATTCTTCAAAAGCCCTTAGGTTCAACTTGGATTAATTACACGCGTTGTCATGATGATATTGGGTTAGGTTTTGAAGATTATTATATTGAACAAGTTGGTTATAACCCATACCTTCATAGAGAATATCTTAAAAATTATTTAGGTGGTCGTTTAATAACAAGCCCTTCATCTGGTGATTTATTTGGTGTAAATCCAAAAACAAATGATGCCCGTATTTCTGGCACATTAGCATCTTTATGCGGTTTAGAAAAAGCCATTCAAAAAGAAAGCGCCAAAGACATTCAGGAATCCATTGACAAGATTTTACTCATGCAAGCAAATAGTATTTTACTTGGAGGCATTCCAATGCTTTTTTATGGAGATGAGTTTGGCTATACCAATGATTATTCTTACTTAGAAGATGCTGGAAAAAGCTATGATAACCGTTGGATGCATCGCCCAATAATAGATTGGAAAAAAACATTAAAAATTAAACAAAAAGGCTCTGTAGAATATCAGGTTTTTAAAGGTTTGCAAAACTTAATTCAAATAAGAAAAAGCAATACTGTATTTGCCGATAACAATAATGTAGAATGGTTAGAATCGCACAACAGAAGTATTGTAGGCTTTAAAAGAACGTGGGAAAGAAAGCAGGTTTTTTGTTTGTTTAATTATAGCCCAGAACCTCAAGAACTAACTTATTATGTTTTTAATTCTGTTAGACCTTATACTCAAGAGCTTTATAATTTATGTGATGCATCTAACATTAAAATAGGAAAAGATAAAGAGCATCTTTCATTTAAACCCTATCAATTTTATATTCTGTTAGTTGAAATGTAATTAATCTATGAGACTTTCTATTTTTTTTTAAGAATATAAAAATAGATTTTCTTTCTGATTTCAAAACCTAACTTTTTATACAGTTCTATAGCCTTTATATTATCATGGCGAACGTGTAGAAAAGGTATTTCACCTTTTTTAATAACAGCAGATGCCAAATAATGAGTCATTTTAGCGGCATATCCTAAACCTTGATAGTTTGGATGTGTACAAATGGCACTAATCTCTGTAAATTTATCAACATGCAGCCTTTCGCCACCCATAGCTACTAAATTGCCATTTTCAAATATTCCATAATAGCCACCAAACTCTATGGTCTTTTTGGTAAATGGACCCGGTTTAGTAAGCTGAGTAAGGGCTATCATTTCATCTACATTACTTTTATTTAAAGGAAAAATATCAATTTCTTCTTTAGGTTCTTTTGGTTTAATAAGATTATTGCATGTTAATTGATAAAGTGGTAATGAAAAAACAATGTCTATTTCATTAATAAATTCTACTTCGTCACCTATTAATAAAAACCATGAGCGATTATTGGGAACATAATTAAATAATTCTTTTTGATTACTTTCATTCCAAATTGGCAACCCTATAAATGGAGCCACTTCTTCATCAAAAAACGCAAAATTACTATTACCTATATTATACTCTTTATCTCTAGATATAAGGGCATTCCAAATAGGATTATCAAGATTTGAATACATTAGTCTAGCTTTTTTGATTAATGCTTTTAAATTTAATATAAAAAATGTTGTTTGTTTGCTATAAACTAAAAAAGACCTACATTTTCATGTAAGTCTTTTTCTTAATAAGCTCCCCCTCTTGGGCTCGAACCAAGGACCCTTTGATTAACAGTCAAATGCTCTAACCAACTGAGCTAAGGAGGAGTGTTATCTTTTCGCTTTTGCGAGCGCAAATATATATATATTTTTAATTACTACAAATATAATATTTAAAAAACTTTTAATTAAAAATAGCCTTAAAAATATCATTGCCATTAGCAAATAAAACTAACGCTATTAATATCACAAAACCAACCATTTGCGCATACTCCATAAACTTGTCTCCTGGTTTTCTTCCAGAAATCATTTCATATAATAAAAACATGACGTGTCCTCCATCTAGCGCTGGTATTGGTAATAAATTTAAAACACCTAACATAATGGATAAAAATGCTGTGATGCTCCAAAATACTTGCCAATTCCAAAAATCAGGGAATATATCGTAAATCGCTTTAAATCCGCCAACACCTTTATAAGCTCCTGTACTTGGTGTGAAAATGGCCTTAAATTGTGTGATATACGAATCTACTTTTTCATAAGCTTTATTTAAGCCTACAGGAAATGACTCAAAAAAGCCGTACTCTTTAGTTTCAAATTTATAATATCCTAAAGCCTCTAATGTTTCAGGCGTTGAGCCTGCGGCATATATTAAACCTAATTTGCCTTCATTACTAATGTTTAACGGCAAAGTTGTTTCTTTTCTGTCTCTTAGTATTGTGGCTTGTACTTGTTGTCCTTTAAAAGTCTCTAAAGCGCTTTTAACTTCATCAGCGTATTTTGTTTTATAATCATTTAAACCAATAATGATGTCTCCTTTTTTAATACCACTATTTTTATTTTGAGAAGAATCTGGAACTTCAACAATGGCAAATGGTGTTCTTAAATCTACAAGCCCTTTTTGTTTTGAATCTATTAATTGCGATAAAAAATCTTCGGGCATTGTTACTGTTGATTGTTCGCCATCTCTTTCAATAGTTATTTTTTTGCCAAATAATACTTTTTCAGAAATTTCAGAAAAGGTTTCAATGGTATCACCATCAACTGCTATAATTTTATCGCCTGTTAATAACCCTGCTTTATTTGCTACTGTGTTTTCAATTAAAAGGCCGTCTTTAATATTATTATTTGGAAGAAACTTGTCTCCATAATAATAACTCATTCCTATGTAAATGACTATTGCCAAAATAAAGTTTACAGTAACTCCACCTAACATAATAATTAATCGTTGCCATGCTGGTTTTGAACGGAATTCCCACGGCTGTGGTTCTTGAGCCATTTGTTCGGTATCCATACTTTCATCAATCATTCCTGAGATTTTTACATAACCTCCAAGTGGTAACCAACCAATTCCGTAAACTGTATCTCCTATTTTCTTTTTAAACAAAGAAAACTTGACATCAAAAAATAAATAAAACTTTTCAACTCGAGTTTTAAATGCTTTTGCTGGTATAAAATGCCCAAATTCATGTAATACTATAAGCAAAGAAAGGCTCAATAAAAATTGAGATATTTTAATAACAAACTCCATATGTTTTCAATCAATTTTTTTATAATCGCACAAAAGTAAGCTTTTAAAGCAACTTTAAAAAACATAATAAGTCTTCATTATTGTTTTAACAATGTTTTATGAATAAAGCCATTGTTGGTTTCAAAACGGATAAAATGTAGCCCTGGAGACAATTTGCTTACATCAATGACGTCTTGATAGTTTTCATCTTTTAGCAATTGACCTAAAATGTCAAACATTTTAAAACGATAGACTTGAATGGTGTTTGATTTTTTAACATAAACACTTGTTGAAACTGGGTTTGGGTATATATTAAAACTTACATCTGGTTGAAAATTACCTGAACTTAAAGTAATTGTATTATTTTTTGAAATTAAATCTGCTTCTGGGTCAAATTCTATTGAACTCACTGTAAATGTTACTGGTTCAAGAAATTCTTGTCCATTAGTTGTATTATTCAAAACTAGATTTAAAACCTCTCCGCCTGTACCATGAATCCTGATTGGAACCGGAGCTTCAAAAAAACTTACCGAATTTCCAGGGTCACTTTGTGTTTGATTTAAAACCAATCGTATTTGATTTGCATTGGGTTGATCCCAATGTATAGAATAACTTGGGTAGCCTTGATTATAAACCCAATCATTAAAAAACTCGGTTAAATTTACACCACTAGAACTAGACATAACTCCCATAAAATCTGGTGTTTTAGCATAATTGTAAGCTAAATTTGCATCACTTAAATAATTTAGCATTCCCTGAAAAAACTGAGTATCTCCTAATTTTTTCCTTAGCATATGCAACACCATAGCTCCTTTATTATAAGAAAGCCTTCCGTCAAAAATTCTGTTTACACTTGTTGTATCTGAATCTGCCAAATATACAGCTCCAGTTGTTTGCGAAGTTATTGACGTATTAAGTTGTTGTTTCCAGTTTATAAATGAAGCATTGCCGTCTAAATTTTCTACAACTAAACCAGATAAATAAGTTGCAAATCCTTCATTTAACCAAATATCTTTCCAACTTCCACAAGTAATTTTATCTCCAAACCATTGATGCGCCAACTCATGTGCTATTAAATTTCTGCCAAAACTACCCATAAATGAAACCGTTGTATGTTCCATGCCTCCGCCCCAACCAAATTGTGCATGCCCATATTTTTCTGAAGCAAATGGATATTCTTCAAATAAATTAGTGTATAAATTCATAATATCAACCGTTACAGGAGTACTTGTTTGGGCAGATAAATTTTCTGGATATACATAATTTACAATATCAAAAGGCGACCCATTATTTGCAACCGTATGTGAATACACATTATAATTTGTGACAGCTACAGCAATTAAATAAGCAGGAATGGGATATTGGTGCTTAAAATGTGTTGTTTTAAAACCACCATTTATTACTAGGCTTTGCTCTAAACCATTAGAAACAGCTATATATTCTTTTAAAGAAGGATTAAATTGTGGTGTAGTTATATATACATCTATATTGTCAATTTTATCATTTAAATCTTGCTTACATGGCCACCATCCTTTTGCGCCGTAAGGCTCAGATAATGTCCAAATTATAGGGTCTGAATCAACACCATGTGTACTTTGCTCAAAAGAACCAAAACCAGAACTAATTGGGTTTCCTGAATAGGTGATTTCTAAAATTCCTGTATTACCTAAATTTACTGTTGAAAATAATGTTATTACCAACTCATCATTGGCGTTTTGAACAAAAGAAAGTGCATTTCCATTTTGCATGACTTGAGACACTATCATATTATCAGCCAGATCAAACGTAATTTGGGTCATATTTTCTTTTGCTATAAAATGAGTAGTTACTAAACCATTTATAAAAGGAGTTGTTGGATTTAAGGAAAACTCTAATTTATGGTACGTTACATCATAATTTCCTGTATTAATATTGGCCTTAAAATTCAATAATTGTTTGGCTGAATTAGATTCTGCTTGAACAATGGCATCAAAATCTTTTTGAAAATCTTGCCCGTGTATTGTTAAAAATGATAATAGGATATTTATAAGAATGATTTTTTTCATCTGTTTATATTTTTTGTTAGAGGTGAGATGCAATACCCAAATAATTATTTTCGATTAGTTTGAAAATTTTTGTTATCGGGTATTTCATAGCGCAATTTTTCATTCATAAAAATACTTATTTTAGATTAATAGTGTTGTATTTTTGTATCAATATTAATTTTTATCTTCATTAAAATGCTTTCATTTTTTAAGGACTATAAGAGGTTCGCCATTGTTTTTTTAATAATCTCAATAGTTATTATTTCAATCATTTATAATAAGTTAAATGTGTATCAACCTTTACCCATTTATCAACCAGCAATGGTTAGCGCAGAATTAGTTGATAGCACCATTCAGTATCAAAAAAAATATCATAAAATAGCAGACTTCAGTCTTATCAATCAAAATGGAAAAACCATTACTCAAGATGATTACAAGGATAAAATTTATGTGGCTGATTTCTTTTTTACAACTTGCCAAACTATTTGCCCAATAATGACAAGTAATATGGTAGATATTCAAAAAGAAATTTTAAACGATGCCGAAGTTATGTTGCTATCACATTCAGTAACTCCAGAAATTGATACAGCTGCTCAATTAAAGCGATATGCCATTGAAAAAGGCGTTGTAGACTCTAAGTGGAATTTAGTAACTGGCGATAAAAAACAAATCTATAAATTGGCTAGAAAAAGTTATTTAGCCGTAAAAGATAATGGTGATGGTGGTCCTTTTGATATGGTTCATACTGAAAACTTTATGCTAATAGACAAAAAGCGACAAATAAGAGGATTTTATGATGGAACCAATCCAGATGATATCAATAGGTTGCTTGATGACATAAAAATTCTTAAAAAAGAACCGGTTAAATAGTTTTTTAATTACTATTTTTTTACCCTAAAATTTTACATTACATTTGCTTCTTTAAAATCAATCTAAATAAGCTTGGAAAATACTTTAGCTAACATAAAAAAAGGAGAACGTTGCATTATTACAGATGTTTCATCCATTCACATTCCTTTAAAACTTTTAGAAATGGGATGTTTGCCTGGAAATTATGTAGAGTTAGTTCAGGTTGCACCTTTTCATGATCCTATGTACTTAAACATTAATGGTACGCATTTAGCCATAAGAAAAGAAACGGCTATGCATATTTTAATTAAAAGGTAGCAAATGAGTAAACAAATCAATGTTGCCTTAATAGGAAATCCAAACACAGGGAAAACATCTGTATTTAATGCTTTAACAGGCTTAAACCAAAAAGTTGGTAACTATCCAGGAATTACTGTTGAAAAAAAAGAAGGTGTTTGCAAATTACCTCGTGGCGTAAAAGCTCACATTATTGATTTACCTGGAACTTACAGTTTAAACGCTTCATCACTTGATGAAAACGTAGTTATTGAATTACTTTTAAATAAAAATGATAAAGATTTCCCAGACTTAGCTGTAGTAGTTAGCGACGTTGAAAATTTAAAAAGAAATCTTTTACTATATACACAAATTAAAGATTTAGAAATACCAACCATTCTTGTTATTAATATGGCAGATAGAATGGCCTACAAAGGAATTTCTCTTGATTTAGAATATCTTGAAACGCATCTTAAAACTAAAATTGCTTTAGTAAGCACACGTAAAAATCAAGGAATTGACAGATTGAAAACCTTGATTTCTAATTATAAAGATCTTTCAATTAGTCATTGTATCAATCTTTCAGAAATTGATCCAGCTTATTTTGAAAACTTACAAAGTACATTCCCAAATCAACTTATCTATAAACTTTGGTTGGTTATTACCCAAGATGTTAATTTTGGTAAAACCGATAGAAATGAAATTGATGCTGTAGCTAATTTTAAAACCAAATCAAAAAACGATTTAAAACGCTTACAGCAAAAAGAAACTATAAAACGCTATCAATTCATTAATGATGTTCTTAAAAAAGGACAAACCATTGATGTAGCCAATGCCAAAGATTTAAGAATGACATTTGATAGAATTATAACTCATAAAATTTGGGGCTATGCCATTTTTTTTGTGATTCTTTTGACTATTTTTCAAGCCATTTATGATTGGTCAAGTGTTCCTATGGATTTTATTGATAGTGCCTTTGCTTCGTTTAGCGAATGGACAAAAAACCAATTACCCGTTGGCGCCTTTACTAGCTTATTAACTGAAGGTATTATTCCTGGTCTTGGTGGTATTGTTATTTTTATACCTCAAATTGCTTTTTTATTCTTATTTATTTCAGTGCTTGAAGAAAGTGGCTATATGAGTCGTGTTGTATTTTTAATGGACCGAATTATGCGACGATTTGGGCTTAGCGGAAAAAGCATTGTCCCACTTATTTCAGGAACTGCTTGTGCCATTCCAGCTATTATGGCAACCAGAAATATTGAAAACTGGAAAGAACGCTTAATAACCATCTTAGTTACGCCATTTATAACCTGCTCTGCGCGTCTTCCTGTGTATTTAATTATCATATCACTTATTATACCCGAAGGGCGTTTTATTGGCCTTAGCTATCAAGCTTTAACCTTAATGTTTTTATACCTTTTAGGGTTTGGTACCGCTGTTTTTTCAGCATATATTTTAAACAAAATCCTTAAAATTAAAAGTAAAACATTTTTTGTGGTAGAAATGCCAAACTATAAATTACCATTATTAAAAAATGTGGTATTGACAGTTTTAGAAAAAACAAAATCGTTTGTGTTTGGTGCAGGTAAAATTATTTTAGCCATTTCAATTGTGCTTTGGTTTTTGGCTTCGTTTGGTCCAGGAAAAGATTTTAATAATGCTGAAGAAATTACCAAAAAAGCTTATTCTAATCAAAATTTAACTTCTGAAGAATTACAACAAAAAATTGCTTCTCATAAATTAGAACATTCATTTATTGGAATTACAGGACGAGCTATTGAACCCATAATAAGACCTTTGGGTTACGATTGGAAAATTGGTATTGCCATAGTTAGTAGTTTTGCAGCTCGTGAAGTATTTGTTGGAACCTTGGCTACTATTTATAGCGTTGGAAATGATGATGAAGACACTATAAAAAATAGAATGGCAGGAGAAGTAAATCCTATTCTTGGCGGACCATTATTTAATTTTGCATCCGGAATATCATTACTACTTTTCTATGCGTTTGCAATGCAATGTATGAGTACATTAGCCGTTGTAAAACGTGAAACCAATAGTTGGAAATGGCCTGTTTTACAATTAACAATTATGAGTGCCTTTGCATATGTAGTTGCCTTAATAGCTTTTCAAATTTTAAAATAGATTTACGTTAAGGAATTAGCACTATACTCGACAAAATTCATATGAACACTATTATTCAAAATATTTTAGTTGGAATTGCTATTTTTTTAGCACTATATTTTCTTGTTAAAAAATTCTTCTTTAAAGCTAAGACTTCTAAAAAAAAATGTGGTGGAGATGATGACTGTGGCTGCCATTAAAACATAATTCAAATTAAAAATTTAATTGCTTCTGAAATATCTTAGAAGTAAACTTTTATATTTTCATAAATAAATATTTAGTCTTGTCTAAAAATATATTTATATTTGTTTAAAAATTAAAATGTTTCGAATTGTTTTTTTGTTATTATTTATTTCAACAACTATTCAAGCTCAAATTATTAAAGGGAAAGTAACTTCCAATGGTGAAGCCTTACCTTTTGTCAATATTTATTTGAAAGGAACACAAAAAGGAACGGTTTCTGATGAAAACGGACATTATCAAATCGCAAATGTAGCTTCAGGAACTTACAAAATCGTCGCTTCATTCACAGGATTCAAACCACAAGAGCAAACAATTACAGTTTCAAATACAACTGTAACGGTAAATTTTAATTTGCAAGAATCAGAATCTTTAGATGAAATTGTTATTACAGGAACCTTAAAAACCGTTTCACGTTTGGATAGTTCTGTACCTGTGGAAGTTTATTCGCCTGCATTTTTCAAGAAAAATCCAACAGCCAATATATTTGAATCTTTACAGAATGTAAATGGCGTACGGCCACAAATTAATTGCAACGTTTGTAATACTGGCGATATTCACATCAATGGGTTGGAAGGTCCATATACCTTAGTCCTCATTGACGGAATGCCTATTGTGAGTGGTTTGTCAACCGTTTATGGCTTATATGGTATTCCAAATTCGCTTATTGAACAAATAGAAATTGTTAAAGGTCCTGCATCATCATTATACGGCAGCGAAGCCGTTGGCGGACTCATTAATATCATTACAAAGTTACCTGAAAATGCGCCTCTAGTTTTTGCAGATTCATATGTTTCTGGTTGGGGCGAAATCAATACAGATTTAGGTTTTAAAACCAATATTGGTTCAAAAGCCTATTTGCTTTTCGGGTTAAATTATTTCAATTACAGCAATCCGATAGACAATAACAACGATAATTTTACAGATGTAACCCTTCAAGATCGTATTTCCATTTTTCAAAAAATAGATTTCAAACGTAATTATAACCGAACATTTTCCATTGCTGGAAGATTTTTATATGAAGATCGTTGGGGCGGCCAAATGCAGTGGAACAAATCATTTCGTGGTGGTAGCGACGTTTATGGTGAAAGTATTTACACCAAACGTTTTGAAATTCTGGGAAATTACCAATTACCATATACCGAAAAAATGCACTTTAAATGGTCGTTTACCGATCACGACCAAAATTCCGTATATGGAAATGTGACATATTTAGCACAGCAGCGCATTGGTTTTGGACAATTAACTTGGGACAAAAATTTCAAGCATCACGATATGCTTTTTGGTGTAGCAGCACGTTATAATTTTTATAATGATAATACGCCAGCAACTCAAACAGCTGATGAAGTGACGATTCCGTCTATATTTATTCAAGATGAAATGGCTCTGGGCAACAACCACAGTTTGCTTTTAGGTGCGCGTTGGGATTATGACAAACGTCACGAGTTGATTTTCACACCACGATTGGCTTACAAATGGAAACCAACGGATGATGCCGTTTTTCGAGTAAATACAGGCACAGGTTTTAGAGTTGTTAATTTATTTACCGAAGAACACGCTGCGCTTACAGGCTCCAGAGAGGTTATTATTGCCGAAGCCTTAAATCCTGAGCGTTCGTATAATGTGAATGTTAATTTTCTAAAGAAATTTTATACTAAAAACGGTCAGATATTCACGTTTGATGCATCCACTTGGTTGACCTATTTTAATAATGTTATTATTCCAGATTATGATACTAATCCCAATCAAATTATTTATGACAATTTAAAAGGTCACGCCATAACAAAAGGCGTAAGTTTAAATGTAGATGCAACTTTTTCAAATGGAATAAAACTGTTGGTTGGAGCAACCTTACAAAATGTGTCTCAAATTGAAAATGGTGAGACTACTCGACAAATTCTAACGGAGAAATTTTCAGGAACTTGGGCTATTTCTTATAAAAATTACAAATCCCATTTACTATTTGATTATACAGGAAATTTGTATGGCCCCATGCGTTTGCCTTTATTGGGCGAATTAGACCCACGACATGAATTTTCGCCTATTTGGAGCATTCAAAACATTCAAATAACCTTTGAAGGCTGGAACAATTTTGAAATTTATATGGGTATTAAAAATCTTTTGAATTGGACGCCAAACCGAGACAATCCGTTTATCATTGCTAGAGCTCATGACCCATTTGATGAGCAAGTAGTATTTGATTCTAATGGAAATGCCTTGGCAACAGCAGAAAATCCGTATGCATTAACTTTTGATCCATCCTACGTTTATGCGCCAAATCAAGGCAGACGTTTATTTTTTGGGTTGCGATATACGCTGAAATAAATCAACCCAAAGCCACATCCAAAGTCATCATAACAATAAATCCGCCAATAAAACCAAGCGTTGCCACATCGGTAAATTTATCGCGTTGTGTTTCAGGAATCACTTCTTCAACAACCACAAAAATCATGGCTCCAGCAGCAAAAGCTAAAGCATAAGGTAAAATAGGAATAAAAAAAGTGACTGCAACAGCACCAATAACTGCCGCAATAGGCTCTACAATGGCCGATAATTGTCCGTACCAAAAACTCTTGAATTTACTAACTCCTTGACGACGCAACGGCATGGAAACTGCCAAGCCTTCAGGAAAATTTTGAATACCAATGCCAATAGCTAAAGCAATAGCACCACCAATAGTAGCTTCTGGAATACCGGCAGCAACGCCACCAAACAACACACCAACCGCCAACCCTTCTGGAATATTATGAAGCGCAATGGCTAAAACAAGTAAGGTTGTTCTATGCCACGGACTTTTAACACCTTCTTTTTCAGATTCTTTGAAATTAATGTGTAAGTGAGGAAGGATTTTATCCAATCCGAAGATAAAAAAAGCACCCATTGCAAAACCAGTAGCTGCAGGAATTACTTTAACAAAACCTTCTCCCGGACTCATAGCTATGCCAGGCGCCAATAAACTCCAAAAACTCGCTGCCACCATAACACCACCCGTAAAACCTAGCATCCCATCAAAAAAAGCGCGATTCATCCCTTTAACTAAAAACACCAATGAAGCACCCAAAGCAGTTACAATCCATGTGAATAACGATGCGTATAAAGCCCCTAAAATGGGGTCAATAGATTCAAAATAACCAATAATACTATCAATCATAAGGTTTGTGATTTTACATAAATATTGTTTGCTACCACTTTTGAAATATTAATAACTACATCATCAACTTTAATAGTCAAGGATTCATCAAAAGGTTCTTTTGAAAGAATTTGAATTTGTGTTCCCAAAGCTATGTGATGTTTGTCCAAATACTTTAAAAAATCGGCCGAAGAATCATTCACACCAACACACATACAACGCTGATTAACTTGTAATTGAGACAGGATAATTTTGTCCGTTTTAGTGATATTTCCATCCTTATCTGGAATGGGATCTCCGTGTGGGTCGTGCGTTGGATACTCTAAAAATGTATCTAGTTCGTTAACAAGTTTTTTAGATTGAATGTGTTCTAATTGCTCTGCAACTTCGTGAACTTCATCCCAAGAAAATTGAAGTTTTTCAACTAAGAACACTTCCCACAAACGATGCTTTCTAACCACAGAAGCCGCTGTTAATCGGCCTTCTTTGGTCAAACTAACCCCTTGATATTTAATGTAATTTACCAAGTTTTTTTCGGCAAGTTTTTTAATCATATCGGTTACAGAAGACGCTTTAGTATCCATTTTTTCGGCTATGGCATTGGTGCTTACCGCATTTACACCTTGCTTTCCTAAATGATAAATAGCTTTTAAGTAATTTTCTTCAGATAATGTGACCATAGATTTTAAAATGATAGGCAAAGATACTTAAAATTTTGTATGGGTAAATATTTTTTTAGATAAGGCTAAAAATAATTTGTATTATTTAAACTTGTATGTTTTAAAATTAGTATTTTAGGCTTATGGCAAACCACAACGAACTTGGTAAAAAAGGCGAACAATTGGCTGTTGATTTTCTTTTGAAGAATGGTTATGACATTATAGAACGCAATTATAGATTTGATAAAGCCGAAGTAGATATTATTGCCAAAATTAAAGATGTTTTAGCCATTATTGAAGTTAAAACACGCTCAACGATTGATTTTGGTAATCCGCAAGATTTTGTAAAACCCAAACAAATACAACGCCTTGTAAAAGCGGTTGATGAATATGTTACTTTTAATGCTTTAGAAGTTGAGGTAAGGTTTGACATTATTGCCATTGTAAAACAAGGCTCTCATTATCATATTGAGCATTTAGAAAATGCTTTTTATCATTTTTAAAATTAAAACCTTATTAATTAAAGAAACTTTTTAAGGCTTCAATATCTTTGGGTTTTGCAACAATACGTTTGTTTTTATCTAACACAAAATAGGTTGGCGTTGCTTTAATATCATACCTGTTTCCTATTTCGTTATCCCATTTACCCAAGCCTAAAACATGAATAAAGTTTGGAAATTCTTTAATTTTTACAGCCCAATTTTTATCGTCATCTTCTAATCCTATGGCCACTATTTTAAGCTCATTTTTGTTTAATGTTTGTTTAAAAGCTTCTAACTGTGGTATTTCATTTAAGCAATGCGAGCAGTTGCTGCTCCAAAAGACTAAAACATAATATTCTGAACCGTTTAAATCACTTAATTTCTTTTGATTTTTTGGAGCATCTAAATAAAAATCTGGGGCTTTACTTTCCTTTGATGTGTTTTTAAATTGCACTAATCCATCAATAAGTACTTGATCATTTAAAGCTTTTGCCACATCAATTAAATAATTATCTGCAATATAATTAGCAACGCTTTCAAAATCTGAATCTGCCATACTTTGCCACAATTGAAGTAGTAAACTGCTTTTAATTGTTAAAGGCGCATTGTTCATTGCCAAACAAAAATCATCAATGTTTTTTTTATAATTAGCACTAATATCTGGAGTGTCTTTACCCATTCCAAGAACATAGTTATACATGCGTTCCACTAAAAAATCTGAGCTTTGAAGTGTTATATTATTAAAATCTACATGGTCAAAAAAATGAGTTTCTAGGTTGATAATATAGGTTTCTACATCTTCAGCTGTTTCTGGAATATATGGTTCGTTAGCTTTAATAAACTCTAAAGCTATGGTTCCTTTTGCGGCTTCTTCAAAACTTTTTTGAGTTTCTCGTTGGGTTTTAAAAATAGCCATTAATGCCGATGTGTCTTTACTTTGCTGTCTGAAAAAATTTCCAATACTTTGGCTTATCATTGACATACTACTCGTATAACCGGTTACCAACTTATTTTCAATAGATTCTTGATAGTTTATGCCCGTTTCAGCATCAAAAGTAAATTCAATATCTTCTTTTGCATTATAAATAATATCAAAATTATACTCCTCTTTAGGTATGGCATACACAATTTTATACATGCCAGCAGAAACAGATTCGTCTAAATTTAAAAGAAATGTTCCATCTGCATTAATCTCAGCATTTCCTATATATGAAGTTGAAAGCGGTAAAATTTTATATAGCAACGCATATTTATAATCCTTAGCATTGGTGAAAGTTCCTTTAATAGTATGCTGAGAAAAAAGGAGGCATGGCAACAAAAAAACTAAAAAAATAACTCGTTTTAACATGATGAAAATTTATTTAATTATTGGCAATAATCAAGCCACAATGGGCTCCAACTTTGTTAAAGCTTGCTTAACAGATTTGATAGATTCAAAAGTAAGTAATAAACGTAAACCGTTACGTGTTTGTGTTTCTTTCATTTTACAAACGCCTGGATTTGCCTGTACAAATTGTAGCACTTTTGTGAACGATTTGCTTTGATAAAAATTACTTTGCTGGTCACTAATAAAATATCCAACCAATTTACCGTGTTTCATGACTAATTTTTCAAAACCAACTTTACTGGCAATCCATTTAATTCGAACACTATTTAATAAATCTGAAACTTGAACAGGCAATTCTCCAAAACGGTCAATGATTTGTGATTCAAAGATTTTTAGTTCATCTTCTGTTTTAATATTATTGAGTTGTGTGTAAAGATTTAAACGCTCTGTGATGTTGTTTACATAATCATCTGGAAATAATAATTCAAAATCAGAATCAATAGTAACATCTTTTACATACTCTTTATCATCAGAAACATCTTCATATAATTCTTTAAACTCATTTTCTTTTAATTCTTCAATGGCCTCTTGTAAGATTTTTTGATAGGTTTCAAAGCCAATTTCATTGATAAATCCGCTTTGTTCGCCGCCTAACAAATCACCTGCCCCACGAATTTCAAGATCTTTCATAGCAATATTAAAGCCACTTCCAAGTTCAGTAAACTGCTCCAAAGCCGTGATACGTTTTCTGGCATCATCTGTCATGGCTGAATACTCTGGAGTGATAAAATAACAGAACGCTTTTTTATTGCTTCTTCCTACTCTACCTCGCATTTGATGCAAATCACTCAAGCCAAAATTATTAGCATTATTTATAAAAATAGTATTTGCATTGGACACATCAAGTCCGCTTTCAATAATGGTAGTACTTACCAACACATCAAAAGCGCCATTCATAAAAGACAGCATTAATTCTTCAAGCTTTTTACCATCAAGCTGACCATGACCAACACCAATTTTTGCATCTGGAACCAACCGTTGAATCATGCCGGCCACTTCTTTTATGTTTTCAATTCGATTATGAATGAAAAATATTTGTCCGCCACGTTCTATCTCATAACTCACCGCATCACGAATGGTTTCTTCATTAAAACGAATGACATGGCTTTCAATGGGATAACGGTTTGGTGGTGGCGTAGTGATAACCGATAAATCTCTAGCCGCCATTAAACTAAATTGAAGTGTTCTAGGAATTGGTGTTGCTGTTAATGTGAGTACATCTACATTTTCTTTCAGTGTTTTTAGTTTCTCTTTGACTGCAACACCAAACTTTTGTTCTTCGTCAACAATTAGAAGTCCTAAATCTTTAAACTTTACATTTTGATTCACCAATTGATGTGTTCCAATAATGATATCGACTTTCCCTTTTTCAAGATTCTCAAGTGTATCCCGTCTTTCTTTTGTAGTTCTAAAACGGTTTAGATAATCAACCGTAACAGGAAAATCTTTTAAACGTTCTGTAAATGTTCTGGAATGTTGATACGCAAGAATGGTTGTTGGCACCAAAACCGCTACTTGTTTACCGTTATCAACGGCTTTAAAAGCAGCTCTGATAGCTACTTCGGTTTTTCCAAAACCCACATCACCACAAACTAATCTGTCCATTGGGCGTTCACTTTCCATGTCTGCTTTTATATCGGCAGTTGCGGTTATTTGATCTGGTGTGTCTTCATATAAAAATGAAGATTCTAATTCCAACTGCATATAACTGTCTGGATTATACTGATAACCTTTTTCAGTTTTTCGCTTGGCGTAAAGTTGTATTAAATTAAATGCAATTTCCTTAACCCTACTTTTAGTTTTTTGCTTAAGAACTTTCCAAGCATTACTACCTAATTTATAGATTTTTGGTGGTTTGCCATCTTTGCCATTAAACTTGGTGATTTTATGTAATGAATGAATACTTAAATACAAAATATCGCGCTCACCATAAATTAATTTGATGGCTTCTTGTTTTTTGCCTTCAACATCAATTTTTTGTAAGCCGCCAAACCTTCCAATGCCATGATCTATATGCGTTACATAATCACCAATTTCTAGGTTTGTGAGTTCTTTTAAAGTAATAGCTTGCTTTTTGGCATAACCGTTTTTTACTTGAAATTTATGATAGCGTTCAAATATTTCGTGATCTGTGTAACAAACCAACTTGTTTTCATGATCAACAAAACCTTGATGCAGAGAAAGCACAATGGTTTTATAAGGTTTGACTTCTAAATGAGAATCGTCAAAAATATCTTGAAACCTCTTGGCTTGTTGTTCACTTACGCAGGCTATATAATTGGCAAATCCTTTATTATAGTTTGCGTTTAAATCTTCAATGAGTAAATTAAATTGTTTGTTAAAAGTTGGTTGTGGTGTGGTATTAAATTCAATAATATGGGATGTCTCGACTGCGCTCGACATGACAACAGAACTTACATTGTTAAAAAAAGATGTTATACCAAATTCAACCAAGGTAAAATCTAATAATTGCTTTTTAAGTAATGCTGAATTACAAAATAATTCATTGGGTTCTGCATGTTTTATTGCCGTTGAAAGTATTTTAAAAGCCTCTTCAGCTTTTGAGAAAAAGTCATCAATTCTTGAAAAAAATAAATCGGCATTTTTAAAACAAATCACTGTTTTTTGAGCCATGTATTTTAGAAAACTTTCTCGCTGCTCATCTAAAAATTTATTTTCAACATTAGGAATGATGTTGATTTTTTTTATTTGCTCAATCGATAATTGTGTTTCTACATCAAAGGTTCTAATACTATCAACTTCATCACCAAAAAACTCAATACGGTAAGGTTCATCATTTGAAAAAGAAAACACATCTACAATACCACCACGCACTGAAAATTCTCCAGGTTCTGTTACAAAATCAACACGTTTAAATTGATATTCAAACAATGCTTCATTTACAAAATCAATAGATAATTTATCGTTAAGTGAAATTTTTAAAGTATTGCGCTCTAGCTCTTTTCTGGTCACAACTTTTTCAAAAAGAGCGTCTGGATAAGTAACAATTATTGCTGGTTTCTTCCGCGAGTTTATCCTATTTAAAACTTCTGCACGTAATAACACGTTGGCATTATCAGTTTCTTCAATTTGATATGGTCTACGATAACTTCCTGGATAAAAAAAGACGTCTTTATCTCCACAGAGCTGCTCTAAATCATTTAAGTGAAAAGCGGCTTCTTCTTTATCATTAAAAACAATTAAAAAAGGCTTTTCTGATTGTTTAAAAACATTGGAAATAACAAATGAAAATGAAGAACCTACTAAACCCTTTAAATGGGTTTTACTTTCGGTTTTGGAAATAGCAGTTTGAAGATTTTGCGTTTGCAAAACCCTTTCATAAGCTTGTAACAAAACTGTTTTACTCAACTATTTTGGTTTGTACACCTCATTTTTTTGTTTTGGTGTATTAAAGGTGCAAATATAGTTTAAGAATTATGATTTTTGAATAATGCTTTTGTGTTTTTATATAGCAACCATTTATAAAAAGCAATCTAAACAAATAAGTTTTTAGCTAAATTGATTTATTAAAAAACACTTAATTTCCTTAAAAAAAGAATTTATTTTTAATAGCTTTATAGTTTATTTATATTTGCAGCACAAAATATAAAAATATGTCAATTTCAGATTTATTTGATAGCGGTTTTAAAAAGCGAAATGAGGACCATTTTGCAGCAATTGTAAGAGTTGCAATGGATGATGGCATTATTTCTAGTGATGAAAAGGCCTTTTTAGATAGACTTGCTCGTAATTTAGATGTTAGTGAAAGCAGCTATAAAACTATTTTAAAGGACTATCAATCACATCCTATTAATCCACCAATTTCATATGACCATCGTTTAGAGCGCTTATATGATTTAGTACGTATGGTTCATGTGGATCAAATTCATGGAGATTCTGAACATAAACTTTTAAATAAAATTGGGGTTGGTTTAGGGTTTCATGCTGTAAACGTTAAGTATATTGTTGATAAGGCTTTAACGTTAGTAAGCAATGGCGTTGATTTAGAAACTTTTATTCATGAAATAAAACATATGAATCAATAATAGTTTATTATTGATTTAATAAATAAAAGCAAACTATTAGGTTTGCTTTTTTTATGTGTGCAATTTTAATTGAATACGTTTACGCGGAATATCAACTTCTAAAACTTTTACAATAATTTGTTGATGTAAACTAACATGCTCATTAACATCTTTAACAAAAGTATCAGATAGGTTTGAAACGTGAATAAGACCGCTTTCTTTAATTCCAACGTCAACAAAACACCCAAAGTTGGTGATGTTGTTAACAATTCCCGGAAGCAATTGTCCTTCACGCAAATCATTAATAGTTTTAATATTTTGATTGAAAGTAAATACTTTGGCTTGTTCGCGAATATCTAAACCTGGTTTTTCAAGTTCTTTAACAATATCTTGAAGTGTTGGCATTCCAACGGATGTTGTACAGTATTTTTTTAAATCTATTTTTTGAAGTAATGTTGAATTTCCAATTAAATCTTGAACTGTTTTACCTAAATCTTTCGCCATATTTTCAACTATAGCATAACTTTCAGGATGAACAGATGAATCATCTAATGGGTTTTTGGCTTCTTTAATTCTTAAAAACGCAGCACCTTGTTCAAAAGCTTTATCGCCTAATCTAGGAACTTTTTTTATGGCATCACGTGATGAAAAAGCTCCATGCTCATTTCTGTATTCAAATATGTTTTCTGCAAGTTTTGGCCCAATTCCTGACACATAACTTAGTAACGACTTGCTTGCTGTATTAATATTGACTCCAACAGCATTTACACAATTTTCAACAACAACGTCTAATGATTTTTGAAGCTTGGTTTGATCAACATCGTGCTGATATTGCCCAACTCCAATGGATTTAGCATCAATTTTAACCAATTCTGCTAATGGATCTTGCAAGCGTCTTCCAATAGAAACTGAGCCACGAACCGTTACATCATAATTTGGAAATTCTTCTCTAGCAATTTTTGATGCAGAATAAATACTAGCTCCAGCTTCACTAACCACAAAAACCTGAATATCATTTTTAAAATGAATTTTTCTTATCAACGCTTCTGTTTCGCGCGATGCCGTTCCGTTTCCAATAGCAATCGCTTCAATTTTATAGGCGTCAGCTAACGAGCTGATTTTTTTCATGGCTCCAATAGCATCACTTTTTGGTGGATGCGGATAAATGGTTTCGTTATATTTTAATTGTCCCTGAGCATCTAAACACACCACTTTACAACCTGTTCTAAATCCTGGATCAATAGCCAAAACACGTTTTTCACCAATAGGAGAACCCAACAATAGTTGTTTTAGGTTTTTAGCAAAGACATTAATAGCAGATTCGTCTGCCTTATCTTTTGCTATTTGTAAAGCTTCATTTGATAATGATGGTAATAATAAACGTTTGTAAGCATCATGAATTGCTAATTGAATTTGTTCTGAACAATCATTATTAGAACGAATGATTCTATCTTCAATGTTGCTTAATGCTTTATCATCATCAATCTCAATTTTAACTTTAATAAACCCTTCGTGTTCTGCTCTTAAAATAGCTAATAATCTGTGGGAAGGAATTTTGCTTAAAGATTCTGACCAATCAAAATAGTCTCTAAACTTTTGAGCGTTTTCGTCTTGTGCTTTAGCTTTAACAACCTTTGTAGAAATTATTGCAAAGCGTTCTAGTTGATGTCTTATATTATTTCTAATATCAGTACGTTCATTAACCCATTCTGCAATAATATGTCTGGCTCCTTCTAAAGCGTCTTCAACAGAACTTACTTCCTCTTTTACATATTTATAAGCGATAGATTCTAAGTCATTGGCGTTTTGGCTCATGATGATTTTTGCCAAAGGTTCTAAGCCATTTTTTCTAGCTGTTTCTGCTTTGGTTTTTCTGCTTTTTTTAAATGGCAAATAAATATCTTCAAGAGTTGTTAAATCTTGAGTTTCTTTAATTTTTTGTTTTATTTCTTCTGTTAAAACAGCTTGTTCTTCTAAAGCTTTTAAAATAGATGCTTTGCGTTTTTCTAAAGCTTCAAACTGCTCTTTATATTTTACAATATCACCTATTTGAACCTCATCCAAATTACCCGTTCTTTCTTTCCGGTAACGTGAAATAAATGGGATAGTACAGTCTTCATTAAGTAATTCAACAGTATTTTTTATTGAAGATTCTTGAAGTTGTGTGTGTAATTTTATAAAGTTTAGCAATTGATTCATTTGGTTGTATTAATAAAAATATAGTGCTTTTAAACGGTAGTATTTTAGCTAAGGTCTTTTTAATGATTAAGTGATTGTTATTAAAACATTCGCCTATCCTTTTAAAAATACTTTTAAAAATAACACTAACTTATATGCAATCCGTTAGCAACAGTAGCATCATCAGGATTTACAAATACCAATTTGCCTTCTTGGTTTTCTGTCATTAAAATCATCCCTTGACTTTCTACACCACGCAGTTCTCTTGGTGCTAAATTTACTAATACAGTTACTCGTTTTCCTACCACTTCTTCAGGTGTAAAGCTTTCAGCAATACCAGATACTATGGTTCTAATATCAATGCCAGTATCTACTTTTAACACCAACAATTTTTTAGCTTTAGGCATTTTTTCAGCTTCTAAAATGGTGCCTACTCTAATGTCAAGTTTAGAAAAATCATCAAAAGTTATCGTGTCTTTTTGAGGTTCAACGGTTTTATTAGCGGCTTCATTTGCCTTTTTACTGGCTATTAATTTATCTAATTGCTTTTGAATAGTTTCATCTTCAATTTTAGAAAATAGTAATTCCGCATTAGCTATTTGGTGACCTGAAGGAATTAATATATCTTTTGAAGTAATATCATCCCATGATTTCTCGACTGAACCGACATTTAGCATGTCTTTAAGTTTTGCAGAAGTAAACGGTAAAAACGGCTCACTTAATGTTGCTAAAGCACTTGAAATTTGCAAAGCCACATACATAATAGTTTGAACACGAGATTCATCAATTTTAATCACTTTCCAAGGTTCTTCATCAGCTAAATACTTGTTACCTAATCTGGCTAAATTCATCAATTCTTGTTGTGCTTCTCTAAAACGATACCGTTCAATAGAATTTGAAATAATTTTTGGAAAGGCTTTTATTTCAGCTAATGTCTCTATATCTACTTGAGAAAATTCATTAGGTTTTGGAACAATTCCATTATAATATTTATTGGTTAAAACGACCACTCGATTGATGAAATTTCCAAAAATGGCCACTAATTCATTATTATTTCTTGCTTGAAAATCTTTCCAAGTAAAATCGTTATCCTTTGCTTCTGGAGCACTGGCTGTTAAAGTGTATCGTAATACGTCTTGTTGGTTTGGAAAATCAAGCAAATATTCTGGTAACCAAACGGCCCAATTTTTTGAAGTTGATAGTTTATTTCCTTCTAAATTTAAAAATTCATTAGCCGGCACGTTTTCAGGTAAAATAAAAGAACCTTCAGCTTTTAACATCGCCGGGAATATAATACAGTGAAACACAATGTTATCTTTTCCTATGAAATGAACTAGTTTAGTGTCTTTATCTTTCCAATAAAGTTCCCAATTTTTTCCTTCACGTGCTGCCCATTCTTTAGTTGATGATATATAACCAATTGGTGCATCAAACCAAACGTAAAGCACCTTACCTTCAGCACCTTGAACTGGCACTGGAATTCCCCAATCTAAATCACGCGTTACCGCTCTTGGACGTAAACCATCATCAATCCATGATTTTACTTGTCCATAAACATTCGGTTTCCAATCATTTTTATGTCCTTCTAAAATCCATTCTCTTAAAAAAACTTCATGCTTATCTAAAGGCAAAAACCAATGTTTTGTTTGCTTTAAAGTAGGCACATTTCCTGTTAATGCCGACTTTGGATTTATTAAATCTGTGGCATTTAAGCTGGTTCCGCATTTTTCACATTGATCACCATATGCTTCTTTGTTTCCACATTTGGGACACGTTCCTGTTACAAATCTATCTGCTAAAAATTGGTTAGCCTTTTCATCATATAACTGCTCTGTGGTTTCCTCAATAAACGCATCTTTATCGTATAAGGTTTTAAAAAACTCTGACGCCGTTTCATGATGAATTTTTGCTGACGTACGCGAATAATTATCAAAAGAAATACCAAATTCTTCAAAAGATTGTTTAATTATTGCATGATATTTATCTACAATATCTTGGGGCGATACACCTTCATTTTTAGCCTTGATGGTAATTGGCACGCCATGTTCATCACTTCCGCAAATAAAAGCTACATCATTTCCTGTTAAACGCAAATAACGTGAGTAAATATCAGCTGGCACATAAACACCAGCTAAATGACCAATATGAATTGGGCCATTAGTATAAGGTAATGCAGCAGTAATGGTATATCTTTTTGACATTGGTATATATTTTGAAGGCACAAAAGTACACAATTTGAGAGCGATTTAGAAAAAAAATGTACATTTACAACAAGCTGTAAAACCTATAGATTTTAGAACAAAACCAGCTACTTATAAAACCCTTTTAAATGATGATATTTAAAAAACTAATTTTTATTCTTTTGTGCATTATATCAACTGAAACTTATTCTCAAAATAAAATGATACAGCCTCCTTACTTAAAAGCAGGTGATACTGTTGCTATTGTAGCTCCTTCAGGAGCTTTACGAAATAAAAACGAAAAAATAGAACTTACTAAAAACCTATTGAAAAGTTGGGGATTACATGTTATTGTTGAGGAAAATGTGTTTAATATAAATAATCATTTTGCTGGTACTGATGAAGAACGCTCTGCAGATTATCAAAAAGCTTTAGATAACCCAACTATAAGCGCTATTTTGTGTGCTAGAGGCGGTTATGGAACAGTTAGAATTTTAGACAAGTTAGATTACACAAAATTTAAAAAACACCCCAAGTGGCTTATTGGGTATTCTGATATTACGGCATTACACAATCAACTACAAAATGAAGGTTTTGAAAGTATTCATGGTATGATGTGTACCAGTATGGATAAAGAGTTGGATTCTATAAGAGAAACCATTGCAACGTTTAAAGATGCTGTTTTTGGAAAACCTTTAGTTTATACTTTAGAAGGCTCTAGTTACAATAAAACAGGAGTAGCCACTGGTGAATTAGTTGGAGGAAACTTAACCTTATTGCATACCATGTTGGGCTCAAAAACAAGTATGGACATGTCTGGAAAAATATTGTTTATTGAAGAAGTTGGTGAATATGAATATCATATAGACCGTATGTTACAAAGCTTAAAACGTGCTGGTTATTTTGAGCATTGTAAAGGTGTAATTGTAGGAGATATCTCTGAAATACGTAAAAACCCAACGCCTTGGGGCACATCTGTTGAACAGTTAATTTTAGATGCACTTTCAGAATACAATTTTCCAATAGCGTTTCATATGCCAGCAGGTCATAAAAAAGACAACAGGGCTATGATTTTTGGCAGAACTATTGATTTAAATGTAGAAAAAGATAAATCTACTGTTGTATTTAAAAACTAAAAGCCTCGTTCTTTTTGTAATTGTTCATACGCAGCTTGTACATTCCTAAATTTTTCTTCAGCGCCTTGTTGGTGTTCTTTTCCTAAATGAATCACTTTATCTGGGTGATATTTTTTAGCCATGGTTCTATAGGCTTTTTTAATATCTTCATTTGAAGCTGTTTTATCAATTTCTAAAATTTTATAAGCATTATCACTGCTATTAAAAAACATCGCTTTAATACTCTCATAATCATTTAGTCCAATTCCTAAATAACCTGCCATGGTATGAATTTCACTAACTTCATCTTGGGTAACCAACCCATCAGCCTTTGCAATTCCAAATAAAAAATGAATAAGCTGTAAACGTGATGGATGATCCATCATTTGTCTAATCTGTAAACAAACTTGTCGCGTTGAAATGTTTTCTTGTTTATTTATTTCTTTAAATAATCTAAATGCATGATTAGCCCGTTCTTTTCCATACATACCAACAAATTGCTGACGCACAAAATCTAATTCGCGTTGGTCCTGTTTACCATCTGCTTTAATAACTATAGATGCAAGGATAAGTAAGCTTACTTCAAAATCTCCTGGTTGAGTTTGTGCTTGTTGCCTTGCTTGTTGCTCTCTATATATGGTGCTAGAGTTTCCATTAGACATGGCATCAACCATACTTCCTAATGCTAAACCAATTATTGCTCCAATTGGACCACCAAATGACCAACCTAAAGCACCACCTATCCATTTTGAAAAACTCATGTTAGTATAAATTTTTTTTATCGGCAAATATACTATTTGTTAGTAGATTGCTAACTTACTTTGTTACACAATTGATATATTTGTACCATTAATGTTTTAATAAATAAAATTTAAAAATATGTATCCAGCAGAATTAGTAAAACCAATGCGTGAAGATTTAACCAAAGTTGGGTTTGAAGAATTACATACTGCCGAAGCAGTTGATGCAGCTTTAGCAAAAGAAGGAACTACTTTAGTAGTGGTTAATTCGGTTTGTGGATGTGCAGCAGCAAATGCTCGCCCAGGAGCTAGAATGAGCTTACAAAACGTAAAAAAACCAGATCATATAGTAACTGTTTTTGCCGGTGTTGACAGAGAAGCTGTTGATGCGGCTCGTGGCCATATGGTTCCGTTTCCTCCAAGTTCGCCAAGTATGGCATTATTTAAAGATGGTGAATTAGTACACATGTTAGAGCGTCATCACATAGAAGGAAGACCGGCAGAAATAATTGCTGAAAACCTTATGGATGCTTACAACGAATATTGTTAGTATCATTAATAAGATTAAAAAAACCACGAATAAAATCGTGGTTTTTTTGTTTTATAACGCAACCATTAAAGATTAGAAACATCTAAAGAGTAAATAATTTGAAATGAAAAAAACATACTTCCTTTTATTTGTAATTTGTTCATTATTTATGGCCTTTCAATGTGAAGATGATTCTAATCTAATTATGGAAGATGAACAAAAAGCCTTAATGGTAAGTAAAAAAATTATTGAAGATTTAGCGGCAACTTCTGTTTGTAATGAAAATACCGAATGCAAATTCATTGCTTTTGGCAGCAAACCTTGTGGAGGACCTTGGAGTTATTTAATATATTCAACATCAATTGATACAAATGAATTAGAAAGTTTAGTTGAAGAATTTAACCAAAACCAAGCTAATTTTAATCAAAAATGGGGTATAGTTTCAGATTGCTCTTTTGCTTTACCGCCAACAAATGTAAATTGTGAAAATAACTCCTGCATTCCTATTTATCAAAACTAAGTTTTTCCTTATTTTTGAGCCATGCAAAAACTGTTGGCTTACCCTTTAACCATTATACATTTACTATGTTTTTTTATAGCATTAGTAATTTTTCACCCTATTCAGTGGCTATGTTTTAACCTGTTTGGCTATCAAGCACATAAAAAAAGTGTTGATATTTTACAATGGACTTTAATGCGCTGCGCCAATATTTTGGGCACTCGGTTTACCTTTACAAATCCTTATAAAATAGATACTAATCAACCTCTGATCATTGTTGCAAATCATCAAAGTCTGCATGACATATATCCAATTACATGGTATATGCGAAAACATCATCCAAAATTTATTAGTAAAATTGAATTAGGCAAAGGCATTCCAAGTGTATCTTATAATTTACGTCATGGTGGAGCGGCTTTAATTGATAGAAAAAATCCAAGGCAATCACTACCTGCGCTTATGAAATTTGGTGAGTATATTGAAGAACATAAACGTTCAGCCGTTATTTTCCCTGAAGGAACTAGAAGTAAAAATGGTGAGCCAAAGCCATTTCAAACTAAAGGTTTAGAAATTTTATTCAAAAAAATTCCTTCTGCATTAGTTGTTCCAATATCTATAAATAACTCATGGAAAATGTATAAATATGGTAAGTTTCCTATGGGAATTGGCTCACACATTACATTTACTGTACACAAGCCCTTAAAATTGACTACCTTTGCTGATAAAGAAGTGCTAATTAAAACATTAGAAACTACTATAAAAAATAATATACAACCTTAAATAATAATTATGTCTTTAAAAAATGTGCGATTAGAGGTGATGAAGTTTTTGGAAAAAGACGTTGAAGCTTTAATAGAAAAATACCTGATTCCAATTGAAAAAATATGGCAACCAACAGATTTTTTACCAAATTCTGAAGGCCCTAATTTTTTTGAAGAAGTTAAAGAAATTAGAGAACTATCCAAAGAACTTCCTTATGACTTTTGGGTAGTCTTAGTAGGTGATATGATTACTGAAGAAGCTTTACCAACCTACGAATCATGGTTAATGGATGTTGAAGGTGTAGACAATGTAGATAAAGAAAATAGTTGGGCTAAATGGGTACGCCATTGGACTGGTGAAGAAAACAGACACGGCGATGTGCTTAATAAATATTTATACCTTTCTGGACGTGTAAACATGCGCGAAATAGAAAAAACCACACAGTATCTTATTGCCGATGGTTTTGATATTGGTACAGACAGAGATCCTTACAAAAACTTTGTTTATACAAGTTTTCAAGAATTGGCAACCTACATTTCTCATAATAGAGTTGCTAAAATTGCCACTCAAAGCGGGAATAAACAACTAGGAAAAATGTGCAAAATTATTTCTGGTGATGAAATGAGACATCATAATGCTTATTCTGAATTTGTAGAACGTATTTTTAAAGTAGATCCTAGTCAAATGATGATGGCATTTCATTATATGATGAAGCAAAAAATTACTATGCCCGCTCATTTTTTAAGAGAATCTGGAAATAAAATAAGTACTGCTTTTGAAGAATTTTCAAATACGGCGCAACGTATTGGTGTTTATACGTCTAAAGATTATATTGACATCCTTGAAAAACTCATTGTTCGTTGGGAGATTGATAAAATTAATGGTCTAACAGATGAAGCAGAAAAAGCAAGAGATTATCTTATGAATTTGCCAAACAGAATGTTACGATTAGCAGATAGAATGAAGGTTCCTGAAAATTCATTTCAATTTAAATGGGTTGAACCAGTAATAATAAAATAATTTCAAAAAAACTATATTTTTAAATTCCTTTCAAACCAGAAAGGAATTTTTATTTTTAAGGAATGTTTACTAAAGAAGAACTAATTACTAAAACCATAGCTTTTGTAAAAGAACAATTAGCTAATGCCGAAGGTGGACATGACTGGTTTCATATAGAACGCGTTTATAAAAATGCCCTGTTAATTTCAAAAACCGAACGTGTTAATGAGTTTATTGTATCGCTAGGAGCCTTATTACATGATATAGCCGATAGTAAATTTCATAATGGAGATGAAACCATTGGCCCCAAAATAGCGCGTGAATTTTTATTTAAATTGAATGTAGACTCTTCTGTTATAGAACATGTTATTAATATCATTGAAAATATTTCTTTTAAAGGCGGCCATGAAACACAAAAATTTAAATCGCTAGAATTAGATGTGGTTCAAGATGCAGATAGACTAGATGCTATGGGTGCTATTGGTATTGCGAGATGTTTTAATTATGGCGGATTTAAAAACCGCCAAATTTATAATCCAGATATTCAACCAAACCTTAATATGACTAAAGAAGAATATAAATCTTCTAAGGCTCCAACAATAAATCATTTTTATGAAAAATTGCTATTATTAAAAGATAAAATGAATACCAAAACGGGTAAAAAAATAGCTTTAGAAAGGCATCTTTATATGGAAACCTTTCTAAAACAATTTTATAAAGAATGGAACGGACTTAATTAACTGGCTGCTAATAAAGGCTGTTCTATAATTTTTTTAATCTCTTTTCTGTAGTTTGAAGCACTTTTACCAGTGATGTCATTAAACTGCTTATTAAAGTGAGAGAAGTTGTTAAAACCACACTCAAAACAAATATCGGCAATACTTAACTGGCTTTCGTTTAATAATTTGGTAGCATGAACAACTCGGTATTCATTAACCAATTCTGTAAAGGTTTTTCCTGTAGCTTTTTTAAAAAATCTACAAAAAGCTGGAACCGTCATACTAACTTTATCTGCAATGTCTTCTAAACTGATATGATTTTGAAAATTATTATTAACATATTTAAATATAATATCAATTTTTGAGCTGTCTTGTGGTTTTGTTTCAAAAGCAAAACCATCTGCATTTAATAAGGTATAATCATCAGACTCTGCTAAATCATTTAAAACTTCAAGAAGTTTTAAAATTCTTTCAAACCCTTCAAGGTCTGGCAAACTTTCAATTTTAGGTCCAACAAGCTTTTTGGCTTCTGGTTTGTAAAGAATTCCTTTTTTTGCACGTTCAAATAATGATGCTATTGCGTTCATTTCTGGTGCATTAAAAAAGCCTTCTCCTAAAAAATCTGGCTTAAATTGAACAACGGTTTCAGTACCGTTAGCAGTAAGTCTATCTGTAAATCCATTATGTGGCAGATTAGACCCCAATAATATAAGCTGACTATTATTAAAGTATGATAAGTGATTTCCAATGTGTCTTTTTCCTTTACCCTTATTAACATAAACCAGCTCAATCTCTGGATGAAAATGCCAAAAGGCAAAATTATTTTCCCTCTTTTCTGTATGTTGCTTTACTAATAAAGAACTACCAAAGCCAGGGCTAACTTTTTCAAATGTAGGTTTCTTGTTAAGCATAACTAATTTTTATACAAAAGTACAACATAAATTTCTGAAAAAATATATTCTTTTAACTATATTATATGCTATATTAACTTAACATTTAATTAACTTTTTTTTTACAGTTAATATAACACATAAATTGACCAAAATGGATGTTTCTTAACAGCTCTTTAGATTATAAATTTGCCTTGTTGAACGTTAAAAAACCAAAACATGAAAAAAGTAATTAACAGAAGTATAATAATGGTAGCCATGTGTACTGCCTTATTAAGTAACGCCCACGAAGGTTCTTCTTTTATTCCTAAAAAAGAAAAAGAAATTGTAAAAACAATAGTTACCATAAATGATGTAAAGGAAGGTCAAAGCTTAACTATAAAAGATTTAAACGGATTAATATTATATAAAGAATTAATTAAAGAATCCGGTTTATACTCAAAAGCCTTTGATTTAACAGAGCTACCAAATGGAGATTATATGTTTGAATTAGAAAAAGATTTGGAAATTAAAAGCATTCCTTTTAATGTAATTTCTAATAAAGTAACTTTTTTTAAAGACAAAGAAACTTCAATTTACAAGCCTTATGTAATTATGAAAGGTCATTACATTTATGTGAACAAATTAGCATTACAAGGTGAACCATTAGATATTAAAATTTATTATGATGGTAATGAATTAATCTATTCAGAAGTTATTAAAGATGTTAAAACTATTGGTAAGGCATATAAGCTTTTAAAATTTGCCACTAGCGACTATAAAGTAGTTTTGACATCAAACAACAGAACTTACTATGAGAATTTTACACTTTAAAACCAATAATTAAAAACGTATTGAAAGAGAATCTTATAATAAGGTTCTCTTTTTTTTACAATGTGTTTAATTATTAAAAATTCATTCTGTAAAATATCTTTTACTAATAATTAAAAGAAATCTAATAACATAAACATATATATTATTATCCAAAATGTATGCTGTATTAACTTAACATTAATTTAACATAGTTATAAATGATAAAATAGCACATATATTAGCCAAAATTGTTGTTTTATTAGCTCTCAATCAGCCATACATTTGCTTTGTAAAACTTTACAAAAAAACCAAATCATGAAAAATAGAAAAACAACATTAAGAAATATAATATTGTCTGCAGCTTTACTTACAGCTATGATTGGCAATGCAACTAATGGATTACATGTTAACCCAAAAAACAATAACAAAACAATATTTACTTTAAACCATGTAAAATCAGGAAATCAATTATTGATTAAGGATATTAATGGAATCATTCTTTACAAAGAACAAATTAAAGATTCAGGAACATATTCAAAAGGTTTTGATTTAACCTCTTTACCTAATGGATCTTATGTATTTGAATTTGAAAAAGATTTAGAAATTAAATCATTCCCTTTTACTGTAACTTTAAAAAATGTAGTATTTAGTGAAAACGAAACAACAATTCACAAACCATATGTGAGTGTTAAGGGCAATTATTTTTTTGTTTCAAAATTAGCCTTAAATAATGAACCATTAGATATTAAAATCTATTTCCACGATGAGTCGCAATTGATTTATTCTGAAAAAATAAAAGACACAAAAGACATCCAAAAAGCTTTTAAACTAGTTCCAAATGTTAAAGGAAACTATATCATAGTATTAAAAGCAAATGGACGAGAATATTACGAACACATCACACTATAAATAAGAATGCCTTGAAAAATTTAGTTTAGTTTAGTTTGTTAAAAGGTGAGCATTATATTTTAATCTCACCTTTTTAATTAAATATTAAATTGTTAATAATAAATACTTGAAACCATGGTACTAACATATATAGAAGAAAAAATAATTAAAAACTACCCTATTAAATTAAAACTCCAAAACAGATTAATAACATGGGAAATTAAGAGATTAACACTTACAGTTCTGTGGGGTTTATTAAATGTTTCTGGTTTATTTTATATCACCAAACTAATGATTGATTTAGATTTAGAACTCATCTGGTTAGCATTTGCATTGTTATATGCTTCATGTTATTGGATCATTTCAAATATTATTTTAGATAAAATAATTGGTGATGAAATTGATAATTTGTAATCTAATTTTTTAAAACATTAGATTATATGTTATTTTAAGAACATATAATGTTAAAATTTTTAACAGTGTTAAAATAACATATAAATACATCAATATTGATGTTTTAAATAAAGCTAAACCCTATTACTTTTACAAAGAATTTTTTAGTTGATAAAAAACACATCAAAATATAAATGATGTATTAATTAGTTTAGTTTGTTAGAAAAAGTGAGTAGCCCATACTCACTTTTTTTTTGTAATTAATTTAATGTTTATCTTCCAGGAAAATCTGCTTTTCGTTTTTGTAAAAAAGCTGTTGTTCCTTCAGTAAAATCTTCGGTTCCAAAACAATTTCCAAACTCTTCAATTTCAACTTCAAAACCGTTAGTTCCATCAATATAATTAGCGTTAATAGCCCTAATGGCTGCTGCAATTGCTACAGAAGAATTTCTTGATATTTTTTGAGCTAACTTTTCACAAAAAGGTAATAATTCTTCTTGAGACGTTACATGATTTACCAAACCATAGGACATGGCTTGATTAGCATCAATCATCCCTGCGGTCATAATCATTTCCATAGCTCGTCCTTTCCCTACTAAATTTGGTAATCTTTGAGTGCCTCCATATCCTGGAATGACACCAAGAGATACCTCTGGCAATCCCATTTTAGCATTATTACTAGCTATTCTAAAATGACAAGCCATAGCTAATTCTAAACCGCCACCAAGAGCAAAACCATTAACAGCTGCTATTACTGGTGTGGATAAATTTTCAATAAAATCAAACAGTAATTTTTGACCTTTTGCTGCTAGTTTCCCGCCTTCTTCAACAGAAAAATCTGCAAATTCACTAATATCTGCTCCTGCAACAAAGGCCTTTTCTCCACTTCCTGTTACTATAATAACTTTAATGTCTGCATCATTATCGGCTATTTTTAATGTTTGATGTAATTCTTCAATAGTTGTTTTGTTTAAGGCATTTAATTTATTTGGGCGATTTATTGTAATGACTGATAAACCATTATTGTTTGATACTAAAATATTTTCATAATAATTCATAACTGGAATTTTAAGTTTTTATAATTTAGGAATAATTACCTTGAACGTAGTTCCTTTATCTGTTTCAGAGACAAAAGAAATGGTTCCTTTTTGCATTTCTACTATATTTTTTACCATAGCTAAACCAAGTCCCATACCGCTTGTTTTAGTAGTAAACTTGGGTTCAAATACTTTTAATTTGTTTTCTTCTGAAACACCAGAGCCATTATCAGAAACGGTAATTACCACATCATTTTTAAGTGACTTTACAGTAACTATAATTTTTGGTTCTCTGTCTTCTGGAATGGCTTGAATACCATTCTTAACTAAATTGGTGACAACACGTATGAGTTGGGTTCTGTCAAATTTTGCTATGATTTCCTCTGAATCTGATGAAAATACAATACAATCTTCATTAAAAATTTCTAAGGCAAGTTTTACAACCTTAACAACATTTAAAGTTTCATTTTGTTGAGCAGGCATTTTTGCAAAGCTTGAAAACGCTGAAGCTATTGAGCTCATGGTATCAATTTGCTGAATTAGTGTTTTACTATATTCATCTACTTTTTTGTGAATATTTTCATCAGCTGGATCAAACTTTCTTTGAAAATTTTGAACAGTTAAACGCATCGGCGTTAATGGGTTTTTAATTTCGTGGGCTACTTGTTTTGCCATTTCACGCCAAGCTTGTTCGCGCTCAGAAGTAGCCAATTTTACCGCACTTTCTCTTAACTCATCAATCATACTATTGTATGAATTAACCAAAATAGAAATTTCTTCACTAGTATCTCCTATTTCAATGCGCTGATTACTCTTTTCTAATCGAGTGGTTTTAATTTTATCACTGATGGTTTTTAATGATTTTGTAATGTATTTTGATAAAACAAACGCAATAACCACAGCCATAAGTAATACAAAAGAATAAGCGTATAATAAACGGAGTAAAAACTCATTTAACTCTTTAGAGAGAAACTCATCGTTTTCTAAATAAGGTAAATTTAAAATGGCCAATGGTTTGGATTTTCTATCCGTTATATATGAATAAGATGATTGAAAAGTTTCTCCATTTACAACACTTTTTTCAATATACTTATGCTCGCCTTGATCTGAAACTTTATTTGATAATTCATTTAAAATTTCTGGCCGTATACAAACCTGAATAGTATCTAAAGTAAGAGTAGCTCTTGATGTTTTTAATAGTGTTCCGTCAAGGTCGTATAAATTTAACTGAAGCGAATGAACCTCTGCTATTTCATAAATTTCATCTTTAAATATTAACGGAATTTCTTCAGTAGTAACAGGATAAGAGGTTTCTTTTAAAACAAAATTTATATGACTTAGTATGGCTTTTTCTTTTTGTTCTAATCGTTGTATATGGTAAACTTTGGTTTCTTCTTTGTATTGATAAATGGCTACGGCTGCTATTAGTACCGATGCCAATACAACCAATAGTATCATTCCTATAAAAATACGTGTTCGTAAAGACAATCGTTTTAAATTCATGCAGTGATGTTATTAAATTAAAAACGCTAAACTATCTAGTGTTTTTAAGATTAATAAATATAGCAATAATTGAACCAATCCTGTTTTTTAAGCGTCAGGATTTTTTGTTCTAATATTTTTATAAACTTTAAATCCTAACATAATAAGTATTCCTAACACCACTAAACCAACTATTCCATAAATCCAGTTAATGGCATTTTTAAGAATTACTAAAAAAACAACTGCAAAAAGAATGAAAGTAGCTCCTTCATTCCAAATGCGCATAAAACTAGATGTTTTTTTACAAGTATCATTTTGTAGCTGATTGTAATATTGATGCGTTTTAAGATGATACATTATAAGAAGAATTACAAATCCTAATTTAACATGCATCCAAGGTTGTTCTAGCCAAAAGGGTTGTAAAATAAGTAACCAAACAGCAAATATAGTAGCAAGAATTGCCGAAGGCCATGTAATAATAAACCATAAACGCTTTGCCATTAATTTAAGCTGCTTCCCTAAAATTTCTTTTTCTGGAGATGGTTTATGAAAAGATTCTATTTGATACACAAATAATCTTGGAATATAAAATAATCCTGCAAACCAAGTAATCACGAAAATAAGATGAAACGATTTTATATAGTTGTAAAATTCCATTTTAAAAACTTTTTTAAGGGCATAAAAATAATAATTATTGGATTAAATCTTTTCTAATTTCCTTGTTTAAGAAGTACGCTGTGACAATAGTAGAAAGCACATCTGAAATAGGAAAAGACATCCAAACACCTAATTCGCCATAAAACTTGGGTAAAATTAAAATTAAAGGAATAAAAAACAGCCCTTGCCTTAATAAGGTTAAAAGTAATGCAGGTATAGCTTTACCAATAGCTTGAAAATAAGCAGCGCCGATGAGCTGAATGGCAATTATTGGAGTAGCAGCAAAAACCCAGCGCATATCACTTGGAGTTTGATTAATAACATCAATGTCTGACGTAAACATTCTTGTAATTTCTTCAGGAAAAACCATTAATAACATAAAAACCAATGTAGCCATAATCATAGCGTACTTTATAGCGGTATTGATTGTTTCTCTTACCCTTTCATAATTTTGAGCGCCATAATTAAATCCTGCAATTGGCAAAAATCCTTGTGTTAAACCTAAAACAGGAAACATGGCAAACATGAGCATTCTTCCAACGATAGCATAGGATGTTACTGATGTTTCTCCGCCCAAATCATATAAAATGTTATTCATAAACAGATATGTAATACTCACTACTGCTTGTCTGGCTAATGTAGCAAAACCAAGAGAACTTATTTCATAAACCAATTTCGGGTTTAATCCAAAATGAGAAAAGTTTATTTTTAATTCTGAATTCTTTGATAAGAAAAACCACAATATATAAATAAAACAAAAAACATAAGAAATAGACGTAGCCCAAGCAGCACCTTCCATTCCAAAGTCAAGTAAATTAATAAAAACATAGTCTAAAACTAAATTACTTATTGAAGGAATCATCATGGCGTACATGGCAAATTTTGGTTTGCCTTCGGCTCTAATAACGGTATTACCCATCATACAAAGTGCCAAAAAAGGCACACCATAAAGTACAATGGTGTAATAAATTTTAGCAGGAACAAACATATCACCTTTTCCACCAAAAGAAATAATAATATTATCTACAAATGTTAGCCCTAAAACCACCAAAGTTATGGTAAGTAATAAGGTAAGTGATATTTGATTGCCTAGGGTTTTTAAAGCTTTTTCTTTATTGGAACTGCCAAGTGCTCTTGAAATTATTGAAGAGCCACCAATGCCTATTGACATGCCTAATGCAGCTATAAAAAAGGAAACAGGAAGCACTACATTAATAGCCGCAATTGCTGTTGAACCTATCCAGTTTCCAACAAAAATGGTGTCAACTAAAATATTAAGAGACATCACTAAAATTCCAATAGATGCAGGAACTGCTTGCTTGATAAGTAATTTATTGATTGGTTGTATTCCTAAATCTTTTGAAGATATTTTTGTCATTTATTTAGGCTTAAGCCCAATTTTTAATCCATTTTGCTAATAAAGCAACCCATGAAGTATCATCATTTAAACATGGAATGGTTGTAAATTCATTTCCTCCCATTTCATGAAAAATTTCTTGTCCTTCCATAGCTATTTCTTCTAAGGTTTCTAAACAATCACTTACAAAAGCTGGTGTAACTATGGCCATGTTTTTAATGCCTTGTTTTCCTAATCGTTCAATGGTTCTATCTGTATAGGGTTGCAGCCATGGGTCAAAACCTAAGCGAGATTGAAAAGACGTTGAAAAAGTTCCTTCTTTAAGTTTAAGCTTTTCGCCTACCAATCTTGTTACCTCAAAACACTGATGTCTGTAACAAAACTCGTGCGCTTTTGATGGTGTAATACAACAACTTCCATCAATTTTACAATGAGATTTTGTAACATCACTTTTTCTAATATGTCTCTCAGGAACTCCATGGTATGAAAACAATAAATGTTCATAGTTTTTACCTTCTAAATGAGATTTTATTGAATTTGAAAGTACTTCTATATAATCTGAATCATTATAAAAAGCTGGTAAAGACTCTATTTTTAAATTAGGAAAATGTTGTTTTTGAATATCGTCGGCTAATACGGTTATAGTCTCAGTTGTTGCCATTGCAAATTGTGGATACAACGGAATGATAAGTACTTGCTCAACACCTTTATTAACTAAATCTTGAAGTCCTTTGTAAATTGACATACTACCATAACGCATAGCCAAGCCTACAGGTATTTCAACTTGTTTTTGAACTTTATCTTGTAATCTTACAGACAAAACAATAAGAGGCGAACCTTCTTTCCACCAAATCTTTTTGTATGCAGCAGCTGATGCTTTTGGACGTGTGTTTAATATAACACCTTTTACCAATAAAGTTCTTGCTAAAAGTGGTAAATCAATAACGCGTTCATCCATTAAAAATTCACCTAAATATTTTTTAACATCTTTGGGTTCTGGACTGTCTGGAGAACCAAGATTTACTAAAAGAATGCCTTTTTTCATTATAATTTTTTGCTAAGATAAATAGTATTTTATTTAAAGGTGTTAAATAATTTTAGGGATTTGAGCCTTATCCCTTTTTTTAAACTTACTTACAATTAATAAAGCAGAGTGTTGGTTTAAAATTTAAAATCAACTCCTATTTTTCCGTTTTTTGTTGATATAATAAATTTGACTGTTCTACATTATAATTACAATCTTGAAAAATACCACAAGAAATTACTGGGCGCACTAAAGATTTTTTACTTAAATTTTTTGATAACGCTTCAATTTCTGGAGTTAAATATTTCATATCATAAAGTTTTAAAAATCTTTCAAATTTAATTTAAAGAAGAAATATACTTTTTAGGAGTTGTTCCGTACTTCTTTTTAAAAGCTGCAATAAAATGACTCGAAGTACTATATCCTACTTTTAAACCTACTTCATTCACATTATTAGCTCCAGATTCTAACATTTTTCTTGCAACTTCCATTTTGTAATCAACTAAAAACCCAAAAACAGTATCGCCATACACTTGCTTAAACCCTTCTTTTAATTTTTTTAAGCTAAGTCCAATATCATCTGCTAATTCTTGCAAACTAGGTGGCTCTGCCATTTGAGAAATAATGATGTCTTTTGCTTTTCTTAATTTTATTACATTGGTTTCATCTACTAAAAATGGACATTGCTCAATATTAGACTCTTCATTTCTATTAAAATACAAACTTAAAATTTCATAGGCTTTTCCTTTAAAATATAAATGCTTAATAGAATGATTTAAATTGTAATTTATTAATTGATTTAAAACTATGGCCATAGATGGAGAAATCTCACCATCTTTATAATATTTTTTGTCCTTATTATCTTCATTCAAAAAAGAAATATAATCTGCTTCTTGCGAAAATAACGCATGAAATTTTTTTATGGAAATTAAAACAGAAACAATCCATGAGTTTGAATTAATTTCAATATTAATTGGTAAACTTCGTTGTGGGTTATAGAGTAGCAGAGAATTTTCTTCAAGTATGTTTAATATATACGTGCCTTCATTAAAAACAAACTTGCTTAAGCCTTTTAAACAAAAATGAAATTGCAGACAATCATTTTGAACGTCTCGTTTTAAAATAACTGGGTTATACTCTTCATTCTTATAAGTTAGAACCAAAAAATGATCATCAATACAAGTTTCATCAAAATACCTTTCATCGACATTTTTTTTGCCTGATTGAGCACTATTATTATCGATATGATTTAGATTCATTCTTCCTTAATGTTTTAAAAATTGTTAATCTTAGGGTAAAAATATGATAAATATCATAAACTATTAAAAATATTGTTTAAAAACCCATAATCGATACTTAAAGTTCTTTTAGCGTTGTTTTTTTAAAATTTACATACATACATTTGTTTATCAAATTTTGAAGCCTCGTAATGCAACAATATAATATTTCTAAAAGCAGTTCCTTCTACGCTTTAGGTTTAAGCTATAAAAAAGCGGATGCCGATATTAGAGGACGTTTTAGTTTAGACGAAAATTCTAAAATAAATTTACTTAATCAAGCCAAAGAAAATGGTATTGAAAGTTTAGTTATAACTTCAACTTGCAACAGAACAGAAATTTACGGTTTTGCACAACATCCATTTCAACTCATTCAGTTACTTTGTGAAAACACTAAAGGAACAGTAGAAGAGTTTCAAAAAGTGGCCTATATCTACAAAAATTCTGATGCTATTTCACATATGTTTCGTGTTGGTTCTGGCTTAGATAGTCAAATTTTGGGTGATTTTGAAATTATCGGTCAAATTAAAAAAAGTGCTATTATTTCAAAAAATCTTGATTTATTAAATCCCTTTTTAGAGCGTTTAATTAATGCTGTCATTCAAGCAAGTAAACGTATAAAAACTGAAACCGAAATATCTTGTGGAGCAACATCTGTTTCCTTTGCTTCTGTTCAATACATTTTTAATAATGTAGAAGACATTACAAATAAAAACATCTTATTGTTTGGTACCGGTAAAATAGGAAGAAACACTTGTGAAAATTTAGTAAAACATACTAAAAATGAGCGAATTACACTTATTAATAGAACCAAAAATACTGCCGAAAACATTGGAGGAAAATTTAATTTGATTGTAAAAGATTATGCCAACTTACAAGAAGAAATAACCCAATCTGATATCTTAATTGTTGCAACAGGTGCACAAAGACCAACGATTGATAAACATCTTGTTCAAAGCAAAAAACCGCTTCTTATTTTAGATTTATCTATTCCTAAAAACGTAGATCCTAATGTTGAAGACTTACCAAATGTGACACTTGTTCATTTAGATGATTTATCAAAAATCACAGATGAAACTCATGAAAAACGTAAAGAACATATTCCTTTTGCTGAAACTATTATTGAAGAGGTAAAAAAAGAATTTAATGATTGGCTTGAAACAAGAAAATTCGCCCCAACCATAAAGGCTTTAAAAAGTAAACTTTTAGACTTTAAAAATGCTGAATTAGAAACTCAACGTAAAAAAACCCCAAATTTTAATGAAGAGCAAGCGGAGTTGATTAGTAATAACATCATTCAAAAGATAACTAATCATTTTGCTCATCATTTAAAAGACGATAACATCTCTACTGATGAAAGTCTTGAACTAATTAAAAAAGTATTCCAATTAGAAACTTTAATAAATGTCTAAAATCATTAGAATTGGTACGCGTGATAGTGAATTAGCACTATGGCAGGCAAAAACAGTACAAGACCAACTAGAAAAACTAGGGTATAAAACAGCATTGGTTCCTGTAAAATCTACAGGGGATTTAGTGTTGGATAAACCACTATACGAACTAGGTATTACCGGCATTTTTACCAGAACTTTGGATATTGCCATGTTAAATTATGATATTGATATTGCAGTGCATTCCCTTAAAGATGTACCAACAGTGTTGCCAAAAGGCATCATTCAGGCAGCAGTAATAAAACGAGGCAATATTAATGATACTTTGGTTTTTAAAAATAATGAAGAGTTTTTAGCTCAAAAACATGCTGTTATTGCTACTGGCAGTTTACGTCGTCGCGCTCAATGGTTAAACAGATATCCCACACATACTATTGTTGATTTACGTGGAAACATGAATTCACGTATGCAAAAATTACAAGATAATGAAGATTGGAACGGAGCTATTTTTGCAGCCGCTGGTTTAGGTAGAATTGGTATTAGACCCGAAGAAGCTATTAATTTAGATTGGATGATTCCTGCGCCAGCACAAGGAGCCGTTATGATTACTGCTTTAAAAGAAAATGAATTTGCTGTAAATGCGTGTGCCGAATTAAATCATGAAGAAACAGAAATCTGCACCAGTATTGAACGTGAGTTTTTAAACAAATTAGAAGGCGGATGTACAGCACCTATTGGAGCTATTGCCAAAATAAAAAATGACGAAGTTACTTTTAAAGGTGTTTTATTAAGCATTGATGGTTCTAAAAGAATAGACGTAACTCGTGTTAAAAAATTAGGTGAACATCATGATATCGCTACTTTTTGCGCAAATTTTGTTATTGAGCGCGGCGGAAAACGCTTGATGGATGAATTACAAAGAACAAATAAACAAACAACCGTTTATTCTACAAAAGCATTAACTGAAGATCAAAAACACTTATTAGCTCACAAAATAACTGTTAAAAGTTCAGATTTCATTAAAGTAAGTCTCAATAGAATTCCTAAAACAGTTTTAAAATCTAATCTTAAAAATGTAATCATCACCAGTAAAAATGCTGTTGAAGCACTAACTACTAATTTTTCTGCTGATGAATTAAAGTTCAAAAATATTTATTGCGTTGGAAGAAGAACAAAGCAATTAATTGAACAAAAAATTGGAACAGTAACTCACTCAGAAAACAGTGCTAAAAATTTAGCTAACTATTTAGTAGATTATATGGAAGGTACAGAAATCACCTATTTTTGCAGTAATTTACGCTTAGATGATTTGCCAAAAATATTAGAAGACAATAATATTACTGTTAATGAGGTAGAAGCTTATCAAACGGTGTATTCATCATTAAACGTTGATGAATCTACAGAAGGCATTATGTTTTACAGTCCATCAACAGTTCAAAGTTATATCTTGCAAAATAAAGCCAAAAAAGTCGCCTTTTGTATAGGCGATACAACGGCCGAAGAGGCAAAAAAACACTTTAAAGAGGTGCGCATAGCAAAAGTACCAACCGTTGAAAGTGTTATTGAATTAGTAAATGACTATTATGTATAATGGTTTTTGGTTGTTAGTTTTTGGTTATTGGTATACACCATATTAAAACCTCAAACAACTAACAACTAACAACTAACAACTAACAACAATGATAAAAAACGATTTATTTTTAAGAGCTTTAAAAGGAGAAACTGTACAACGTCCACCAGTTTGGATGATGCGTCAGGCAGGAAGATATTTACCAGAATTCATAACACTTCGCGATAAATATGATTTCTTCACAAGATGTAGAACTCCTGAACTTGCAAGTGAAATCACAATACAACCTATTCGCAGATTTGGAATGGATGCCGCTATCCTTTTTAGTGATATTTTAGTCATTCCACAAGCTATGAATATTGAGGTAGAAATGAAGCCAAATTTTGGTCCTTATCTTCCAAATCCAGTTCGCGATCAAAAAGGAGTTGATAATGTTATTGTTCCAGATGTTCATGTGGAATTAGATTATGTGATGCAAGCCATAAAAGCAACCAAAGAGCTTTTGAATGATGAAGTTCCTTTAATTGGTTTTGCAGGTTCGCCATGGACAATTTTATGCTATGTAGTTCAAGGTCAAGGAAGTAAAACTTATGATAAAGCAAAAGAATTTTGTTTTACTAATCCTGTTGCTGCTCATCAATTATTACAAAAAATTACGGATACTACTATTGCTTATCTGAAAGCAAAAGTGGAAGCTGGAGTTGATGCTGTACAAATATTTGACTCTTGGGGAGGCATGTTATCGCCTGTAGATTATCAAGAATTTTCATGGCAATATATCAATCAAATTATTGAAGCTTTAAAAGATGATGCTCCTGTAATTGCATTTGCTAAAGGATGTTGGTTTGCCTTAGGTGATATGGCAAAATCAAATGCGTCTGCTTTAGGTGTTGATTGGACTTGTTCACCTAAAAATGCGCGTTACTTAACAGGAGGAAACATGACGCTTCAAGGTAATTTTGATCCCGCACGTTTATTATCACCACCATCAGACATCAAGAAAATGGTTCATCAAATGATAAAAGAGTTTGGTAAAGACAAGTACATTGTAAACTTAGGTCATGGTATTTTACCAAATGTTCCTATAGAAAATGCCAGAGCTTTTATTGATGCTGTAAAAGAATATAAATAATTATCTAAGTTTCAGTATAACAATAGGTTAATTTTAATATTTTTCTTACTTTCAGTGCCAGTTTTGCCAACCTGATATTGAATGATTTACAGTTCGAATACATTTTACATAGAGTCATTAAAACATGATGATGCCCTTAATCTTAATAAATTATTGGTATCAAATACTGAACGCTTTAAACTTTACTTACCTAAAACTCTTTCAGAAAACAGAACATTAGAAAGTACAAAAACATATATTACAAGACAACATGAATTAATGTCTTCTAAATTAGAATACACCTTTACAATTAAAGATACATCCTCAAAAAGTATTGCAGGACTAATTATTTTAAAAACCATAAATTGGGATAAAAAAAGTGGTGAATTTGCCTATTGTATAGGAAAAAAGTTTGAAAACAAAGGATGGATGACTCTTGCTATTCAAGCCACTTCTAAATATTGTTTTCAAAAATTACAACTTAAAAAACTTCAAATTATTTCACATAAAACAAATTTAGCAAGCATAAAAGTGGCTGAAAAAAGTAATTTTGTTTGGCAAAAAACATTGAAAAAAGAATTCACCCCAGTTGGTCAACAGCCCATAGACATGGAATTATACGAGTTAACTTATGAAAAATAAATTTTATCAATACATACAAAAGTTACAAGATACCATTACTTCAAAACTTGAAGCCATTGATGGAAAAGCTTCTTTTAAAGAAGACCTTTGGGAACGACCTGAAGGTGGCGGTGGAAGAACACGAGTTATTGAAAATGGGGACGTATTTGAAAAAGGTGGCGTTAATATTTCTGGAGTTAACGGAAAATTACCAGAAACCATGCAGCAATATTTTGGTGTAAAAGACGCTAATTTTTTTGCCTGTGGATTAAGTTTAGTGTTGCATCCAAAAAATCCAATGGTTCCAACGGTTCATGCCAATTGGCGTTATTTTGAAATGTATGATCAAGAAGGAAATTTAGTTGATAGCTGGTTTGGCGGCGGACAAGATTTAACCCCATACTATTTGTTTGAAGATGACGCCATTCATTTTCATAAAACCTGCAAAACAGCCTGCGATAAACATAATCCTGATTTTTATAGTGATTTTAAAAAAAAGTGTGATACTTATTTTTGGAATACCCATAGAAATGAAGCTCGTGGTATTGGTGGTTTATTTTTTGATTATTGTAAAGCCACTGAAGCTATGACAATGGAAAATTGGTATAACTTCGTGACTGAAGTTGGTAACAGTTTTCTAGAAGCTTATGTTCCTATTGTTGAAAAACGAAAAAATCTACCTCATACAGAAACTCAACGTACTTGGCAGGAAATTCGTCGTGGACGTTATGTAGAATTTAATCTGGTTCATGATAAAGGCACGTTGTTTGGTTTAAAAACTAACGGACGCATTGAAAGCATTTTAATGAGTTTGCCACCACACGTTCAGTGGGTTTATGACCATCATCCAGATAAAGATAGCGAAGAAGAAAAACTTTTGAACCTATTAAAAAATCCTAAAGATTGGGTTTAAATTATGATATAAGTAAGGTTTTAAAAACTTTTTACTTTGTATTTTTAACATCATAAAATAAAACAATGTATCCATTAAGAAGAAATAGACGTCTAAGAGCCAATGAAGCAATTCGTTCATTAGTTAGAGAAACCATCATCACTCCAAATGATTTTTTAGTGCCACTTTTTGTGGTTGAAGGAAAAGGTGTGAAAGATGAAATTCCTTCAATGCCAAATTACTTCCGTTACAGTTTAGACTTATTAGAAAAGGAAGTTAAAGACCTTTGGAAATTGGGTTTAAAATCTGTTTTACTATTTGTAAAAGTTCCTGATAATTTAAAAGATAATCAAGGAAAAGAAGCTTTAAATCCCAACGGATTAATGCAACGCGCCATTAAGACTGTCAAAAATGTGTGTCCAGATATGTTGGTTATGACAGATGTGGCTTTAGACCCATATTCCTGTTACGGTCATGACGGTATTGTACAGAACGGTATGGTTTTAAATGATGAAACTTCTGAATTTCTTGCGAATATGAGTGTGTCACACGCTCAAGCGGGTGCCGATTTTGTGGCGCCAAGTGATATGATGGATGGTCGTATTTTAACCATTAGAGAAGCCTTAGAAGATGAAGGATTTATCAATACAGGTATTATGAGTTACTCAGCTAAATACGCTTCAGCTTTTTATGGGCCTTTTAGAGATGCGTTAGATTCTGCTCCTGTTGATATGGTTGATATTCCAAAGGACAAAAAAACCTATCAAATGGATTATGCAAATAGAATTGAAGCCATTAAGGAAACAGAAATGGATATTGACGAAGGAGCAGACATTGTCATGGTAAAACCGGGCTTATGCTATTTGGATATTGTTAGGGAAATTCGGGATGCTGTAGATGTCCCCGTGGCTGTCTATCAAGTTTCTGGCGAATATGCCATGATTAAAGCCGCCGCCGAAAAAGGCTGGCTAAACCATGACGCCGTGATGATGGAACAAGTAACCGCTATCAAGCGTGCTGGTGCAAATATTATTGCTTCATACTTTGCTAAGGATGTTGTGAAATTGATTTCTTAGTTTTATATAATATTTATAGCATGTTTAGAAATCTTCTTGTTTGTTTGTTTTTATGTTCTCAGTTAACTCAGGCTCAGTTACAATATGACACACCTGAATCTGTTGGTTTAAATTCTGAATATATTCAAAAAAAAGTAGATTCTATAATGACACTGGGAATCACACAAAAAGCATTCCCTGGAGCACAATTGTTAGTAGCTAAACAGAACAAAATTATTTTCCATCAATCCTATGGTTTCCATACGTTTGATAGCATACAAAAAGTTGGTTTAGATGATATTTATGATCTTGCCTCTGTAACCAAAATAGTTGGTCCTTTGCCTGCTTTAATGAAACTTTATGAAGAAGGGAAATTAAATCTTGATGTGCCATTTTCTACCTACTGGAAATCTTGGAGACATAAAAAAGACAAGAAAGATATCACCCTTCGTGAGTTATTAGCGCATCAGTCTGGTTTACAGCCATACATTGTTTTTTTAAGTGATGTTTTAAAAAACGGAAAAACTAAAAAACGATTTATTCATAATAATCCGAGTAAAAACTATTCCAGTCTAGCATATGAACATATCTATGTAAAAAATAGATTTAAAAGAAAGGTATTTCGAGAAATAAAGCGTTCAAAAGTAAGTGATAAAAAGGTATATAATTATTCAGGATTAGCATCATTAATTTATCCTCAACTTATTGAAAACATTACTGGAGAAGACTATATTATATATCTTCAAAATAATTTTTATACATCTTTGGGTTGTAAAACTCTTGGTTATCTTCCATCATTAAAATCATTTAAAAATGCTATTGTTCCAACAGAATATGATTCTATCTTTAGAAAAACACTTACCAAAGGTTGGGTTCACGATGAAAATGCAGCGCTTTTAGGCGGTGTTTCAGGGAATGCAGGCCTATTTGGCTCTGCTTTAGACTTAGCCACATACATGCAAATGTTACTTCAAAAAGGTTTTTATAACGGAAACCAGTTTTTAAAACCTTCCACTGTAAATGAATTTACCAGAATTCAATATCCTGAGAATGATAATCGCCGTGGTTTAGGTTTTGATAAACCCTTAATTGGAAACGATACATTAGCCTTAAAAGAAGCGTATCCTGCTCCTGAAGTAAGTGCCTCAAGTTTTGGCCACTCAGGTTTTACAGGTACTTTTGTTTGGGCAGACCCAGAAAACGAATTGGTCTTTATCTTCTTGTCAAATCGTGTATATCCTTCAAGAATCAATAGAAACTTATATAGTTTAAATATTCGCCCAGCTTTGCAACAAGTATTTTACATGTCGTCACAAAAAGATTAAGGCTTTTCATGTCCAATTTTCAAATACTGTTATGAAATTAATTTTGTAAATTCACAATTAAATTCATCGTTAATGAGTGTATTAATTTTTTGGGCAACCATTTCAATATTCTTTTCCTTTTTATGCTCTATTCTTGAAGCGGTATTGCTCAGTATTACACCTACTTTTATAAATATGAAAAAGGTGGAAAATAAAGACTACGCTTTAAACTTAGAAGCCTTAAAAAAAGATATAGATAAACCCTTAATTGCTATTTTAACCTTAAACACCATAGCTCACACTTTAGGAGCTATGATGGTAGGTATAGAGGCAGAAAAACTACCTTATAAACTGGAGTTTTTTGGTATTAATACTGTTGGTCTTGTCTCTGCAATAATGACGTTTTTAATTTTAGTAGCCTCTGAAATTATTCCAAAAACCATTGGGGCAACTTATTGGAAATCGCTCGCCAATTTTACATCGAAAGCATTAACAGTTTTAATTTTTCCATTAAAATATTCGGGTATTTTGTGGCTATTACAATTAACCACTAAACTTATTGGAGGCAAAAGACACGGCAGTATTTTAAGTCGTGAAAGTTTTATGGTTATGACAGATATGGCCCACAAAGAAGGCGTGTTTTTAGAAAGTGAACGTAAAATGATTAAAAATCTTTTAACCTTTAAAGAGGTGAAAGCAAAAGATGTCATGACGCCGAGATCAGTAATGAAAATTGAAAATGAATCTACAACAGTTGAAGAATTTTTTAAAAAAAACCTAAATCTTCGCTTTTCAAGAATTCCCGTTTTTGTGAATACCGAAGATAATATAAAAGGACTCGTTTTTAAAGATGATATTTTTAAGGAAATGGCGCTTGATAATAACAAGAAAAAACTATCAGAATTAAAACGAAATATAATCATTGTAAACAGAGATTTACCTATTCCAAGTCTTTTTGAAAAACTGATTGAAAGCAGAAATCATATGGCGTTAGTCGTTGATGAATATGGCTCTGTAAGTGGCATAGTTACTATGGAAGATGTTATTGAAACGCTTTTAGGATTAGAAATTATGGACGAAAGTGATAACGTATCTGATCTTCAACTTTTAGCTAGAAAAAACTGGGAAGCACGCGCAAAAAAACTAGGTATTTTAGAAAACGATACTCCTGGAAACTAAATGGAAACTTGCATCATCAACTCCCCTTTAGGTTATACCAAAATTGTTGGCGATAACGAAGGTATAGTATCAATAACTGTGCTTAACTCTGAAGAAAGAACAACAGATATTATTCCTTCAGAGCTTGAAGACTCTGTGATTCAGCTAAAAGAATATTTTGAAGGCAACAGAACAAACTTCGATTTAAAATTAAATCCAGAAGGTACTTCCTTTCAGAAAAAAGTTTGGAAACTGCTTGAACAAATTCCATGCGGGAAAACTATATCATATTTAGAGTTATCTAAACAATTAGGTGATGTAAAAGCCATCAGAGCAGTTGCAAATGCTAATGGAAAGAATCCTATTTGGATCATTATTCCTTGTCACAGAGTTATTGGAAGTGATGGTAGTTTAACTGGTTATGCTGGAGGATTACACCGCAAAAAATGGTTGCTAGAGCATGAAAGTCCACACAAACAAACATTGTTGTTTTAGTTTTTATATTTACAATCGAACAAAAGTTAAAATACATAAAAAATTTCCTATATTTATTTAAACTAAACTCATTCTCATGAAATTCCTTAAAAAAATCCTTAAATGGGTTGTAATCTTTTTAGGCGTATTAATTATTGCCCTTTATGTTACTGATACTGATTATTTATTAAAAGCGGTTAGAACTATTTATCTTACAGGACACTCAACTGCTTATTTAGAAGATTATAAAAAATTTGATAATGAATCCGTAGCAAATGGAACTCCACAGCCATGGCCAAATCACAAAGATTATAATACAATTAAAGAAACTGAAGCTCTTACCCAAATAAATAAAACAAACGGAACAATTGCCTATGTTATTATAAAAAATGATAGTATTTGGTTTGAAAACTATTATGACGGATTTGGTGAAAACTCAAAAAGTAATTCTTTCTCAATGGCAAAAAGTTATGTGTCTGGTCTTTTGGGAAAAGCTATTCAAGAAGGATATATTAAAAATTTAGACCAACTTGTTAGCGATTTTCTACCAACGTTTAGTAATGGCTTAGCAGCAAAAATGACCGTTGGAGATTTATCTAGCATGTGTTCAGGAACCAATTGGGATGAAGCCTACTATTCGCCATTATCCATTACAACACGAGCTTATTTTGATGATGATTTGGCAAAAGTAATTTTAGGACTAAAAGTGGTTGATGATCCTGGAAAGGTATATAAATATGCAAGTGGCGATACACAAATGTTAGCTATGGTTATTGAAAAAGCTACAGGTAAAAAAATGTATAAGTACTTGGAAGAAAGCTTTTGGAAACCATTAGGATGTGAAAACGAAACTTTATGGCAAGTAGATAGTAAAGAAAATGATTTGGTAAAAGCTTATTGCTGTATTGCAAGTAATGCAAAGGATTTTGCTCGTTACGGTAAACTTTTTAAAGACCATGGAAAATGGAATGGTAAACAAATTTTAGATTCTGCATTTGTAGCAAAATCTGTAATACCTCGTTTTAAAGAAAGCCCAGAATATGGTTATGGTTGGTGGTTAAAACATCAAAATGGAAAAGATTTTTTTATGATGCGTGGTCACCTTGGTCAATATGTTATTGTAGAACCTAATGACAATGTCATTATTGTTAGATTAGGGCATTCTAAAGGCTCAAATGTTGAAGTAGCCTCATTCACTCAAGATATTACTACATATATTGATGAAGCTTATAAAATGTTAGAAAAATGATCACAAAACTAAATCTTGAAAATATATTGTTTTTGGATATTGAAACTGTTCCAGAAGCACAGTATTTTTCTGATTTAAATGAAACCAAACAAGCTTTATGGGAACACAAATCTCAATATCAAAGAAAAGAAGATGAAAGTCCTGAAGCGTTTTATGAAAGAGCTGGAATTTGGGCAGAATTTGGAAAAATAATATGTATTTCCGTTGGGTATTTTACTTTTAGAGGAGACATTAGAAACTTTAGAGTTACCTCATTTTATGGTGATGAAATTAAAATTTTAAAAGATTTTAAAAACCTACTTATTTCACATTTTAGTGAAAGTAAACATTTACTTTGTGCTCATAATGGTAAAGAATTTGACTTTCCTTATATAGCTCGTCGAATGATTATAAACAATATTGAATTACCATATAAACTCAATCTTTTTGGAAAGAAACCCTGGGAAGTTCCTCATTTAGATACTTTAGAATTATGGAAATTTGGTGATTATAAAACCTATACTTCTTTAAAATTATTAACCAACGTTTTAGGCATCCCATCACCAAAAGATGATATAGATGGCAGCGAAGTGTATCGAGTATATTATGAAGAAAATGGAATAGACCGAATTATAACCTATTGCCAAAAAGACACGATTGCAGTCGCTCAAATATTTTTACGTTTAAGAGGTGACACTCTTTTAACAACAGGTGACATTATTTATATATAAAAAAGTCCAGACATTACATCTGGACTTTTTAAATTATTGTAAAAAATTTTATTTATTCTTTAACAAACCTTTTTGTTAATACTTCTTCTCCATCATTAACTTCAATAATATACATCCCACTTTGAAGCGCTGATATATCTATTTTTTTATTAGTTATTTTTCCTGATTTTACGATTTGTCCTAATACATTCACTATTCTGAAATTAGCTGACTCTATTCCAAACACCTTAACATTTAAAATATCTTTTGTTGGATTTGGATACACTTTAAAGTCTTCATCCATAGATTCTTGATCATTTAAATCTGGTCTATCAAAAGGCCCCAAAGCAATTAGGTTATTATTATTACCTTTTGCTATTCCTGAAATTCCTGTTATGGTAACTTGATCGATATAAACTAAATCATCATTAGCACTTGCATCACACTGGAAACGGAATTGCGAATTTGTGGCAAAGCTATATTGAGCAGCATCTAATGTTACAGTAGCTGTATAAAATGTGTTATTGTTAAAGTTTGTCCCTCTAGCATACGATGCAACTGTACTCCAAGTAGAACCATTATAGTAACGCAACCAAAAATCTTCTCCTACTTCCATACTATTTGCATAAAAATAAAAGCTAACTTCTACCTGAGCAAATGTTGTTAAATTAAATGCTGGAGAAGTCATAGCTGAAACTGTACCTGAATTATCTCTAATATAAATAGAATAAGTCCCTTCATAAGAGCGAGATCCTGCATAACGAGCGCAATCACTTCCACCATCTTGCCATCCATCCCAACCAGTTTCAAAATATCCCTGATTTAATAATACATTACTTATAACGGGATTGATATTAACGGTTCTTATAACTTGTGTAGCTGCATTACCTGCATTATCACTAACATTATAAGTTACTACATACGTTCCTTCTATATTGGCATTAACAACATCTCCAGCAATAATAATACTTGAAGTTAAATTACCATCTACATTATCAATAGCTATAGCTCCAAGTTCGGTATACGTGTTACCTACTGTTAAATCAATAACTGAAGAGCCGTTTAATGTGATAATTGGTACAATAGTATCTGGTGCAACAATAACTGTTCTTATCACTTGGTTTGCAGCATTTCCTGAAGAATCACTTACGTTATAGCTTACTAAATAAGTTCCAGGAACATTCGTGTTTACAGTATCACCACCAATAATAATACTTGATGTTAAATCGCCATCAACATTATCAGAAGCGGTAGCGCCTTGCTCGTTATACGTATCGCCAATAGTTAAATTAATGGTTGATGTACCGTTTAAACTAATTATTGGGGCTATGGTATCTGCAGCCACAATAACGGTTCTTACAATTTCTGTAGCGGCATTGCCTGCAGCATCACTAACATTATATGTTACTAAATATGTGCCTGCAATACTAGTATTTACAGTATCTCCACCAATAATAATACTTGATGTTAAATCCCCGTCAACATTATCTGTAGCCGTTGCACCAAGTTCCGTATAAGTTCCACCTATATTTAAGTTTATAGTGCTTGCTCCATTTAAGGTTATAAGTGGCGCTGTTGTGTCTGGAATTACATTTATAGTTCTTGTTACTTGTGTTGCTGCATTACCTGCAGTGTCACTAACGTTATAAGTTACAAGATAAGTACCGGCAATATTGGAATTAACCACATCTCCACCAATAATGATACTTGATGTTAAATTGCCGTCGACATCATCTGTGGCCATTGCACCAAGTTCTGTGTAAGTGTCACCTAAATTTAAATTAACTGTTGATGCTCCATTTAAAGTAATTATTGGAGCTACTGTATCTGGACCTGAACCTTCAATAATAACGGTGTAATCTTCAACTTCACCATAAGTAAAGGTTTCACAAGAGGTTGGAACGCCATTATACTTCATGGAAACACGCATTCTTGTTGAACTTTCTACTGCTGATGTAGGAATAGTAAATGTGCCTGTTACTGGTGTTGTTTTTGAAGCAATTTTTGAAAATATTTGTTCCCCTGCATCAGCAAAATCGCCATCTCTGTTGTAATCAATCCAAACCGAATATCCTTCGTTATATACAGTACCAGTCCAAGTTGGTGTTATAGAAATAGTATATTGTGACTCTTTGGTTAATGTAGTAGAAACTGCTGTAAAATCGCTATAAAACTGAGCTCCAGAAGCATTATTAATAGTGTTTAATTGAACACGACCAATATACTCATCGTTAACGTTGGTACTTGCAGAAGAACAATAATTTAATTGGACATCGCTCGTTGTAAAGTTAATAGAACTACTATAAATTGATGTGGCATTATCTGGACATTTACTTCTTACTTGAGCCTCATATTGAGTTAAAGGACTTAATCCAGATAATGCTTGAGAAATACCATTAACTGCAACAGTAGTCCAAGAACCTGCTCCAACTTGTCTATATTGCAAATCATATGATGCTCCTGGAACTGCTCCCCAAGAAATGTTTGCAGAGTTTGTACTAATATTAGAAGCTGACAATCCTGTTGGAACGGTTGCATTACAAACTACCTGACCTTCTATAGAAAAATTTGTATTAGAAATATCAAAGAAAATGTGATTTGAACCTTTCACCATGATTCGATTCTGGGTTCCAACATTATTAGGAACTAAAATATCTGCAGAACCGTTGTTAGGAACACCTGTTGCTAATGCAATAGGATAGGTTTCTCCTCCATCGGTTGATAAGAAAATATCAACATTTGCAGCATTCACTCCATTTGCTGTTGTACCAGCAACTGCCCATGTAACGCTTTGAGTTGTTCCAACATTCCATACAATATTAGTATTTGGTGAGTTAACAACAAATGGCCCAGCTGTACCATTAACTGATACAATCATATCATCACTATTATTTGCTGCTCCTCCAGCTCTGTTATCCCTTACCGTTAAACGGAAATTTAAAGTTCTTGCAACATTTGGTACAGCTTCCCAAGTCCATGATGTCGCGCCCGTTTTAACTACAGACAAATTAGGAAAATACCGTTTATTATCTGTGGTTGGCAAATAACTTCTAAAAGCAACACCTGCAGTTGCTGTTGTACTAGGTAATTTTGTGACTGCATTGTTTTGGTCAAATTGTTCCCAACAAAAAGTTAGAACATCTCCAGGGTTAGCGTCTAAACCTATTCCTGTTAAAACAAAGGGTGTTCCTTTTGGAATTGTAAAATCAGTTCCTGCATTTACGGTTGGAACAGCATTACCTGTATTAGTATCTGTTTGACAACTTGTGCTTTTTACATAATCTGTAACTTGCTGAATAGATTTTGCGTGAAAATAAGCATCACTATGTGGTTGTACATCATAGGTTGCTCCTGTAATTCCTGCATAACCCATAATAGTTGAGCCGCTTCCTGGTTCCATTTGAGCTCCTGACCCTTCATTGCCATTAAATGTCCAAGTGTGGTTAGCACCAAATTGATGTCCCATTTCATGAGCCACATAATCAATATCAAAATTAACTCCTGATGGTGTGCTGTATGAAGTCCATCCACTACCCTTTTGTCCATTAGTACATACGCATCCTATACAACCTGCGTTACCATTATTTTGAAGATTTGCAACTAAATGCCCAATATCATAATTTGCTTCACCAATAACACTTGTTAAAGTAGATTGTAATTGACTGTTATAATTTGTTGTTGTACTGCCATAGGGGTCTGTACTTGAATTTGTATAAATGACAGCATCTGTATTAGCAATTAAAACCATAGTCACATTAAAATCATTTTCAAATACACCATTTACTCTAGTCATTGTTGCATTCATTGCTGCTAAAGCTGCAGCCTTAGTTCCTCCGTGGTACGCGGTGTATTCTCCTGTTGCAGACATTGCCAATCTATAGGTTCTAAGAATAGAATCATCTGCATTTTTCATCGTTGATGCTCCTTTATTCAAGGTTTTATTCATCTCATTGGTTACTTCACAAACAAAACCATCATCTGTATCCTTTTTTTGAGATCTGTCAAAAACTGTATAATACAATGCGTCTTCTGTGTATGGCTCAATAAAAGTAGCTTTTTGATTTGTTGACAAAGTCATACTTTGTAAACCTTGTGGAGAAACACTAAATCTAATAACCTCTGATGGGTCTTCAATTCCTTGACCTGCATATGACCTAATATTAGGGTACTTTGCTTGCAACTCAGTATCAAAATTTGAGGCTTCAATTATTCTATAATTTTTAAAAACTCCATCAGATGCTGGAAAAGAGATTACTACGCTAGATTTTCTTGATTTACTACTGCGGTTTGGTGCTTTACTTAGTTCATCTATTAAACTTTCTATGTTTAGAGAATAAACCTGTGGGTTTTTTATTGTTTTATTACTTGTTTTAACTTTAGAGTTATTGGTAATTGTTGTCACTTTTTCCCATAAAGAATTGTTTTGTGAGAAAGAGAATAAAGTAAATAAACAAAAAAGAAATGGAAGGAAATTTTTCTTCATAATAGTTATTGATTTTAAGTTAGTTAATAGCAAAATTGATTCTAAAAATAACTTCTTTTATTTAAATAACTAAAAAAAAATATGAGCTTTATAAATATGTTATTAACAATTACGGTAAATCCGTAATTAAAATTTGTGAAGATATTTGATTAGTAATTTCTGGTATAAAAACCCAATCTAAAATAGAAAAAATTTATGGCCTCTTTTTATAAAAGATAAACTCGATAATCTTATAACATCTGTAATTATTGAATATAAATTAGAGAGCAAATGAAAGTAAGTTTCGTTGAAAAAAATTAACTGATCATACATGCTTTTTAAAGGTTTATAGCATAAACACTTTTTTTGTTAGATACATTAAACTTTTTAAAAAACGTAAATTCTCACGGAGAGTTTCTTTAAATTTACTATCAATATTTGTAGGTTGTTCTGGTAGTTTTGTTGCAAAATTCATAAGTTGTTAGTTTATGGTAGATTTGGGAATCTGTTTTATTATAATTTGGTTTATTTGGGGATTATAAAAGTAGTAAAAAAATTTATTATTTCGTCAAAAAACTGTTAAAAATCGATGAAATGCAATTAAATCTAATTAACGGATTATTTTTCTTACTTTTTATGTGTTTAAAGTATCATTTCTGGGATATCTCCTTCAACAATTAAAGTCCCTTCTGTAGCTATTACAATCTCCTCAACAGATACACCTGGTGCTCGTTCTAAAAGTTTAAACCCTATATCTGTAACTTCTATAACAGCCAAATTAGAAACAATTTTTTTGACACAGCCTACACCTGTTAATGGAAGAGAGCATCTTTTAAGTAATTTAGACTCTCCAGCTTTATTGGTATGCATCATAGCTACAATAATATTCTCAGCACTTGCTACCAAATCCATAGCGCCACCCATACCTTTTACCATATGACCAGGAATTTTCCAATTGGCAATATCTCCATTTTCAGACACTTCCATAGCTCCTAAAATAGTAAGGTCAACATGCTTCCCTCTAATCATAGAAAAACTCATAGCTGAATCAAAAAAACTAGCTCCTGGTAAGGTTGTAATTGTTTGCTTTCCTGCATTAATAATATCTGCATCTTCTTCTCCATCAAAAGGAAATGGTCCCATTCCTAAAACTCCATTCTCACTTTGAAATTCAACTTCAATATCATCTCTTACAAAATTGGCTACCAAAGTTGGAATACCAATTCCTAGATTTACATAATACCCATCTTTTACCTCTTTTGCAATACGTTTAGCAATACCTATTTTATCTAACATACTTATACTTTTTGTCTAACGGTTCTTTGTTCAATTCGTTTCTCATAAACTTCACCTTGAAAAATGCGCTGCACAAATATTCCTGGAATGTGAATTTGATTTGGGTCTAAACTTCCTACTGGTAATAACTCTTCAACCTCAGCAACCGTTATAGTTGCTGCGCCGCACATGTTTGGATTAAAATTTCTTGCAGTTCCTTTAAAAATTAAGTTTCCTGCTTCATCTCCTTTCCATGCTTTTACAAAGGAAAAGTCTGCTTTAAAAGCATGCTCCAAAACATACATTTTCCCATCAAACTCTCTAGTTTCTTTTCCAATGGCTACTTCTGTTCCAAAACCCGCTGGTGTATATATAGCTGGAAAACCCGCTTGAGCTGCTCTACAGCGTTCTGCTAAAGTGCCTTGAGGTATTAATTCTACCTCTAATTCACCTGAAAGCATTTGACGCTCAAATTCATCATTCTCACCAACATAAGATGATATCATTTTCTTGATTTGTTTGTTTTGAAGTAAAAGTCCTAAACCAAAATCATCAACGCCTGCATTATTTGAAATACATGTTAATTCTGAAACACCAAGTTTTACCAATTTAGCAATAGCATTTTCTGGAATACCGCTTAACCCAAAGCCTCCAATCATTAAAGTCATATTATTTGAAATGCCTTGAAGTGCTACATGAACGTTTGCTACTTTCTTATTAATCATTATGTTTAGTTTTGTTGTTTTAAAAATACAAAATAAAAAAGCCATTCTAAAAAGAATGGCTCTTGATTTTTAAAAGTCTAAGTCATCTGGAACGTCATCCTTAACCTTAGTTCCATCAGCATTTTCTGCAGAAGCATTAGTGCAATCTACATTTATAGAAAGATCAACAGGAACATCAAAATCAGCCAAAGAAACATTTAAGTCCTTATCAGCATAACAACTTTTCATATAAATGCCCCACATTGGTAATGCCATAGCAGCTCCTTGTCCATATGTAATGGTTCTAAAATGAGCTGCTCTATCTTCTGCACCAACCCATACACCAGTTACCAAATTAGGTACCATTCCCATAAACCAACCATCACTTTGGTTTTGAGTTGTACCAGTTTTTCCTGCAATTGGATTTGTAAACTGATACGGATAACCAGTTATTACCTCTCTATAATCGGCCCTATATGCTTCTGCTCCTGATGTTCGTAATCTTGCACCTGAACCAGATTGGGTAACTCCTTCCATAAGCTTAACCGTTACATAAGCAGTTTCTTCACTTAAAACATCTCTGGTTTCTGGGGTAAATTGGTATAAAACAGTGTCGTTTTTATCTACTATAGTAGTGACCATTACTGGTTTTGTATAAACACCTTTATTTGCAAAAGTTGCATAAGCTCCTACCATTTCGTAAACGCTTAAATCTGCTGTTCCTAAGGCTATTGATGGGACAGCAAGTACTTCTGATTCAACCCCTAATTTCTTAACTAAATCTACAACTGGTTGTGGTCCTACTTTGTCCATAACTCTTGCTGTAATAGTATTAACAGAATTTGCTAAGGCATCTTTTAAAGTCATAAAGCCTCCATAATCACCATCAGAATTCTTTGGCGACCATGATTCAGGATTTCCATATTTACCTGCTTCAATGGTTATTTGTGACCTTGGAAGCATATCGCATGGAGATAAATGTAACTGATCAATAGCCGCTGAATACACAAAAGGTTTAAATGTTGAACCTACTTGACGCTTACCCGTTTTTACATGGTCATACTGAAAATGTCTGTAATTAATCCCACCTACCCAAGCTTTAACATGGCCTGTTTGTGGATCCATTGACATTAAGCCCGTATGTAAAAAAGATTTATAATAACGCATTGAATCTATTGGCTTCATGATGGTATCAATTTCTCCTTTCCAAGAGAAAATACTCATTTGAGTTGGTTTGTAGAAAGATGCTTTTATTTCGGCATCAGACTTTCCTAAATCATATTTCATTTTTCTCCAACGCTCAGACTGTTTCATAGAACGATTCATCAACGCGTCAATCTCACTTTGATCAAGCTCTAAAAAAGGAGCCGTAGGATTTCTACTAGGTGTATTTTGATTAAAAAACTCTGATTGCAACCTAGGCATATGCTGTTGTACAGCATCTTCTGCATATTGTTGCATTCTGGAATCAATGGTTGTATATACTTTTAAGCCATCATTGTATAAACTCCATTTTGTTCCGTCTGGCTTTGGATTGTTTTTTATCCAATCTTTCATAAACCCATCTAAATACGTTCTAAAATAAGTGGCAATGCCTTCTCGATGTGATTCTGGATTGTAATTTAAATCTAATTCTGTTTTTTGAAGTGAATCTTTTACCTGTTCTGTTATATAATCATATTTTTCCATTTGAGCTAATACAACATTGCGCCTGTTTTTGACTCCAGTAGGATTTTTGTTTGGTCTAGGATTATAAAGAGACGAATTTTTAAACATCCCAACCAACATAGCAGATTCTTTTATATCTAAATCTTTAGGTTCTTTCCCAAAATAAATTCTGGATGCACTTCTAATACCATCGGCATTATTCCCAAAATCATAAATATTAAAATATTGAGCTATGATTTCTTCTTTGGTATATTGACGCTCTAAACGGATAGCAATAATCCACTCTTTTATTTTTTGGGTTAATCTTCCTAACGTGTTTTTAGAACCTTCTCCATGAAATAATTGCTTTGCTAATTGTTGTGAAATGGTACTTGCTCCACCACCTTGACCTAATTTAAAAATAGCTCGTAAAGTACCTCTTAAATCTATACCAGAATGTTCATAATATCTAGCATCTTCAGTAGCAATTAAAGCATCCACCAAATGTTTTGGTAATTCATCAAAACCTATTGGCGTTCTATTATCATTTAAATAAAATTTTCCTAATGTTTTCCCATCAGAAGAGATGATTTCTGTTGCTAGATTTGTATCAGTGTTTTCTAATTGTGTATGATCTGGAAGTTCTCCAAAAACGCCCCATGATGCTAATGAAAAAACTAGAATTACAAATAGAATTCCTGCTGAAAACAACATCCAAAACCAACGCACATATGTATCAAACCCTTGAGTGTTTTCTGTTTTTTTTGCTTTTGCCATACTTAAAATTAATTGCTCGTTGGATTTTCTATTCTAAAACCAATATCTGTAATACCTTCTAAAGAAACAACTCCGTTTACTTTCCCGTTTTCTCTCATGGCCTGCTGAATATTTACCTTGTATTCTCCTGCCTCTTTAAACACAACTTCTTCTTTATACCAAAGCTTGTTTTCTTTAATATCCATTAGGCCTGTGCCTAATAATTTACCACTTGGGTCAGCCATTCTATATTCCAAAGTGTCTTTGATGGTTTTACCGTGAGGAAAAACCATTTCAACAATTAAAAATATGTTGCTGTACTTGTAATTATTGGTGTTTCTTAAATTCACAAATAAATTATAGGCCTTTGTTGAGTCTGGTGGATTTATTTTAAACGAAATTATAGAGTCTTTATTCCATTCATCTGGAACAGATTTATATTGGTCATAAACTCGCTTAGAATCACAAGACACCACAATAAAAGAAAAGGCTAAAACAAATAACAATACACTATTTCGCATCATTTTTAGTGTTTTGAGGTTTTCTTTTATTTTTATTGTTTCTCTTGTTTTTACGTTTATTATTGGGTTTTGGACTATCAAAGCGTGTTAAACTATCTTGACCAACAACGTTTTCAAATTCAGTTTTAGTATCTTCCATCAACTCTGAAGCGTATTCTTCTAAACTAGCAACCTTTTGATTTTTTTTATTAAGACTAATAATTTCATTGGCTTGGTCAGTAGTTATTTTATGCCAGTTCATCCATTCGCCTTCATAAGCATACCACATGTGCCCTTTGAAAATATCGGTTTTTTGGCAAACTGCTGTTCCTTTTTCTGTTAGAAGTTTAATTTCTGTTTTAGGGAAATCTTTTAACGCATCTAAATACGTGTCTAACTCATAATTTAAACAGCATTTTAATTTCCCACATTGTCCGGCTAATTTTTGAGGATTTAGTGACAGTTGCTGATATCTTGCCGCTGAAGTACTTACTGAACGAAAATCTGTTAACCATGTTGAGCAACATAATTCTCTTCCGCACGAACCAATACCACCAAGTCTTGATGCTTCTTGACGAAACCCAACTTGTTTCATTTCAATACGAGTTCTAAACTCTTTTGCAAAAAGTTTAATGAGCTCTCTAAAATCTACTCTATCTTCGGCTGTATAATAAAAAGTGGCTTTGCTTGCATCGCCTTGAAATTCAATGTCAGAAATTTTCATGGCTAGCTTTAAGTCGATAGCAAATTGACGAGCCTTTACCTTCATTGGCTCTTCCTTATCTCTGGCATCAGACCAAATATCTATATCTTTTTGGCTAGCTTTTCTGTAAATTTTTAAAATTTCTTCACTTTCTTGGGAAAAGTTTTTACGTTTCATTTGAACGCGGACCAATTCACCGGTAAGAGTAACCATTCCAATATCATGACCAGATTGCGCTTGTGTAGCTACAACATCACCAATACTTAAAGTTAAATTTTCAGTGTTTTTATAGTAGTGTTTTCTGCCGTTTTTAAAACGAACCTCAACCCAATCAAAAGGTTTTTCTCCGTTAGGAAGCGACATATTTGCAAGCCAATCAAAAACCGTTAGTTTATTACAACTATCGGTGCCACAAGTGCCGTTATTTTTACATCCTTTTGGCGGACTGCCATCATCAGTTGAGCAACTGTTACAAGCCATATTTTTTATATGTTGAATTCGTTAATAAAAATTATTACGAATGAAGGTTTATAATTATTTTAAAAGGTAAAGATAAGATTATTATGCTTACTTTAAAATAGAAGTTTAATTATGATTATAAACGTTAAAAATGAATTTAATTGTTTTGAATTCTAAATTAATTTAACACTAATTATTTTTACAGGACATGCTTTTGAAGCATTTTCACAATCCTCAAAAATAATGTCTTCGTTAGATTTTAAGGTAAAAAACCCTTTTTTATCATTGGCATGCAATAAAACCGATTTCCCGTCTTTTTTTGACATTTGAAATTGTTTGGGTGCCAACTCCACACAGTAGTTGCATCCTATACATTTGTTACGTTGTAATGTGATAACAACCATTAAGCTTCCACTTTATTTTCTACAATTTTGTACAATTTATCAGAAGGCCTAATTCTAAAACCTAATGGAATGGTAACCAAATCTCCTTTAGAACCTTTAGCTAACTTTTTGTCGTTTACCATCATATCATTAACCTCAACTTCTTTAGCTCCAGTTGTTGGCCCAGTAATTAAAATGGTGTCTCCTATTGAAATATCATAAGCTTCAATTTTAAATTCGCCTATTTGTGGTTTTGGAAAAAAGTGTGTTCCTTTTCCAATATAAACTTTCTTTTGAGTAGCGTGAGAACCCGAACCTACACTCCATTCACCAAGTTTTTGACCTAAATAATAGCCATTCCAAAAACCACGATTGTATACCTTTTCAAGTTCTAACATCCAATCAATTACTTTTCCTTTTTCGTAGGTTCCTGTTTCTAAACTATCAATGGCTGCTCGGTAACATGAAATAACTTTTGCAACATATTCAGGTGCTCTTCCTCTTCCTTCTATTTTTAAAACCTTAATGCCTGCATCAGCCACCTGATCTAAAATATCAATAGTACATAAGTCCTTGGGAGACATGATATATTCATTATCAATCTCCATTTCAAACCCTGTTTCTTGTTCAATCACCGTATATTTTTTTCTGCAATTTTGTTTACAAGCACCGCGGTTTGCCGAGGAATTATACGAATGCAAACTCATATAACACTTCCCTGAAACTGCCATACACAAAGCGCCATGACCAAAAATTTCAATCTCAATTAGTTTCCCTGAAGGACCTTTAATTTGGTTTTTTTCAATTTGCTCTGTAATCTTTTTTACTTGTCTTAAACTGAGTTCTCTACTCAAAACCATAGTGTCAGCAAACAAGGCATAAAACTTAACTGTTTCTATATTGGTGATGTTTATTTGGGTTGAAATATGTACCTCCATACCAACTTCTCTAGCCGCCATAATAACCGCTTGATCCATGGCAATAACGGCTGTAATTCCTGATTCTTTAGCTTTATTGATTAGAGTCTTTACAATAGACAAATCGTGGTCATAAATGATTGTATTAAGCGTTAAATAAGTTCTAACCTTTTTTGCTTGACAACGCTTTGAAATTTCCGGTAAATCATCCAAAGTAAAATTTATAGATGCTCTTGCGCGCATATTTAGTTGCTCCACACCAAAATACACAGAATCGGCTCCATTGTCTAAAGCGGCTTGTAACGATTCAAAATTTCCGGCAGGCGCCATTAATTCAATTTTCTGCATGATAAAAGTTTTAAGCTTCCTTTTTCTTTAAAATCTCAAAAATATTTCTCAAATCCTTTTTATAGGACAAATGCTCAGCGCGTCCTTTTTTGAAAATATCATTGCTGTTACCTTGCCCTTTTCTTAAGGCTTTTTGTTCTTCATAAGGCAAGGCATGAATGTCTTTGCAAGTTGTTGAGCAGCAATTATTCATTTCTATTTTACAAGCATCACACTGAATAAATAATAAATGGCAGGCGTCATTAGCGCAATTGGTATGCACATCAAAAGGTTCTCCACATTGATGGCAGTTAGCTATAATATCATCACTTATACGTTCTGCTCTTCTATCATCAAAAACAAAATTTTGCCCTATAAATTTGTTTTCTAAATTTTTCTCTTTTACTTGTCTAGTGTATTCAATAATGCCACCTTCTAATTGAAAGACGTTTTTAAACCCTTTATGTTTAAAATAGGCGCTGGCTTTTTCACAACGAATACCTCCAGTACAATACATCACCAAGTTTTTATCTTCTTTATGGTCTTTTAAGTCTTCTTCAATAATATCTAATGAGTCTCTAAACGTATCTACATCTGGCGTAACAGCATTTTTAAAATGGCCTATCTCGCTTTCGTAATGATTTCGCATGTCAACCAAAATCGTGTTTTCATCTTCAATAATTTGATTGAATTGTTCAGCAGCTAAATGAATCCCTTTATTGGTTACATCAAACGTATCATCATTTAACCCATCAGCAACAATTTTGTCACGTACTTTTACTTTTAGTTTTAAAAATGATTTGTTGTCTTGTTCAATAGCTATATTTAACCGAATACCTTGCAAAAAAGAAATACTATCAAGGTGTTCTTTAAATTCATTAAATCTGTCTGCTGGAAGTGATAACTGGCCATTAATACCTTCATGAGCTACATAAATTCTACCAAGAACATCTAAGGCGTTCCAAGTAATAAACAAGTGATCTCTAAAAACTTGAGGATTGCCAATTTTGGCATATTGATAAAAAGAAAGTGTTAATCGATTTTTTCCTGCCTGATCGATTAATTCTGCTCTTTCTTTTGCGCTTAATTTATTGTACAGTTGCATGCTATACGAATGTTTTAAGGTTAAAGAATATTTAAAGGTGCAAAGGTACATTTTTTTAAAAACCTTTAGCAATATCTCATAAAAAAAGCACTTTACATTACATAAAGTGCTTTTTCGTTGTTTGAGTTAGTACTAATTTTTAAATAGAAATTGGTTCTTTTTCACAGCAAAAAATTTCCCATTTTTTAATTAAGATGCATAATGTATAAAAAGGTTGCGTGATAAAATTGTATTGTGACAAAAGATGTATTATTTTAGCATCAATTACTTAGAAAATAAAATTAGAAATGAGCAGCGAAAAAGAAGCAAAATTAAAAGCACTTAAACTTACATTAGATAAATTAGATAAAGCTTACGGAAAAGGAACCGTAATGAAAATGAGCGATCAAGCAGTTGTTGATGTTGAAGCCATTCCTTCTGGTTCTCTTGGTTTAGACATTGCATTAGGTGTTGGCGGTTATCCACGTGGGAGAGTTATTGAAATTTATGGACCAGAATCATCAGGAAAAACAACCTTAACTTTGCATGCTATTGCTGAAGTTCAAAAAGCTGGTGGTATTGCTGCTTTTATTGATGCTGAACATGCTTTTGATAGATTTTATGCTGCAAAATTAGGCGTTGATATTGATAATTTAATTATGTCTCAACCTGATAATGGCGAGCAAGCTCTTGAAATTACAGATAACTTAATACGCTCTGGCGCCATAGAAATTGTAGTGATTGACTCAGTAGCTGCTTTAACACCAAAAAGTGAAATTGAAGGTGAAATGGGCGACTCTAAAATGGGTTTACATGCTAGATTAATGTCTCAGGCTTTAAGAAAATTAACTGCTTCTATTAGCAAAACAAATTGTACCGTTATTTTTATTAACCAATTGCGTGAAAAAATTGGAGTCATGTTTGGAAACCCAGAAACAACTACTGGTGGGAATGCTTTAAAATTTTATGCGTCCGTTCGTTTAGATATAAGACGTTCTACACAAATTAAAGAAACTGACGGGAATGTAACTGGTAATAAAACAAAAGTTAAAGTTGTAAAAAACAAAGTAGCTCCACCATTTAAAACAGCAGAGTTTGATATTATGTATGGCGAAGGCATCTCAAAAGTAGGAGAGATTTTAGATATTGCTGTTGAACATGAAATCATTAAAAAAAGTGGGTCTTGGTTTAGTTATGATGAGACAAAACTAGGTCAAGGTAGAGATGCTGTTAAAGCGCTCATTCAAGATAATCCAGAACTTCAAGACGAACTGGAAAATAAAATTAAAGCCCTTTTAAAAGCTTTAAAATAGTTAAATAAGTCCCAAATCACTGGGGCTTTTTTATTTAAATACGCAACCTTTTCACCTTCTTAGCATCTATTGTATAAAAAATCAAATTAAACAATATTGCAATGAAAAAGTTATTCTTATCAAGTTTATTTCTAATTTTATTTGCATGTAGTCTGGATGACAATTCTGTTAATTATAATTTAGAAATTTTACCAATAGAAAGTGTTGATATTCCGGATTCGTTTACTTTAGGAGAAACATATCCTATTACCGTTAGCTATTTTAAACCTTCTGCTTGTCACACTTTTAGGGAATTTTACTATTTAAAAAACAACAATGAGCGTACCGTAGCAGTTATAAATTATGATTATATTGACAATAATTGTACAGACCTTACAGATGAATTAGTAGAAGCAACATTTAATTTTATAGTAACAAGCAATGGTAGTTACATTTTTAAATTCTGGCAAGGTGTTGATGATAATGATGTTGACCAATATTTAACCATTGAAGTACCGGTTATAGATTAAATAAATTTTTAATTAAAACGTGATTAATTTGAGTTTGGAGCAACTCATAGAAAATTGTAAAATTAATGATACTCAAGCGCAAAGTGAATTGTATAAACTCTTTTCGAGTAAACTATTTTCAATATGCTTAAAGTATTCAAGAAACTATACAGAAGCAGAAGATAATTTGCAAGATGCTTTTTTGACCATTTATAAAAAAATTGAACAATACAAACACAAAGGCTCTTTTGAAGGTTGGCTAAAACGAGTTACTGTTAATACCGTTTTACAACGCTACCGGCAAGAAAAAGTTTTTGAAATTATTAGCGAAGATGTTGTAGAAGATGTTGAAATAGAAATAGATGATGAGTCTATTTCTTTAGACTATCTTTTACAAATAATACAAGAGTTGCCAGACAGATATAGGCTTGTTTTTAACTTATACGTTCTTGATGGTTATTCTCATAATGACATAGCTAACATGCTAGATATAAATATAGGTACTTCAAAATCTAATCTAGCACGTGCTAGACAGATATTGATGAAAACCATTGAAAACTATAAAACAACAAAAAGTTTACAATCGTTATAATGAAAGAAAAAAAACATATTGACAGGTTGTTTCAAGAAAGCTTTAAAGATTTTGAAGCCACACCAAGTGATGCTGTTTGGCAAAACATTGAAACTAAACTCAATCAAAATAAAAAGAAACGACGAATCATTCCTATTTGGTGGCGTTATGCTGGCGTAGCAGCTTTACTATTAGCATTCTTAACTATAGGAATACTGTATTTTAACAACGAAGACTTAGTAATTCCTACAAATCAAATTACAAACACTAAAGAAGAATCTTCAACAAAATCTGAGAAACCCAACAATGCTAATGATTTTAATGAAAATAGCGGTACTAACAAAGTTTCAAGTAATGAATCCGAAGACCTTAAAAACAGCATAACCAGTCAACCAGCAAAAAGTCATCAAACTACTATAATTTCAAATAACTCATCTCAAAAATCAAATTTAAAAAACAAAACGAACAATTTTACAACTAAAAATCAGGTTTCAGAAATGCAATCAATAACTAATGAAGGCAATGTTGCATCAAATAAAACAAACGAAAAAAGCTCCATAAAAAACACAGAAGTCCTTTTAGAAACCTATAAAACAAATGAGACCCAAAATGCAATAAAAAATAATACCTCTGTTATTGCAGAAAACAGCAAACAAGAAGAAAACCCTTTGATAAACAAAACCACAGAAAACAATAAAATATCTATTGAAGATGCTATTGCTGAAACAAAAAAAGAGGATGAAGATAAGAACTTAAACAAATGGCGTTTAGCTACCAATGCTGCTCCTGTGTATTTTAATAGTCTTGGTAAGGGTTCTTCTTTAGATGCTCAATTTAATGATAATACAAAAAACGGTGAAGTTACAATGAGTTATGGTGTTAGCGCAAGTTATGCTATCAACAATAAACTTAGTATTCGTTCTGGAATTAACAAGGTTAATTTAGGATACAATACCAATAATGTAGTTGTTTTTGAGTCCGTTGGAATTCAATCAAACGCTAGTGCTTTAAGAAATATTGATACAGACATCTCTCTTATCAGTGGTGAAAGTTTAAGCGTTGAAACTAATGAAACCTTCATAAAAACGTCTAATACATCCATTAATCAATCTTTAGGATATATTGAAATTCCATTAGAAATTGAATATGCTATCATCAATAAAAAATTTGGTTTTAATGTTATCGGTGGTTTTAGTTCATTCATATTAAGCAGCAATGAATTATTTTCTGAATTTGAAGGACAACGAACTAAAATTGGAGAAGCTACAAACTTAAACAAAGTAAGCTATAGCGCTAATTTAGGTTTAGGATTAAATTACAAAATAACTAAAAAATTAGATTTGAATTTAGAGCCTTTATTTAAATATCAAATCAACACTTTTAATAATACTTCTGGCAATTTTAAACCCTATTTTATAGGTGTTTATACAGGAATTGGATTTAAATTTTAGGTTTTTGGTTAGGCCTCGATATTTCTTTAAAACTCTTGGAGAAATATCAAGAAAACTGCTCTCTCCCAAGAGCAGTTTTTATTTTGAATAAACCATAAGTTGGTTTAAAATAATTTCCTTTGCTTTGGAGTTTAAACTTTTTGTATCATTAATACTCAACGTTTTTGTGTCTAAAAACTCATGAATTTTTACACGCATTTTTCCTGGTCCACCACTAAAAAAGGTATAAGAAAACCGTTTTTTATTATCTCCAAAAGTTATTGGCACAATAGGGATATGATGGTTAATTGCCAATCTAAAAGCGCCATCTTTAAACTCATCTAACATAATATGTTCTTCGGGCACGCCTCCTTCTGGAAAAATACAAATACTTAATCCAGATTTTAATCGTCGTTGCGCTCTTAAAAAAACAGCTTGTCTACTTTTGGCTGAACTCCTATCAACCAAAATACAAGTGCGTTTATAGAAAAATCCAAAAAGCGGAATTTTAGCTAGTTCTTTTTTGCCAACAAATACAAATGGATTTTTTACAGAAACAAGCATAAGCATAATATCTGCCATGGATGTATGGTTGCCAATAAACATATAGCTTTTATCTTTTTCTGGAGTTTGCTGAATTTCAATTTTTACTTTAAAACCCATTCCAATCAAAATAAATTTGGACCAAATTCTGGCTAACTTAAAAAAGTAAGGATACCACGATTCCTTTAAAATAGAAATTATAAGCAACGGAAACATAATTATAATTGGCAGTGCTACAAGAATGTAAAACCAAATGCGGTATAAAACCCAAAAAATGTATTTAAAAATCTTCATGTTGTCCAAAAATACACATTTGTATTGAGCAATTCTACTAAAAAAATTACCTTTGCTTCTTTCGTTTAACTCTTAAAAAAGATACCTGCTTTCGCAGGTAATATTATGGCAAGAATACTTACAGGCATACAAAGTACAGGAACACCACATTTGGGCAATATTTTAGGTGCTATAATACCAGCGATTGAAATGGCCAATGATCCCAAAAATGATTCGTTTTTGTTCATTGCAAATTTGCATACTTTAACTCAAATTAAAGATGCTAAAGAGTTAAGAGACAACACCTATTCTACAGCTGCCACTTGGTTAGCCTTTGGTTTAAATATAGAAAAAACCGTGTTTTACAGACAGAGCGATGTGCCTCAAGTAACAGAATTGTCTTGGTATTTAAGTTGCTTTTTCCCATATCAGCGATTAACCTTAGCACATAGTTTTAAAGATAAAGCCGATAGACTTGAAGATGTAAATGCGGGTTTATTTACATACCCAATGCTTATGGCAGCCGACATTTTATTGTATGACGCCAATATTGTGCCCGTTGGAAAAGACCAATTACAACACATAGAAATGACACGCGATGTGGCTTCACGTTTTCACTCAAAAATGGGCGAAACGTTTGTGTTACCAGAAGGAAAAGTACAGGAAAATACCATGTTAATTCCAGGAACTGATGGTGAAAAAATGAGTAAAAGTAGAGACAATACTATCAATATTTTTTTAGATGATAAGAAGTTACGTAAACAGATTATGTCTATTGAAACCGATAGCACACCACTTGAAGAACCGAAAGATTGGAAAACTTGTAACTGTTTTGCTATTTATAGTTTATTGGCCAATGATTTTCAAATTGAAACCATGAAAGCCCATTACGAACAAGGCAACTATGGTTATGGCCATGCTAAACAAGCTTTATTTGAATTGATTGTTGATAAATTTGCCGTGCAACGTGAGCGTTATAACCATTTTATGAATCATTTAAGTGACATTGATGAGGCTTTAACCATTGGTGCAGAAAAGGCTAAAATAGTGGCTAATGATGTTTTAAAAAGAGTCAGAGAAAAAACTGGATATTAAGAATGAAAAAACTCATTTGGTTTACTATTTTAATGACGCTTTCTCAAGGATTTATGATTTTATCACAATGCCTATCTGATAAAGGTAACATTTGGATTGTGGCCATTGGAGTTGTAATAATTATAGGTATTATGATTAACTTTTTGCTTGAATATAAAAAACTAAATAAGCTCAAATAATTTTCCTGGTAAAGGTCTAATAACTCCTTTTAATTCCATATTCAACAACACACTTGCTACTTTAAAAATAGGCATTTGGCAACTTAACGCTATAGTATCAAGATGTTGTTTTTCATTTTCTTTAAGGTAATTATAAATGATTTTTTCTTGGTCATCTAGTTCTACAAATAATTGTTTTTGAATGCTTGGCTTCACGGCATCTTCTAATTGCCAATTTAAAAGATAAGGAACGTCCATTGGATTGGTAAGCATCATCGCCTTTTGATATTTAATTAAATTATTACATCCAATACTTTGCGAATCTGTTGTTCTTCCAGGAACCGCAAATACATCGCGATTATACGAATTAGCAATATCGGCAGTTACCAAACTTCCTCCTTTTTCGGCCGATTCAATTACAATAGTTGCTTCACTCAAACCTGCAATAATCCGGTTTCGTTTTAAAAAATTGTTTTTATCAAAGGTATCACTACTCCAAAAATCGGTGAAGAATCCACCATTTTGTTCCATATCAGCCACATATTTTTTATGCACTTTGGGATAAATTTGATTAAGCCCATGCGCTAAACATCCTATGGTTTGCAACTTATTCTTTAAAGCCGCTTTATGTGCTGTAATGTCTGTTCCGTAAGCAAAACCAGATACAATTACTGGATTATAGACCGTTAATTGTTCAACCAGTTTTTCGCAAAAAGCTATTCCTTGCGTGGTTATTTGTCTAGTTCCAACAATACTAATAATAGGTTGATTTTTTAAATGAATGTTACCAGATTGAAACAATAAAACAGGCCCATCAATACAGTGTTTTAATTTCTCTGGATACTCTTGGCTTTCAAAATACAAGTATTTAATATGATTGTCTTTAATATACTTAAGTTCGTTTTCAGCGGCTTTGAGATGATGTGATTCAAAAAGATCATTAATGGTAACGCTTCCAATACCATCTATTTTTAAAAGTTTATGCTTTTTTTCTTTAAATACAGCTTCTGCAGATCCGCAATGCGACATAAGTTTTTTAGCGGTAACATCGCCTACATTGGTAACATGTAGCAAGGCTAGAATATGAAGTAGGTCGTTTTCTGTCATTCTAAAACTTTGATTTAAAGCCTACAAGTACGTAATTTTTGCGATGTTAATAAATACTTTTCTTAAAATGTTATCTAAAAGCATAATTTTTTAACTTTGTTTCTATGCAATTAGAGACCTACATCAGCGATTTACTATATAGATACGAATGTGTTACAGTGCCTGAGTTTGGTGCGTTTTTAACTCAACGCTCATCAGCAACTATAAACGTATCAACCCATGCGTTTTATCCGCCTAAAAAAACGATATCATTTAATGAGCAAATTCAAAAAAACGATGGCTTATTAGCACATTATATTGCTGATATTGAAAAAATTCCTTTTGAGGTTGCTAATGAAAAAATTCAAAAGCGCGTTAAAATTTTAAAAGCACTTTTAACACAAGGCGAAACACTTACATTTAATAATATTGGCGATATTATTTTTAATAACGAAGGTAAAATACAATTTGAGCCATCATGTAACCATAATTATTTAACAGATGCCTTTGGTTTATCTCAATTTGTATCGCCTACCATAACTCGAGAAGTTTATAAAGAAACAGCTAAAACTTTTGAAAAGGAAATTCCTGTTGCTTTCACACCTGAAAAACGAAAATCAATTCCCTATTTTAGGTATGCTGCAGTTGCTTTAATTGCTTTAACGTTAGGCGGTTTTGTGGCTTCAAACTATTACGTCAATCAAATTGAAACGCATAATCAATTAGCTCAAGAAAAAGCATTTCAACAACTTGACAATAAAATACAACAAGCTACTTTTGTTATTGAAAACCCGCTTCCTGCCGTCACGTTTAATGTGACCAAACAAACTGGAAATTACTATATTGTTGCAGGCGCTTTTAGATTGGAAGAAAACTGTGAGAAAAAGATTGAAGAATTAATATCTGAAGGGTTTAAAGCTCGTAAAATTGGAGTCAATAAATATGGCTTACATGAAGTTGTTTATGGAAGCTATGAAACCGCAGAAGAAGCCTTAATTGCATTACGTGATATTAGAAAAACGAGCAATGAAGATGCTTGGTTAAAAGTTGATTCAGAGAAAAAAAATTCAGACTCAACCCCTTTTAACAAATCTCAAGCTCAAAACCAAACAGCCAATACAGCCAAAGACTTAACAGAAACTGATAGTAAAAATCCGGTAAAGTCTCCATTAAAAAGTACAAGTAATTTAGATTTTTCAGAAAGCCCAAATATTATAAAAATCATAAAAAACATCAAAACAATAGACAGCGGTTTTTACTTAATTCTTGGTGCATATGCAGATATTACAAAGAGAGATCTGTTTATTGATGACTTAAAATCAAATGGTATTAATGACATTGGTTTTTTCTTTGATTCTGTTAGCAATAAATATTTCATATATTATAAAAAATTTGATACTCTAGATACTGCTAAACTAGAATTACAATCAAGTGCTAGTTTAGCATATAAAGGAAGAATGGTTATTATTAAAGTAGAAAATTAAAAATTGTTCTGTCTTATTTTTTTCTGATTTTCGCTTTTTAATGAAACCAAGTTTTATTAAGCCCTATTACTTTTTTCATCTTTAATTTCTAAAAACAAGCTACCTTTGTGCTTTCTTAATAAAACACAAGATGGAAGCAAAAACACCTGAACAATCAAAAACAATTCTAACCGATATGGTTCTTCCTGGAGAAACCAATCCTTTAAATAATTTGTTTGGAGGAGAACTATTAGCGCGTATGGATAGAGCTGCTAGTATTTCAGCAAGAAGACATTCCAGACGTATTGTTGTTACTGCTTCTGTAAATCATGTAGCATTTAACAGAGCTGTTCCATTAGGAAGTGTGGTAACTGTTGAGGCTAAGGTTTCTAGAGCTTTTAATACCTCTATGGAAGTGTTTATTGATGTGTGGATAGAAGATAGAGAATCTGGCGCTAAAACAAAGGCTAATGAAGCCATTTATACGTTTGTAGCTGTTGATGAAACTGGAAAACCAATTGCTGTTCCTGAAGTAACCCCAGAAACAAAACTTGAAAAAGATCGTTATGATGCTGCCTTGCGCAGAAAACAATTAAGCTTATTGTTGGCTGGAAAAATAAAGCCAAGTGAAGCTACTGAGCTAAAAGCATTATTTATGTAATTACATTTTATAAATCCATTCTGAGGGATTTAAGGTATTTACTTTTTGATCATAAATTACAAAGTTTAAAATAGTATCCCCATTAGAAGGATTTGTAAACACCTCACCAATGTCTTGTTTTGTGCTTACCTTATCGCCTTCTTTTACATAAACTTTAGAAAGGTTTTTATAGGCTGTAATATAATTTCCGTGACGAATCATGACAATAGGATTCGAGTTTTTTATCACAATAATACTGGTTACTTCTCCATTAAAAACGGCTCGTGCCTTTGCTCCTTTTTCTGTAGCAATCCGCACGCCATTACTCTTAATAGTAAGTGATTTATCAATGGGTGATGGTTGAGAGCCATATCTTAGTGTAACAAACCCTTTTTCAACTGGCCAAGGTAATTTTCCTTTATTAGACACAAAATTAGACGCTAGCGCTTTCTCTTCAGCAGTTAACGAAAATCCTGAAGTGGTTGCTGGTTTACCTGCTTTTTTATTAGACTTTACAATGGCTTCTCTAATTATGCGTTCTATTTCTCTATCAATTCTTTCTGCTTCTTGTTGCTTAGCTCTTATTTGTGCGGCATAAACATTGATGTTTTTCTTAATTGAAGCCATGAGTATTTCATGCTGTTTGCGTTCATCTTCCAATGTTTTTTGAACAGTTCTATTTTCTGTAACTAGCTTTTGCTTTTCTGCCTTTTGCTTTAATAAACTGGCATTAATACTTTGCAATTCTTCACTTTTTAACTTAATTTCTTGTCCTTGCTGTTTTTGATGATTAGAATACTGCTTCATATATTGTAACCGCTTATAGGCTTGTTTAAAATTGTTTGAAGACAGTAAAAACATAATTCTACTTTGCTGGTTTTTGCTTTTATAGGACTTAACAATCATGGCCGAATAATCCGCTTTAAGCGCTTTTAACTCGTCACGAAGTTTGGTTATTTTTTTTTGATTTGTATTAATCTCTCTCGTTAATAAGTTAGCTTGTTGATTGGTAACAGAAATTAAATTGTTAAGCACATTAATTTTATAGTTGTAGTTTTCAATTAATGATAATTGTGATTTTTCTTTAGATTTATTTTCTTGTTGAAGTTGATTAATTTTCTGAATTTCTTGCCTTAATTCTTGCCTGCGTTCTTCAAGTTCTTGTTGTTTTGTATTTTGAGAAAACCCAAGGGTGCAAACTAAAAACAGCAAGCACAATACCAATTTAACTATGTAATTTTTACTATTCATTAAAGCTTAATTTCTTTAAGTCCTGATGGAATTTTAAATGGAAAATGCAAATCTTCATTCAAAGATAGTGCTTTAAATTCCATCTCTAAAATCATTTCTTCTGTAGCTTCAACCGCTATTACTTTTATATGCTCTGGCAAAATTTGTTTGTTTACTTCTTGATAAGATTTGTAATCAATTTGAAGGTGTCTTTGTTCTTTAGGTTGTGATATTTGTTGTGATGATATTTTAAAATGAGATGGGCTTATTAAATAAAATAATTCAAAAAGATTATTTTGCTTTTTAGGTTGAAGTATATAGTCCTTTTCGTTAACAGATACATCATATAAATTGTCTTTTAATCCATACAAAGCTTCTCCTAATAATAAATTTTGAACCTTATGAAAGTTTAATTCTGTTCCTAATAAATCACTTAAATACTTAAAGTCTCCTTCAAAATACGTGTTATCTAACTTATTGTAAAAACTAACTTTTTCAGGGGTTATTAGCGCCTTAACAACCGTAATTGGTGAAGACATTAATAATATTTGCTTGTCTTTTTCTAAACGCATATTAATGGTATAATGACTTTCTTTCTCGCCTTGTGTTATATCAAGTTTTACGCGAGCAGATAAGGTTTTAAATACCGCAGTTTTTAGCGTGTTTTCTTTTATAAGCTGTTTGGCTGATAAATTTAAATTGCTAGAACCTGAGTTTAAGGTTTTAGAAGATTTACAACTAACCAAAAAAATGGTAAAGAATGTTATGAAAACTATTGAAGAATTCTTTATATGCATAAAGGTTTTGCTAATTTGAGGTTTCTAATTGTTTAGCCTTATCACTAAACATTTTTGCTTTAGATGTATTATTCAACAAGGTATAAGCAATACTTAATTGATTATAAAAATCGGCTTCCATTTTAGTGTCATCAATAATATAATCTAGGCCAGTTTCTAAAATATTGGCCGCTTCTTTTGCCTTTTTTAATTCGTTTAAAGCAACTCCATTAATTAAATAGATAATGGGTTGAGATGGATATTTGACAAGGGCTTGATTACTTTTTTCAATAGCCAAATCATACTGTTTTAAATCTATATATAACAACAAGGTATTACGTAAAACAGCAAAGTTATTACTTTCCATAGTTTGGGCTTCTTCATAATATTGAAGCGCTTTTAATTTGTCGCCTTGAGTTAAATAATATTGAGCAATTTCAATAATAGATTGAACATTTTTTGTGTCTCCTGCTAAGATAGTTGCTTCTACTAATGCTGGTTCATACTGAGGATTTTTTCCAACAAAAGCCACAAAATCTGAAAGCACTTTAAGCTTTGATTCTGGTTTTATTTGAGGACTTTGAATGACAATTTTCATGGATTCAATCGCTTTTTCAGCATCATTAGCATCTAAATAAAATTTATATAACGCCAAGTGAACCAATTGTGATTTAGGGTTGACTTTAAGTAATTCTTTTGCTGTTTCAAAAGCTTTTTCGTTGTCATTATTCTCACTATATCTGTAAATTAAAGCCAAATAATTAGCTTCTTTATCTGGGTTATCATCAACACGTTTTTCTAAATTTTTTATTTGGTCTTTTTTGCGTCCTGTTGCTGCATAAATTTGATTACGCATGTAATCTCTTGCTGGCGAAATGCCTAATTGTTTATCTATTTCATCCAATAATTTTAAGGCGTCATTGTAGTTTTTATTTGAAATATATAAGGCAACCAACTCTTCTTTATAATCTGGATAAAAACTTACAAGTTGTTTTAATGTTTTTATTGCTTTATCCTGCTCATTTTGTTGCACATACAAACCATAAAGAGCATCTAAATACCATTTATTGTTTGGTTGTTTATCAATAGCTGTTTTTAAAGCATCTTCAGCAGCTCCAAAATTTTTAAGAAAAATATAATTTTTCCCTAATTCAAAATATAAAACCGCTTGAGAATTATCTATCTCCATGCATTTTAAAAGCGCTTGTACAGAACGGTCATAGTTTTCAATGCCTTTTTGTTTTAACGCTTCAAAAAACAATTCTTGAAATTTATCTTCTAAATCTCCTAAATCATCATTTGGTTTATTAAAATCTACCTGGGCATAATTGTTTTGCGGAATAAAAATCATTCCGAAGAAAAAAAGAAGTATGTAGATTTTATGTTTCATTAATTAATTTTTTTTGGCGTTACCCAAGGGTCGGGCTTTACGTTACAAGTCCTCGCTCCCAAAAGGTCGCTGCGGGCTTTCCTCTGCAATCCCTAACGCAAACGGAATTTTTGTGAAGTTTCTGTCTTTACTTCACTCAGCATAAACTCCAGAATTATTCCAAAATAGAATAATCACCTAGACTCACTGCCTTAAAATTTCCATCATACCATACATAATTACCAATCATAGCGTCATCTAAATGAGCATTTTTAATAGTTGTGTGCGTTTGAATAAGACTGTTTTTAATTGTAGCATTTTCTATAACACAATTGTTGCCTACTGATACATTGGGTCCAATGGTCGTATTATTTAACACCACATGTTCGCCAATAAAACAGGGTTCAATAATTTTAGAATTGATATTTTTTACAGAAGAAGCTATCATTTGTTCATCGCCATCAGCTTTTAAAAACCCTAACATTCTGGTATTGGTTTCAACAGTTATTGCTTTATTACCACAATCCATCCACTCATCAACAGTGCCCGTTTTAAATATTTTACCATCTGCCATCATGCGTTTTATACCATCATTAATTTGGTATTCACCTCCATTCGTAACGTTTTCATCTAAAATTTGTTGCAGCTTTTCTTTTAATATAGCAACATCTTTAAAATAATAAATTCCTATTACGGCTTGGTCACTCACAAAATTTTTTGGTTTTTCAACCAACTCAACAATTTCTTGTTGGTCATTTAATTGTACTACACCATAAGCTTCGGGATTATCAACTTGTTTGGTCCAAATAACGCTATCTGCGGCAGGGTCTAACTCAAATTCCGCTCTAATCAAGGTATCAGCATAAGCAATGACTGCAGGCCCAGATAAAGATGGCTTGGCGCACATAATGGCATGACCTGTGCCCAAAGGTTGGTCTTGACGATAAATAGATGCTTTGGCTCCTAAATTAGTTGCCAATTTTTGTAAACTCTCAACTACCTCATCGCCAAAAAAAGCAGGGTCACCTAAAACAAAGGCTATTTCTTCAATAGGTTGTTTTAAAACTTTAGCAATATCTTTAACCAATCTGTGAACAATGGGCTGTCCAGCAACTGGTATTAATGGTTTTGGAACTGTTAAACTATGTGGTCTTAAACGAGAGCCTCGTCCTGCCATTGGTACTATTATTTTCATCTTATTGAGTTGATTCGTTTATTCGTTAAGTTGTTTATTTGTTTTAACCACAAATACACTAATATGTTCTATTTCAATTCTGAAATCAAAAATCGTTAATCTTAATTCTTCCTCTACTTTGTGCCTGTGCTCCCAAAACCACCATCTCCACGAGAGGTTTCAGATAGTTCTTTGACATGAATCCATTCGGCACGTTCGTGTTTTGCTATCACTAATTGTGCTATTCGTTCGCCATTTTCAATTATAAAGTCTTCATTGGAAAGATTGACTAAAATTACGCCTATTTCTCCTCTATAATCGGCATCAATCGTTCCTGGTGAATTTAGAACTGTAATTCCTTTTTTGGCAGCCAATCCGCTTCTTGGACGTACTTGTGCTTCAAAGCCAATGGGCAACTCAATAAATAAGCCTGTTTTTACAATGGCTCGTTCTAAAGGTTTTAGATTTATAGATGCAGAAATATTAGCTCTTAAATCCATTCCAGCCGAAGCTATAGTTTCATAGTTTGGTAAATCATGTGAAGACTTATTGATAATTTTAATTTGCATGTTATCTATTTAATAATTGTTTTAATTCGTTTTTTTCTAACAAAACAATACATGCCAAAAATAACAAAACTAAAAAGGTGTTTATATAATAATTAGCATTTGTATTTAAACTTATAATAGATACTATAATTGCTAGTACTAAATAGCCTAATATTTTTTTTAAATCATATGGAACTGTATAATATTTTTGCCCAATAACATATGATAAAACCATCATGATTCCGTAAGCCGCCAAAGTTGCCCATGCCGAAGCTATAAAACCTATTTTATCTATCATAACAAGATTAAAGACAATGGTAATAATTGCTCCAACTATTGATAAATACATTCCATATATGGTTTTATCTGTTAGTTTATACCAAATAGCTAAGTTGAAATAAATACCTAAACATAAGTTGGCTAGCAACACTATTGGTACTATTGTAATGGCTTGCCAATAACTTTCATCTTTAACCAATAACTCTTTAAATATATCTAAATACGAAATGATAAAAACCAACATAAAACTCCCTACAATAACAAAGTACTTCATAATTAAAGCGTAGGTTTGTTTTGCGTTTATTTCTTTTGAATGTGAAAAGAAAAAAGGCTCGGCTCCTAACCGAAAAGCCTGAATAAAAATAGTCATAAACATGGCTATTTTATAGCATCCACTATAAGCACCATTGATGTCTTTTCCTAGTAAATAAGGAAGTATCCATTTATCAAAATTTTCATTTATTACGTATGCCAAACCTGCAACCATTATAGGCCAGCCATAGTTTAAAAGCTGTTTAAAAATAGGTGTACTAAACTCTAATTTAGTTTTAAAAAAGTAAGGAATTAGCATTAATAAAGTCATAACACTTGCTACTAAATTGGCTATGAATATGTATTGTACCAAATCTGATTTATCATATCCAGGAAAATCTATATTAAATTTTGGAATAGCCCAAAGGAAAACATAATTAAGTAACACATAAATTACAATGTTTGCTATTTTAATAGCCGCAAACTTAATGGGTCTTCCTGTAGCTCTTAAATAAGCAAAAGGCGCTACTACAAGTGTGTCTAGAACCAACAACCCAACAAGTATATTAAAATATTTTGGAGCTATATTTAACCAACCTGAAAGTTCCTGATTAAATATGATTACTAATGCTAAAAACAAAAAAGTGGTAATTACTAAACCTATAAATGTAGTTGAAAACACCTTGTTTTTTTCTTCAGATTTATTAAAAAACCTAAAAAAAGAAGTTTCCATGCCATAGGTTAATAAAACATTGAAAAAGGCTGCATATACATAAAAAGTGGTGTTGTCTGAATAACTAGATGTTTCTAATTTTCCTGTGTGAAGCGGTACTAAAATAAAGTTCATTAAACGTGGTAAAACCGTGGCTAAACCATAAATAATCGTGTCTTTAAAAAACTTTTTTAAAACGCTCAAGAAGTTAGATTTTATTCTGTTAAAAATACGTTTTTAGCTATTCTAAAACAAAAATACATTATTCCTTATTATTTGGCGCGCTTGGATAGGGAAGTAATTCTTTTTTTCTAACATTATCTATCATAAAATATTTGATTTTATTGCCTTCTTTATAACTGATAATACACTGGTTTTCTTTTAAATCAAATGGTGTTTTTTTAGTTAATGTTGGAACTTTATTACCATATTCCGCATATGGTTCATTACTCATGACTATGTCTTTTTTAGAATTGATATTTGATTTAAACCTTCCAATAGCAAGTATTTTATTTGTTACTTCTAACTTAGCTACTTTACCTTGAAAATAAACACTGTCTAATTCAATTTGTTTTGTGTTAGAAGTAATTTGAATATAAATATTTGTGCCAGAACCACCTTGATTAACTCCTGAAATCCAATTTTGATAATAAACATCTCCTATTTTTAAAGGCAATGACGTTTGTAATTTCTGGGCACTGCTGCAATGTGAAACAACAATTACTATAAAAAACAATGTGAGGAAAAAACCAATCTTTTTTAAATAGCTCATAACCATTTTCTTAATATTAATAAAGATAGTATTTCAAAATTGATGCCATAAAAAAGCCTCACAAAATTGTGAGGCTAAATTTTTTAAATGCTAAAATATATTCAGCACTAATTTTCTAATTATTCAACGCTTCTGCACCACCAACAATTTCGAGGATTTCATTAGTAATAGCAGCCTGACGTGCTTTGTTGTAAGTCAATTTAAGTTGATCTCTTAACTCTGTAGCATTATCAGTAGCTTTATGCATGGCGGTCATACGTGCTCCATGTTCACTAGCAAAAGAATCTCTAATGCCTTTGTATAATTGTGTTTTTAATGACTTAGGAATTAATTGCTCAACAATTTCAACTTTTGATGGCTCAAAAATATAATCTGCATTATTATTAACGCTTCCTTCAACTGGAACAATTGGTAAAAACTGTTCAGTCATTACTTCTTGCGTTGCCGCATTTTTAAACTTGTTGTAAACAATGTCTATTTTATCAAATTCGCCTGAAACAAATTTTTCCATTAACGTTTCTGCAACTTGTGCAACATTATCAAACGTTAAGTCATCAAAAAGCGCACTATGGTTTCCAACAACTATTTTTTTCTTAGAAAAAGCATCATTCCCTTTCTTTCCAATAGCTAAAATAGATACTTTTTTACCAGCATACTCATTATCAATTAAACTTTGTGTTTGCTTAATAATGTTAGAGTTAAAAGCACCGCACAATCCTCTGTTTGAGGTTATTGGAACAATTAATACATTTTTTATGCCTCTTTGAGTTGAAAACTTACTTCCAGAATCTGCATCTAAAGTAGCGCTTAAGCTTTGTAATAGTTCTGTTAACTTATCGGCATAAGGGCGCATAGCTGTAATAGCATCTTGTGCTTTCTTTAACTTTGCAGCAGACACCATTTTCATAGCGCTGGTAATCTGCATCGTTGAAGATACCGATGTTATTCTGTTACGTATTTCTTTTAAATTTGCCATGTTTCAAGTTATGAGTTATGAGTGCTGAGTTATGAATTTTTGATTATTGCTACCAAAATTCTTATTAACTCCTCACACTTATTCTTCATTTCTTTTGGTACTTCTCTTCCAGTTGCTTCAAGAATTTCCAACCAATAAATGGTTTCATCTGCTTCTTTTAGTGCAATACCAAATTTATTTTTAAAATCTTTAGTGCTAACTCCTCTTAGTGCTTCTCTAGTATTAGCTCCAATACTAGTTCAGCTTCTTAATAATTGAGAGGCTAACTCAAAATCTTTTTGTGATTTTAATTCATCACAATATTTAACTATATCACAGGCAAACTCGAAACTCTTGATTCTTATAGGACTTTCGCTTAAACCCATTTCTTCTAGTTATGAGTTATAAGTCTGGAGTTATGAGTTTGAAGAAGGCTACCACTCTGAACTCATAACTCCGAACTCATAACTTTATTGACGATATTTCCCTGATAAATCTTTGGCTACAGCTGTTAATGTATCTGTAACTTCATCGGTTAATTTTCCTGCTTTTAAATCGGCCAATACATTTGCGTGCTTAGCTCTTAAGAATTCTAAATAATCTCTTTCAAATTCTTTAACTTTTTCAACAGGTACATCTCTTAATAAGTTTTTAGATCCTGCAAAAATAATGGCAATTTGATCTTCAACTTTAAAAGGATCATTTTGTGCTTGCTTTAAAATCTCAACGTTACGTTTTCCTTTTTCAATTACGTTTAAAGTTACAGCATCTAAATCAGACCCAAACTTAGCAAACGCTTCTAATTCACGGTATTGTGCTTGGTCTAATTTTAAAGTACCAGCTACTTTTTTCATGGATTTTATCTGAGCATTACCACCAACACGTGATACCGAAATACCTACGTTGATTGCTGGACGAACACCAGAGTTAAATAAATCTCCATCTAAGAAAATTTGTCCGTCTGTAATAGAAATTACGTTTGTTGGAATATATGCCGAAACGTCTCCTGCTTGCGTTTCAATAATAGGCAATGCTGTTAATGATCCACCACCTTTAACTATTGGTTTTAATGACTCTGGTAAATCGTTCATGTTTTTGGCAATGGCATCATCATTGATAACTTTTGCAGAACGCTCTAATAAACGAGAGTGTAAGTAGAAAACGTCTCCAGGATACGCCTCACGTCCTGGTGGACGACGTAATAATAAAGACACCTCACGATAAGCAACAGCTTGTTTAGATAAATCATCATAGATGATTAATGCTGGACGACCAGAATCTCTAAAATATTCTCCAATGGCAGCTCCAGCCATTGGTGCATATACCTGCATTGGAGCAGGATCGGATGCATTTGCAGCTACAATAGTAGTATAGGCTAATGCGCCTCTGTCTTCTAAAGTTTTTGCAATGTTTGCCACTGTAGATGCTTTTTGCCCAATCGCTACATATATACAATAAACAGGGTTGCCAGCATCATAAAATTCTTTTTGATTTAAGATGGTATCAATACAAACGGTTGTTTTACCAGTTTGACGGTCACCAATAACCAACTCACGTTGTCCGCGACCTACAGGAATCATCGCGTCAATAGATTTGATACCTGTTTGTAAAGGCTCTGTTACTGGTTCACGAAAAATAACTCCAGGAGCTTTACGCTCTAAAGGCATTTCATAAGTTTTACCAGAAATAGGTCCTTTACCATCGATTGGTGTTCCTAATGTGTTTACAACGCGTCCTACTATGCCTTCTCCAACATTAATAGAAGCAATTCTACCTGTACGTTTTACTGTAGATCCTTCTTTAACTCCTACTGAAGCTCCTAATAATACAATACCAACGTTATCTTCTTCAAGGTTAAGTACAATACCTTCTAATCCGCCTTCAAATTCAACGAGTTCTCCATATTGAACATTTGAAAGCCCATAAGCACGTACTATCCCATCACCAACAGTTAATACTGTTCCTACTTCGTCTAATGATGCTGATGCATCAAATCCAGCAAGTTGTTGTTTTAAGATTGCTGATACTTCAGCTGGTTTTACTTCTGCCATCTTATATTTAGTTTAATGTAAATTCTCTTTTTAATTTGTTTAGTTTGTTAGAGATACTTGCATTGTATTGTTTATCTCCAACTCTAAGGATAAAACCTCCTAAAATAGTTTCATCTACTATATTTTCAAGCGCTACTTCTTTATTTGTAAGCTCTTTTACTTTAGCTAGCACTTTTGCTTCCAACTCTTTAGTCATTGGAATTGCTGTAGTAACTTTTGCAACCTGTTTCCCATTAAGAACATCAAATAGTATGCTGTATTGTATAGCTATATCATTTAAAATGTTAACTCTTTTATTAGAAATTAAAACATCAAACAAATTGGCGCTTATTTCATTAAGATTTGGAAAAACAGCTAATAAGATTGCTTTTTTTGTTTCAGATTTAATTACAGCATTATTAAGCATATTGCCTAAATCCATATTTTCTGCAATGGTATTGGCCATTAACTTCATGTCATTATTTACGGCTTCAGATTTATTTTTTTCCGTTGCCAAACTTAAAACTGCCTTTGCGTAACGTATTGCTGCTCTTGCTCCTGCCATGTATAGTTAGTTTAATTTTGCTTCACCTAACATAGACTCAACTAATTTTACTTGTTTGTCTTTGTTTGATAATTCTTCACGTACTACTTTTTCTGCAATCTCAATTGATAAACTTGCCACTTGAGACTTTAATTCAGCAATCGCTGCTTTCTTTTCGGTTTCAATAGCTGCTTGAGCTTGTTCAATTAATTTTCCTGCAGCAGATTTAGCTTCGTCTTTAGCATCTTCAATCATTTTGTTTTTCATGTCGCGTGCTTCTTTTAACATCGCTTCACGTTCTGCTCTGGCTTCTTTTAACAATTTTTGGTTGTCTGCTTGAAGGTTTTGCATCTCTAATTTTGCTTTTTCAGCAGCATCTAATGCATTTTTAATACCTTCTTCTCTATCGTTAACTGAATTTAAAATGGGTTTCCAAGCAAATTTTTTAAGCAATAAAACAAGTGCAATAAAAAGTACTGCTTGCCAAAAAAACAATCCTAATGAAAATTCTTCAAGTAACTTTTCCATAATATTTATATTTCTAAATAACTTCTGTTTAATTAAAAAAGAACAGCTATAACCAACCGTTATAACTGTTCTTTAAAGTTTTTGTTATGATGCAAATAATGCAGCAAAACCAATACCTTCAATCAACGCTGCTGCAATAAGCATAGCCGTTTGAATTTTCCCTGTAGCTTCTGGTTGACGCGCAATAGCCTCCATAGCAGAACCACCGATTCTACCAATACCAATACCAGCTCCAATAACTATTAAACCAGCACCTACGATGTTTGGAATTTCACCCATAATATATATAATTAAAAATTAAACATTCAATTTATTAATGTGCTTCATCATGATGATGTTCTTCAACTGCCATACCAAAGTATAATGCTGAAAGCACTGTAAAAATATACGCTTGTAACGCTGCTACTAACAGCTCTAAAATACCTAAAACAAACGCTAATAAAAATGATAATGAACTGCCCAACCAATTGTGAAACACAAACATCATCCCTATAATACTCATTAACACTACGTGTCCTGCTGTAATATTGGCATATAAACGAATCATTAAAGCGAATGGCTTAATAAAAGTGCCTAACAATTCTATTGGAGCTAGTATTATTTTCATTGGAACAGGAACTCCTGGCATCCAGAAGATGTGTTTCCAATAATTTTTATTTCCTGAAAATGTAGTAATTAAATAGGTTATGATAGCCAAACAAAATGTAACCGCAATGTTGTTTGTAAGGTTCATTCCAATAGGCGTTAAGCCAAATAAGTTTACAATCCATACAAAGAAAAATACGGTTAGCAAATAACTCATAAATCTTTTGTAATGTTTTTCACCAATGTTTGGAATTGCAATTTCATCTCTAACATATAAAACAATGGGTTCTAAGAAACGACCCATTCCTTTTGGCATGCCATTGTTGGTTTTATATGCTTTTGCCATTTTACTAAACATAAAAAACAAAATAGCAAACACCATAAAAATTAAAGACACGTTTTTTGTAATTGAAAAATCTAAAGGTTTTTCATTGGTGGCATGATGATGTTCATCTAATACAATATCGCCTTCTAAACCTTCAACTTTATAGATTTTATTGTGATAAACCTTATAGAAATTCCCATTTACTTCGGCAACTTCTTCACCATGATGAAATTTTGATGAAGAAAACATCTTCAACCCATTATCCCATAAAATTACCAATAACGGAAATCCTACATGTTTTTGTTCACCAGATTCAGAAGTATATGACAGCAAATTGAAATCATAAGAATCTTGTAAATGGTGTTGAATATATTCCTTTATTTCTGTCTTTTTATCAACTTTAGGTTCTTCAGTACTGTGTGTATCTGAATGACCTTCTTGTCCGTAAGACATAAAGGTTAATAAAAACAGTAATAATTTAATTGGTTTTAAAGATATTATTCTACGCATATCACTCTAAATAATAGTGGCTTAAAAATCGCTGCAAAGGTATGTTTTTATCTCAAAAACAAAAATAATTTTGTCTTTTATTTCAATACTTAAGTTTAACATTATTTACGTGCAAATTATTCTAAATTATTTAACCATTTGCTAAGGCTAAAAGTTTCTAAAATTAGCCCAAAAACATAAGGTATAAAAAAAGCCGCGAATTCTAGTTTTGAAATGTGATTGTCTTCCTTAAAAAACGGGTAAAACACTATGAAAAAAACGGTAAATTTTAAAAAACTTCCTGCTAAAAACAAAAATCCTAATTGGCTTTTGTACTTGTTTTTGAAGATATAAAGAACCCCAAAAACGATAATGATTAATGCAAGATTAATTATATAGGATAGACCTATTTTATTTTCAAATAAAGGTTGATTAATTACCTTTAAAACTACAATGTGAATAGAAAAAACTATTGCCAGAAGAAGAATTGCCTTGATGGTAAAACTTAAAAATGGGTTGTTCATTAATATTTAATTCTGTTTACTTGTTTAATAACAAAATACAATGAAATAGCCACGCCAAGAAGCGTCATAATAATGATAAATAGTTTTTCACCACCATTATATTTTGTGTCTAACCACTTTCCAAAAAGTACAAACAGATAAATAGTTGCACCCATTTGTATGGCAATTCCAGAAAGAGCGGCAACATTTTTAAGCTGTTTTCCCGGTTTCTTGTTGCTCTCTTTGTTGTCCACCTTTATTCATTTCTTTAACGGTTCCTTTCATAATACAAGTTACATTAAAGGTAGCGCCAGGTTCTACAGCTAGTTTTCCAACTACAACTTCTCCGTCTATATGCGCTGTTGATTTTAAAGTTAGCATGCCCGACAAACTTAATTTCCCTGAAAGCTTTCCTTCAAAATGAGCATCGGTACCTTGCAGCGTTCCTTTTATAAAACCAGATTTACCAACCACTACTTTACCTGTAGTTTTTATATTTCCTTCTATTTCTCCATCTATTCTAAAATCGCCTTCACTATTAAAATCACCGTTGATTTTGGTGCCTTGGGCAACAATATTTTGACTCGATGTAATTTCTTCCATGTGTTTTGATTTTTTATTATCTAAAAACATAATGCTATTAATTAGTTATTATCTGTACTTAAAAAAGCTTCTAAATTCTTATGAATTTGAATAATTTGGTAATTAGCTGAGGATATTACAAAATAGGATTTATTAATTTTCTTTTTATCTTCTTTAGCTAATAGTTGATCAAATGTTTTGGCAACTACTTTGTTTTTTAGTCCATGAACCATAACAAACGTTGTGTCTGGATTATACACATCAAGTGATGATGTTAAATCATAATATTTGATGGTTTTTAAAACCTTATTTAAAGTATCTTGGAACGTTTTGATTTGAGACATTTCGGTTTTATCAAATTGAAAAACAACTTTGTAATGATTAGAAACACTATCTAAAACAAATTCTTTGCTTTGAACCTTTGGCAACATGTTCGTTTCTATTTGTTGAGCTTGTTGCCCTTCAGGAGTATTGGCATAAGTTATTGCTACATAATTAACAGCTTTACTATATGGTTCAAAACCAAACAAACGTCCTGTAGCAGTTGCCTTTAAAAGTTCTAACTTAGAAACAATTGGTTCACCGTCAAAGACATTAATATAGGTTTCACATTTTGATATTACCTCAGCATATTCTTGATTTTCATGCTGCTGATAGATGTTTTCATAAATACTTTCAGGACTATTTTCGTCTTTTAAAGCAGCTAATTCTGGATTATTTAAAATAGTTGCATATCTAGACTCTGGAAAGTTTGAAATAATATCGTTTTTTGCAATTGAAGCTTCATCAGTTTGCCCTAAAAGTTCATAAATTTTATATAAATTATATTTTGAAGGCAGTATTAACCTTTCTTCCGGATTACTTTTAAGAACGGTTTCAAACTTGCTTTTTGACAATTCATATTCTTTAAATTTTTCTTTGTAAATCAACCCTAATTGGTAGTAGGCATAATTTCTTTCATTTGATATGCTGTCGATTTCTTTTTCTTCGGTTGGAATTTTAGAAATATAAAATTCAGGATTGTACAATTCATCCGCAGTTGCATCAGCAAATATTTCATTGTTTGAAACTACTCCAGCAGTATTTGATTTTCCTTTACTAGACCATCTCCAATCGTCTTCTAAAGCTCTGTTTCCCCAAATTTTAATAAATTCATTTTTACCATAAGCAACGGTTGTTGGATTGTAAAAATAAAACATGCTTGCTTGGCCAGGCATACCGCCTCTTGGCATGTTTGGATTAGCTCCTGCAAGTGTATTGTTAACTGTAACTAAACCTGTATTTTGTGTTGCTGTTTCTTGTTTTTTCTTGTCTTCTGCTGCTTGAATTTTTAACTTTTCAATTAAACCCTCAAAAAATGCTATTCTATCGGCTTCTGGTAAATTTACCAAATTTAAAATGCTGTCATTAACTTGAGCAATGCCTTCATAATAAATAACATCTTCCAGATTGTCTCTTTTGCGTTTTATAAGTCGATATGGTTTTGAATTAAGCACTAAATTAGTCATAGTACTATCATAATAAGCGCCAGCTTCTTTGTAAATTGAATTATCAAAACTAATATCACCAAGAATTTGATAGTTTCTGGCTTTTAGTTCTTTGTCTCTTGAAGTAGTTCGAAGCGATTTATTATAATATGAAATTGCTAAATACTCTGATTTATTATTTCGATGATATTCTCCTATTTGATGATATATTTTATCAAGAAATGGTCTGTTTTCTCTGTCTTCTTCTAAATCTGTTAAAAGTTTTAAACACGCTAATTTATCGCCATGTTCATAATCGAAATTTTTTATCTTTTCAAGTTGCGCGCTAATTAAATAAATACGAGGTGTTTTTCTGTTGAGTTCAATAACCTTATCAAAAGCAATATTAGCACTGTCTTTTTTGCCTAACGAGTTATAAAGTTGTCCTTGTATAAAACGATATCTGCCACGTTCTTCATTACTTTTTGTGTTATTTGAAGCTATTTCTAATTGCGTGATAGCGCTATCTACAGATTTTGTATTTAAATAAGCTTGAGCCAACATGGATGTGGCGTCTGCTAAATCCTGACTATTTAATTCTTCTAGTTTTAACAGGCGTTTTAGGTTTTTTATGGCGAGTTCATCATTATCAAGACGAATATTGGTTTTTTCTCTCCAAATTTTAGCCTGATTAATTTTATCACTTGCCGGATATTTATAAAGAATGTAATTAAAGGCTTCTAACGCAGGTACAAAACGTTGGTCAAAATATCGTGCTTTACCTAAAAGCAAATACGCTTCATCAATTTGAGGGTTTTTTTCTTTCCCTTCAAGATTCATGCTATGTTTTTGAATGGCTTTTACCGCTTTTTCTTCTGCTCTGTTAAAATTTTCATTTTTTGATTGACCAGGAAGCATAATCTCTTCACTAATCTGCATACGTTCTATGGGTAAAATATCCCAATAATTATCACTGTATGCATCATTTAGGGTTTTTTTACCTTCTTCTAAAGCTACATAGCCATTGTATAGCGCGTTATATTCTGCAGTAACTGCGTGATAATTACGGTTGATAAAACTGTCTTTTTTTCGTGAACAACTGGTCACAAAAACTGAAGATAATACTACAACTAGTATGAATTTGAAAGATGTTTTCAATACCTGTTTTTTTAGTCTAATAAATAACTATAAACTCTTACATATATTATGTAAAAAGGTAAAAATAAGCATCTTTTTTGATTAACCTATAAAACCAAACGACTTTTGGATAAAGTGCTAACTGGCAAAGTATGCTTCAAGTTCTTTTAACGTTGCTTCATTAGTTGCAAGGTCTTTAATAATTTCTCCTTTTTCTAATACTACAATACGCTCGCAAACATCAGTAACATGCATTAAATCATGACTAGAAATTAGTACTGTGACGCCTTTTGTTTCGGCCAAGTCTTTTATAATTTGTTTTAAACGAATTTGTGTTGTTGGATCTAAATTAGCAAACGGTTCATCTAAAACAATAACTTCTGGATTGCCTATTAAAGCGGCAACAATACCTGCTTTTTTCTGGTTTCCTTTACTTAAATCGCGTAAATATTTTTTCTGGTTTAAAATTTCACCGTGAAAGAAATCTTCAAACTGTGCTAATAATGCATCAACATCTGCCTTGTTTTGGTTTCGTAATTCGCCTATGAAATAGAAGTATTCTTCAGCCGTTAAATACCCAATTAAAAAACTTTCATCAATAAATGAGGATGTAAAAGGTTTCCATTCTTCGCTTTCATGAACAAGAATTTCGTTGTTTTTAATATATCCTGATGTTGGCTGAATTAAATCTAAAAGTAAACTGAAAAAAGTGGTTTTTCCAGCACCATTATTTCCTACTAAACCAAAACTTTGGCCTTTTGGAATATCAAGTGATTGAATGTTTAAAACTAAATTGGTTTTATATTTTTTAGAAAGATTTGATGTTGTTATCATAACTTAAATACGTTTAATGATTGATTCATTTATTTTCAGCAAAAGCTGCAATGGTTTTATACTTGCCTTTTTGATAGAGCTTTTCTATCTGATTTAAAAAGAAATTTCTAAAAACAATACCTAAAACTCCGCTTAAGGCTAAAACAAGAAGTCCTACTTCAAAATTTACAAGCTTATATGGTATATAAAACAATAACATAGGAAGTCCTAATTTTGGTAATGCAATAAGCATTTGTGTTGGATTAAAGCCATTGGTATTACTAAAAGCTTTTGCTTTAACATTTAATTCAATAGGAACTCTGTTTAACGCGCCTCCAAATAAGGTGATGAATGAGTTTAAACCAATATTAAATAAGGCTCCAGCTGCAATCATTCCAAATATTTTCCATCCAAAATATAAATAAGGTGTACTTAATACAAACGAAATGGCAACAGCAACAACCATTAAATACCATTTAGATTCTAAATATTTTTTATATGGAATATTTTGACTCATGAGGAGTTTATAATATTCGCTATCCCATGAAGGTACTAACTGCCCAAAGGTCATTAAAAAGCCTCCAGTAACAAACATAGATGCAAAGGCTAAAAAAGCTGGCATTTGCTGGTACACTTCTTGCGTGTAAAATATTAATCCATAAAATAAAAATAAAAACGACATCATTAATACTTGTTTTGGTCTGGCATTGCGAAGAATTAAACGCACGTCGTTTTTAAGAAAAACGGCGATACTTCCAAAACGATTCATCCATGATAAATCGATAGTGTTTACTTTATCTGCTTTTTTAGAAATGGTTCCGTCTAAATAAAACCCTTTTTTAATATCATTAAAATTGATTTTATAAAGCGCATACATTAAAGCCATAGGTATTATAACTAAATATGGTAGATTATAAAGTGTATTAAAAGCAACACCTATAGGTTGAGACACTTTAAATATCTGGTATATTTCTAAACCAATAAATAAGGCCAAGACACTAATTATTATATAGAAAATCGTGTTGTTTTTATTAATTAAAAAGTTAATAAAATTTACCGTTAGCGTTAAAACCATAATTGAAATAAACCAACATAACACATTAATAACAGGATAACCTTCTGCCAAAAGCACTATGCTAAAAGGTAAAAAGATAAAAAGTGGTATGAAATTAAAAAAAGATAAGGTTGTTTTGCCCAATAAATAATGAATAATCGTTTCTCGTTTTATTGGTATGGTCATGAGTGGTTTAATATTCATAACAGGTAACTGCTGCATAAAAAACCTAATCACTAAATCAAATAAAAACCAATAAATTAAAAAGTTGTTCATGGTTATTATAGGATCTATTTCTGGAACAGCTTTTCTTAAGATAAAGAACATGCCTATACCAAGAAAAATGGCTGCACCACCAAAATATATGGCTGCAAAAAACAAGAGTATTTTAATAGCAATTCCTTTTTGAAAATAGGAAGCTCTTGTAAACTGTTTCCACTCTAAACTTAAAAAACGTTTAATCATAATTTTAAATTAGGGTTTGAAAATAAAAAATTAGGCAATCAAAATTGATTGCCTTATATATGAAAATTAACTAATTGTATTTTTGAGCAATGCCAGACACTTCCATGCCCCAAGACTGACCGAACATCATGGCTTTTTGAGTAAGTGCTAATTGTTTTTCGGCTAGTTTTTTTCCTAAATCAGTGTTATAAAATGCTACTAACTCTTTTATTTCATCTTGAGTAAATTCTTCCATATAAAGATCTGCCATTTTACTATAAAGCCCAACTAGTGTGCCTTTGGCTTCATTAGTATATGCTTCCATATTTTCTTGTGAAACACCAGCTCCTATTTGGGCAATGGCATTTTCAAAAGCAGTTCCTGCTCCCGTAAGTTTTAAAAATTCAATTGTCTCGTTTTTAAAGTCTGATGAGTCTTGAGCATTTGTAGTAATGGCTACAATGAACATGCATACGAGTAAGATTTTTTTCATGATTTGTTTTTTTATGGTTAATGCAAATATTTAATTACGTTTCTATAAGTAAGACTTTTGTCTTAAATGTTACAGTCAAAGTTAAAATTTACTAATCTAGTTTTACTATTTTTGTAAAAAAATATCACATGTCTTCATTTCATACCCTTTCTATACAAGAAATTACTAGAGAAACCAGCAAATCTATTAGCATGAGTTTTCATGTGCCTAGCAATTTAAAAGAATCATTTTCCTTTAAGGCTGGACAATATATCACATTAAAAACAACTATTAATGGTCACGAAGTAAGGCGTGATTATTCTTTATGTTCGTCGCCTAAAAGTGAAGAGCTAAAAATTGCCGTTAAAGAAGTTAAAGACGGTACGTTTTCAGCCTATGCAAATTCCAAGCTAAAAGTTGGCGATATTTTGCAGGTTGCACCTCCAAAAGGGCGTTTTACTTTTGAACCTAATGACTCTAAAACAAAAAATATAGCTGCTTTTGCTGCAGGAAGTGGTATCACGCCAGTTTTAAGTATTATAAAATGTGCTTTAGAAGAAGAGATTCATAGTAAAGTTATTCTTGTTTATGGAAATAAAACAACAGGAGACACCATGTTTTTAAATGAACTTTTAGAATTACAACATCAATATAAAGATAGATTTTCCATTCAATTTGTATTTAGTCAAGCTCAAGAAGATGATGCCATTTTTGGTAGAATTGAAAAAAGCACTGTAAATCTTATTGTAAAGAACAAATACAAACATATAGATATTGATGCCTTTTATCTGTGTGGTCCTGAAGCTATGATTCAAACCGTTAAACATGTGCTTTCTGATCATGGTGTTGAAGAAAACAGAATTCATTTTGAACTTTTTAAAGCCGCAAAACCTGCTGAAATAGCAGATGAAGCTGTTAGTGAAAGTGGCAATACAAAAATCACTATCATTGTTGATGGTGAAGAAACTACTTTTGAAATGTCTAAAAAACAAACCGTTTTAGAAGCGGCTTTAGATGAAGATTTAGATGCGCCTTATTCTTGCCAAGGCGGTATTTGTAGTAGTTGTTTGGCACGCATTAAAGAAGGTAACGCCACAATGAGACAAAACAATATTTTAACCGAAAAAGAAATAGCCGAAGGCTTGATTTTAACTTGTCAAGCACATCCAACTACACCTACCATTATTGTGGATTATGATGATGTTTAATTAGATTTTAAATAATAGACTCTAGAGAAGAGATTTAATTTTTTTAATTACCGTTTCAGGGGAAATGCTTCTTGAAGCTTCTTTATAGCTTTCTGGATATTTGTTTCCATAAACAGATGTTGGAATTTTGGGAAATTGATTTCTATTGGATACTAGCGCATAATCGTCAGGTTGATTAAATGGTGCAAAGCCTGCAAATGGATGTGTAACGCCCCAAATGGTTATTACTTTTACACCTAGCATGGCAGCTATGTGAGCATTTCCAGAATCCATAGAAAGCATAACATCTAGATTTGAAATGATATCTAATTGTTCATCAAAACTAACTTTTCCAGATATGTTTATGACATTTTTATAGGAAGTCTCAAAATTAGTTAAAACATCTATTTCCTTTGAACCACCACCAAATAACAGAATGTTATATTCTTTTGAAAGCGATTCTATTACTTGTTTCATTAAATCTAATGGATACATTTTACTTTGATGAGCTGCAAAAGGTGCAATACCTATAATTTTCATGTTTTCAACACCAATTAAACTTTTAAGTTTCTCACTTAGTATAGCCTTTTGGGGGAATTTTGGATTAGATAAATCAATAGGAAATCCCAACTGTTCAAACACATCTGCATACCGTTGATGGGTTTTTTTGAGTTGATGAAACTTTTCTCCTGAGATTAACGCATTTTTGTCATGTCTTCCTTTATCAATTTTAATTTTTTTTATTCCGAAGAAAAAAGACTTTAAAATATTGCTTCGCAATACATTATGTAAATCTGCAATGGCATCAAAACCTAAATTCTTTAATTCATTAGATAGTTTTAAAAGCCCTAAAATACCTTTGTGTTTGCCATTAACCTCAGCAACAAACACAGAAACATGAGGGACGCCTTTAAAAAATGGTTTAAAAAATGCTCTGGTAAGAACGGTTATTTTTACGTTTGGATGTTGCTCAATTAAGGCACGCAACACAGGAACAGTCATAGCAACATCTCCCATAGCTGAAAGCCGGATAACGAGTATGTGCTTTGGTGTTTTTGTCAAAAAAAAGTGTTTATGATTTAAAATTACTGTCTCCTCTAGCGTTTTTGAGAGGTTATTATCCTTAATAAATACCATTGAGGTCTCGACTGCGCTCGACCTGACATAGACATGTTATTATGATACATTACGTATGCTCAATAAAATTATAATTGTTTTATAAGTTTTCCGTTTTCCCAAACGCCAATTTTTGTGTTATAGTCTTCGTCATGATAATAGCCTTTCCCATTAAAATTACCATTTACAAAATCTCCTGCATAATACCCATTATTGGCATAAAAAAATCTTCCTTGACCATGAAACTGCCCAGAAGTATTAAACATCCCATTATATACATTTCCATCATAAAAATCATAAATTCCTAAAAAAGGTATTGAGTTTTTAAAAAACCCGGTAAATATGTCGCCATTATCCCATTCATATCTTCCATAACTATCCACACAGTTCCCAGCAGTACAACCCGATTCATTTTCATTGATAAAAAAATCATATGGTGTTACTAAAGTATGATCTTTATAAATGCCTCTTTTGTATATATTATCTTTTGTACTTTCTTCTCCATAACCATTTAATTTCCCGTTAATATACATTCCAGCAAGAATCTTTCCATTTTCATCCTCATAAGAGCCATATCCTTCCATATTATTGTTTATCCAAAAGCCTCTGTATATACCAAATTCATCCCATTTATATAACCCATAGCCTTCTTTTTTCCCATTTACCCAAAAACCCTCATAGTAGCCATTTGGAAACTCCCACTTGCCCCATCCATCAACACAATCTCCAGAAACACATTTTAACGCTGGAGCTTTTTTAATTACTTGTGTTTTGGCAATAGGCTCTTGAGCGTAAATGTTATAGGTTAAAACAAAAACGATAATAGTAAGGATTGATTTCATAAAATTCACTGTTAGTTAATAGCATTTATAAATTTAATAAATGTATTTGAATCTCGTGTTTATGAAATAAAAATTTTTTTTTACAATTACTTTTGAGAACGAAGTACCGGATTTAACTCATCATCATTATACATTTTCATTTGCTTGTAAACTTTCATGTACTTGTCTCCTTTTTCAATATCGTTAAGCAACGTGTCTATCGCTGTTGATAAATCAACTCTTTGTTCAAGTAATATGTCTAATTTTTTTTGACAGGCATTTCTATGCGCTTCAGTAGCATCTTGGCGTGTAGCTTCTTCATTCATATGATATATTTTCAAGGCTAAAATTGACAATCTATCAATTCCCCATGCTGGGCTTTCTGTGTTTATAGTTGCATGAGGTTTTACCGTTACATCTTTATATTTATTAAGAAAATAGCTGTCAATATATTCAACCATATCTGTTCTGTCTTGATTGGATGCATCTATTTGTCTTTTTAAAGTTAAGGCTGCAACTGGGTCAATTTGTGGGTCTCTAATAATATCTTCATAATGCCATTGAACCGTGTCAATCCAACACTTTCTGTATAATAAGTGTTCTAATAAATCACTTTCTTTATACTTGTTTTTAAAGGGTTGACTTACCGTGTTTAAAATGTGATATTGGTTAATAACGTCTTGAAAAATAGCATTTGCTTTTGTTGTAAACATGATGTAAAAATTTAAAGTGTAAATATACTTCTAATTAATTAACTTTACTACTCAAAACTTAGATAGTCACGCATGCATATTCATAATTTATCACAACAAAACTCCATTTTAAATACGTTTATTTCAGAAATTAGAGATAGCACTATTCAAAAAGACCGCATGCGTTTTAGAAGAAATATTGAGCGTATTGGTGAAATTTTAGGGTATGAAATGAGTAAGGTTTTACCATATAAACTTTCTGAAATTAAAACCCCTTTAGGAACTTCTAAGACACACTTAATAGCTGACGATATTGTGTTATGTTCTATTTTAAGAGCTGGTATTCCTCTTCACAATGGCCTTTTAAATTATTTTGACACTGCTGAAAATGCCTTTATTTCTGCTTATAGGCATCATAAAGAAAACTCTGATGGCTTTGAGATTATTGTTGAATACTTAGCTTGCCCAAATCTTGAAAACAAAATTTTGATTTTAGCTGACCCTATGCTGGCAACAGGAAAATCCATGATTACAACTTTTGAAGCTTTAAAGCCGTTTGGAAAACCTAAAGAAATACATTTAGTAAGTACTATTGGCGCACAAGATGGTGTTGATTATGTTGAAAAATATTTTGATGTTGATACTCATTTATGGATAGCAACTATAGATGAAACTTTAAATGATAAAGGGTATATTGTTCCTGGTCTTGGAGATGCTGGTGATTTGGCTTTCGGAGATAAATTACAGCATTAATAACACTAAAGGCACTAGAATCAATATTGAAAGAAATACTTCTTTAAACCACTTTTCCTTTATGCTTTCAATATAATTTGTCATTATAATTGATAAAGGGGCAAACAAAAATAAAAATTCACTTCTGTTTTTTTGTGGCGATAAAATAACAGTTACAAACGCTATTATTACAGCTACAAATACAATTTTAAATGAAGGCTTAAAGGCTTTCTTTTTTTTCTGAACCAATTTTACATAAAAAATTGAGGACCAAACACCAAAAGACAATAACAAGGTAATTGCAATTAAATATTGAGGTGTATTATAACTGCTGTAATTATAACTTATTGTAGTTGACATGTTTATTATTTCAAAAAAATCATCACAAAAAATTATTGACGCACTTATTGAAATTACTACAACTGTTGCAAACCCCACAAATGGAATAATCCAGTTTTTAACTCTGTTGTCAGTATATAAAAACAACGTAACGAAAATTAAAGCAAAAAATAAAACAGCCCAAAAATAAAAAAAGGTTGCTACAGCAAACCAAACAGCTGTGTCAAACAATTTCTTTTTTATTTTTATTTGAGTTCTTAAACTTAAAAGTCGTCTTAAGCCCATTAAAATAAAAATATTGGCAAAGAGAATATCTGCATTAACAGTTGTTTCAGGAAACATCAAAAAAAACAAACTAAATAGCAGAATTTGATAATGATTATTTTTAGATAAGCTGTTTTTAACAACTACAAAATTGAATATTAAAATAGTAAAATAGCAAATAAAAAACGTAGCTGTTTTTTTAAAAAACAAAACGATAGATATTGATTCTATAAATGCCTTTAAATTGGCCACAGAAAAAGCCAAGAGCATTATAAAAAAAACAATGACAAAATTTATTGGCTTTGATTTATTAAAAATACTTGTTATCATTAACTCTTTTTGTATTTTTGCTCTGTAAATATACTAACATTGTCACTGATTTGATTAAAATATTTATTTACATAAATACGTAATCAAGTAAAAAATAACATAATACTATGAAAGATTTCTTTTACGCAATACAAGATTTATTTGTAAATTTTCTTTTTACTCCTTTTGATGCTTTAAGAGCATTAGAATTGGAAGACTGGTTTAAAGCCAATGCTATGTCATGGATATTCCTTGTTATTGGTTTAGTAGCAATGGTTTACTGGATGCTACAATTAAAAGGATTTAATGATAATAAAGAAGAAAACAAAAGTATTTCTGCCCACTCTTATCTATAAATCAAATCCAATATCTTTACGATAATACATCTTATCAAAATGTAGTTTTTCTATATTTTGATAAGATTTTTTTATGGCTTCTTGGTACGTATTTCCATAAGAAGTCATGGCCATAACACGTCCGCCAGAGGTTACTACTTTTCCTTCTTTAATAACTGCTCCAGCATGAAATGGAATGGAATCAATTATAGCTTCAATTCCTATAATTTCTTTTCCTTTTTCATAAGCTTCAGGATAACCACCAGATACAAGCATGATAGTTGTTGCGGCGCGCTCATCAATTTCAATATTGATTTTATCTAAGGTTTCATGAGCCATGGCTTGAAGTATTTCAACAAAATCATTTTTAAGTCTTGGCAAAACGACTTCGGTTTCTGGGTCGCCCATTCTCACATTATACTCAATCACTTTGGGGTCATTCCCAACTTTAATCAATCCTATGAATACAAAACCAACATAAGGCAGATTATCTTTTTTAAAGCCTTGAATGGTTGGCTTTACAATACGTTCTTCAATTTTATTTAAAAATTCATCAGTAGCAAATGGCACTGGTGAAACCGCTCCCATACCGCCTGTATTTAATCCAGTATCTCCTTCACCTATGCGTTTGTAGTCTTTAGCTGTTGGTAATATTTTATAGTTTTTACCATCAGTTAATACAAAACAACTTAATTCAATACCATCTAAAAACTCTTCAATAACCACTTTAGTGCTTGCTTGGCCAAACTTAGCATCTACCAACATACTTTTTAATTCGGCTTTAGCTTCTTCTAAATCATTAAGAATTACCACACCTTTACCGGCAGCCAATCCGTCCGCTTTTAAAACGTAAGGTGGTTTTAAGGTTTCTAAAAACAAATAGCCTTTTTTAACCGTTTCTGCAGTAAAACTCTCGTAAGCTGCCGTTGGAATGTTATGACGAAATAAAAATTCTTTGGCAAATTCTTTACTGCCTTCTAATTGTGCTGCTTTTTTTTGAGGCCCAATTACTGATACGTGTTTTAAATGTTTATCATTCAAAAAGAAATCATGAACACCTAACACTAAAGGATCTTCTGGACCAACCACCACCATATCAATATGTTTTTGTAGCACCAATTCTTTAATAGACTGAAAATCAGTTACGCTAATATTAACGTTTGTTGCAATCTCTGAAGTTCCAGAATTTCCAGGAGCTACAAATAAATTTTTACATAATGGGCTTTGAGCAATTTTCCAAGCGAATGTATGTTCTCTTCCACCAGAACCAAGAATTAAGATATTCATTGTGTTTTGTTTTCTTTTGAATGGCAAAAATAAAATTAATGCCCCTAATTCACGAATAATTTTTATTTACTTTACAAAAAATACTAATTATTTTGAAATTGTTTGATCTTTCTTTAAAACTTAACGGATTTCCTATTAAAGAGGCTCGAAAAGCATTATCATCTATTAAAAATATTGAAGGCATCGATTTTGAAACTTACGTTTCCAAAAAAAAACAAGAGATTGTAAGCTATCATTTAGAGCACAATCCGTTTTATAAATCATTTGCTAAAGATGCCCATTTAAATGATTGGAATAGTATTCCAATTATGACAAAGCGCCATTTACAGCAGCCTTTAAAACATAGGCTTTCTAAAGGATTTTCAGAAAAAAATAGCTATGTAAATAAAACATCGGGGTCGTCTGGCGACCCCTTTATTTTTGCTAAGGACACCTTTTGTCACGCGTTAACTTGGGCCGTGATTCAAGATAGATTTGGTTGGTTTCATATAGATTTTAACACTTCTAAACAAGCGCGGTTTTATGGAATTCCCCTAAATAAAAAAGGGTATTATAAAGAACGTGTTAAAGATTTATTTAGTAATAGGTATCGGTTTTCTGTATTTGATTTAAGTGATTTAACTTTAGAAAAATGCCTTAACAAATTTGAAAAAACGCCTTTTGACTATATTAATGGTTACACAAGTTCTATTGTTCAGTTTGCTAAATTTTTAAAGAGAAAGCAAATTGTTTTAAAAACCATTTGTCCAACATTACAGTATTGCTTTGTAACATCTGAGATGCTTTTTGAAGCAGACAAAATCCTTTTAGAAGCACAATTTGGCGTTTCTGTAATAAACGAATATGGCGCTGCAGAGTTGGGCTTAATTGCTTTTCCAAACACAAACAAAGAATGGCAAATTAATACCGATGATTTGTTTGTTGAAATTATTGATGAAAACAATGCTGTGTTGCCTTATGGAAAAGAAGGCCGAATTGTTATAACATCGCTTTATAACAAAGCGCATCCTTTGATACGTTATGATTTAGGTGATATTGGAATGCTTTCAAAAGATAGTACCCTTAAAAAGCCCATTTTAGAAAAACTTATTGGAAGAACCAATGATATAGCAGAACTTCCAAGCGGAAAAAAAGCTGCTGGTCTTACATTTTACTACATTACAAAAAGTATTATTGAAGATGATGGAAACGTCAAAGAATTTGTTATTGAACAACTTGCAAAAGATATTTTTAAAATTAAATACGTAAGTAATACAGACCTTTCGTTGGAAAAGATAAAAAGAATTACTTTAGAAATGGAAACTTATCTTGAAAAAGGGCTTACTATTTTATTTGAAAAACAGGAGTATTTAGAACGCTCAAAAAGCGGCAAACTAAAACAGTTTAAGAGTTTTTTGTAGAAATTATTTGTCTTGATTTTACAAAAAAATGCTCGATTAAAAACCGCATTAAATACATTATGGCTTTCAGGGTTGAAAACCCAAGACCCTTTTTATAAACCCAGTAATTATGCTTTAAAAGATTCCATTTGTTTGAAGACATAGAATCTTTTCGAACTCGATAATAAGCCAACGATTTTGGAATCCCCTTTGCTGGTTTTCCTGACTTTTTTAGTGCAGATAGCCATAATAACCAATCTTGTCGTTTACGAAGATTAGGCGAGGTTATTTTTCCTAATGCCTGTGTGTTATATATTCCCGTTAAATTGCCAATATAATTGCTTTTTAAAAGCTTCTGATAGGTTAAAACAGGTAGTGCTTGTATTGTTTTATTAAGAGGTTTCCCTTGCTCATTAATTAATTGATAACTTGAATAGCTTACGTCACAATTTTTATCTTTCATAAACGTGATTTGCTTTTCTAATTTCTCTGGTTTCCACACATCATCAGCGTCTAAAAAAGCTATATAGTCTCCATTTGCTTTTAATATTGCTTGATTTCTAGAAATAGCAGCACCAACATTTTTTTCGTTTTTAATAATTGAAATATTAGGGTATTTGTTAAGAAATGGTTGAACTATTTGTAAAGTTTTGTCTGTTGAAGAGTCATCAACTAAAATGAGTTCCCAGTTTTTATACGTTTGATTAACAACACTATTGATGGTTTCTGAAATAAATGTTTCTGAATTAAACATGGGTGTTATTACCGAAACCAAGTGAGACGTTTTCATTTAATAGGCTTTTTCATCACCTTTAATAGCATTTACAAACGTTTGAATTGCAATTTTTATATCTAATAAAAGCGACCAGTTTTCAATATAAAAAATGTCATATTTCACTCTGTTTATAATATCCTTGTCCGTTTCAACCTCGCCTCTAAAGCCACTTACTTGAGCCAACCCTGTAATTCCGGGCTTTACAAAATGCCTCACCATGAATTTATCAACACTTTCAGCATACATATTTGTGTGACTCACCATATGTGGTCTTGGTCCAACCACAGACATATCACCAAACAACACATTAAAAAACTGAGGCAGTTCATCAATACTTGTTTTTCTTATAAATTTACCCATTTTAGTGATTCTATTGTCTCCTTTTGTTACCTGATACAAATGAGCTTCGTTATTTGGTGTCATCGATCTGAATTTATAACAATCAAACTCTTTATAATTAAAACCGTTTCTAGTTTGTTTAAAGAAAACTGGTCCTTTGCTTTCAAGCTTAATTAATATCGCTAATAATGGCGTTAACCATGATAACAAAAAGATAATAACGGCAGAAGAAACTAAAATATCGAACACACGTTTTGCGAACTTATTAAAAGGAACTTTTAAAGGAATGTCTCTTAACGAAATAATGGGGATATAATCATAATACTCATACTTCAGTTTTTTTGTGTAAATATCTTTATTGTCTGGTATAAATTTTAATTCCTTAAGGTTATTATCAGCAAAATCTATTAATTTATTTATTTGTTTGTTGGATAATTCTGCAATAGACGCATAAATTTCATCTATTTTATTTTCTACTATATAAGTAATACACTTTTGAAGTGAAAAATTGTCATCCTTTATTGTGAATTGCTTTTTAAATTTATATCCAAACTCCACCCTTTTGTTAAAAATGTTTATGAGCTGTTTTGTTTTATCAGTATCACCAATAACCACGACATTTCTTAAATTACCTCCTAAAGCAGATCGGTATTTATTTAACAAATAAAAAACTAAGAACTTAAAAAAGGTTACAATTGCTGAAACAAAAAGCAAATATTGGGCTAATGCTAATCTACTTATATTTGGTTGTTTAAAAACCCCAATAAACGCATACAAAATCAAGGAGAAAACCACTAATTGGCCTAAAATAAGTGTTGTAATATGCACTATTTTTGTAAACCGCTGTACTTCGTAAAAATTATTTCTAAAAGATATCAAAACCCAACAAACAGAAATATATAAACTAAATAAATAGATGTTTGTTAAGTTTATTTCAAACAATAAAATGGAACCATTTATAATACCCAAATCAACCAAATAAGAAAATGGTTTTAAATACTTAGAATATCTGCCTTGTTTGAATGAGTTCAATTTATTTTTTTATATGGTTTTTAAAATCTTTGTGTTCGCTTTTAGATAGTTCCTCCGATGAAAGCGTTTTAAAATATTTATAAGTCATCCTCATACCTTCTTCTCTTTCAATCTTAGGTTGCCAATTTAATAATTTTTTGGCTAACGAAATGTCAGGCTGCCTCTGTAAAGGATCATCTTTGGGGAGCTCTTTATAAATTATTTTTTGATCAGTTCCTGTTAACTTGATTATTTCTTCTGCAAACTGCTTAATGGTAATTTCATGAGGATTTCCAATATTTACAGGATATACATAATCACTTAACAACAATCTATATATGCCTTCCACTTGATCATCAATATAACAAAAAGATCGTGTTTGAGAGCCGTTGCCAAATATAGTTAAATCTTCTCCTCTTAATGCTTGCCCCATAAAAGCAGGAATAACTCGCCCGTCATTCAACCGCATTCTAGGGCCATAGGTGTTAAAAATACGAACAATTCGCGTTTCCAATCCATGAAATCTATGATACGCCATGGTTATAGATTCTTGAAATCTTTTGGCTTCGTCATAAACACCTCGTGGTCCAATGGTGTTTACATTACCATAATAATCTTCTGTTTGTGGGTGCACCAAAGGATCCCCATAAACTTCAGATGTAGAAGCAATTAGTATTCTAGCTTTTTTAGCTTTTGCTAATCCTAATAAGTTATGAGTTCCTAAAGAACCTACTTTTAGTGTTTGTATGGGTATTTTCAAATAATCAATAGGACTTGCGGGTGATGCAAAATGCAAGATATAATCAAGTTTCCCATTAATTCTCACAAACTCAGTCACATCATGTTCAATAAATTCAAAATTTGGATGATTGGATAAGTGGCTTATGTTCTTTTTATCACCAGTGATAAAGTTATCCATTCCAATCACATAGTAGCCTTCCTTAATAAATCGGTCACATAAATGTGATCCTAAAAATCCTGCAGCGCCGGTAATGAGAACTTTCTTCAATAGGTTTATGATTTAAATGTTCTTGACAAAACAAATTTAATGGAATAACTTTAAAATGCTATCTTCATTTGGTCAAACATTTTTTATTGTTTCTTTGATAAAACCCTTTTCTCTACGCTCTGAATGACTTGGATGCTCTGAATGACATTATGAAGCACTGCCTATTTTATAACATATAAACCCAATTTTTTCTAAAGATTTGATATCTAAAATGCCTCGACCATCAAAAACAAAAGCAGGTTTATTCATATGGTCATATATTTTTTGCCAATCGTAGGTTTTAAACTCATCCCATTCTGTTAAAACAGCGATAGCATGTGAGTCTTTGCTAGCTTGATAAGGATCCTTTTGAACTTTTAATAATGATTTGTTTTCATTTTCACTTCTTGTGTTTAAATAATCCAAATCTGCATAAATTCTCTCCTCAATGACCTTAGGATCATATACAACAATATTGGCTTGTTCACTCAACAAATTATCTGCCACTTTTATGGCCGCAGATTCACGGGTGTCATTGGTGTCTTTTTTGAATGCCCAACCCAAAAAAGTAATTTTTTTCCCAGAAACGGTATTATACAACGTACTTACAATATTATCAGAAAACCGGTTCTTTTGGTGTTCGTTCATTAAAATAACTTGTTCCCAATAATCAGCCACCTCATTTAACCCATAGGTTTTAGCAATATATACTAAATTTAGGATGTCTTTTTGAAAACAAGAGCCTCCAAAACCAACGGAAGCTTTTAAAAATTTGTTTCCAATTCTACTATCCATTCCTATGGCTTTGGCAACCTCACCCACATCGGCTCCTGATTTTTCACAAAGCTCAGACATGGCGTTGATAGAAGAGACCCGTTGGGCTAAAAACGCATTGGCGGTTAACTTAGACAACTCGGAAGACCATATATTGGTTGTTAATATACGTTCTTTTGGTACCCAATTGGCGTATACATCCACCAAGGCTTGAATGGCTTTTTGACCTGCTTCTGTAGTATCGCCTCCAATTAACACACGATCTGGTGATAATAAGTCTTCAACGGCAGTGCCTTCGGCTAAAAATTCTGGGTTTGATAAAATTTGAAATTTAACTCCATTCCCTGTATGGTTTAAAATGTTTTTTATGGCCGATGCTGTTCTAACAGGTAGTGTAGATTTTTCAACCACAATTTTATCTCTTTTAGAAACCTTGGCAATTTGGCGGGCACACAATTCTATATACTTTAAATCGGCAGCCATACCTTTGCCTTTACCGTAGGTTTTGGTAGGTGTATTGACCGAAATAAAAATCATATCAGCCTCATCAATGGCTTTTTCAATGTTTGTTGAGAAGAACAAGTTTCTCCCACGGGCATCGCCAACAATCTCGTCTAAACCTGGTTCAAAGACTGGTAGTTTACTTAAGTCTTCATCATTCCAGGCTGAAATTCTTGAGGCATTAATATCTACAATGGTTACTTTTATATGTGGACATTTTTGTGCTACCACCGCCATGGTGGGGCCTCCTACGTAGCCTGCGCCGATGCAGCAAATGTTTTTAATAGTCATTTAAATATAATTTCAACAAAAATAAGGAAGTTCCTTAAATATACTTTATAAACAAACTAATAAACTTACCCTTTGGGTGTAATTAGTGAAATTTAATTTATTACAAAATTTTTGACTGTCAATTTTATGACCTGTTGTCAGGCTGAGCCTGTCGAAGACCTTAAAATCGTTTTTTAATTGCATTTCGACAAGCTCAATGAGACAATTCACACAAAATGATGGCTAAAATACAATTACACCCAATGGGTTAATAAACGTAATGTTTTGTATATATAAAGCATTGGTTTGATTAAGCTTTGCTATGTCTTTAATACGGGTGAACCTTTAATAAGTTATAAAGTTGAAAGGGATTAATAATGTGTGATTAACGATGTACAATTAATGATTAACGATGTACAATTAACAATGCCATTCGACTGCGCTCAGGGTGACAATATAATTAACGATTCAACGATTAACGATGTGTGATGTGTGATTTTTAAAAATGCGTCAACTCTAATGATGAGTGTTTAAGCCCTTCGACTGCGCTCAGGGTGACAATATAATTAACGATTAAACAGTTCAACGATTCTACAATTAAGAATTAACTACTATCAACCAACAACGATTAACGATTAACGATTAATGATTTACAATTAACAATGAAATTAATGTTTAAAAACGGTCAACTCTAATCAGGGAAGTTCAGTACAATTAATGATTAACGATTTACAATTAACAATGCCCTTCGACTGCGCTCAGGGTGACAATATAATTAACGATTCAACGATTAACGAT
>JAIPBH010000011.1 GCA_021739635.1 Flavobacteriaceae bacterium | reverse complement strand
CCATGCATCGGCAACATTAACTTTGTTTAAACCTGTTTCTAATTTATTGGTTTCAACAAATTCCTTTAATGCCTCTGAAATAGATATATGGTCATTATTGCGTTTTGCCATTAGTTTGTTTGTATAGCTTTATAGGGTTTGTATATGTAAATGTTTTTATCCTTGTTGATTATTTTTAATTCACTTTCTGAAGCTTGTAAAATGGTTTCTTTCCAGCTTGAAAAATCTGTTTTATAATAAATATTTAAACTGTCATGTTCTATTTTTAAAATAAATTGCTCTGCATCTTTTGATGTTTCAAAAGTACCATTTAATAAAGGTTTTACTTTTTTTCTAAATCCTTTTAAACTATCAGAAACACTTAAATAATCAATAAGTTCATTGTAATTATAACTGTGTTCTTCGCCAGAAGCTAATATAACTTTTTCAATTTCCCAATAACCATTTAGATGTTCAATGTAAGTTTCAGGATTTTTTTTACAACTTAAGTTTGTTAGAATAATTAGAATAATTAGAATGATAAGAATTCGTTTCATGATACTAAAGTTTAAATATTTCATAGGATTGATGCACTTGCTTTATAGCTTTTTCAGTTCTATCTGCATGTGTGTCACTGATAAAAATTTGACCAAAATTTTCGTCATCAACCAATTTAATAATTTGAGAGACACGATGCTCATCTAATTTGTCAAAAATATCATCTAAAAGCAAAATAGGATTGTCTCCACTTTGGGCTTTTATAAAATCAAATTGAGCTAATTTAAGTGCTATTAAAAACGATTTTTGCTGTCCTTGACTTCCAAATTTTTTAATAGGATGCTCTTCAATATTAAAATGTAAATCATCTTTATGAATACCAATGCTTGTGAATTGTAAAGCTTTGTCTTTATTAAGGCAATATTTTAAAAGAAGGTCTAAACTATTTTCAAATAAATCACTCTGATAAACTAAATTTACAACTTCATTATCATTACTAATGGCTTTATAACGAGACTGGAATATGGGAATGAATTCTTTTAAAAATGCTTCTCGTTTTTTAAAAATTTTAGAACCGTAATTGGTTAATTGGCTGTTATAAACTTCTAAAGTATCAGCATTAAATGTATGATTCAAGGCAAAATACTTTAATAAGGCATTTCTTTGAGTTAAGACTTTATTATAATTAATTAAATCTATTAAGTAGTTTTTATCACTTTGTGAAATTACGCTGTCAATAAATTTACGTCTGGTATCGCTGCCTTCAATGATTAAATCTCTATCAGCTGGCGATATAATTACTAATGGTAAAAAGCCAATATGTTCGCTAAACTTTTCATAGTCTTTACCATTACGCTTAATTATTTTTTTTTGACCGCGTTTTAAGCTTACAATAACTTTTTCTGGCTTGTCATGTTTTATATAGTCGCCATTTATAACAAAAAAGTCCGCGTCATGTTTTATATTTTGAGTGGCTACTGGGTTAAAATAGCTTTTGCCAAATGATAAATGGTAAATAGCATCAAGTACGTTAGTTTTTCCAATACCATTATTTCCAACAATGCAATTTATCTTCTCATTGAAGGTGAATGTTTTACTGTCAAAATTTTTATAGTTGAGTAATGAAAGCGATTTTAAAATCATACAAAAAGTAACTTAATATCTTTTATAATTGCATTTATGATAAAAGACCTTGCAAATTATTCAAAAATAACAAATAAATAACCTTTTAATTATGAAGAAAAATTATATTTTTGCGACGCATTAAAAAAGAATTTATGGCCACTTACAATAAGAGAGGATACAAACCAAAAAATAAAGAAGAGAAAGTACAAGAAATTGAAACAGCTTCAACTACTGCTGAGGTTTTTAATACGCTTGACCAAACAGCTTCAAAAACTGAGGCCTTTGTTGAAAAGAATCAAAAGTACATTTTCATAATCATTGGAATAGTTGCAGCTGTTGTTTTAGGTTATTTAGGATACACTGAGTATATAGCTAAACCAAAACAGGCAACAGCTATGAATGATATGTTTCAAGCTCAAAAATATTTTGATCAAGCTGTAAATGCTGTTGAAAAAGATTCATTATTTAATTTAGCTTTAAATGGTGGAGAAGGAAAATTTGGAATGTTAGATATTATTGAGGAATATAGTGGTACACCAGCAGCTAATTTAGCTAACTATTACGCTGGTACTGCATTTTTAAGATTGAAAGACTATAAAAAAGCGATTGAACATTTAAATAATTTTTCAAGCGATGATGAAATATTAGCGCCTTTAGCAAAAGGAAATATTGGTGACGCTTTTGTGCAATTAAACCAATTAGAAGATGCATTAGGTTATTATGAGGAAGCTGCTAATATGCGCGATAATGATTATACCACACCTATGTATTTGTACAAAGCTGGAGCTATAGCTTTAGATTTAGGTAAATCAGATAAAGCATTAACGTATTTTGAAACTATTAAAGAAAAATACCCAAATGCTTCAGAAATAGCAATGGTTGAAGTATTAATAGGCAAAGCAAAAGTATTGGCTAATAAGTATTAATTATGGCTACGGCAAATCATAATTTATCTGTCTATGATAAAACAACAATCCCAAATGCGAATAAATTTCGGTTTGGGATTGTTGTTTCAGAGTGGAATGCTTCTATCACAGAAGGGTTATACAAAGGTGCTTATGAAACTTTGATTGAGCATGGAGTATTGCCCAACAATATCATTCGTTGGAATGTTCCAGGAAGCTTTGAACTTATTTATGGTTGCAAAAAAATGCAAGATCAATTAGTCAATGCCGTTATTGCTATTGGCAGTGTCATTCAAGGTGAAACAAAACATTTTGATTTTGTTTGTGAAGCTGTTTCTCAAGGCATAAAAGATCTAAATGTTTTAGATGATACTCCAGTAATTTTTTGCGTGCTTACAGATAATACTATGCAACAAGCCATAGACCGTTCTGGTGGAAAACATGGTAATAAAGGTACCGAAGCTGCCATTGCTGCCATAAAAATGGCTGAGTTACGCAAAAACAGTTAGTTTATTTTCTTTAATTTTTTCTTTCTTTCTTTAAGTATTGTTTTCCTTTTGTTAACAATTTTTGGCATTTCGTATTACGGTTTCTGTCTATTTTTAAGTATTTTTGAAAGATATGCAATAGATGCGTTTTGTTAAAACCAAGAAAGAATAAATCATTTAGTTATACGCCTAGATTTTCTAAAGAAACTGAATCTAATTCTGATAAAAAGGAAACTTCCAATTACAGAAACTTTAGTTCTAAATGGAAAAATAGTGAAGGCTTAAGTAAACATAAACTAAAAAAAGGTTTATCTCTACCTATATTACTTTTGGTTTTAGTTGTTGTTTTGATTTGCATGTACTTGTTAGAAATTAAAGCTAAGTAGCTTTCTATAATTATTATGGGGATATTCAAATTAAGAAAAAATAAAAAATTTAGTTATACACCTCGTCATTTTGATGATAAAGGTGAGGGAAATCCTTTTGAAATAAAACATAAATTTGATGATTTTAGAAAAACCGTTGGAAGTAATAACGGATTAAAGACTAAAATTAATAATGCCCTTGACGATTTAAAAAGTAATCCAGATGAAACTTCTAATAAAAGGATTCTCATTATCATTGGTATTCTTATTTTAATATTTCTTTTTATCATCGATTTTGATTTGTCAATATTCTTTCCCAAAAAATAGATGGCAGACATTATACAATTATTACCCGATCATGTAGCAAATCAAATTGCAGCTGGCGAGGTTGTGCAACGACCTTCATCTGTAGTTAAAGAATTGCTTGAAAATGCCATTGATGCTGATGCAACTATTATAAAACTTATCATTAAAGATGCTGGTAAAACACTAGTTCAAGTTATTGATGATGGTAAAGGCATGAGTGTTACAGATGCCAGATTAAGTTTTGAACGTCATGCCACTTCAAAAATAAGAACAGCTGACGATTTATTTCAATTACATACCAAAGGATTTCGTGGTGAAGCTCTTGCAAGTATTGCAGCTATTGCTCATGTAGAGTTAAAAACCAAGCAATCTCATGATGAGGTTGGAACTTCAATTATCATAGAAGGTAGCCATATTACGTCTCAAGATGTTGTGGTAACTCCAAAAGGAACATCAATTTCTGTCAAAAATTTATTTTTTAATATTCCTGCAAGACGAAATTTTTTAAAATCAAATGTTGTTGAACTGCGTCATGTTATTGATGAATTTCACAGAGTAGCTTTAGCGCATCCTAATATTTCATTTATATTTTATAATAATGGTAGTGAAATATTTAATTTACCGGTTAGTAATTACAGACAACGCATTGTTAATGTTTTTGGAAGTAAAACCAATGAGAAACTGGTTCCAGTTATAGAAGATACCGAAGTATTAAAAATATCAGGTTTTGTTGGTAAACCAGAATTTGCAAAAAAAACCAGAGGAGAACAGTATTTTTTTGTAAATGATCGTTTTATAAAAAGTGCTTATTTAAATCATGCCATCGTTTCGGCTTTTGATGGTTTGTTGAAAAACGGCATGCATCCTAGCTATTTTTTAAACTTAACTGTTAATCCGCAAAGCATTGATATTAATATACATCCTACAAAAACTGAAATTAAATTTGATGATGAACATACGTTGTATGCCTTATTGCGTTCAGCCGTAAAACATAGTTTAGGACAATTTAATATTGCACCAGTTTTAGATTTTGAACGAGATCCAAATCTTGATACACCGTATGATTACAATCAAAAAACAAGTCATACACCAGCCATTGAAGTTGATAGAAGTTATAATCCGTTTAAAGATGACCATATTTCTGGAAAACAACTAACAGCCTTTAAAAAGCAAACTCTAAGTAATTGGGATAGTTTGTATGTGGGTTTAGAATCAAGAGGTACTAAAACAGAACACGATTTTAGTGAAGTACATTTTGAAAGCTATAATAATACCGAGTCATTATTTGAAGATGATAAATCTTTAGATTCGCCACAAACAACCTATCAACTTCATAATAAATATATAGTAAGTACCATTAAATCTGGCATGTTGATAATGGATCAGCATAGGGCACACCAACGTATTTTATACGAAGACTTTTTAGAAAACTTAACAGTTAGAGGAGCTTCAAGTCAGCAATTATTATTTCCTTTACAACTTCATTTTTCAAAACAAGACATTGAAATTATTAAACAATTAAAAGAAGACCTTGAACATACAGGATTTATATTTTCAAGCGTTAATAATGAAACTATTGAAATTACAGGTGTACCTATAAGTATTCCCGAAAGTGAAGTATCCATTATTTTGGAGCAATTAATAAGTGATGTTGAAAATGAAGTACCCGATAGTCATTTTAGTGTTACAGATTTGTTGGCAAAATCATTAGCTAAAAGTTTAGCTATTAAAAACGGACAACCACTTAAAAAAAGTGAACAAGAACATTTAGTAAACAGCTTATTTGCGTGTAAAGAACCCAATGTATCTCCTACTAATAGAACCACTTTTGTGACTATGAGTGTAGATGAATTGGATAAAAAATTTATTTAAATATGATTCGACTATCAGAAACCGTAAAGCATTTAATAATTATTAATGTCCTTATGTTTATAGGAACATTGGCCATAGGAAATGGTACTTTATTTTATGATTTATTTGCCTTACATTTTCCTAAAAATCCAGCTTTTGAGTTTTGGCAAATTATAACTCACATGTTTATGCATGGTGGTGTAACCCATATTTTATTCAATATGTTTGCTTTGTGGATGTTTGGTACACCTGTAGAACAATATTTAGGTGGAAAAAAGTTTTTATTTATTTATATATCAGCTGGTTTAGGCGCTGTTGCTTTGCAAGTAGGGTATTATTATTTTAATTACCTGCCATCATATGAAAACCTAATTACTTCAGGAATTACATCAGATGAAATAACTCAGATGCTTAGTAACAATGAGGTTATAAAAGGAATCACTCAAGCGCAGTTTGCTGATCTTCAAAATATTTTTCCCATTTTTAATGCAACCATGGTTGGTGCATCAGGATGTATAATGGGTATTTTAGTAGCCTTTGGAATGATGAATCCTGAGGCAAAATTGATGATGATATTTTTACCAATTCCTATTAAAGCCAAATATTTTATTCCAGGTATTATTATTTTAGATTTAATTTCTGGTGTTACTGGTCAATCGTTTTTTAGCCCAAGTAATACAGCATATATGGCTCACGTTGGCGGTGCATTAACAGGATTTATTATTATGTGGTATTGGAAAAAAAATCAGTTTAATAAAAATCGTTGGTATTAATGGCGTTAACTCAAGACATAAAATCAAAATTATCTCAACTCAATGTTTTAGAAAAGATTATTGCTGTTAATGTGGTGGTTTTTGTTATTGGATTATTACTTCAGTTAATTCAAAACACTTTTCATCAATCAAGTTTATTATGGTTTGAGCTTCCAAGTGATTTTTCAGATTTTGTTTTAAAACCATGGTCTATCATTTCATATGCATTTGTTCATTATGATTTTTTACATATTCTATTCAACATGCTTTGGCTGTATGTTATTGGTGAATTATTTCTTAACATGTTCAATCCAAAACTAGCCTTAAATGTTTATTTTTTGGGCGCTATTTCTGGAGGACTTTTATTTATGCTTTGTTATACAGTATTTCCACAAATATTTATGACAGGTAATAGATTGGTTGGAGCATCTGCATCTGTAAGGGCTTTATTAATTTTTTTATGTGCCTATTTGCCTAATAAAGAAATACGTTTTTTTACTTTTAATTTAAAATTATGGTATTTTGGTTTAGGAATTGTTATTATTGATGTTTTAGGTCTTTTTGGAACTAATGCTGGTGGAAATTTAGCTCATATTGGTGGCGCTGCTTTAGGCTATTTTTATGCCATTCAATTAAAAAAAGGAACCGATATTGGTAAAGGTTTTGAAGGACTTTTAGATTGGGTAGTTAGTGTTTTTAAACCCACAAAAAAATCACCTTTAAAAACGGTTCACAAAAATAAAACCAAAGTTGGAGGTTATACTAAAACAGATTTTGATCAGTTTAATAACCAAAAAAAGATTGATGTTATTTTAGATAAAATAAGTAAAAGTGGTTATGATAGTTTAACTGCAGAAGAAAAAGAATTTCTTTTTAGATCTGGTAAATAAATGGTATGAAGAAGCTGAAACTTTTTGATAAAATTGTATTTGTTTTTAATGCAATTGTTGCAACAGTGCTTCTTTTATCTTTAATTTTGCCTTTTGTTCCTCCTAGAGCATTTTCATTTCTTTCAGTACTTGGTTTAGGCGTACCATTTTTAATTCTTCTCAATGTTTTATTTTTTTTCTATTGGTTATTCAAAGTAAAAAGACAGCTACTCTTATCTCTTTCTATACTTTTTATTGGACACCTTTTTTACGGGTCTTTATATAAGTTTTCATCGTCTAAAAATATAGAGAGCAGTAATGATATTAAGGTTATGAACTTTAATGTGCGATTATTTAATCTATACAATTGGATTAAAGAAAAGGATGTTGATGTTAAAATTCTGAATTTTATAAAATCTGAAAATCCAGATATTTTGTGTATTCAAGATTATCATCCCAATTCTAAAATAGATTTATCTTTTTTTAAATATAAGCATGTTGAACTTTCTGGGAAATTAACTCAAAACGGACAAGTAATTTTTTCTAAATTTCCCATTATTAACTCAGGTTCATTAGAATTTCCAAACACTGCAAATAATGCCATTTTTGCTGATGTAGTTAAAGGAAAAGATACCATTAGGGTTTATAATATTCATTTACAATCTTTAAAAATTGATACAAATGTTGAAAAGCTTAAAAATGAAAGTACTTCAAAACTCTTTATGTTGGTAGAAAAGGCATTTAAAAGACAACAATTTCAATCTGAAATATTGATGCTTCACAAATCACAATGCCAATATAAAATGATTATTTGTGGCGATTTCAATAATACCGCCTATTCATATGTATATAGAAAAATTAAAGGCGATTTGAATGACACATTTAAAGAAGCAGGTAATGGCTTTGGTAGAACCTATAACTTTAAGTTTTTCCCTATTAGAATTGATTTTATTTTTGCTGATGATGCCTTTACTGTTAATAAATTTAAAACTTTTGATGAGCATTTATCAGATCATTATCCAATCATGACATCTCTTAGTTTGAAGAAATAAAACTTACTTACATTAAAGAGCAATCTATCATATCGGAAATAATATGAATAACCAAACCTAATGCTACTAAACGGGTTTTCTTTGGAAACAAAAGAAAAATATATATACCTATGGCAAAATAGGAATGTAATGGGTGAAAATTGATACTGCACCTATTAGGGTCAAAAATGGGATTTGCCAATAGATGATCTACATCAATCCACAAACCAGATAACATAATTAAAAAAGCTTGAAACCACATTTTTCTATAAGCTGCTAATGCAACCAATAACGGTATGAAAACATGACATCCATAATGTATATAGGTTTGAAGCATTAGGGTGTTTTTATAGTTTGAGATTCTAAATAATTAAGCGTATTTGGACCTTCATTAAATAACAAATCTAAAATGCTTAAGTTATTTAAAAAACCATGTTTGGTGTCAAAAACCTGCGTATAAGGCTCAAAACTAGGTTCTTCGGTTTTTGCATTAACTAAAAACCTAAAATCAATGTTGTTTTCAATATTTTTTTGATAACTCTCTGTTTTAAAATAATCAACTTCTATTTGTAAACAATCACAAATGGTTTCAAAACACTTTAAATTAAAATCTAAAATGAAGGTGCTTTTTGTTTTAAATAAAGGTTCAAGATCATCTTCATAGTATTCAAAAAAAGGAGAAGTTTTGTATGCTGATAATAATGATTTCCAATGTAAATCTTGCCAATTGGTTTCTTGAGAAATTTTTACATCACGGTATTTCTGACGATTTTTTTGTGTATGAATCACAGGAATATTCAACAATAATTTTCCATTGGCAGCATAAATGTACGTTCTGCTTCTATAAGTTTGCTTTAAAAAATTATCATCAGTTTCAAAAGTAACCGCTTCAGCTTTTGCAATAGCTACAAAATGTGCAACATTTGGAAAGTATGTGGGATGTATTAAAATGTTCATTTATTAATGAATCGCTTTACTTTCGTTGGAGAAACTTTTTTAAGCGTTTTCTTTTTTCCGTCTTCTCCATTTGTTAACACCTGTCCAGCCTAAAACAACTACTAAAAACGGAATTAAATATGAAACTGGCTGACCACTTCCGCCTACAGTAGTAAATAATCTATTCCAACGTATCTTATCAAATCCTTTGCCATTGGTATTCCAACTCATCCAAACAAATACTGGTTTTCCAACAACGTGATCAAAAGGTACAAATCCCCAAGCTCTTGCATCTTGCGAGTTATGGCGGTTGTCACCCATCATCCAATAGTAATCTTGTTTAAAAGTATATGTGGTAGCAACTTTACCATTTATTAAAATCTGGTTTCCTTGAATATCTAAAGTATTACCTTCATATGCTGTTAAGACACGCTTGTAAAGAGGTAAAACATTCAAATTAATATCAATGGTTTTTCCTGCTTCAGGAATGTAAAGTGGTCCAAAAAAGTCATTATTCCAGCTGTAATCTGGGTTTTGAGGAAAAATATTTGGGTCACGTTTTTCTTTCTCTTCTTTTAAAGGCGTGATGCTTTTTACATTTGGATGATTTTTGAATTTACTTAAATCTTCATCTGTAATTGCCGGAAAATAGCTAACTGATCTATCTTGATTGTATTGTGGGAAATCTGTGATATTGTATCTGCTTGCTAACTGATAGTTGTTAAATGGGCCACTATTTGTTTCTACCATATATGAAAACTGAAGTTTTGCACGTTCTGGTAATACATTTTGTTTTCCATTAATATAAACATAGCCATCTCTTACTTCTAATGAATCTCCAGGAAGTCCAACACAACGCTTAACATAATTAGTTTTTTTGTCAATAGGTTTGTAGTAAAATTTATCAGTATGTCTCATATCTAGCATGGTATCAACAGGCCAGTTAAAAACTACAATGTCATTATGTTTAATTTTTTGAAAGCCAGGAATTCTCATATATGGAAGTTCATAATCTGAAGAATACGATTTAATTTTCAACATTGGAATGGTATCATGAACCATTGGCGCTGCAATGGTAGTCATGGGTACTCTGGCACCAAAATGAAATTTACTTACAAATAAAAAATCTCCAACCAACAGTGTTTTTTCTAATGAAGAGGTTGGAATAGTGAATGGTTGAATAAAATAGGTGTGTACAATGGTAGCCGCAACAACTGCAAATAAAATAGAGCTAACCCAATCTCCTAAACCTGTTCTTGGATGTAAACTTCTATCTTTAACATATGTGACATCAGCTACATAGTTTAAGTAGAAATTATAAAAACCTAAAGTTGCAACAGCTAAAATGGTATCTATATTAGAATTTTTACCAAAACTTCTGGCAGTTTCTACCCAAATCACAGCGAACATAATGAGATTTACAATGGGAAGAAATAATAAAATGGTCCACCACCAAGGTCTGTTTATAATTTTCATTAATATAACAGCATTATAAACAGGAATAAAAGCTTCCCAAGCTTGTTTGCCAGCTTTAATATATAATTTCCAAGTTCCTAAACCATGAATTCCTTGTATTACCAAGAAAAATATAAACCATTGCATTAATGTCATAATTATAAATTTTTATTGTTAGTGGCTGTTGACTTTTAAATGTTACTGTATTTAAAAACCTTAACCAATATTTAACACATCATTCATTGTGAAAACTCCCGTTTTTCCAACAATCCATTCAGCAGCAATTACAGCTCCAAGGGCAAAACCTTGTCTGTTATGAGCCACATGTTCAATAGTGATAGAGTCAACGTCACTTTTGTAAGTTATGGTATGAGTACCTGGAACATCTTCAATACGTTTTGCTACAATAGGAATGGTTTTTTCTTTACTTTCATCAAGTTTCCAACTTTCATAACTAGTATGCTCGGCAATGATGCCATTTGCTAATGAAATAGCCGTTCCACTTGGAGCATCTAATTTTTGGGTATGATGAATTTCTTCTAAACTTACATGATACTGTTTTAGGTTACTCATCATTTTGGCTAGTGTTTTATTAAGCTCAAAAAAAATGTTAACGCCTAAACTAAAATTTGAGGCATAAATAAAGGCGCCTTGTTTTTCATTACAAAGCGCAACAGCTTTATCATAATCTTGTAACCAGCCTGTTGTCCCAGAAATGACAGGAACTTTATGGCTTATGCAATTAGAAATATTATTAAAAGCTACAGTAGGAATGCTAAAATCTATAGCAACATCTGCTTTGGTAATATCATAATCATGGTCATCTTTATCAACTGAGAGAACAATAGTATGTCCACGTTGAATAGCTATTTGTTCAATGGTTTTCCCCATTTTTCCGTAACCAAGCAAAGCTATTTTCATTATCTAAGGTATTAAAATTTAAAATTTAAAGTGAGTCCAACATCACTTTTGGTATCTAATTCATTGACTTTAAAATGTGGATATAAAGTTAAATTATCATTAACATTATATTGTAATAAATGCGCATCCACATTAGCATCAATAATATTGAGTGCATAAATACCAATGCATACTAATAGTGATACTTCTTTGTTTTTTCTGTAAAATTTTTGTGCTCGTTGTAATCCGTCTAAGGTAATTCTGCCATAAAATTCATCATCTTCAAAGCCAGCCAGTCTGGTTTTGTAGGCATCTCTATATCTTTTATACTCTTTGTTGTTTGAAGTATAGAAATAAATACCAGTTCCTAAAGCACCATAAACAATGGGTATTTTCCAGTATTTTTTGTTATAAGCTTGCCCTAAACCAGGTAAAACAGCGGAATAAAAAGCAGCCTTTGCTGGTGATAAAGGGTCAATAGGCTCAGATATTTTAGAATTATTTTCAACAGTTAATGTATCTCTTGTTTTTTTGTTTTTTTTGTCTTGTCCAAATAATGAAACACAAAGCAAAAAGCAGATAACATTTACTATTAAGAATTTATTTAGCACGTTCCACTAATTTTTTAAGACGATTAAAATCTTCTTCTGAATGAAAAGGAATGGTGATTTTTCCTTTTCCGTTTTTAGAAACTTTAACGTCAATTTTATGTCCAAAGTATTCAGAGAATTCTTTTATACCGTTTTTGAAGACATCTGGAATTTCTGAATTTGTTTCAACTTTAGAAGCTACTTTAGGATTTTCAGAATTATTATAGTTTCTTACTAAGTCTTCTGTTTCTCTTACTGAAAGTTTATTTGATAAAATACGTTCGTAAATATCAAGTTGAATAGTTTGATCTTCAATAGTAATAAGAGCACGACCATGGCCCATAGAAATAAAACCATCACGCATACCCGTTTGGATAATTGGATCGAGTTTTAATAAACGCAAATAGTTTGCAATGGTAGAGCGTTTTTTTCCAACTCGGTCACTCATTTGTTCTTGAGTGAGGTTAATTTCATCAATTAATCGTTGGTAAGAAAGTGCAATTTCAATAGGATCTAAATCTTGGCGTTGAATGTTTTCAACTAAAGCCATTTCTAAAGATTCTTGATCATTGGCTATTCTAATGTAAGATGGAATAGTTTCTAAACCAATAAGTTTTGAAGCTCTAAAACGGCGTTCTCCAGATACTAATTGGTAACTATTAAATCCTAATTTTCTAACGGTTATGGGTTGAATAACACCTAATTCTTTTATTGATGATGCTAATTCGCGAAGTGTTTCTTCATTAAAATTAGTTCTAGGTTGAAACGGATTGACGTCAATAGAATCTAAATCTAGTTCAACAATATTGCCAATAACTTTATCTGCATTCTTATCTTGAACGGACTGTATATCATTACTAGGATCTTTTAAAAGTGCAGATAAGCCTCTTCCTAAAGCCTGTTTTTTGGTTGCTTTAGCCATGTTTTAAGAGTTTTTATTGATAATTTCTTTTGCCAAACTTAAGTAATTTGTGGCACCTTTACTACTAGCGTCGTATTTAATTATATTCTCACCGTAACTTGGCGCTTCGCTTAAGCGTACGTTTCGTTGAATAATGGTTTGAAAAACCATATCATTAAAATGTTTTTGAACTTCTTCAACTACTTGATTAGATAGCCTTAACCTAGCGTCATACATGGTTAAAAGCAAGCCTTCAATATCTAATTCTGGATTGTGTATTTTTTGAACACTTTTTATAGTGTTTAAAAGTTTTCCTAAACCTTCTAAGGCAAAATATTCGCATTGTATGGGTATAATTACAGCATCGGCTGCAGTTAATGCATTTAATGTGAGTAATCCTAATGAAGGGGCACAATCTATTAAAATATAATCATATTCATTTTTAATATCTACTAAAGCTTTTTTTAGCATGTATTCTCTTTCATCTTTATCAACAAGTTCTATTTCAATAGCAACAAGGTCAATATGCGATGGAATAATATCTAAATTTGGCGTATCAGTTGCTATAATAGCATCTTTAGCTGAATTTGAATGTTCTAAAAGTTGGTAGGTTCCTATTTCAACAGTTTCAACATTAATTCCTAATCCAGATGTTGCATTTGCTTGAGGGTCAGCATCTATAAGTAACACTTTTTTTTCAAGAACTCCTAGTGAAGCTGCTAAATTGATAGACGTTGTTGTTTTTCCTACACCGCCTTTTTGGTTAGCAATTGCAATGATTTTACCCATTAATGATTTGGTTTTATGAGCGGTAAAAATACAATTATTTATGAGGAATAAAAACCCAAATTGTTAACATTAAATCAGTTTTTTATGTTTTTTAAATACTAATTTAAAGTTCTGGTTTTTTTTTGATTTAGATAGCTTATTTATTAAAAAGTAGGAATTTTCAAATTTTAACAATTATTTAAGATAGTAAACTTTATATTTAAAAATAAATTAAAAAAATCATCAAATGAAAAACATCAATCAATTATTAAAAATTTATCTATCACTCACCTTTATGTGTTTCATGTCTTTCACCGCATTAGCTCAAATAAAACAAACAGCTAGCGTAGAAGGAATAAACGAATATATCTTAGATAATGGTTTAAAAGTATTATTATTTCAAGATAATTCGGCTCAAACAATTACTGTTAATATAACCTATATGGTTGGTTCTCGTCATGAAGGTTATGGTGAAAAAGGCATGGCCCATTTATTAGAACACATGGTTTTTAAAGGAACTCCTAACCATCCAAATATTCCTGAGGAATTATCATCACATGGAGCAAGACCAAACGGTACAACATGGTATGATAGAACTAATTATTTTGAAACGTTTAATGCAACCGATGAAAATTTAGATTGGGCTTTAGATTTAGAATCAGACAGAATGGTTAATTCATACATTGCAAAAAAAGATTTAGAATCTGAATTTACAGTAGTTAGAAATGAATTTGAGATGGGTGAAAATTCACCTTCTGGGGTTTTAATGGACGAAGTAATCAGTAGTGCCTATTTATGGCATAACTACGGAAAATCTACTATTGGTAACAGATCTGATATTGAGCGCGTTCCTATTGAGAATTTACAAGCGTTTTATAAAAAATATTATCGTCCAGATAATGCGGTGTTAATGGTTACTGGCAAGTTTGATCCAGAAAAAACACTAGCACTTATTCAAAAAAAGTTTGGGGCTATTAAAAACCCAGAAACGCCTATAAGAGATATTCCAACTATTGAACCAGCTCAAGATGGTGAAAAACGTGTAACCCTTAGTAGAATTGGAGATTTGCAAATAGTATCTGTACTTTATCATACACCAGCAGGATCTCATGAAGATTATGCGGCACTTCAAATTGCAGAAGAAATTCTTACTGATGAACCATCTGGAAGACTTTACAAAGCCTTGGTTAATGAGAAAAAAGCTTCTGGTATATGGTCGTTTTTACCTTTTACAAAAGAACCATCTTTTTTATATATGAATGTAGATGTGCCGTCAGACAAATCATTATCTGAAGCAGAATCTACAATTTTAAATCTTTTAGATAGTTTATCAAGTAACCCTGTTACAGATGAAGAAGTAAATCGTGCAAAATCTAATATTTTAAAACAATATGATCAAATTTCTAGAAATTCAGCCTATTTAGGAACTTATATGAGCGAATTTATTGGAGCTGGAGATTGGAGATTATCTTTTATTCAACGCGATAGAATTGAAAAAATGACTGTTGATAAAGTAAATGCAGCTATTCAAAGATACTTAATTAACACCAATAGAACTGTTGGAGAATTTGTGCCAACAAAAACTCCTATTCGAGTTGAAATTGAACATACAGAAGGTTTAGCAGAATTAGTAACTAGTTACAAAGGCAAACAAGCTTTAGGTACTGGTGAAGCTTTTGATGTTTCTTATGATAACATTCAAAATAGATTAAATTCAGGCTTGCTTCAAAAGAAACCAATTGAGTATGGATTTATTAAAAAGGATAACCGTGGTGAAACCGTTACACTATCATTTGCTATAAGAAATGGCAAGTTAGATGACCTTATGAATAAAGGCTTGGTAGCAGTTTATACAGCCAGAATGTTAAACAAAGGAACTACAACCAAATCTCGACAAGATATTGAAGACAAATTAAGTGCTATAAAATCATCAGTGTTTTTTAATGGCTCAAACGGGCGTTTAACCGCAAGTATAACTAGTACAAAAGAAAACCTCATGGAGGCATTGAGTTTAATGACAGATATGATAAAAAACCCTGTTTTTGATGCTGAAGAATTAGAAAAAATGAAAACGCAAGCGTTGGCTTCAATTGAAGAGAATAAAACAGACCCTCAATTTTTAGCCTCTAGAAAAATAGGATTAATTAATCAGAAATATAAAAAAGGACATCCACTTTATAATATGACTATAGATGAAGAAATTGAAGCTATTAATAATGTTTCAATAGCTGATTTAAAAGCGTATCATAAGAATTTCTATGGTATTTCAAATAGTGCGACACTTACTGCTATTGGAAATATAGATGAACAAGTTTTAAAAGACTATTTTGATAAAGAATACAGTGATTTTAATTCTAATTTGGAATTCTCTCCAGTTAAAAACGAATTCAGTGAAAACATTCCAGCTAATGAAAAGATTTTAACGCCTGATAAAAAGAATGCCTTTACATTAGGAACATTAACATTTGAATGTAGCCAAGATGAAAATGATTATGCTGCTTTACAAATAGCTGGTGAAATATTTGGTGGCGGATATTTAAATTCCAGAATAGCCAATCGTTTACGTCAGCAAGATGGTGTAAGTTATGGTGCTGGTGGAGCAGTAAGGGTTGATGATAATAAAGCTGATAAAAATTCTATGGCTTTCATTTATGCCATCTATGCACCAGAAAATGCTGCTAAAGTTCAAACAGGTTTTAAAGAAGAAATAGCTCGTTTTATTGACGGCGGTATTACTGAAGAAGAATTAAAAAGTGCCGTTAATGGATGGGTTCAAGAACAAAATGTTTCAAGGGCAAAAGACAACGAACTTTTAAGACTATTAAATAATAATTTATATTATGATAGAGATATGATGTTTCAAAAAAGTATTGAAGAAAAAGTTAGTAGTTTAACCGTGCAAGATGTTAATAATGCTATTAAAAAATACTTTAAAACATTAGATAAATGGACCGTTGTAAATGCAGGAGATTTTGAAAGTTTTGAAATTAAAAATGGAGATAAAAAGGTAGATTAATGGAGCCTTTAATTAATAAAAAAATCCAGTTAGACTATTTCTGACTGGATTTTTTTATTCAAATAAATTAAAATTTCTAAAGATTTTTCATGGCACGCTTTAAAATATTAAATTACTTAGTTAAATTAAAATCTACTTTAGGTTTTTCTTTTTCAATTATAGAAAAATCTACATCAAAAAGTTTGGCATAAAATAAATCAAAAGCCACATAAGAGGCTAAATATTTATCGCTTAATGCTAAACTATAATTTGTTGCTAAAGGTGTACCAAACAACTTTGGACTCATACTGTTTGTTGATAACAAAGCATTTAATGTTGTTTTTAAATCTTTATTAGCAATGTTTTGTGAAATACAAGTCATTAAATCACTTTTATAATTTAAATGACTTTTGGTATTATTTGCGTCCCACAATTCTGAATCATTTTTTAAGGCTTCAAAGACTTTTAATGTGTGTTCAGAAGCAATTCCTTTATAGTTTGCAGTATTATAAACAGCTAATCTAATAAATTGAGAATATGCTGATAATAAGTTTTTATTGTTTTTACCATAAAAGTTTAAGATGTCATTTTCAAAACTATAAAGAGCTTCATTATATAATTTTGAATTAGTGTTTTCACAAATTAAAGCGATTGGTTTCTCAGTAAATTCAAATTCAGTAAATGTTTTTTCTTTTTTGCAACTTGTAACATTAATTATAAGTAAAAATGCAATAAGGTGAAATTTAGTCTTCATTTATTCTTCTTTTTTTAATCGTTCTTGTTCTAGTTTTTCAGCTAATCTTTTTTCTATAATGGGTTCAATGAGCGTTTTTCTTTGATTTGTTTTAACAAAAGGATACAATTCAAGGTCATGCTTCATTTTATCATTTGGGTTTGGTAGCTTATTGGTTCCTAATAAAATATGTTTGCCTTCATCAAATTGCTGTTGTTCTTTTTCAGCACTTTCTTTTATTTTTCTTTGTATAGTGCCTTCTTTTAATTGTTTAAGAAATCCTGAATTGGTTTCAATGTTTTTAAAAAGTGCTAAAGCTTTTTCAGCTAATTGGCTTGTTAACGTTTCAATATAATATGAGCCATCAGAAGGATTATCAACCTTATCAAAATAGCTTTCATGTTTTAAAACTAATAATTGATTACGTGATATTCGTTCACCAAATTCATTGTCTTTATGGTAAATAGTATCATAAGCCAAATTACAAATAGTATTGGCACCACCTAAAATAGCGCTCATACATTCGGTAGTGGTTCGTAACATATTCGTGTTATAATCGTAAAGCGTTTTGTTGCGTTTTGTTGGTGTTGCTATTATGTGACAATCTGTTTTAAACCCATATTCTAAAGCTAGTGTTTCCCAAAGAATTCTAAGGGCTCTTAGTTTTGCTATTTCAAAAAAATAATTTGTTCCAACGGCAACATTAAAAATAACTTGTGTTGATTCCTTTTTTTCGTTACTTAAAATAGCATCAAAATGATTTAAGTATTCATTGGCTTGAGATAAAGCGTATGCTAATTGCTGAACCATAGTTGCACCGGCATTTTGATATAATGCTAGGTCAATGCTAAAAGTGTTAGTATTTTTTACGATGGATTCAAATTTAGTATGGTCATCTTCTAGTGATTTAAACCAGTTACCGCTTTTAGCTAGATTACCAATAATATCTGTTTGTATATAAATGTTTTCTTTGTTTGAAATTACAGAAAATTGATTGATGAAGTCTTCAGACAAGAATTGTAATTCAAAATAAAGTTGAGTAGATGCACTATTAATGTTTTCAATGAGGTTTTGAATTGAAATTGTCTCATTTGGAATGATGAATTTGATGCTTTCGGCACCTCTTTCAATTGCATTTAAAGCTTTTTTGTTTGATTTTTTTACATCAGCCACAAAAATAGATTGACAAATTTTCCATTGAGTTGCTTTAGTGGTTGAAATACTAAATGACTCTTTAAATTCATCACTGTGATAAAATGGTTTTACATCAATATCTTCATTAGTCTTCCAAATAAGACTGTCGTTGTAATCAGCGCCTTTAAGATCAAATTGTATTTTTTGTTTCCACTGCTTTGAGGTTACGTCATCAAATTCATTGAATAATAATTCACTCATTACTTTTTGTTTTTAAGCTGTCTTCGTACTCAATAATAAATATTTCTTCGCTGTCGCGTTTCATGTAATATTCTTCTCGTGCAAATTTTTCAAGACCTTCTTCAGTACTTAATTTTTTTATAGCTTTTTTGTCTTTTTCAATTTCTTTTTGATAGTATTTTTTTTCTGCTTCTAATTCATTAATATCTGAATTTAATTCATGATGAATTAAATAGGAGTTTGCATCAAAAAAAATCATCCAAATAATAAAAACCGTCAAAATAAGTATAAATACATTTTTGAATGGTTTTAAATATTTAGATTTATTTTTAAAAATTGACATTTATAGTTTTTGAGTTATTATAGATCTTACAATATCAATAGCAACATTGTTGTGTCTATTGTTAGGAATAATCATGTCAGCATATTCTTTTGTTGGTTCAATAAACTGTTCATGCATAGGTTTTAAAGTGTTTTGATAGCGCGCTAATACTTCGTCTAAATCTCTTCCACGTTCAGATATATCACGTTTTAATCGTCTTATAAGTCTTTCATCTGTATCAGCGTGCACAAATATTTTAATATCAAACATCTCTCTAAGTTCTGGGTTTGTAAATATTAAAATACCTTCAACAATCATTACTTTTCTTGGATGTGTGAAAATAGTATCTCCTGTTCTATTATGTTTAACGAAAGAATATACAGGTTGGTGTACTGGGTCACCGTTTTTTAAAGATTTTAAATGCTCAACTAGTAAATCAAAATCAATTGATCTTGGATGATCAAAATTTATTTTTATACGCTCATCATAACTTAAATTTGAGTTGTCTTTGTAATAAGAATCTTGAGAAATAACACCAACTTCACCATCAGGAAGTTCATTGATAATTTTATTAACTACAGTTGTTTTACCGCAACCCGTTCCGCCTGCAATTCCAATAATGAGCATGAAAGTTTAAATATAAGATTTTTACAAATTTAAGATTATTTCTTTGCAAATATTTTAACCAATAGATTATTTTACACTTAAATGAGTTAGTTTTTTTATTAAATCAAAAAAATAAAAATAATTAACTTGTTAGAAAAGAAAATTATATATTTGCGCCTCGTTACAAGATTACTATTTCGGGGTGTAGCGTAGCCCGGTTATCGCGCCTGCTTTGGGAGCAGGAGGTCGCAGGTTCGAATCCTGCCACCCCGACGAACATAGAAATAGGAAGTATCAAAACACTGTTAATTGTATGATTATCAGTGTTTTTTGTTTTTAGCTATTTTATTTGATATCAAATAAAACCAATTGAAATCATATAAAAGGTGTGCAAATCGGTGAACACTCATTTACTGGAATTGTTGTAGTTTTAAGGAACATTTAAGAATGATTTGACTTTTGTTTTTGCAAGTAAATGTTTAACGAAAGCTTCTTAAAAATGCAAACAAGCAACACCTTTTCGGTGGTTTTCTTCACAAGAAAGTCCCGAAGCAAGCCGCAGGAACTATTCATTTATGCCCGTATTACGGTCAATGGCAAGCGTTCCGAGATCAGTCTAAAGCGCCATGTCCAACAAAGGGATTGGGATGCCTCCAAAAATAGGGGACGGGGCAGCTCGTATCCCATACGGACCTTGAACAAGTACCTCGACCAAGAGTACAGCAGGTTATTGGATTGCCATAAACAACTTTTGGAAGAATCCAAAATAGTGACCGCCAACGCCATTAAGTCAAGATACTTGGGAGCGGACGATACCCATAAGACCCTAAATGAGTTAATAGCCTACCATAATACCAATATGGTTACCGTGCTAAAACAGGGCACCATGAAAAACTATTATACCACGGAAAGGTATCTCCACAAATTTCTAAAGCAAAAACAAAAAGCAAAGGATATCTATTTAAAACAGTTGAACTATCGCTTTATCATTGATTTTGAACAGTACCTAAGGAACTATAAGAACACAAATAAGCAACTGATGTTGAGCAACAATGGTGTCATGAAACATTTGGAACGCTTTAAGAAAATCATAAACCTGGGCATTAAACTGGAATGGGTGGCAAAGAACCCATTTACCCAATTCCAGCTAAAGTTTGAAAAGTACGATAGACAATACCTTTCAGAAAGAGAACTGCAACTCATAGAGGGTACTTATTTCAATAATGACCGTTTGGAAAGGGTAAAGGACTGTTTTCTGTTTTCATGCTATACAGGCTTATCTTATGTTGATGTCAAGGAACTTACACACAATCAAATAACCAAAGGGATAGATAATAATTATTGGATATTCACCAAACGTGAGAAGACCAATGAAACGGTGAAAGTTCCCATTTTACCGCAGGCTATGGACATCATCAATAAGTATAGGGAACATTCAGGGAACAGAACAGGCAAGCCACTATTGCCGTTAAGCTCAAACCAGAAAGCCAACAAATACCTAAAGGAGATAGCAACGGCTATTGGGATTCACAAGAACATAACCTTTCATGTTGCTAGACATACCTTTGCCACCACGGTTATGCTGTCCAATGGTGTTCCCATAGAAACGGTTTCAAAACTTTTGGGGCATGCAAAACTATCGACAACACAGATTTATGCAAGGGTAGTGGAAACCAAGATAAGCGAGGATATAAATAATCTACTAATTAGATTTAAAACGAAGAAAGAACAGTCCCAAATAATAAATAAGACCTATAATTTTTAAGGTTTAAAAAAGAATTTCCTTTCAATACACTCACGTCGCCTTATGAGGAGTATATTGAAAGGAAATTTATTATTATAGAAACACTCTTAGCCTTATTCAGGACGGGCATTAAATATTGTAAAACTAAAGTTTAAGTAGAGTAAGGGATTAGAAACACTCAAGGTAAAATATAAAAAAATTAAGTAGCTCGGATAATTGTTAATATTCAAGATGTGTTTCTTTGCACACATTTTGTTTGCTATCGGAGGTCATATAGAAAAATGTATTTTACGTTATACAGTAAAACGTTTTTCAAGGGATGGATTTAGAGGCTGGTATTTAAAAACGTTTTTTTTATGTTAGTCCTATATTGAGCGGGGAGAATCCATCGCTTTAAAAATGAACCAAACTCGCCAGAGCGAGTGCGGTAGTTTTTATAATTAAAATAAGTATATTAATTGTAAGTGGGAGATAGGGCATAGGCTTTGGTTCTTCCCCTGCCAATTTGATAAAGTACCTTGTAATAAACCAGTTTGTTTATTTCCCTATCAAGGGTCGGAATACTAATAGGCTCTGGCAATAATGTTCTAATGGTTGACAAGCTTGCTACTTCTTGATCGGTAATAATATTTACAATGTTAGTTTGTCTATTGGTAAGATCCATTCACAAATTTAAGGATTCTAATGGATATAAAAGTGCGTACATTAGATGTTGTCATTTTAATTTTTTTACGAATTAAAAGCCCCAACATCTATCGAGCTAATACTATGAAGTGTTTTTGGAGAATTCAGGGCCAAAATTTGTTTTTTTAGTAAAAAAATGATTGATTTTACTGGGCTAAGCAAGTTTTTTCGTAAAAACCAAATTTTAAATCTTCATAAATATTTCTAAAACTTCAAAAGAGACCAAAAGGTAACAAATTGTACCCAAAGCCTACTTTTTCACGGAAAAATATATTAATTTTATTGGTCTACGAGCATTTTTTCGTGAAAAATGATTAAATAACAATTCATTCGACCCCTCGAAACTACTGAAAACTAAGGGGGTGAAAAAAGTAACATCGCTTTAGCGTGTTACCCTCTTGCTGTGCGTACTGAGTTGCCCTAGGATAGAATGGAATTAGTAATAAGTTCATTGAAAGGGCAACGCAACTTTGATGGTGATGATAGGGTTTATCAAGACCAAAAGAAACGAGCTAACTTAAAAGCAAATTAGAAAGTTAGAGGACTCACACTTTGATTTTGGATAGACAATTGGACTATCGGGGAAGATATTCAGGTATCTTTTTCAAACCGCCTTGTGGTGCTTGTTTCTAAGGGAACAGGTATTGAGCGACAAGGTCAAGGCAGGCAAGCCATACTATGGTTATTGCCTGTAAGGTACGGGTATAGGAGTTGAACGCAAGTGAACCCTTATTGACGTGTCGAAAGTAACCTTTATTGTGCCAAAACCAAAGGGGAGCAGCCCTGCGAGACAGAATGTAGCGGTTACCTGATTACTGGCTACACGGCACACGGCATATAGAGGGCAAGAACTATACCTAGGCGCTATCAAGGAACAGTAGAACCAATATGGAAATGGCAAGCGAAAATGGCATCAGTCCCGAAGTGGAATAGCCAGAAAGTAGCAAAGTTCCATATTGGGGCGGATGAAGTCGTATTAACGAAAGTATCCAAGAGAGCAGGCGTAATGTCCCTGCGAGTGAAGGACTTCACTTAAGCAAGTCCATGTATTGTATAACAACTTAAAATTTTTTTTAAGGATGATTTTTGATGATGGGCACAAGACGCAACCGATAACAAAGTTGCAGGTAAACGAGGCTTTTAAGCGAGTAAAAGCCAATGGGGGAAGTGCGGGCGTAGATGGAGAGACCATCAAGGACATAACAGAAAATCCACGCAGGCACCTATATCCGTTATGGAACAGGCTAGCCAGTGGAAGTTATTTTCCAAAACCGGTACGAGAGGTAAAGATCCCCAAAGGAAATGGAGGGACACGGTCATTGGGTATCCCTACGGTCATAGACCGAGTGGCTCAACAGGTGATAGCCACAGAACTGGAAACCATGGTCGATAAAACATTTAGTGTCCATAGCTATGGCTATCGACCCAACCGATCTGCCCATGATGCCGTATCACAATGCAGGATTAACTGTATGAGATATAGCTGGGTGATTGATTTGGACATCAAAGGTTTCTTTGATAACATAGACCACGGTTTGATGTTAAAGGCAGTGGAATACCATACAAAACAGAAACACATTCTGTTGTATGTAAAACGCTGGCTGGAAGCACCAGTTCAGTTATCCGATGGGGGCATGCTATATACAGAAGGCAAGGGAACGCCACAGGGTGGTGTCATCAGTCCTGTACTGGCCAATATCTTTATGGATATAGTATTTGATAAATGGATGGAGAAACAACATCCTGATGTGGAATTTGAACGTTACGCAGATGATATAGTGGTACATTGTACACATAAATATGCTGCATTAAAGTTGCTCGGTTCGATAAGGGGGCGACTAAAGAGTTGCCACTTAGAAATCAATGAAGAGAAATCAAGGATTGTCTATTGCCATCGCAACCAAAAGAAGCAACCTAAGCTCAAGGAAACCTATCAGAAGTTTGATTTTCTCGGCTTCACGTTCAAGCCTCGAACAGTAAGGGTCAGGGGCAAGCAAGTATTGGGCTTTACCCCAGCCATCAGCCAAAAGAGTACCAGTAGGATTGCATCAGAACTAAGAAAGAGGGATATCCATCGTTGGGTACAACTACCACTTGGCAAGATAGCAGAACTGCTAAGACCAAAGATAATGGGATGGGTCAATTACTATGGAAAATTCCGATTGTCGGATATGAGGAAGCTCTTTAGGATATTGCATATTCGCTTGGTCAAGTGGGTACGTAATAAATACCGTCGTTTTAGGCGAAAGGAGTGGGTCTATGCCTATCGATACTTACAGAAGGTATCCAGATGTTACCCCAATCTTTTCTATCATTGGCAATATCCCGTGTTAAGACCATAATTACGGTCTTGGTTTAAGAAGAGCCGTATGATGGGAGACTATCACGTACGGTTCTGTGAGAGGTTTAGGGGTGAAATTCCCCTTTACCTACTCGACTTTCTTAGCTTTTCCCTTAGATTCGTACTAGTCATTTACATAGAGTTTTTTAATAGACTAGTTTACTATTAATATTAATCATCTCTTCTTTCAGGAAAAACTCGATATAATTTGTGCTTTATAAATTATTGTTTTTTAAATTTTTTTCTTAGCTTTTCATAATTTTTTTGTAACTTATATTATCAATAGAAATTAAAAGTAATTGTTACTGCGGCATTGAATTCAATTAAGAATAAGAAAAATTATGCTAAGTCTTTATTAATGGAATTTACTTAGAATACTATCAAAAGTAACGGCGTTAGCATTAATTCAATGCATTAATAAGTCGGTCTCAGATAATAAAATGAGTGATTTTAAAATCAGAATTAATTAAAATGAACATCTTGCTGTAATAGTTTCTTTATAGGTTGTTTTAACTAAAATACCCTCCTTTTTTCCCGTAAAAGTCATACTAACTGCCTAATCTTTATTTATAACTTTGTTTACACAAAGCGTTATTTTATTAAAGCATTAAGTAAAAAAAAATGAAGAAACCAACATTGGTAATTTTAGCAGCAGGAATGGGAAGCCGATACGGAGGATTAAAGCAAATAGATACATTCACTCCTGAAGGCGATACCATCATTGATTTTTCTCTTTACGATGCACTTCGAGCTGGTTTCGGAAAGTTTGTTTTTATTATAAGAAAAAGTTTCGAAAATGAGTTTAGAGCCGTTTTTGATAAAAAACTAGAAGGAAAGGCCGAGGTTGCTTATGTATTTCAAGAACTTGAAAATGTTCCCCAAAAATACATAAATTCTGAAAGAACAAAGCCTTGGGGAACCGGTCATGCGCTCTTAATGGCAAAAGATGAGGTTAAAGAGAATTTTGCCATTATAAATGGAGACGACTTTTATGGTAAAGAAACTTTTGAAGTGATGGCGAAATCCTTGGCGAAAAAAGACAGAGATTCCTATGATTTTAATATGATGGCGTATTTGTTAAAGAATACGGTTTCCGCCCATGGATATGTATCTAGAGGCGAATGTCTGGTTAATGAAAAAGGTTTTTTAATAGATGTTACCGAACGTACACATATTGAAAAGATTGATGGGAAACTAATGCGAAAGGATGATAACGATAAATTTATTCCCATAGATGAAAACACCATAGTTTCAATGAATTTTTGGGGATTTACTCCAAAGTGTTTTGAATTTGGAGACAAATTATTCCTGGAATTTTTGGAAGCGAATACGAAAAATTTAAAGGCAGAATTTTATTTACCTTCCATTGTCAATCATATAATTAAGTCTGGAAAGGCGAGAGTAGAAGTCTTGAAATCTGACGCGAAATGGTTTGGAGTCACTTACAAAGATGATAAAGAAATTGTTCAAAAGGCGATTGAACAATTAAAAGAGCAAAATATATACTCAAAAAACCTTTGGTAAGATGACACAAGAAAAATTAATCCACACGTTCAACCAATTCAATCATGCTTCAGAGTATGTGTCGCATAAAGAATTAGTATCTGGTCATATTAATGATACTTTTTTAATAGAGACTAAAGAAGAGCCATTTTATATTCTTCAACGTATCAATCATATTGTTTTTAAAGATGTACCAGGGTTAATTTCAAATAAAGTAAGCGTAAGTAAACATATTCAAAAAAAATTATCCCATTTATCAGAAACTGAGCTTAAACGACGTGTATTAACGTTTGTTCAAGCTAAAAATGATAAATATTATTATAAGGATGAAGATGGTAATTATTGGAATGTTATGTTTTACATCAAGGATAGTGTAACTCATGAAATTGTTACAAATAAGGAAGTAGCTTATGAAGGTGGAAAACTTTCAGGAGATTTCTTAAATCTTACTAGCGATTTTGATGCTTCGGTTTTAACAGAAGTTATCCCTAAATTCCATGATATGTCTTTTAGGTATTCGCAATTTCAATCTGCATTACAATCAGTTTCCAAAGAGCGTCTTTTTAACGCAAAATCCTTAATAGACCGAGTAATAGAATCAAAGGAAGAAATGCATATTCTTCAAAATCTAAAAGAAAAGGGGGCTATTAAGTCACGAGTTACCCATAACGATACAAAAATATCGAATGCCTTATTTACGAAAAACAATAAAGGTCTTTGTGTGATTGATACAGATACCATAATGTCTGGAATTGTGCATTATGATTTTGGAGACGCTATAAGAACCATTTGTAATACAGCAGCGGAGGATGAGTCTAATTTAGACCTTGTCGAATTTAATGTTGAATATTACCAAGGTTATAATAAAGGATTTTTAGAAAAAACAGAAGCTTCCTTGACACAGATAGAATTAAAATACTTGCCTTTAGGAGCTAAAACTATGATATTCATAATGGCTATAAGATTTTTAACCGATTATATGAATAACGATATATATTATAAAACCAAGTATCCAGAGCATAATTTAGACAGAGCAAAAAATCAATTTAAACTTATTGATAGTATGATGGCTCAAATGGAAGTGTAATTTTAAAATAATCAAGGTTTTCAACCTGAAAGTTAATTAATAATTTAAACCATTCTTATGACACAAACATCCAAAAGCAGTAATACCGTAGCAATAGCCATTATAGCAGGCTTGTTTTTCATCTTCGGGTTTGTAACCTGGATCAACGGTGCGTTGATTCCTTTTATGAAAACCATCAATGAATTAACAGAAGCCCAATCTTACCTTGTAGCATCAGCATCCTACATATCATTTGTTGTTATGGCATTACCAGCATCTTATATATTAAATAAAATTGGCTACCGCAAAGGCATGTCTTTAGGTTTAATTATTATGGCCATTGGTGCATTGGTTTTCATTCCCGCTGCAGAGGCAAGAACATATTGGGTGTTTTTATTAGCCATATTTATTCAAGGTTTAGGAATGACCATATTACAAACAGCGTCAAATCCTTATATAACAATATTAGGGCCAATAGAAAGTGGTGCGAAACGTATTGCCATTATGGGAATAGCGAATAAAACGGCCGGAGCGTTAGGGTCTTTAATATTTGGCGCCTTGTTACTTTCTGGTATAGACGAAGTTAAGGAAAAGTTATTAACGGTAAGTATAGAAGAAAAAGGAGTTCTTTTAGACAGTATGGCCGATAGCGTTTTCACACCTTATTTGATAATGGCAATCGTGTTGTTTGTTTTAGGAATACTAATCAGAAAAGCACCACTGCCACATGTAGAAGCGGTTTCTGCCGAAGAAACAAAAGAAGGGATAACAACAAAAACAAGTATTTTTCAATTTCCTCATTTATGGTTGGGTGTATTAACCTTATTTGTTTATGTAGGCGCAGAGGTAATAGCAGGAGATACCATTATAGCTTATGGGATATCACTTGGGTTCTCTGCCGAAGATGCTAAATTTTTTACAACATTCACATTAATGGCAATGGTGGGTACATACGCCTTGGGTGTGTTTTTAATTCCGAAATATCTTAAACAAGATATGGCCTTAAAAATAAGTGCAGCTCTAGGGATAATCTTTAGTATCTGTATATTAAGCACAACAGGTTTTACTTCAATATTATTTGTAGCTGCTTTAGGAATTGCGAATGCCTTAGTATGGCCAGCGGTATGGCCGTTAACACTGGCAGGATTAGGTAAGTTTACAAAAACGGCATCGGCATTATTGATTATGGCTATTGCCGGCGGTGCTATCATACCTCCATTATATGGCAGAATGGTTGACGCATCTAAGCATGACCTTATTGCAAGTGGTATAGAACAAGTAAATGCCACATCAAGTGCGGCCACAAGTAGTTATTGGATTTTAATTCCTTGCTATGCCATTATTCTGTTTTTTGCAATTTGGGGACATAAACTTGGAAAAAAATAAAGCAACCATTTTATAGAGTTAAAATAGATTATAAAAATAAAAACATGTTAAAAAGCACTATAGACAAAGCAACAGGTTTTGAAAAAAGATTTGAAAATATTGGTACTGTAGTTTACGAAAACTCAACTGTGGCATCTAAAGCAGTTGCCAAACAAATAGCAGACTTAATAAGAGTTAAGCAAGCACAAAAACAACCCTGTATTTTAGGATTGGCAACAGGATCATCTCCAAAAGGATTGTATGCTGAACTGGTACGATTACACAAAGAAGAAGGATTAAGCTTTAAAAATGTGGTTTCGTTCAATTTAGATGAATATTACCCTATGGAACCAGATTCTGTAAACAGTTATGTTCGTTTTATGAAAGAACAACTGTTCAGTCACGTAGATATATTACCGGAAAACTATCATGTTCCAGATGGATTACTGTCCAAAGAAAATATTGCGGATTATTGTGATCAATATGAAGCAAAAATTGAGGCACTTGGCGGCATCGATTTACAGATTTTAGGTATTGGAGGCAACGGGCACATTGGGTTTAACGAATCGGGTTCCCTTCAAAATTCAAAAACACGTTTAGTGGCACTAGACCATATAACAAGGGTGGCTGCAAGTGGTGATTTTTCAGGTCTTGAAAACACGCCCAGAACAGCAATTACATTGGGTGTTAAAAAAATTATGGAAGCTAAAAGAGTCATTCTTTTAGCTTGGGGCGAAAGAAAGTCCAATATTATAAAAGCATCAACGGAAGGCGAAGTAACCAGTCGTGTACCAGCATCTTATTTACAGGAGCATAACAACGCGACCTTTGTGTTGGATAAAGCAGCATCTTCAAAATTAACAAGAATAGATATACCTTGGTTGGTTGAAAAAATAGTTTGGACAGATAAGCTCATCAGAAAAGCGGTTTTAAGTTTGGCGCTTCATTTAAAGAAACCCATTTTAATGTTAACAGATGCCGATTATATTGAAAATGGTATGAGCGATTTACTCGCAGATTCTGGACCAGCTTATGATATTAACATTAAGATATTCAATAAGTTACAAAATACCATTACCGGTTGGCCAGGGGGAAAACCAAACGCCGATGATAGTAAACGTCCAGAACGCGCCGAACCAGAAAAAAAGCGTGTGATTATTTTCAGTCCACATCCAGACGATGATATAATAAGTATGGGTGGTACTTTTAGAAGATTGCATGAACAAGGGCATGAAGTGCATATTGGTTATCAAACCTCTGGGAATATTGCTGTGGCCGACGATGAAGCATTACGTTTTGCAAGTTTCGTTTGTGATTACAATGAAAAATTTGGTATCGAAAGCCCTGAGGCAGATAACATTTATAAAAAAGCATTAACTTTTTTAAATAATAAAAAATCGAGTGAAATTGATACTGAAGAAGTAAGACATATTAAAGGGTTGATTAGAAAAGGGGAGGCAAGAGCGACCTGCCATTTTATAGGTATTCCAGATGAACAAATCCATTTTATGGAACTCCCTTTTTATGAAACGGGTGCCATTAAAAAGAATCCAATAGGTATAGCGGATGTTAAGATAACTTCAGATTTAATAGAAAAAATAAAACCACACCAAATATATGCTGCTGGCGATTTAGCAGATCCACATGGTACACACAAAGTATGCTTGGATGCTATTTTTGCAGGGGTAAAAGAATTGAAATCTAAAAAATTCATGAAGGATTGCTGGGTTTGGTTGTACCGAGGTGCATGGCAAGAATGGGGTGTTGATGAGATTGAAATGGCTGTGCCAATGGGACCAGACCAAGTTTTGGAAAAACGTAAAGGTATTTTCAAGCACCAATCACAAAAAGACGGCGTGGTGTTTCAAGGCGTGGACAGTAGAGAGTTTTGGCAGCGCGCTGAGGACAGAAACAGAGAAACAGCCGATTTATATGATGAATTGGGGCTATCACGATATGCGGCCATGGAAGCTTTTGTGAGATGGGAGTTTTAACTCGTATTTTAAGCCTGTATATAAATTAAAAAAAAATCAAAAAAATCCATGAATAATTATCACATCTAATATTTAGAAGTGTACTATCAAGTTTTTAGCAAATCATAGCCGAAATACTGCTTAAATAAAAAATAGAAACCAAATACAATATGTTGCAAAAAAACTTGGTAAAATTATTTAAACTTATAGACTAAATTCTAATTCATGGTTTCAAAAGACTTGTTTTTAATTATCTTGTTTATTTATAGTTTTTCAGTAAATAGCCAAAATAAAAACCCTATTACTGATTACAAATATTATATCGAAAATGAGCAGGTAATTAGCGAAAATAAATTAGAAGCACATGCTTCATTTACATCCTATGCTTTTGAAAAAGAGGCTATAAATAAATCTAATTCGTTACGGCAAAGTTTATGTGGTTTATGGAAATTTAATTGGGTAAAAAACCCGAAAGACAGACCAATAACCTATATGAATCCTGCCGTAAATGTCTCTAATTGGGATGAAATTAAAGTCCCATCAAATTGGGAGGTAGAAGGCCATGGCGTGCCCATCTATGTAAATCATCAATACGAGTTTGCCGATTATAAAGCACCAATTGCTGATGATATTAAATTGGTTTTAGAACCGTTGAAATTAAAAACGGATTACTGCTTTTAAATGGTAAACGCATTACTTTAAAAGGTGTAAACACACAAGAAACAGATCCTGAAACGGGACACGTAATGTTTGAAGAAATGATTATGAAAGACATTCGTTTATGGAAAAAAACAACAGTAATGCAGTTAGATTAAGCCATTACCCGAGAGACAGAAGATTTTGATACGACTGAAGGTGTGGAATACAGCAAACCAGGCAGCATTGATGAAAAATATAGAATAGATGGAATTCCAAAAAAATACGCTTCAAAACATATTAAAGATATTAAAGAAAAAGATTTAATACAGTTAAATATCGATTTTGAGCAGCGAGGTGTTGGAGGAGATGATAGTTGGTATTCCAGACCTCAAGAAAAATATCAGTTAAAAAATCATGAGAAACATACATATGGTTTTTATTTAATTCCTTTTGAAAACAAGTTTAAAGAAGATTTAATAAGAATGAGTAAAGATTATATTTCAGAATAATAATTAATATAGAACAGGCTACTATGCAAACCATTTAGTAAACAGCCTGTCTTTCTAGTATTTTTACAAATTAAAACAAAATGAATATGCGTCATTTTTTGTGTATTGCAATAGTTACTTTATTATTAAGTAGTTGTACAGAAACGTCCAAAACATTTACAGCAGATGAAATTTCGATAGTCCCAAAACCTACATCAGTGGTTTTAAGAGAACATTCTTTTTCATTTTCTAAAAGCACTTCAATTTTTATAGAAAATAATGATCAAAAGTCTGTAGCAGCACATTTGTCAAATTTATTTAAAAACGAAGCCGGTTATTCGTTAGCTATCGTAGATTCTAAAGAAAAAGCAAATATTATTTTTTCTAACGAGGAGAGTATAACACCCGAGGCTTATAATTTAGAGGTTACACCAATGCAGATTATAATAAAAGCTAGTGATAGAGCAGGTTACTTTTATGCCGTTCAAACAATAAATCAACTGCTTTCAAAAGAAATTATAGAAGAAAAAGATAAAACAAAATATTTAGTACCATCGATTACTATTAAAGACAATCCACGTTTTAAATGGCGTGCTTATATGCTAGATGAGTCGCGATATTTTCATGGCGAAGAATTTGTAAAACAAATGCTTGATCAAATGGCATTGTTAAAAATGAACGTCTTTCATTGGCATTTAATTGATGATGCTGGTTGGCGTATTGAAATTAAAAAATATCCATTATTAACAGAAGTTGGCGCATTTCGAGCAGATAGCGAAATTGAAACTTGGAAAAGTGGTAAAACTTCAGGGCAGCCACATGGAGGGTTTTATACTCAGGAACAGATAAGAGATGTTGTTGCTTACGCAGCAGAAAGAAATATTACTATAGTCCCAGAATTTGAAATGCCTGGGCATTCTAGTGCGGCAATAGCTGCTTACACTTGGCTAGGTACTGCAGGAGTTGATATAGATGTGCCTATTAAATTTGGACGTTTGTATGATAACTATGATGTGACTAAACCTGAAGTAATTCAGTTTATAAAAGATGTATTAATTGAAATATTCGAGTTATTTCCTTCTGAAGTTATTCATATTGGCGGTGATGAAGTAGGATATAAAGTTTGGGAAGAGTCTAAATCTGTTCAAAAATATATGAATGAACATGGAATTGAAACGCCAGCCGATTTACAAATTAGCTTCACTAATAGTATTTCAAATTTTATTGAAGAAAACGGTAGAAGAATGATGGGTTGGAATGAAATTATGGGAGTTAATATTCATAAAGGTTTTGAAGAAAAAAAGCATGATAAGGAAGCTGAAACAGAATTGGCTAAAAACGTAATAGTTCATTTCTGGAAAGGCAATTTAGAGCTAGCTACCCGAGCTGCAGAAAAAGGATATGGTATGGTTAATTCGTTACATAGTAATACATATTTGGATTATAGTTATAAACATATAAGCTTAGAAAAGGCATATAGCTTTAATCCAATTCCTAAAGGTTTAGACGAACAATATCACAAAAATATCTATGGCTTAGGGTGTCAAATGTGGAGCGAATGGACACCAACAAATGCAGATGTAGAATATCAAACATTTCCAAGAATTGCCGCCTATGCCGAAGTTGGCTGGACACAATTAGAAAATAAAGATTATGAAAGCTTTAAAGTTGCCCTAAAAAAAATGCAAAAACACTGGGATGGTTTAGGTATCATTTATTTTAATGATGTTGAATTAAAGGAAAATATGTAACCTTATGTTTAAGATGTCTAATAAAATTATAATATTCCTTTTCTTTTTTACTGCTTTTATATCGTGTAAATCAGATAAAAAAGAAGCAGAACTTTTTAAAGAAAAACCCAATATCATTTTATTTATGATAGACGATATGGGTTGGCAAGATACCTCTGTGCCTTTTTGGAAAGAAAAAACTACGTTTAATAAGCGCTACCAAACACCAAATATGGAGCGACTTGCTAGTCAAGGCATGAAATTTACTCAAGCCTATGCAACTCCAGTTTGCACACCAACTAGAGTAAGTTTAATTTCTGGAATGAATGCAGCTAGACATAAAGTTACCAATTGGACTTTTAAAAGAGACATTTCAATGGTAACGCCACCCAAAGGATTAAAAATGCCACTATGGAATTTGAATGGTGCGCAACCAACCGATTCTGTACCGCGCTCAGTTCATATTACACCGTTACCACAAATACTAAAAAATAACGGCTATGAAACTATCCACGTTGGTAAAGCCCATTTTGGAGCCATAGGAACTCCTGGTGCAGACCCAACAGTGCTAGGTTTTAATGTAAATATAGGTGGTCATGCTGCTGGTCAACCAGGAAGTTATTATGGAACTGATGATTTTAGAAATTTAAAGAGTAAAACCACAATTTGGGATGTGCCTAGTTTAGAAAAATACCACGGAAAAGATATTTTTCTTACTGAAGCACTTACAAAAGAAGCTATTATTGCTGTGGATAATGCGGTTGCTAACAACAAACCATTTTATTTGTATATGTCGCATTACGCAGTACATACCCCAATTCAAGGTGACCCTAGATTTGAACAAAAATATATTGACAAGGGATTGCATCCAATAGAAGCCAAATATGCTTCTTTAATTGAAGGGATGGATAAAAGTTTGGGTGACATAATGAACTATTTGGAAGAGAAAGGTGTCTCAGACAATACGATTATTTTGTTTATGTCAGATAATGGAGGTTTGAGTGCCGTTGCTCGTGGAGGTGAAAAACATACCCATAACAAACCCCTGTCAAGCGGCAAAGGATCTGTGCACGAAGGTGGCATTCGAGAGCCTATGCTTGTAAAATGGCCAGGGATTACAAAAGCAAACTCAATAACAAATGATTTTGTTATTATAGAAGATTTTTTTCCTACTATTATTGAACTTGCAGGAATTGAGAATTATAAAACAGTTCAATCTGTCGATGGAAAAAGTTTTACTTCTATTTTAAAAGGAGAAAAACAAAACAATAATAATAGAGCGTTATTTTGGCATTATCCAAACAATTGGGGTCCAACAGGACCAGGTATTGGGGCAACTAGCACTATAAGAAAGGGTGATTGGAAATTAATTTATTATCATTTAGGTAGCCATTTCGAATTATTTAATGTTGCTGAAGATATTGGGGAAACATTAAATTTAGCGTTAAAAGAAACTGAAAAACTTAAAGAGTTAGCTAAGGATTTAGGAGCTTATTTAAGAAGTGTAAACGCTCAAATGCCAATAAGTACAAGTACAAATAAAGTAGTGCCTTGGCCAGATAATGACGATGTGTTAATAGCTTATATTTTAAAAAAAAATGAAGACTACTAAGTTTATATATTTCATTTAAAGTATTTAATAAATATGGTAAAAGTGTATGATGCTATAGTAATTGGAACGGGAATCTCTGGCGGATGGGCAGCTAAAGAACTATGCGAAAACGGTTTAAAAACATTAGTTCTCGAAAGAGGTAGAATGGTTGAGCATATAAAAGATTATCCAACTGCAAATTTAGATACTTGGGATTTTAAATATAGAACAAAGTCTAGTGTTGAAGATGTAAAAAAACAATACAAACAACATAGAACAGGGTTCGTAACAAACGAAACAACAAAACATTGGTTTGTTAATGATTTTGAACACCCGTATGATGAAGAAAAAAGATTTGATTGGATAAGAGGCTATCATGTTGGTGGCCGATCAATTACTTGGGGCAGACAAGCTTTAAGAATGAGTGATCTTGATTTTGAGGCGAACAAAAAAGAAAATATAGGTATAGATTGGCCTATTCGCTATAAGGATATTGAGCCTTGGTATACAAAAGTGGAAAAATTCATTGGAGTTTGTGGTGAAAATTTGGGTTTGCCTCATTTACCAGATGGACATTTTACCACACCAATGGAATTAAATTGTGTTGAGACAGAATTTAGAAATCAGATAAAAAAAAACTATTCTGACAGACATTTAACTATTGGTCGTTTTGCTAATAAAACAGGCCATTTACAACATGAAGGTAGAGGAAATTGTGTTTTTAGAAATAGATGCATGCGCGGTTGTCCCATAGGCGGTTATTTTAGTAGTAACGCATCAACTTTACCTGCCGCTAATAAAACAGGTAATATGACATTACGAGTAAACTCGATTGTTTGTGAAATTGTATATGATGAATCATTAAAGTTAGCAACTGGGGTTAAAATTATTGACTCAATAACGAAAGAAAAAATAGAGTTTTCTGCAAAAATTATTTTTTGTTGTGCTTCAACTGTTGCTACAACGAGTATTCTAATGCAATCTAAATCGGAAAGATTTCCTGATGGATTAGGTAATGATAGTGGCGTATTGGGCCATAATCTTATGGATCATCATTTTAGAGTAGGTGCGAGAGCTACATACAACGGTTTTGAAAAAAAATATTATAAAGGGTCGCGTCCAGCAAGTTTTCACATTCCAAGGTTTAGGAATTTGAAAAGCAACCCATCAGAACAAATTTTTTTAAGAGGATACTCATTTCAGGGAAGCGCAAGTAGGAAAGATTGGAGAAGTGCTATAACGGAATTATCTTTTGGTGAAGAATTGAAGAATGAAATTATGGAACCTGGTCCTTGGCAAATAGGTATTACTGGATTTGGAGAGTGTTTACCTTATCATGACAATAAAATGACTTTAAACTATAATAAGTTAGATGCTTGGGGTTTGCCTACTGTAGTATTTGATGCAGAGTTTAAAGAAAATGAAAAATTAATGAGAACAGATATGCAGAAAGAAGCTATAAATATGCTTACTATTGCTGGTTTTTCTAATGTTATTGGATTTGATGAACCTTGTCATCCAGGGCATGCTATTCACGAAATGGGAACTGCTAGAATGGGAGATAGCCCAAAGACATCAATATTAAATAAATATAACCAAATACATACAGTAAAAAATGTTTATGTCACAGATGGCTCCTGCATGACATCGTCTGGTAATCAAAATCCATCATTAACATATATGGCATTAACGGCTAGAGCAGTAAATCATGCTATCAAACAAATTAAGTCTTATTATAATGGATAGAAGACAGGTTATAAAAAACTTAGCGCTTTCATTTGGTTATACTATAGCAGCACCTACAGTTATAAGCCTTTTGAATGCATGTTCAAATACAAAAACAACTCATGTTTTTAATATTTTAAATGCAAATCAAAAATTTTGTATTTCAAATTTAGTAGATATAATAATACCAAAGTCTAATATACCAGGAGCTTTAGATATTAATATTGTTGAGTTTATAGATATTATGGTTTCAGAAACTTTCACAAATAAAGAACAAGATATATTTTTTAAAGGCAGTATTGAGTTTGAAAAATTATTCGAGAAAACATTTGAAAAAACAATTTCAGAAGGTTCACAAAAAGAGCTTGAACAAATATTAAACAGCTACTTTTTAATTTCTGAGAAAGAGAAAAATGACGTTTTTAATTTGTTAAAAAAAGATATTGAAAAAATAACTATTCAAAAAAAGCAATCATTTTTAATTTATAAATATCTCACCACTGTAAGGGAACTTTGTGTTTTTGGCTATTGTACATCTAAAGTTATTGTAGAAGAAGTATTAATTAATAATTCAAATTTAGGTTATTATAAAAGTTGTGTAGCTTTATAGTTAAATTTTGTATTTTTTTATCACTTCTTCAGCTCCAATTTTTTTTGCTTCTTTTTTTAATATAGTTGGGGGCACTCCAAACTCTTCTTTAAAACATTTTGTAAAATATTTAGAATCTTTATAACCGACCGTAAATGAAGCTTCAGATATATTATATCCATGTTGAATAATTAATAAAGTTGCTTTTTTTAACCTTAGCGATCTGCCAAACTCTATAAGTGTTTTACCTGTAATGTCCTGACATTTTCTGTAAATAACTGAATAACTCATATTAAGGGAATTTGATAAATCTTCTAATTTAAAGCTTGGATTTTCAATTTGGTTATTTAATTCATTAACTAAGTTTTCTAAAAAAACATCATCTTTAGAAGGCGCAGTAATATCTTCAGGTTTACTTATAAGATCTGTTTTATACCTAGAAATCATTTTTTCTTTGGTAGCAATGATATTATTTATTTTTAAAGTTAACTCGTGGAAATTAAATGGTTTTTTAAGATATTCTATAGCACCATATTTTAAACCTTCTATTTTTGCGGTTGAATTATTTTTTGCTGTTAATAGAACAATAGGAATATGAGATGTTGATTTCTTTTTTTGTAATGCTTTGCACATTTCGAATCCATTCATAACGGGCATCATGATATCGCTTATTATTAAGTCTGGAATGTTTTTTTCAGCTAAATTTATTCCTTCTTTTCCATTTTCGGCAATAAGCAAATTATAAGTGTTACTTAAAACATCGCGCAAAAACATCTGCATTTCGATATTATCTTCTACAATAAGTAATGTGTGAATTTTTTCAGAAGAATTATTGGTTTCAATATTTAATAGATTTTCTAAGGCTTTAAAATCTTTATCTATTGTGCTAGATGAAATATTTGGAGTTTCTACTAAAATTTTTTCGTCATCAGAAAAAAGAGTATCCTTAGTTGATAATTTAACAGAAAAACAAGTGCCAGATTCAGGAGAGGAAACTACATTAATGTCACCATGATGCAAAGAAATCAGTTCTTTAGTGAGGGCAAGCCCAATGCCAATGCCCTTTGCGTGTTTACCAAGATCAGATTGGTAAAAGAGTTTGAAAATATCATCGAGCTCATCTTTTGGAATTCCAGGACCAGAGTCTACAACAGAAATTTCTACAAATTCTTCATTCGTATTTAAAATAACCTTGAGTGTTATAATTCCTTCTTTGGGTGTAAACTTAAAAGCATTTGATAATAAATTGTATATAACATGTTCAATTTTATCTACGTCGTACCATATTTGAATTGACTCATTTGGGTATTCTTGTAAAAAGTCTATATTTTTAAATCTAGCTTGCTCACTAAATGAAAGGGCTATTCTTTTTAAATCATCAATCAAATCATTTTTTGTGGCAAATATTCTCAGTTTTCCTAACTCTTTATTTCTTACGGTCATTAATTCCATAGCAATTCGAGATAGTCTTTTTGCATTATTGTTAATCATTAATAAGCGTTGTTCTAATAATTGGTTGCCATTTGCCCCTGCGCGTTCTAACATATCAGAAATAGGGCCAAGAATAAGTGTAAGTGGCGTTTGAATTTCGTGCGACATTTTAGCGAAAAAGTTCATTTTTAGAGCATATAATTCTTTCTCTTTGTTATTTTGCCACATTTCTTTTATCAGCTTATTTCTTAATCGTAACCAAATAATAATGCCATAAATTAACATGATACTTAAAAGAAAATATAGTATAAAAGCCAGATTGCTAAGCCACCAAGGGGCTTTAATATTAATAGATATAGTTTTTGTGGAGATATCCCATATTCCTGGTTTAGAACCAGCTTTTACTTCAAAAGTATATTTACCGTAAGGAATATTTGTATAGCTTGCTATGCGATCTTTTTTTGGAATAATCCATTCATTATCAAACCCAGATAATTTATATGCATAATGGTAATTAGAGTTTAATACGTTGTCGATGGCAGAGAATTGAAAAGAGAAAGATGATTGGTTTGAGTTTAATTTTAGCTCATTTACATTTTCAATGCCTTTTTCTACTTGATCTGGGATTAATAGGTTTGCAGGCTTATTTAATATCTCAATATTATTTATATATAACTTTGCATTAATTTCTTTTTTATCCATGTTTTTTGGTGAAAAAGAATTAGCTCCGTCTTCATTTCCAAAGTAAAATGTGCCATCTGAGGTTTTGAAAGCACTTCTACCAGAAAACTTATTACTATGAAATCCATCGGTTTGATAATACGATTTTAAAACTTCAGACTTTGATTCGTAATGATGCATGCCATTAGAACTACTTAACCACAAATTGCTCGAATCTTCAACCAAAATAGAGGTAATAAAAATATCCTTTAAATCATTGTTGTCTGAAAATGTTTCAAAAGTTTCGTTAGTTAAATTGTATTTTATTAGCATTCCAGAGGCACATAAAATCCATAAATTATTATTATCATCTGAAACCATGGAATGAATATTATAGTTTCGAGAGTCCCCAACTTCTTTTAAAAAGTAGTTGTATTTTGTAAAATAGGATTTACTTAAATCATTTAAATCTTCATTAAATTTAAATAACATACTTGGGTTGAGACCAAGCCAAATAGTTCCATTTTTATCTTCGCAAATACTCATTGATAAATTACCAAATAGTCCGTTAGCATCATAATTATATGTAGCTAATAATTTCTGGTTATCAGAAAAAGCGTTTATCGCAAATCCAGAAGTAACCCATATTCTGTTTTTAGAATCTTTATATATAGTTCTTATATCTGATGAGTAGTTCCCATACGCATCGGTAGTGTTAACTTTTGTAAAAGTGTTTAATTTAGGATTAAAAACCCATAATCCCTTTTGGTAGGTTCCTATCCATATATTGCCTTTAGAATCTTCTGCAAGTTGCTGGATATATCGCCCTTCAAAAAAATAGTTTCCTTGTTTACTATTATCATAATGCACTTTGGTGTTATTAGGGTAAACTCTATTTAATCCTTTCCCATCGGTTCCTAACCATACAGACCCATCAGAAGATTTTAATATTGAAAGCACTTTTGTAGGCGTATTGCTCTCCAATCCGTTATAATATAATATTTCGTTATTGCTTTTTGGAAGTACATTTATTCGACCTTTTTTTTCTAATATCCAGATGTTCCCTTTAGAGTCTTCGTTAATAAATGTGATTGTATTATTACTAATCGAGAATTTATTTGTTTCGTCATGTTTAAAAATGGTAACCTTATCAGTTTCATTATCAATTCTGTAAAGTCCATCTCCATCTGTACCAGCCCAAATAAATCCAGAACTATCACAAAAAACAGAAATAAACATATGATGTTTTGAATCTGAATTTTTAAGCTTATTAAATTGTTTAAAGGTGTCTTTATTTGGCGTGTAGCAAAATAGCCCTTGAAGTTCAGTTGCAATCCATAACCGCCCTTTTTTATCGCTAGTTAACTTTATATTTTGAGTGAGATTGCTCAAAGGGCCTTCTAAGTTTACTAATTTATTTGTAGCTAAAGAATAATTGTAAACTCTACCACCAAATGTGCTTATCCATAGATCATTTTCACTAGTAAAAGCAAAACTTACAATTTCTTGTGCTAAATCATTTATTTTTGGCAAGCTAGTTATACTGTCAGTTTTAGATGTTTTAAGATCGTGTCTAAAAATAGTGCCATTTTTGGCTCCAAGCCAAACGTTATCATTTTCAGGCTTAATTGAAGTTATTTGTAAAGGGGCTTTATTATAAGCTAGTCTTTCTTTAAATGATGAATTAATACCATTGCCCCCCATTTTTATTAATTCTCCTTTTAATGAAGAAATCCAAAAGTTGTTTTTGTCATCTTTTACAAGTAAAAACTCTCTATCTCTTGTGAAATCTTCCCCAAAAATATTTTTGTACGGAACAATATTAAAATCGTAGCCATCATATTTATATAACCCATCTCCTCCGGTTATCCAGATAAACCCAAGTTTGTCTTCAGCAATATGAGAATTACCGGCAAAAGTTTGGTTTAACTTAATGAAATTTGATTTTTCTTGACCATAATTTGGAAAAGAAATAAAAAGCATTAATAGGTTAATTATCCAAAATTTAGAATGCCTATTTTTTTTAATCATTTCCGAGAGCATTTTTTGCGATTTTGGTAGTTCAAATTTACATGTTTTGTAAATATTAAAAAAAAAGAATTATTTATACTAAATAAATAATGAATGTAGTAAAATAATTATTTGTATGTATTACATTTTAATCAAAAAGGGAGGGCATATCAATCAGTTGTATAGATTTGAATAAAATGCACGCCCACTTAGGCAAAAAAACCTACTCTAATAATGTTAAAATATTAACACATTTGTAATGAGGAAGTGATTTCTGTTGCCTTCAAATTAAAAATGCCTTCAAATTCAAAACAAAATATATTAATTAAACTTAAAACATTCCGTTACAATGAGTTCAAGAAGAAATTTTATTAAAAAATCAGCCATTGCAGGAGCAGGTGTTGTTATGTTACCCAATTTAACATTTGGTATCACATCGAACCATAATATGGAAAAATTAAAAGTAGGTATGATTGGGGTAGGCTTACGTGGCACGAATCATTTAGATAATTTGTTACATAGAAATGATGTATTGATAACTGCTATTTGTGATATCGATTCAAACAGAATTTCAATTGCTTTAGACAAAATTAATAAGTCAGGTAAGCAAAAACCCAAAGTATTTGGAAGCAATGACTATGATTATAGAAATTTGTTAGCTTTAAAAGATGTTGATGCTGTAATTATAGCTACGCCATGGTTATGGCATACACGTATGGCAAAAGATGCAATGCTAGCTGGTAAATATGCGGGGTTAGAGGTGTCGGCAGCAAATACCTTAGAAGAATGTTGGGATTTGGTTAATACGCATGAGCAAACAGGTACGCATATGATGATTCTAGAAAATGTGAATTATCGTCGCGATGTTTTGGCGGTTTTAAACATGGTAAAACAAAATGTGTTTGGCGAGTTAGTTCATTTTAGATGTGGTTATCAGCATGATTTGCGTTTTGTAAAACTAAACGATGGTAAAACAGCTTATGGAAAAGGTGTTGAATTTGGAGATAAAGGAATTTCAGAATCGGCATGGAGAACACAACATTCTTTATTAAGAAATGCCGATGTTTACCCAACACACGGTGCAGGCCCCATTGCTGTAATGGCAGATGTTAATAGAGGGAATAGATTCTTGTCTTTAACATCTAATGCTTCAAAAAGTGTAGGATTACATGATTATATTGTTAAAAATGGTGGTAAAGACCATCCAAATGCAAAATTAAAATTTAAGCAAGGTGATGTTATTACAAGCACTATTGAAACGGCAAACGGAGAAACTATAATAGTTACTCACGATTGTAATTTACCTAGACCTTACTCTTTAGGTTTTAGAGTACAGGGTAGTAATGGTTTATGGGAGAAAGATGGAGATAGAATTTACATTGAGGGTCAATCTGAAAAACCACACAGTTGGGATGATTCTAAAGCATGGTTAGAGAAATACGACCATCCATTATGGAAAAAGTATGGAGAAAAAGCCATGGGAGCAGGACATGGAGGTATGGACTTCTTTGTAATTAATGCATTTGTGGAATCTGCAAAACAAAATATTGCACCACCAATGGATGCATACGATGCTGCAGCTTGGAGTGCCATAACACCATTATCTGAACTATCAATTGAAAATAATGGCGAGCCACAAGATTTTCCGGATTTTACGAGAGGAAATTGGATAAAACGTAAGCCTTATAATTGGATGAAAGACACCTATTAACTTAAAACTTAATATGTTTATTGATAATTTATCGACTAAAAAAAACTAATAAAAATATGAAGAAAACTACAACTAATTACTAAAACAAACAAAAATGAATATTAATAAACTTAATTCAAACGTATGAAAAAAATATTAACCAAAGGGATATTTGTGTTTCTGCTATTCGTGACAAGTTCTATGCTGGGGCAAGACAAAGAGATAAATGGAACAATCATAGATGAGTATGGAATGCCATTAGCAGGAGCTTCCGTAGTAGTAAAAGGAACATCTAATGGTGTTGCAGCCGATTTTAATGGAGGCTTCAAAATTATGGCCAATAATACTTCTATTTTAGTAGTATCATATATTGGTTACTTAAGTAAAGAAGTGATTGTAGGTGATAAAACAACCATTGATATTGTTTTAATTGAAGACGCCTCAAAACTTAATGAAGTAGTTGTGGTAGGGTTTGGCACGCAAAAACGTTCAAACATTAGTGGTGCTGTTACTACAGTTAAAATGGACGAGGTTCTTGGCGATAGGCCGGTAACTAATGTTAGTACGGCATTACAAGGTGTTGCTGCAGGGCTTCAAATCATAAATTCTTCAGGACAACCAGGTACAAACAATACCTCCATTGAATTGCGTGGATTCGGGTCTATAAACAACGCTACTCCGCCACTTATTCTTGTGGATAACGTAGAAATGTCTTTACAAGATGTTAACCCCAACGATATTGAAAATGTAACCATATTAAAAGATGCCGCTGCTTCATCCATTTATGGCGCAAGAGGTGCTTGGGGCGTAATTTTAGTTTCAACTAAAAAACCAGAACGCGATCAAAAAATAAAGTTTGATTACAGAAGTACTATAAGTATGTCTTCTCCAGTTGAGTTACCTGAAAAACCATCCATATATGAGTTTGTAACTATGTTAGATAAAGTAGGTATAACCAATTACTGGTCCAATCAAAATGTAAAGACTTGGTTAGGTTATTTAGAAGATTATAAAGCAAACCCTGGAAGTTACCCAACAGGTACGGTTTTAGATGCTGATGGCTTCAATTATCCTTTAAAAGAAACCTATCCAATAAGTCAGCTTTTAGATAATCAAGGTATTATAAATAAACATGATTTTACTTTTAGTGGAGGTAGCAATAAGTCTTCTTATAGGGTATCAACTAGTTATAGTGAAGAAGATGGAGTTATTGTCACAGATAATGATAAATTTACTAAATACAATGTGAATGCGTATTTAGATACAGATTTAGCAGATAAAGTTAAGTCTACAACTAATTTTTTTTACAGAAAAAGTGAGCGTTCGAACCCAAGAGGTGCCTACAACCAAGCAGTTAATGAGCCTGTATGGTTACCTACTGGGTACTATACTTTAGAAGATGGTTCGGTATTACCGTTTGATTCTTCAGATAACTTAGAGCGTCTTTTACCACATACAAAAGTAAAGACCGATGTAATGAGGTTATTTCAAAAAGTGACCTACGAACCTATAGATAGATTAAAGTTTTCAGGAGAGTTCACCTATGAGCGCGGGACCACTACTTCAAAATCATCTAACATACAATTACCGATGGTGCGTAATGATTTATATGTGCCTAATAACCCTAATCCTGATTTAACCAGTGTTAGTAAAAGTTTTAGTGAGTTTGAAAGTAAAGCATTCAACTTTTATATCAACTATGGCCTAAGCTTAGGCGAAAAACATAATATTGATGCTATGGCTGGTTATAATAGGGAGTCTAGTTTTTCCAATGGATTTAATATTAGTAGATTAAACTTATTATCAACAGATGTGCCTGCTATAGATGCAGCCATAGGGACTATAGATGGTGGCGACTCTTTTACAGAAACAGCTGTTTTGGGTTACTTTGGCAGGTTGCAATATAATTTTAAAGAAAAATATTTTTTAGAAGGAAACATTAGATATGATGGCTCTTCTAAATTTCCAAAAAATGATCGTTTCGGAACATTTGCATCTTTTTCTGCAGCATGGAATGTTAAAAAAGAAAACTTTTTGAAAAATGCCGATTGGATATCTTTATTGAAGTTCAGAGGATCGTATGGAGAAATAGGTAATCAAGATATTCCAGGAAATCCATATCCATATATTTCACAATGGAGTCCAAGAAATACATGGCTGTTAAATGAATCAGGTGTGCGTTATACAACTATTGAGCCAGGTCAATTAGTGAGCCCATCATTAACTTGGGAAACGGCTCAAAAAACAAATTTAGCTTTAGATGCCGCTTTTTTAGGCAATAGATTATCTACAACTTTTGAGGTTTATAGAAACAGAACCTTAGATATGCTTATTCCTGGAGAAGAGCTTCCTGCTGTTTTGGGAGCTAGTGCACCTGTGACGAATGCAGGTGACTTGGAAACTAAAGGCTGGGAAGCTGAAGTGTCTTGGAGAGCTGGTAAAAAAGACTTTAAATATGGGGTGAATTTCAACATTTCTAATAATGAGTCAAAAATAACAAAATTTGATAATCCTGCTGGGTTAATCTCAAATTACTATGTAGGTCAGACTATTGGAGAAATTTGGGGCTATGTAACAGATGGTTATTATACCGTTGATGATTTTGTTGAAGGAACTTTAGATGCCCATTTAAATGGAGTGAATAGACAGCTTAAAGCCGGTGTTGTTGCTTTTGAGTCTGGAGCTATACCTTATCCAGGAGATATTAAATATGTGGATTTAGATGGAGATGGTATTGTTACGGATGGTAATAATACATTAGAAAACTCAGGAGATAGAAAAATAATTGGTAATAGCCGTAGGAAGTTTTTGTATGGTTTGAATGGTAATGCTTCTTACAAAGATTTTGACTTTTCTTTTGCTTTAAGTGGGGTAGGGAAAAGAGATAGAGATATTGACGGCGCTAAGGCTTTTCCTTACCAGGGACAGTTTGATGATATGTTTAGACATCAGTTAGATTATTGGACTCCAGACAATCAAGATGCATTCTACCCTAGAATGTATGGTAATAATGCTAATTTCTCAGGAGATAGAGGTAATTATGGACATAGTAGAAGAACGCAGACTAAATACCTAAGAGACGCTTCTTATTTAAGAATAAATAATGTCACAATTGGGTACAACTTGCCAAAAGATGTGTTGGATAAAATAAATTTCAGTAAGATAAGGTTGTTTGTAAGTGGCGAAAATTTATATACGTTTCATCAATTACCAAAAGGTATAGATCCTGATGTTGATGCAGACGGAGCTTACCCTATTATGAAGAATATAGCGATAGGAGCCCAATTATCATTTTAATTTATAATATATAACTATGAAAAATATACAAAACTTAGTAGTCTTTTCATTACTCCTGTTTCTTGTTACGGCTTGTAATGATGATTTTTTAGAAAAATTACCGCAAGATTCACTTGCTGAAACCAATACGTTTAGCACAAACAATTCTATACAAGCCTATGCATGGCAATTTTATGAAATGTTTGAAGCTCATAATGAACTTACAACTATTGCTGGAGACCAAAGACCTGGAAGAGGGTTTGGATTGGATAGGGAAGCAGATGCCGATTTAATTCAAATAAACACCGATGGTAATGGGAGAGAGTATATTTGGGGCAGGGTAACTTTATCAGGGTCTTCGGAAGATTGGAATGAACCGTATCGACAAATTAGAGCAGCCAACTTATTGCTTAAAAATGTACCAGATTCTGATTTAGACGAAATAGATAAAGATCATTGGTTAAGTGTAGGGTTGTTTTTCAAGGCATTTAATTATTTTAACCTATTAAAAACCTATGGTGCAGTACCATGGCTTGAGGAGTTAATAACGGATCAATCAGAGGAATTATATGCACCAAGAACACCAAGAGAAGAAGTAGCAGCTAATATTTTAAGAGACTTACTGTGGGCAGAAGCACATATTAAGGATAATGTTGGTTTAGAGAAAAGAGAAATAGACAAAAGCGTTGTGAATGCATTAATTTCTCAATTTGGACTCTTTGAAGGTACTTGGAGAAAGTATCATAACCTAGGCGACCCAACAACATACCTACAAGCAAGTGTTGCTGCATCGGAAAAATTAATGGCTGAATTTCCACAGTTACATCCAAAATTTGATGAACTTCATAATAGTGAATCTTTAAATGGAGTGAGAGGCATTATATTATACAAAGAATATAATTTAGAGGAAAATTGGTCTAACATGTCTACAACCTTTAGAGCTTCAAACTCTACTTGGGACATTACACGAAAAGGAGTTGATAAATTTTTAACAAAAGATGGATTGTGTGTTACAAACCCAAATACTCCGGAGTACCAATCTGATAGAGATATGTTTGCTGAATTTAGAAATAGGGATAACCGATTATTGTACATGACACCTGCGCCATACTTTGTAACTAGACTTACTAATACTACATGGGCATCAACGGGCAACCCAGCTGACGAAGAGTACTTTTCAGTGTATGAAAGTCTTAGCGGGTTTCCTCATAAATCATTACCAGATTTAAACTGGTTTGGTAATGTGGTGTCCAGGGTTCCAAATTTCAATCAAAATAGTGTGGCAGGATTTAATAGAACGTTTTCTGGATACCGTGTTTGGAGACATTATAATGAGTTAAATACAGGGCAATCTTCCAGAGATATTGCCGATGCGCCTATATTCAGAATGGGAGAGGTATTAGTGAATCATGCCGAAGCAACATTTGAGTTAGGTCAATTCAATCAATCTGTCGCAGATGCTACTATTAATAAATTACGTGTAAGAGGAGAGGTCGCACCTATGAACGTAGGCTCGATAGATGCTAGTTTTGACCCAACAAGAGATGTTTCTGTAGACCCTGTTTTATGGGAAATTAGAAGAGAAAGAGCCATTGAATTAATGGCAGAAGGCTTTAGAAGAGAAGATTTAAGACGTTGGAAAAAAATGCATTATGCTTCTGAAGTAAAATTAGGACGTTGGATTACAGCTGCAAGTCAGGATAATAAAGTGCCTATCCAGAATGGTGCATCGGCAGGATATGTACAGACCGTACCAGGAACGCCCCCTGCTTTTCCAGATTATTACTATTTATTCCCATTACCTACAGACCAATTAGTAATCAATCGTCAGTTGGAACAAAATGAGGGATGGCCAAAAAACTAAAAAAAACATCCCGATTTGATTTTTCAAATCGGGATTAATTAACAATAAAAAAATATAAGATGAATCATTTAAAAAAATATATCAAAACGGCATCATTGTATTTCGCAATGGTTGCGCTCGTTTGCTCTTGTTCTAATGATGACGGGTACTATAAAGGAGAGGTTGTTAAGTCAGACCTGGCTCCAGTAGTTGCATTTACAGCATCTGAGACTTCAATTTTTATTGGTAGTTCTATAACATTTACAGACACATCAACCAATAGTCCAAGTTTATGGACTTGGAATATGCCGGGAGCCACCCCTAATTATAGTAATGAAGCAAATCCAACTGTTGTTTATGAAAGTGGAGGCGTGTACAACGTAACCTTAACAGTAAGAAATGAGTATGGTGCTGATGAGGTTGTTTTTGAAAAATTTATAACAGTTGAGGCTCCTCCAGTAATAGATATTGATACAAAAGCACAAATAAGATATACGTTTGAGGATAATTTAAACAGCGATCTTGATAAAGGCTTGCAAAATATAACCGCTACTTCTAGTGGAGCAGAGCAATACACTATCAGACCTGGTGGAGGTGGGGCTTATGTTTGTAATGGTTCTAATCCATTAACAATTCCTGGTTATACAGGAGTTAATGGTGCTGGTTCTAGATCAGTCGCTTTATGGGTTAATACAACGCATGCAGGAACTTCTGGTTTGGTACATTGGGGGGCCTCTGGAACATTTAGTCGCTCTTCCTTCAAAATGCAAAATACGGGTGTTTTACGTTTTGAATATCAGGGTGGTGGCCATAATGGAGCAACGGCTGTTAACGACGGATCTTGGCATCATGTGGCATATACGTATGATGGCGATACTATAAAAATATATGTAGATGGTGTTGAGGATTTTTCTGTATCTGGTATAACCGTAATTAACACGGGGGTGTCTGGTGAAACTGAAGTGAACATTGGTTCACAGTTAGGGACTTCTATATGGCAAGGAGCCATGGATGACTTAAGGATATTTGATTCTGTTTTAACTCCAGAAGAAGTATTGGTTTTAAGTGAAATAGATTAAAAATATATTATAATTATTAGAGTTATAGTGGTTTTGATTTTGAGAGTATTTATAGATATTTTTTAAATACTCTCATTTTAAACCATATTTAAAAACAGCCAAACTTCAAAAGAGAACTTTGTTTTGTTAAAATCATTAAACACACATTTTATGAATCGAATATTCAAAATTTATTCTTTATGTTTTTTAGTATTATGTTCTTGTAAATCAAAGCATGAGAAAATAAAATCCGAAACTACCAAACCCAACATTATTTACATTTTAGCGGATGATTTAGGCTATGGAGAATTGGGTGTTTATGGGCAAACAAAAATTGAAACCCCTAATATAGATGAACTAGCCAATAATGGTATGATATTTTCTCAACATTATACAGGAACACCGGTTTGTGCACCAGCACGTTTTAATTTTTTAACGGGTAAACATTCTGGACACTCTTATGTGAGAGGTAATGATGAGTGGGCAGATAGAGGAGATGTTTGGAATTATAGGGCTACTGTTTTAGATTCTACTTTAGAAGGCCAACGCCCCATACCTACAAATACTATTACCATAGGTCAAAAATTAAAAGAAGCTGGTTATGCAACTGCCATGGTTGGTAAATGGGGTTTGGGAGCGCCGCATACAGAGTCCATCCCAAATAATTTTGGTTTTGATTATTTTTTTGGGTTTAACTGTCAAAGACAAGCACACACCTATTATCCTGTGGATTTGTATGAGAATGGCCATCGTTACCCTTTGGGCAACGATACGATTGCTCCTGGAACTAAATTAAATAAAGATGCAAACCCTCTTGACGAAAGCAGTTATAAAAATTATAACCTGAAAGAATACGCATCAGAAGTAATGTTTGAAAAAATCACACAATTTGTTGACTCAAATAAAAACAAACCTTTTTTCATGTATTGGGCAGACCCTATACCTCATGTTGCATTACAAGCACCAAAGCGTTGGGTAGATTATTATGTGAAAAAGTTTGGAGATGAAGAGCCTTATTTAGGTAAAAAAGGATATTTTCCTGCTAGATACCCACACGCTACCTATGCAGCCATGGTGTCTTATTTAGATGAAAATGTTGGAAAGTTAGTGGCACAACTGAAAAAGGCAGGTATTTACGAAAACACTATCATTATGTTTACTTCAGACAATGGACCAACTTATAACGGAGGCTCAGATTCTCCTTGGTTTAATAGCGCACGCCCATTTAACAGTGAATATGGTTATGCAAAAGGATTTTTAAATGAAGGCGGTATCAGAGTCCCAATGATTGCTTCATGGCCTAGTAAGATTAAACCAGGTTCAAAAACCAACCTAATATCTGCACATTATGATGTTATGGCCACGTTTGCTGATATAGCAGGCTTTAAAGAGCCTGAAGATACAGATGGCTATAGTTTTCTGCCTACTTTATTAAACAATCCAAAGGAACAGAAAATTCATGACTATTTATATTGGGAATACCCAGAATATGATGGACAAGTAGCAGTTAGAATGGGTAAATGGAAGATTCTCTGGAAAGAAATTAAAAAAGGCAATAAAGACATTGAATTATACAATTTGGAAGAAGATTTAGACGAAACAACAAATATAGCTTCTGAACATCCAGAAATAATTGAAAAGTTATTTGAAATAATAAAAAAAGAACATAGCACTCCTGAAGTTGAACGATTTAGAATCATGCCTTTAGAAGAAGTTTATAACAAGAAATAATTTTTTTTAAAAAGTTAATGCTAAAAATATATATGATGATGTTAATGTTAAAAAAATATTCTGCAAGGTTAATCTTGTTTTTAATGATATCAAGTTTTGTTGTATCTTCTTGTTCCGGAAAAGACGATGTAACCAAGCCCGATGATAATAATGAAGAGCCTATAGACCCAACTGTAGATGGCGATTATGAGACACTTATATTTACTCCCAATGAAAGTTTTTTCTCCCCAGTAGGTACTTTAAACGCTCATAAATCAAGTGACACAGGAGGTACTATTTATAATAAAAATGAACAGTATGATTATATTTATAACTGGAAAATCCTAACCGATACAATTGTTTTTGGAGTGGACATAAAAACGGCTGGAGATTTGATCATTAAGCCGGAAATGGGTGTTTCTTCAGATCAAGAAGGGTCAAAATTGCTTATTTATTTAGATGATATTAGTAAAGAAATAACCTTAACTTCAACAGGTTCTGAAACCACTTATGAAATTCAAGATGAAGTCACATTTGAAAATGTAACAACAGGTTTTCATGTAGTGAAATTGCAATTAAAATCGCTTTCAACTCCAGGCTCAAATGTTGGTAATTTAAATAAATTACACTTAACGGGGCCAGCGGCTAAAAACTCAGAAAATGTGATGCGTCGCTACCGTGCCAATGCAGTTCATGCTAGTTGGGCTACAGCAAGCAATAATCCTGTAGAAATAAGTGTACATGAGCTTACTATAATAAGTAAAAAAATGGATTTTTATCAACCAATTACAACGCCTTTTGGATATACAGGTTCTACATGGGATAAAGATACACAAACGTTTGGAGGGTATAACTTTTCTCTTTGGTCATATGGAGCCAATGACCCTATACCGCCATATTATCAAGAAAGCCATTTGATAGCCGTTGGTCCAGGCCTTGAATTTGGAAGTTATGGGCATGAAGGTACTGGAGTAAAACCTATAGGCGATCATCCATATGTAGGTATAGAAACAAATACCCAAACCATTGCTATTCGTAAATTACCTGGAGAAATATATGATACGTATTGGAGTTATTATTTAGACCCTACTGATGGACACTGGAAACTGTATGGCTGTGGTAGAACATATAATGAAAGCGGTACTTTAAGCTATTTGAAGACGGGTGCTTTTGTAGAAGTTCCTGGAGGTGCAAACATAATGAGAAACGGGCATGAAACCTGTGAAACACAATATAGGGGTTGGCAACTTGATACGTCTGGAAACTGGCATCCAATTGATAAAATGATTGGAACTACTGGACAAAACAATGAAAGCTTTAGAGATTGGAAACAAGTTGGGAACAAATTTTCAATGCAAATGGGAGGTTGGGGAAGTCCTGGTATAGAAAAGAAAACCATTACATTAAGTGACCCAGCCGCTACTCCAAGTTATCTTAAAGGGGCGTATTTAGCTGAATTATATAAAATGCCAGCAGCTTTTATAGATAACACACCTAATGAAATTTCTAATAGATCGGCACAACTTGGTTTTAGTGTGTCTGATTTAGGTACAGGTGCTTCTGCTAAAATATTCTGGGGTACGGAAGAAGGACTTACAAAAGAGGATAAGTGGCAAAATAGCTTGGCGATTTCTGTTAATAGTGGAGTAAACTTAATAACATTGGATAATCTTGAAAAAAATACAAACTATTTTTATAGGATTAAAATCAAAAACAATGAAGGTATTACATGGTCTTTAGATACTCAAAAGTTTAAAACAACTAACGAAGATGAACCAGCAGTTGTTCCCATAGCAAGCTTTAGTTCTAGTTCTAAACTAATAACTAAAGAAAGTGCCATTACATTTTATGATACTTCTACAAATTATCCAGAAAGTTGGGCTTGGACTTTTGAAGGAGGGACACCATCTTCAAGTGTTGAAAAAACCCCAAACATTACCTATAACACAGCAGGAAATTACGCAGTAACGCTAACAACTACTAATAGAGCAGGTTCTGATACAAAAATAGAGGTTGGGTATATTACTGTTACAGAAGGTGGTTCGGGGACATTAGAGGCTCATTACGATTTCACAGGTAATTTACTTGACAATACATCCTACCATAGAGATTTATCGATTGTAGGTGGGTTTGTACCAACCTATGTCTCTGATAGGAATTCAAATTCAAAAAAGGCTTATGCAGCACCAGGCGAATCGAACCAGTATTTAACAAATAACTACAAAGGTATTGGAGGAAATGCTGTCCGTTCTGTAACTGCATGGTTCAAAACAACTACGGCAGGAACTAGAAAGACTATAGTTTCATGGGGTAAAAATTCTGAAGGACAGATGTTTAATGTTATGATTCATGATGGAAGGGTTAGAGTAGAAGCAGGATCATGTTCTTTATTGTCAGCAATTGATGGATTAGACAACAATGCTTGGCATCATGTAGCAGTAACGTTTAACCCAGCAGATGGTAATAAATTGAAAGATGTAAAAATATATATAGATGGGGTATTAGATGCAAAAACGCCAGATTCCGATGGAAACTCATACCGGTCAGAAGTAGTAACAATAAACACGGACATTACAACAAATAATGTTCGTATAGGTTCTGCTTCTTATTCAAGCAGTTATTATTGGCAAGGTGAATTAGATGATGTTCGTATTTATTCGGACGCACTAACACTATCTCAAATTTTAGGCGTAAGAAATGATTGATTTTTTTGTGGAATTAGTATCAAATGAAAATAATTGGAACACTTGGTATAACTATTCCGGCATTTTAGTTTGATACTAATTTTACAAACAGAAACCAAATAGACAGATGTAGAAGATTATTCAGTTTGGATAGATGTCATGGATGCCCCTAGTTTTAATATGGAAGAAGTGATAAAAGTATTTGATGCTTATTGGAAAACATAATTTACAAGGAGAAATAGTTATTGAAAGAATATCTGTTTAAAAACATTAACACATTATATAAGCACCTATGAAATTAAAAAAGTATTTAATCGGGTTTAGTATATTTTTAATATTTACAAGTTCAGTGTTTTCTTCTTATTCAAAAAAAAATGATCAAATCACACCTAAAGTAAACTTTGTAGAGGAACCAGTGTGTAAAGGTGATCACGAAACACTTATTTTTACCCCAAATGAAAGTTTTTTTTCTCCTGTAGGAACATTATCAGCTCATTTAAGGGACAAAACATCAGGTAATGAGTATAATAAAAAGGAATATTATGATTATATAAGTGATTGGAAAATTTTAACAGACACTATTATTTTTGGAATAGATGTAAAAACAGCTGGTGACTTAATTATCAAACCTGAAATGGCAATTCCGGCCAGTCAAAATGGGTCTGAATTATCTATTTATTTAGGGCATATTAATAAGGAAATTGTTTTATCGTCAACTAGTTCAGATAATACTTATGAAATTCAAGACGAAGCAACGTTTAAAAATGTACCTGTTGGCTTTCACATTATTAAACTGAAATTAAAATCACTAAAAAATTCAAGCATAGGTATTGGGAAATTTAATAATTTACACATAACAGGATCTGCTGCAAAAAACTCAAAAAATGTGATGCGTCGCTATCGTGCCAATGCCGTACATTGTAAATGGGAAACAGAAAGTGCAAATCCAATTGAAATTAGTGTACATGAACTTACAATAATTAGTGCAGATCAAAATTTTTATCAACCCATAACAACACCTTTTGGATATACAGGTTCCACTTGGGATTCTGAAACACAAACATTTGGTGGTTACAATTTCTCTCTTTGGTCTTATGGAGCAAATGATCCTATACCGCCATTTTATCAAGAGAGTCACTTAATAGCCGTAGGCCCTGGTCTTACTTTCGGATCCTATGGACATGAAGGTACAGGGGTAAAGCCAAGAGGTAATCATCCATATGTAAATGTTAAAACCAAAACACAAACCATAGCGGTTCGTAAAGTGCCTGGAGAAAAATACGATACGTATTGGAGCTATTATTTAGACCCTATCGATGGTCATTGGAAATTATATGGATGTGGTAAAAAATATAATGAAAGTGGAGATTTAAAATATCTCACTACTGGAGCTTTTGTTGAAGTTCCCGGTCCAGCGAGTAGAGTAAGAAGTGGAAATGAAATCTGTGAAACGCAATATAGAGGATGGCAGATGGATACTTCTGGAAATTGGCATCCTATTACAACTATGATTGGAACTACAGCTCAAAACAATGTAAGTTTTAGAGATTGGAAGGTAGTAGGTAACAAGTTTTCTATGCAAATGGGAGGTTGGGGAAAACCTGGAATTGAAAAGAAAACACTTAAACAAAAAAATCCAGATCCTACTCCTAATTTTCTTAAAGGCGCTTTTTTGGATGAACTTTATAAAATGCCAGCAACCTTTACGCATAATGCACCCATTGAGATTTTAAATGATTCAGCCGAATTAAGCTTTGATATATCAAAGTTAGGAACAAACGCTAATGCAACTATTTATTGGGGAACACAAGAAGGACTCACTAAAGAAGATAAATGGAAAAACAATAAATCTGTTCCAATTAATATTGGGGCAAATACTCTTAAATTGGATAATCTTGAGAAAGATACAGATTATTTATATAGACTTAAAATTAAAAATGATGAAGGACTAACATGGTCATTAGATACTCAAAAATTTAAGACAACCAATGATTAAATATTTCTGTAAAATTGATGTATAACATGGAAAAGAATGTATTTATACTATCGGTTTTTACCTTATTTGTAATTTTTATAACTCTATCTGGGCTTCCTATATTAAATTAGGACATTAGGTTGCGAGATTTAGAATAGCCTAAATTGACTTTGAATTTTGAAAGTATTAAAAAAAATGATAAACATAAAAGTTAAAATAAAAGTAGTATTGTTGTTAGCTTGTTGTACAACCTTTTTAGGGTGTTTATCCAAAAGAGTCAATGAAGTTGAAACCTTGGTCAAACCAAATATAGTTTTTGTTTTGGTTGATGATTTAGGGTGGATTGATACCGGATTTACTGGAAGCACAGTTTATGAAACCCCAAATCTAGATGTGCTAGCATCAGAAGGTGTTGTATTTACTAATGCCTATGCACCAGCGTCAAATTGTGCCCCTAGTCGCGCCTGTATAATATCTGGTAAAAACACTCCAGCACATGGTATTTATACAGTAGGCTCCTCAGAAAGGGGAAAATCCAAAGATAGAAAGTTAGTGCCCATAGAGAATACGTTAACATTGGCAGATAGCATATTAACATTGGCAGAAGCTTTAAAAAGTAACGGGTATGTAAGTGCATCTATAGGGAAGTGGCATTTAGGTGAGGATCCAAGGACCCAAGGGTTTGATTTAAATATTGCGGGTACTCATGATGGGCATCCTAAATCATATTTTAGTCCATATAAAAACAAGAATCTTAAAGATGGAGAAAATGGTGAATATTTAACCGATAGATTAACCAATGAAGCTATTGGTTTTATAACTGAAAATAAAGCAAATCCATTCTTTTTGTATCTACCATATTATACAGTTCATACACCTTTACAAGGTAAACCAGATTTAGTAGAAAAGTATAATAAGAAAATAAAAGGAGATGCACGTTTTAATGCTAATTACGGTGCGATGATAGAGAGTATGGATGAAAATGTTGGTAGAATATTAAATACTTTAAAGGAATTAAAAATAGAAGAGAATACCATTGTTGTTTTTTATTCAGATAATGGAGGTTTGGCAAGTGTGTCATCACAATTCCCATTGCGAGCAGGTAAAGGTTCGTATTATGAAGGAGGTATAAGAGTGCCATGTATAATTAAATGGCCAAAAAAAATAAAAGGATCTAGAAAAACAAATATTCCCATTTCAGGATTAGATATTTTTCCAACGCTAGTAGATGCTGTTGGGGATAAGCATAAATATGATTTAGACGGTATATCATTGCTCCCCTTTTTAGAGGAAAACAAAAGCATTGAAGAGCGTTTGCTATTCTGGCATTTTCCGATATACTTAGAATCTGGAAACCCTATTAAAGATGAAGCACGCGATCCGCTATTTAGAACACGCCCAGGAAGCGTTATTAGAAAAGGAGCGTGGAAACTTCACGAGTATTTTGAAGATGGAGCTATAGAACTTTACAATTTAGATGAAGATTTAAGAGAGCAAACAGATTTGTCTGCAAAATTCCCTGATAAAGTTAAAGAGTTGTATGAGGAATTAAATAAAATAAGAGCTACAACAAGCGCACCTATACCAAATAAGATCAATCCAGATTATGTAAGCTCACATTAATCGATATGAAATATTAAACATATAGCATTAAAAAATGAAAAGACGAGATTATATAAAAACCATATCGTTAGGTTCGCTTTTGCCCTTAATATCAGGTTTTGGGACTTCAAAATTGTATCATAATTACTTTGAAGGCCCGCAAAAGGTTGTATTTAAAAGCAAATGGCATTTGTGGGGAGACATGAAATGGGCAGGACCAGAATATTGGGGAAACACATTGCAAGACTGGATTTTACAAAACGGTAAAATGGTTTGCGATATTACTGCTAAAGATAGAAATTTACACCTTCTAACCTTACAAAATCCAGATGGAAATGCGCAATTAACAATGGAAGTTGTTGTTCATGTGAAGAATGAAAAGATTCCAGTTACTACTTCAGGATGTGTTGGGTTTAGAATTGGGGCTAAAGGGCCATTTGACGATTACAGATCTGCAGCCGTGTTTGGAAAAGGTTTTGATGTTGGTATATCTCCCAACGGACAATTAAAAATAGGTGCGCAAACTTTTAATACCAACATGCAGAGTCTACCAGTAGCCTATAAGCTGGTTTTTTCAACAAAAAAGAAAGATACCTCTAACCAGTTGGTAACAGTTGAAATTAAGGAAGTAGATTCAGATAAGGATATCTTTATAAAAGAAGATATTATAGTTTCTACCGAAGATTTAAAGGGAAACTTAGCACTACTTTCAGATATTGATGTAAAAGATAAACAGCAACAAAACACCCCTTCTGTATCTTTTGAAAATTGGACGATTAATTCGGATGAATTATACCAAAATGAAAGCAATTTATTTGGACCTATTTGTTTTGCCCAATACACATTGCATAAGAAAAAATTAAAGTTAACAGGGCAGTTTTCTCCGTTTGAAACTATAAAAGATCATAAAATAGAAATAGCTTTTAAGCATGCCGGTATTTGGCAAACAGCATCTAAAACTACTCTAGAACATGTAGGGAGATCTGTAAATTTTCAATTTTCAGATTGGAACTATCATACAGACGTACCGTATAAGTTAACAGTTTTCATACCATTAAAAGATGCCATTTATAAGTATGAATACGAAGGCACAATTTCAAAAGAACCAATAGAAAAAAGCGAAATTAAAGCAGCTGTTTTTAGTTGTAATTTTCATTATGGTTTTCCAGATTCCGATGTTCATGAAGGTGTGTCAAAGCTCAACCCAGATGTAATCATGTTTTTGGGAGACCAATTTTACGAAGGATCCGGTGGTTTTGGCTCTCTATATACTGGGGATTATGATAAAAAGTGCTTAGACTATTTAAGAAAATGGATGATGTTTGGTTGGTCTTATAGAGAAATATTTAGGCACAAACCCTGTGCTATTATCCCAGACGATCATGATGTGTATCATGGTAATTTATGGGGAGAGGAAGGTAAAGAAGCCGATGTTTCTAAAGGCTTTGGAGCCTTTGCGCAAGATTCAGGTGGCTATAAAATGCAAGCAGAATGGGTTAACATGGTGCAATTTACGCAAACCAGTCATTTGCCAGATCCTTACGATCCCGCACCAGTAAAACAAAATATAGGTGTTTATTATACCCAATGGAATTATGCAGGAATAAGTTTTGCCATTTTAGAAGATAGAAAATTTAAATCGTCCCCAAAAAGCGTATTGCCAGAAAGTGCTCAGGTTAATAATGGTTGGATTATGAGTGATGATTTTGACATAAAAGAATACAAACATTTAGATGCAGAACTATTAGGTAAGCGTCAAACGAAATTTTTAAACCAATGGGTTCACGATTGGTCCGAAGGAGCGCAAATGAAGGCTGTTTTGTCTCAAACTAATTTTGCTACAGTGGCTACTTTACCAGAAGGAACTAAGACAGGTGAGGTAATCCCGTCACTATATATTCCGGAAGTAGGTGAATATATTAAGGGTGATAAACCTACGGTAGATATGGATTCCAATGGTTGGCCATCTGCCAAACGCGATGAAGCATTAAGTATTATAAGAAAAGCATTTGCATTTCACATTGCAGGCGATCAGCATTTGGGTTCTTTTATTCAATATGGTTTAGATGAACATCAAGATAGTGGTTTTGCTTTTGCAGTACCTGCATTAAACAATATTTGGCCTCGTCGTTTTTGGCCCCCTGTAAACAGTGCTAATCATACTATTGATAAACCTGCCTATGTTGGAAATCATATAGATGGCTTTGGAAATAAAATGAATGTTTTAGCAGTTGCTAACCCACATAACATGCATAAAAAACCTGAGATTTTGCATAATAGAGCTGTAGGTTATGGTATTGTTACTTTTAATAAGCAAAATAGAACCATAAAAACCGAATGTTTTAAAAGATTTTGCGATCCTACTAAAGAAGATAGCCAGTACCCTGGATGGCCAATTATTGTTAAACAAGAAGATAATTACGGACGTTTGGCCAATGCGTATTTACCAGAAATTAAATTTGCGGGTATAACTAATCCAGTTGTAAAAATTATTAACGAGCAATCAAATGAAATCATTTATGTCTTAAGGATTAACCAAGGTACATTCAAAGCTAAAGTATTTGACGGCATTGCTACTTATACGATAAAAGTAGGTGACCCAGATAAAAATATTTGGCAAGAGAAAAAAACGGTTAGTGTTGGGGAAAAGAAAATAGTTTTTAAATTTTAATAAGACTTGTTTAAATGGCAGTATATAAAGTTTTTATAGCAAATAAAATAGATCTTCAACTATATGCTATCTGTTTTTTTATGATTTTTTTAAGTTGTAAAAACGAGGGTGTCTATAAAATTGGCACTTACAATGTTAGGTATGATAATAAAACAGATGATGAATCTGGCCGTTCATGGAAAGAACGTAGTAGTCATGTTACAGATTTAATTAAAAAATACGATTTAGATATTTTTGGAGTACAAGAACCTTTTTATAATCAAATAAATGATATGGCTTCAAGTTTGCCAGAATATAAAAGGTTTGGAGTTAGTGATGATAATAAACCTAATAGTAAATCCAATCATCATCATGATATTTTTTATAAATCAGAAAAGTTTAGTCTAGAGAGTCATGGTCAATTTTGGCTTTCACCAGGAGCGCCTATATTGCCTCCAGACAGTTTGTATACAGCAGCTTGGGGCGGTAAAGCAAAAGTTTGTACATGGGGTAAGTTTAAAGATAAAGCTGCAAATGCTGAATTTTTTATTTTTAATACGCATTTTTACTACGCTAATGAAAACACTAGAATCAATAGTGCTAAATTAGTTCTTAAAAAAATTAAAGAAATAGCAGGGGACTTACCTGCCATGTTTATGGGCGATTTAAATTTAAATCAGCATTCAGACGCGTATAAAGTATTAAATGATTCTAATTTATTAGAAGACTCATACAATTTGGCTGAATCTAAATTACCTTTAAATAAACTCAATTATCATCAAACTTTTAATCATTGGTATTTATATCCAAAACCTAGAGCCGATATATTTGAAAGGATTGATTACATTTTTGTAACTAATCATTGGAAAAACAAGGTGAAAAGCAATGCTGTAATTTGGGATTCTTATGTTGAAAACGACATTGAAAAAATGACATCAGATCATAATCTTGTTTTGATTGAATTGGATGAATTATAACTTATATATGATATTCATTCGTATAAAATATTTCTTTTAAAACAAAATAGCTTTCTAAAACTCCAATATTTTCAATTTTAGATAATTTTAATCGTACAAACTCATGATATTCATCAAGGCTTTGTAGATTTATTTTTAAAAAAAAGTCAACTTTTCCAGCCATGTGATAACATTCTTGTACTTCCTTTAAAGCCTTAATTTGTCTATCAAATGTATCAATAAAGCCTTCATTGTGGTAGCGTAGAGAAACCATACATATCGCTGTTATTGGCCTATTAATAAGTTTTTTGTCTAAAATAGCAGCATACTTTTTAATATACCCTTTATTTTCTAACCGCCTAATACGTTCATATACAGGCGAAGCTGTAAGATGTAGAGAATCTGCAATTTCTTTTGTTGTTTTTTTAGAATTTTTTTGCAAAATTCTTAAAATTCTTAAATCTATGTCGTCTAGTTTTTCCATGACAGATAAAAATACTTTTTGTGAAATTGAAATTATTGTTTTAAAGTGTTTTATTCTTTGTAATTGATAAATAAAAGATAAAAATACTTATATTTTTTTGTTTTAAAGATTATTTAATCAATATCGTTTCTTAATCAATAATTTTGTCCTTGTATAATTTAGGTATTTTATAATGCAGGAAAGAATATTAATAACAGGAGCTGGAGGTCAATTAGGATCTGTTTTAACATTGAAATTACAAGAAAATTTTGGAATTGATAATGTAATAGCAACAGATATTCATCTTGATTCCACATTTTCAGGGCACTTTGAAATTTTAGACGCTACCGATTATAAAGGTTTAGAAGATATTGTTTTAAAGTATTCTATTACTCAAATCTATCACATGGCAGCAATTTTATCTGCTAATGGAGAAAAGAATCCACTAAATACGTGGGATATAAATATGAAAACATTTTTTAATGTTTTAGAAGTTTCAAGACTTCATAATATCAATAAAGTTTTTTATCCAAGTTCCATCGCAGTATATGGTGAAAATGCACCAAAAATTAATACCCCACAAGATTATTTTTTAGCACCTGCAACTGTTTATGGTGTTAGTAAGGCTGCTGGTGAAAATTGGGCCAATTACTATTACAAGAAATATGGTCTAGATGTGCGCTCTTTAAGATATCCTGGAGTTATAGGTTATCAATCTTTACCTGGAGGAGGCACAACAGATTATGCTGTTGATATTTTTCATAAGGCTATTAAAAAGGAGCATTTTGAATGCTTTTTGAATCCTACAACTACTTTACCAATGATTTATATGGATGATGCTATTAGAGCTACAATTGAAATAATGGAGGCGCCCATAGAAAGTATAGTAATTAGGACATCTTATAATTTAGCTAGTATGAGTTTCTCTCCAGAAGAATTAGTAGCATCTATTCGGAAAATCTATCCGGAGTTTCAAATAAGTTATAATTCTGATTACAGACAAGGTATTGCAGATTCTTGGCCAAAGTCGATAGATGATAAAGAAGCTGTAACAGATTGGAATTGGAAGCCTAAATACGATATACAAGCCATGACTGAAGATATGATTAGAAACCTAAAAGAAAAATACACATACGAAAATCTAAATATTTAACTTATGTACGGAAAAATTAAAGAAGAATTAATTGAGCAAATTGCCACTATTAAAGAAGGAGGGCTTTATAAAAACGAACGTGTTATTACTTCTAAGCAAGGTGCAGAAATTGATACGAACGAACAGCCAGAGGTTTTAAATTTTTGCGCAAATAACTATTTAGGTTTAGCGTCTCACCCAGAGGTTATGGAAGCTGGTATTGAAGCAATTCGTACTCATGGTTTTGGTTTATCTTCAGTTCGATTTATTTGTGGAACACAAGATATTCATAAAGAACTGGAAAGAAAAACAGCTGAATTTTTAGGAACAGAAGATTGTATTTTATACGCTGCTGCTTTTGACGCAAACGGAGGTCTTTTTGAGCCTTTATTAACTGCTGAAGATGCTGTTATTTCTGATGCTTTGAATCATGCTTCAATTATAGATGGTATTCGTTTGTGTAAGGCAAGTAGGTTTAGGTATAAACACAATAATATGGAAGACTTAGAGGAAAAGTTAAAAGCGGCAAGTTCTTCTCGACGTAGATTAATTGTAACTGATGGTTCTTTCTCAATGGATGGTACAATAGCTCAATTGGATAAAATTTGTGATTTAGCTGATAAATATGAAGCTTTAGTAATGATTGATGAGTGTCATTCAACTGGGTTTTTAGGAAAAACAGGTAGAGGTTCTCATGAGTACAATAATGTTATAGGACGTGTAGATATTATCACAGGAACTTATGGAAAAGCTTTAGGAGGTGCTTCAGGAGGGTTTACTGCTGCAAGAAAAGAAATAGTTGATATTTTAAGACAACACTCTCGTCCATATTTATTCTCAAATACTTTAGCACCTGCAATTGTTGGTGCTACTTTAAAAGTATTGGATATTGTTTCTAAATCTACAAACTTAAGAGATAAATTGGAAGAGAACACAAAGTACTTCCGTTCTAAAATGACTTCTGCCGGGTTTGATATTGTTCAAGGGATCCATCCAATTGTTCCAATAATATTGTACGACGCAAAAGTTGCTCAAAATTTTGCCAAACTTTTATTAGACGAGGGTATTTATATTGTAGGTTTTTTCTACCCAGTTGTACCACAGGGTAAAGCAAGAATTAGAGTGCAGTTATCTGCTGCTCATGAAATTCATCATATAGATAAAGCAATTAGTGCATTTATAAAAGTAGGAAAAGATTTAAAAGTTTTAACTTAATGATCTATTGGTTGTCCTAATCTATTTATTACATTTATGGTTCACTTTCACCCAATTACCACAGACTTATATTCCTAAAAGAGGTCTATGTATTGCTTTCTCATTTAGATGAAGTTAAGTAAAAACTTTCAACAGGAAGTATATTAGAAAAAGAAGTTTTTTAGGATACTATTGCAGACCATATTTTTGTGCCTTAAAATACAATTTCATGATCGTTAAACATGGAATTCAAATGGGAATTAAAACATAACATCATTACTTATAATAAACTTTGGTAGTAGTTAATAATTATTTATATAATTTGTATCTTTATGATAACAAAGACAAGCAAATTTTGTTTTTAAATAGTTCTTTTTGACTTTAGTGTATAAATAGGTGTGCATAATTAGAATAAACGACCTAATCGTTTGTTTAACAGTGTTATATGAAAGAGTAGTTAATCCTGCCACCCCGACAAAAAAATCCAACTACACATGTGGTTGGATTTTTTTTTTGAAATGATTAAATTAGGTTCTTTACTCCGTAATTAAGTTAAAAGCGCCTTTTGTTAAAAATTCTGAATCTGCATTAAAATCTGTAGCATTTAAAATTTGAATAAATCCGTTTGAAGATTTTCCAACTTGAACAGGTACTTTTTTAAATGAGGTTGTGTCTTGCTTTAATATGGCGTAATTAGCATCTTCAATATTAATGACTGCTTCAGTTGGTAACGCATCAAAAACATCACTTGAGGTTATAATATCTGCTTCTAAATACATGCCTGGAGCAAATAGTTTTGCATCATCAGGATTTTCTAAATCACCATGAATATCTATGGTTCTTTCGGTTGGATTAATTGCTCTATTTATTAAATGAACGTTTCCGTTATATACTTTACTTGAGTTGTTTTGAAGATGTATTTTAATAGGCTGTTCCTCTTTTATTAAAGGAAGATCATTTTCGAATATTTTTAATTCTAGATGCAAATGTTCTGTGTTAGTCACAGTCAATGCTATATCTGAAGGGTTTAAAAACATGCCTTTTGAAACATCAATAGACGTTGCAATACCCGAAATAGGCGACGTTACACTAATGATTGCGCTTATAGATTCGCCTGTTAAAGTATTTGAGTTAATATTCATCAAGCTTAATTTTTTTTGTAACGATTGATATTGGGCCAAAGTAACCTTATAGTCCGATTCGGCTTTTAAATAATTTTTTTGTGACGTTACATTCTCGGCTACTAAGGTTTTTTGTCTTTCATAATCAGCTTTTAAATAACTCAATTTAGATTTTGCTTCTAAAAAATCTTGTTGAATTTGAATGTATTCAGGGTTTTCAAGGGTAAATAAAACTTGTCCTTTTTTTACAGCATCTCCGGGTAATAAAGAAATATTCTTAACATAACCCGCAAAATAAGCGCTAACAGAGGCTTTATTTTCTGGAGGAACATCAAACATACCGTTTGCTTTTACAGATGTTGTAAATTCTTGTTTTGTTATTTTGCCTAGTTGCATATTGGACGAAACAAATTGAGCATCTGTTATGGTTATTATATCATTTTCTGAAGGCTCAGAAGTTTCAATAGTAATAACATCTTCTTTGGTTTTTGAATTACAAGAAACAATCCCTATTGTAGCAATTATAAGTATTGCTTTTAAGGTTGTAATATTTTTAATGTTGTTGTACATGGTTATCATGATTAATAGGTTAAATAGTTTAATTCTAAAATGGTTGAATTATAATCAAACAGGTTTTGTAAATAATTTATTTCAATTTTTGTGGCACTTTCTAAAAGTTGCACATATTGAAAAAAATCAACTTCACCATTTTGGAAAGCCTTTGAAGCATTAAGAGTTAGTTGTTTTGATAAGTTTTGACCAGTTGTGTTATAATAATTAACAGCTTCTTGGTATTTTTTTAAGTCTGATTGCAGATTTTTATATTTCGCTTCGAGCTGAATTTTATAATTTTCATAGTCATTATCAATAATCATGGTCTGGGTTTTTGCAGCGTTTATTTTTGATTTATTTGCACCAAACCATAAAGGAATAGATACACCTGCTTGAAAACCTGAATAGTTTTTAGCATTTAAACCATGATTTGTTCCTTGAAAAACTGAAAAATTTAAATCAGGCAAAAGATGTTGTCGTTCTAATGAAAGTGTGGTTTGAGACAATTGTTTAGCAGTTTCATAATAAAGCAAGCCAGGATGTTCTGAGGTATTCAAATTATTAAGTCCTAATAAAGGCGATAGGTGTTTTGAAACCAAATATGTTGAATCAGATTGAAGCCATTCATGTAAAGTTGTATAAGCTTTAGTAACATTTTCTTCACTTTGTAATAAGATTAAAGAAATTTCTTTTTGTTTTGTTTCAGCAGTTAGTTTTTCAAGTAAATTGGTTTCTCCAACGTCATAGCGTTTTTTTGCTGCTTTAGAAAATTGATTATAAAGGCTATCTAAATATTTGTATTGTTCTACCACATTACTTGTATAAACTACTTGGTAATAGGCTTTGTAAACTTCCTTTTTTAGTAAACGTTCATTAATGTTATATTCTTGAAAGGATAATGTTGTTTTTTGTTTTTCAGCCTTTCTTTGTGTTCCATAAATGGTTGGAAATTGTAAGGTCTGACTAATGCCCAAAACCTTTAAAGGCTCTCCATTTTCTGCAATATTATTTTCATCATAATGATAATAAATCTGAGTTTTATCAATATTATAAGCACTTCCAATTAATTGCTTTGATTGGTTTACTTTATTAGCAGAAGCTTTTAACATATTATTGTTTTCTAAAGCAATTTCAACAGCTTGGTCTGCTGTAATTTCTTTGGTTTGAGAGATACTAAAAAAAGGTAATAATAAAAAAGCCAATAGAGGTAAAGCTTTGTTTTTTATTTTTGGCAAATGTCCTTTTCTATCAAACATGGCATATAAAACTGGTAATACTACCAGTGTTAAGGCTGTGGCGCTAATTAGCCCGCCAACAACTACAGTAGCTAATGGACGTTGTACTTCTGCTCCAGCTGAGGTTGATATCGCCATAGGTAAAAAGCCTAATGCTGCCGCTGCTGCTGTAAGTAAAACAGGTCTTAATCTGTTATTTGTTCCCATAAGAATGCGTTTATTAATGTTGGTAATTCCATGTGCTTTAAGTTCTTTAAACTCTTCAATTAAAACGATACCATTTAAAACGGCAATACCAAAAAGAGCAATAAAACCAACACCAGCAGAAATACTAAAGGGTAAACCTCTAAAATAGAGTAGAAGCACACCACCAATGGCTGATAGTGGTATAGCACTATAAATAATTAAAGCTTCTTTTACAGAATCAAAAGCGAAATATAATAGCACAAATATTAAAACAAGTGCTATTGGTACGGCTATTTTTAATCTCGCTGAAGCCGTTCTTAAGTTTTCAAATTGACCACCATAACTTACAGTATAACCTATTGGAAGTTTTACTTCTTTATCAATAATGTTTTGAACATCTTTAACCACAGATTCTAGGTCACGATTTCTAACGTTTACCCCAATAACAATGCGCCGTTTGGTGTTATCTCGTGAAATTTTTGCAGGACCTTTGGTGTAACTTATTTCTGCAAATTCACTTAAAGGTAAATTGTTTCCGTTAGGTAATAAAACGGAAGCTGTTTCTATATTTTGAATATCTTTTCTATGTTTTTCATCAAAACGAGCTACTAAATCAAATTGTTTTTCGCCTTCAAACACAGTTCCAGCAGGCATTCCGGCAAATCCCATAGTAATAATTTTATTTAAATCTTGAATGTTTAAGCCGTATTTAGCAATATTGTTTCGGTTGTATTTAACAGACATTTGTGGTAATCCTGCTGTTTTTTCAACAGAAATATCTGCAGCGCCTTCTACATTTTGAATGACTTTTTCTACTTCTAAAGCTTTTTTATAAAGAATATCTAAATCTTCACCAAATATTTTGATGGCTAAATCGGCTCTAACTCCAGTGATAAGCTCGTTGAAACGCATTTCAATAGGTTGTGTAAATTCATAATCTATTCCAGGAATTTCAGAAAGCGCTTCTTTAAATTTATCGGCTAATTCATCTTTACTTTCGGCAGAAACCCATTCGCTTTTTGGTTTTAATTTGATGATGACATCACTTTCTTCCATAGACATTGGATCGGTAGGAACTTCGGCAGCTCCAATTCTGCTTACCACTTGTTCTACTTCTGGAAATTTTAATAATATGTTTTCCATTCTGGTAGTAGCTTCAACGGTTTTTGTTAAAGAAGTTCCAGTTTTTAGGATAGGCTGAATCACAAAATCACCTTCATCTAAGGTTGGTACAAATTCGCCTCCCATTCTTGAGTATAGAAATGCAGTTACTAATAATAAAGCGACTGAAAGTGATAATACTAACTTTTTTTGACGAAGTGCCCATGTAATGGTAGGTTGGTATTTTTCTTCAAGAAAAGCTATCAGTCTAGAAGAAATAGTCCTTTTTTCAACGTTTGAAGGTTTTATAAATAAGGAAGCCATCACCGGAATATAGGTAAAACATAAAACCATGGCGCCAATAAGAGCAAAACAAAACACCAAGGCCATGGGTCTAAACATTTTCCCTTCAACATTCACTAGTGATAAGATTGGTATAAAAACAATGATGATAATTAACTGACCAAACACTGCTGATTTCATCATTTTGGTAGCTCCTTGATAGGTGATTTTATCAATTAATCCTTGTCTTTCATTTTCAGGAAGCGATAAAAGTTTAGCACGTTGACTCGTTATTTTAAAGGCTATAAATTCTACAATAATAACAGCGCCATCTATAATAATACCAAAATCAATAGCACCTAAACTCATAAGATTAGCATCTACACCAAAAATGTACATGAGTGATAAGGCAAAAAGTAAACATAACGGAATAACTGATGCAACTACTAAGCCAGAACGTAAGTTTCCTAAAAGTAAAACCACCACAAATATGACTATTAAACATCCCAGAATTAAGTTTTCTGCAATGGTAAAAGTTGTTTTAGCAATCAATTCGCTTCGTTCTAAAAAAGGATTAATACTTATTCCAGGAGGTAATGATGATTGAATTTCTTTTACACGGTCTTTAACGGCATTAATAACCGCATTTGAGTTGGCATCTTTTAACATCATAACCTGACCAAGTACTTTTTCACCTTCACCATTTCCTGTAATTGCTCCAAAACGGTTGGCATATCCAAACCCAACTTTTGCAATGTCTTTTATATAAACGGGTACACCTTCTCTTGTGGTAACTACAGTATTTTCAATATCTTCTAAAGATGTAACTAAACCTTCACCACGTATAAAATAGCTTTCATTACCTTTTTCAATATAACCGCCACCAGCAATGCTATTGTTTTTTTCTAAAGCATCAAAAGCTTCAAAAATGGATACGTTCATAGCTCTTAACCGTTCTGGGTTTAGGGCTACTTCATATTGTTTTAAATGGCCGCCCCAAGTGTTTACTTCAACAACTCCTGGAATTCCTGAAAGTTGTCGTTTAACAATCCAATCTTGAATCGTGCGAACATCAGTTAATGAATATTTATCTTTATATTTTGGATCAACATTAATGATATATTGGTAAATTTCTCCAAGGCCTGTTGATACTGGTCCCATAAAAGGTGTTCCAAATCCGGCAGGGATTTTTTCTTGAGCACTTTTTATTTTTTCTGCAATAAGTTGTCTTGGTAAATAGGTGCCAATTTTGTCTTCAAAAACCACGGTAACCACAGATAATCCAAATTTTGAAACGGAACGAATTTCTTTTACACCAGGCAAATTGGCCATTTCTAATTCTACAGGATAGGTTAAAAACTTCTCAACATCTTCGGTTGCTAAATTTCTTGAAGTAGTAATTACTTGAACTTGATTATTAGTAACATCTGGCACGGCACCTATGGGAATATTGGATAGGGAATAAAAACCAAAACCAATAATACCTGCTGTGAAAAGCAAAATAATAAGTTTATGGTGGATGCTATACTGAATAATTTTTTCTAACATTTTTGGTGTATTTAATGACCATACAAATTTAAAGGGTTTAACCAAAATTTGTCTGATTAAACCCTTAAGATTTGCTTAAAATAAATAGTTATATGTATGGGTAAGTTATTGAAAATAAAAGGCTCAGAAACTTTCTGAGCCTTAATAACTAAACCTAAACTATTAATCAATAAAATCTTATTTCTTATTAAAACACAAAGAAAGTATATGTGTTTTAATATGTTCTATAAATTTTCTTAAGAGTTCCTTAAAAAAAGAGAAAAGACATTCAAAAAAAAAGGTTCGGGAACCACCCCGAACCTAACCAACCGTTTAAGAAATTATTTTAATTTAAAAATTAAATATCTCTTAAATTAGATACAAATTTACGTCTTTTTTTTGTAAATATTAGTAGTTTAAAATATTAAGATTTACTTAAAATTTATGGTAAAAATAGAGCCTACATTAACAGAACTTTCTAAGTAAATTTTGGCATTGATTGCTTCTGCAGATTTTTGAGCTATTGATAACCCTAAACCATTCCCAGAAATATGTTTATGCTCTAGCGCATCTGATCTAAAAAAATGATTAAAAACTTGAGGAATATCTTCATGTTTAATACCTATTCCTTCATCTTTAATTCTACAAATAACATGGCCTTTTGAATGTGTTAAGCTTATATAAATTTTGCCTTTATTATTTGAATATTTCATGGCATTACTTATAACATTATCAAGAATAAGATTTGTATAATATTTTGGAACAGTTATTTGCTCATTAGTTTCATTTTTGAAGTTTATTGATAATTGTTTTGAAAGAATTTCATTTCCATGTCTTGATAAAATGTCTTGAATAAGTGTTGGTAATAAAATAGTTTCGTCATTATTTATGTTGTTTGAACTGTCTAATCTTGCTAATATGAGTAACTGTTCTATTGTTTGTGTCATTCTATCAATTTCAGAAAGACTATATTTTATTTTACTTTCATATTCTTCTTGAGCTCTTGGCTTTCGTATTAAAACTTCTAAAGTGCCTCTTAAAGAAGAAAGTGGTGTACGCAATTCATGAGAAGCATCTGATGTAAATTGTCTTTCTCTAGCAATGGCATTTTCAATACGTTGAAGCAGTTTGTTAATACCTGATGATAAATCATAAAGTTCATCTTTATAAATAGGTAATTGTACGCGTTCATTAAAGTTGTTACGGGTAATATGATTAGTAGTTTCAGTAATGTTTTTTACAGGAATAATACTTCTACCAGCTAAATATCTGGATATAAAATAAAGCACAGAAAGCATTAGTAAATACGATATAATTAAGATGTTTCTTAATTTAATTAACACCATCATTGATGGTTCTAAAGTCATGGCTGCTAACAAATAACCTTTTGTTTTTCCGTTACTTTGTATAGGTTTTTGAATTTGCCTAATGGATTTGTCTTTTAATAGTGTGTTAAAATGTGCAGCTGTTTTTTCTGTGTTTTTAAAGGATAATACATCGCTTTTAAGGTTTGGAGATTTATCCATTACCCTTCCATTAGTATCAATTATTTGAATAAAAACAGGATTAATTTGAATTTCTTTATGTTCAATTTCTTCCCATTCGGCTTTATTTACAAATTGGATGGTATTATCTATTATTTTTATTTCATCTGAATGTTTTGAGGCTTCAAATGTTAAGTCGTTATCAATGTTTTGGTACATGGTTTCTTGAACTACAAAAAACACAATACCAAAAATTACAGCCATGATGATGGCTGTAGCTATCATATAATGTAAAGCAATTCTATTTCTAAAACTTAAATTCATAATTCTTCAGCAATATATCCAATACCTCGTACGGTTTGTATGTAATCTTCGTTGGTAGTTAGCTTGAGTTTTTTTCTTAGAGCATTGATATACACATCAATGACTCCTGTATTATAATCAAAATGAATGTCCCAAACTTTTTGAATAATACTTGTTCTTTTGCATACACTTCCTTTATTTTTTATCAAAAATTCTAGTAGAGCAAATTCTTTTTGAGTTAGATAGATTTCTTCATGTTCTTTAAATACACGATGTGTTTTGGTATTTAAAACAATGTTTCCAAGTGTAAAAATAGAATGTTCACCAGATTTTGGTCTTAATTGCACTTTAATTCGTTCTAAAAGTTCATCAAAGTGAAAAGGTTTTTTTATGTAATCATTAGCTCCAGATTGTAACCCAAAAATGGTTTCATCAACTGTATCTTTAGCCGTTAAAAATATGACTGGTGTTTCTTTAAATTTTATTCTGAATTGCCTGCAAATTTCAATACCACTTGCAGCTGGAAGCATCCAGTCTAAAAGTAATAAATCATAATCTCCTGTTAATGCTAATTCTAAACCAAGTTTACCATGTTCGGCAACGTCAACTGAATACGATTCTTCTTCTAATCCTTGTTTTAAAAAATTAGATATTCCAGGTTCGTCTTCAACTATTAATATTTTCATTTTGCAAAATTTATTTTTTAATTTCAAATAGCAACTTAATAAACCTTAAGATTTGCTTAAAAGACTTGAAATTAAGAATTTAATGATATAAAATTAAAGAGTCTGAAAAATTTAAATTTTTCAGACTCTTTATTGTTTATTTTAATGTAAATCATACTAACTGGGTATTAAATTTTAGACAGTTAATATGTGTAAAATAGATGCAACTAATGCAGCAACAAACTACTAAAAATAATTTTATTCAATCCTTACATAATTTTCGGCATAAATAAGGTTGCCATCTTCATCTACTTGAATCTGGGAAAATTTATCTTCGTCTAAAATTAACTTGAATGTAAATTTTCTTTCTTTTTTAATAGCTTCGTTCATAGCTTTTGAGCCGTAATCAATAACCTCTGTTAAAGTACTATCGCCAATTATATAATCACCATATCCAAACCAGTCTAAAGAGTCAGAATCTCTAAATCTGCTCCACATCACTTTTGTATCTGAATACATTTTAATTTGTTTGCTTGATTCTGATGCTAAAATAGTATCAGAAATCATATTATCAGTATAATTGTAAAAACTAATCTGTTTCCATGTGCCTTTCATGGTTAATTCTTTGGTTGGAGCGTTCATGTCATTTTCATACATTTTTGTTTCAGAATTGTTTTTGCATGAAACAAAAAATGTTAAAATTAAGAAGAGTAAGATGGTTTTCATGATAATAGAATTTTATGGTTGACTATTATCTAATTTACAAAAAAAAATACTAATTAGTATATTCATAATAACTTATTATAACCTAATAATAAGTTTTGATAATTAGAATGTAAGTTTTGTTTTAAAAATTCTACTTTTGTTTTCAGTTAAAATAAATTTGATTATGTCTGAAAATATTGAAAAAGTAAAATGTTTAATTATAGGTTCTGGGCCTGCAGGCTATACAGCTGCAATTTATGCAGCAAGAGCAAACATGAACCCTGTTTTATATCAAGGAATGCAACCAGGTGGCCAGTTAACAACCACTAATGAAGTTGAAAATTTCCCAGGATATCCAAACGGTATTACAGGACCAGAAATGATGATTGAATTACAAAAACAAGCAGAACGTTTTGAAGCAGACATTCGTGATGGTTGGGTAACCAAAGTAGATTTCTCTGGTGAAATTCATAAAGTTTGGGTAAATGAAACAAAAGAACTTCATTGTGAAACCGTAATTATTTCTACAGGTGCATCAGCAAAATATTTAGGATTAGAATCTGAACAAAAATATCTAAGCCTAGGTGGAGGTGTTTCAGCCTGTGCTGTTTGTGATGGATTTTTCTACAGAAATCAAGAAGTTGTTATTGTAGGTGCAGGCGATTCTGCTTGTGAGGAAGCACACTATCTTTCAAAACTTTGTAAAAAAGTAACGATGATAGTTAGGAGAGATGAGTTTAGAGCTTCTAAAATTATGTCTGAAAGAGTAAAAAAAACCCCAAATATTGACATATTATTTAACACTGAAACAGATGAGGTTTTAGGTGATGGACAAGTTGTTACTGGTGTTAGAGTTTTCAATAATAAGACTCAAGAAAAGCATGAAATTTCTGTAACTGGTTTTTTTGTAGCTATTGGTCATAAACCAAATACCGATATCTTTAAAGACTACCTAGAATTAGATGAAACAGGTTATATTATAAACAAACCAGGAACTTCAAAGACTAATGTAGCAGGTGTATTTGTTTCAGGTGATGCAGCTGACCATGTTTACAGACAAGCTATTACTGCAGCAGGAACAGGTTGTATGGCAGCCTTAGATGCTGAGCGTTATTTAGCTGCTAAAGAAAATTAAAACCCATAAATAATTAAAAATTAGCCTGTTTTTATAGCATGGCTAATTTTTTTGTTTTTCATTTAAAAAGTATTTTTGTTTTTTTTAATTCGGGATGTGGCGCAGTCCGGTTAGCGTACACGGCTGGGGGCCGTGTGGTCGCAGGTTCAAATCCTGTCATCCCGACAAATATTGTTTTTAATTCATTTATAAAGTAAGTTAAATTTACTTTAGGTATGTCAAACCTAATATAGCTCTTGTTAATATTGATAAAGTAAGTTCGTAATGAGAATTTATCATTAAAAAGGTGATTATTGAAAATAAATGTTCAATAACATTTTTTTGATTTTTTTATGAATTTGTATTTCTAAATAAAAAGTAAATTATTCACTTATAGGTTTATGGAGAATTCGAATTAATGTTGGTTATTAATTTTATTTGTGCTTTTTTAAAATAATAGCTATTCTAATTTATTTCCCATAATGGCGTCATAAGCAAAAAAGCCAACTATTATAATTACAATAATTAATTGAATAATTTTTAAAATCATATTTACAATTTTAACAGGAGAAATTTGTAAGTATTCCGCCTTGTCCCAAACTTAACCTTATTATCATAAACCTATGATAGAGTTAAATGCTAATTTATATAGTTTATAAAACAATTATCAAGTTATTTATTAAATGCTATTTATTTGTAATAATCGATTGTATTTTTCTTATAAATGAATTAATAATCTTCAATATTTACAGTAGTAGGATTTAACTAATATATTTAAAAGAATAGTTGTTAAATAATAAGTTGTCTTCAATATTATTATAATAATTTACTAATTCAAAATATAAGCATAATTGCTTCTCTTTATCTGAATATTTATTTACAATAATCATTGATTCAATTTTGTTAATGGTTGCAATCTGTAAGTTGTTAAAAAAAGCAACATACTCAAAATTAATAAATAATTTATTAATTAAATCTAATTCAATGGCTCTACGTATTGCATTAAAATAATTGTTTGCCTGGAATTTATTAGTTATTCTATTTTTAATTTGCTTTAAAGTTTCAGAATTTTGCTCTGTAGTATTAGTAAAATTGTTTATTTGTTGTTTTATATAAACAACTTCTTCTTTAGTTAAAGGACTTAAATCTTTGTGCGAAGCATTTTCAATAAATAATTTGTTTGTATCTATTTCAAAATTATTTAATTCTTTTTTCAAATAAACTGTATTTTTTTGAATGAATGACAGTATGTTAAGGTTATCAAAAATTGATTTAGAGTATTTTAGAGCCATTTTTTTTACTTCTGGTTTTACTAAATCATAACGGTCTAAGTGATTTTTTATAAGGCATATATGAATAATTTCAAATAAATTATCAGACTGGTATTTTAAATATATCTTATTTATTATTTTTTCATAATCTTTTTTAGTTATCTCTAAAAATTTTAAAGTCTCAATTTCAGAGTAACCAATTATGTAAGTTTTTAGAACAGCACTTTCAATAAATGTTAGTTTTAATTTTTCTAAATAAAAACTATCTAATAGGTCTTTGTTTTCTGTCATTTTTTAATATTTAAAATAGGTGTTTTATACTGCACTATGGTAAAAAGTTAATAATATATGTATTCTTTTACTTCTGAGAATTTTCTGTTCGAAATAGGTATAATTGTATTTTCACTAAGAATACAGTATTGGTTACCTGCATATTTTTTAATAGTAGATAAGTAACCTATATTTATTAAGAAGCTATTATAGATTCTTAATAAATCTAAATTTTTAAATAATTTACAGTAATGGCCTAAGTTTTTACATAATGTAACGGAAAGATTTTCTTTGTGAATGATAGTAAATCTTCCTGAAGATTCTAAGTAAATAATTTTTTTACCGTCAAGGATTTTTATTTCTTTATTTGAATTAACGGCAATATGTGTTGGACGAGTAGTAGGGTTTTGGGGCGTTTTCATTTAACTAAAATTTTACTTTTACTTTGGTTATTTGAATATGCCTTTGAAGAGAAATGGGTAATAGCAAATAGTTTTTTACATATGTTCCATTATTATTAATTAACTTATGTTTTACATAAAATTAAATATTTTTTTACTTTAAAAGATATTTAAATTAAAATAATCGATGAATTACTCGGGTATTTTTATATAAATTATCGATGAATGGATTATTTTGTATTTTTAATCTTACTTTTTTAATATCAAAATTAGAATAGTATTAATTTTTTAAGTTTTTTTAATAATAATTTATATGGGTTTGTGTAAGTTTTAGCTACTTAATTAAACTATAATTTCTAATAGATTTAGTTGTAAAATTGATGATTCTACTGATTTTATTAAGAATCATTAAAATTAATGATTAAGTTTAATAAATGATTATTTTAGAATATATTTGAAAAAAGTGTTTTTTATTTTCTTATGAATAAAAAAAAGACAATAATATTTTACCATTACTATTTTTTAATCATTACTCAAAAGAGTTCTTCTAATTTGGAAAGACGACTTTTTGAAAAATTTGCACAAGACTCAGAAATTAATTTAGTAATTGATGAAAAATATCTTTTTTTGTATGATGAAGTTGCGTATTCATTTGATGTTAAATTTGAGTTTCTTTATTCTTTATATAAATCAGCTTTAACACATTTTATCTTAGATGATGAAATTGAAAATATTTTAAAAAAATATTGTATTAAAACAGGGTTTTTAAATTCAAACATTAAGGAGCTTTCTTATTTTTTAATAGAATCAATCGCTTTAGAAAAGCCATTTGACATGATAATTGAAGAAATTAAATTATAAATATTCTAAAACTTATTAGAGTAGCATGGTATTACCATCTACTCTTTTTTCATTAAAAAGTTAAAAAAAAACTTTTTTGTTTATAAATATACTAGCTTATAATTTTTAGTGAGGTATGATGACTTTATTAGATTCATGTATCAATGATTGAATTTAAGTATATTTATATAGGTGGCCGCTTTTTTTATAAGAAATGTTGAATTTTTTTAGTACCCTTGTTAGTTTGTTTAAATAATTAGCTTTGTTTTCTAAAAAGTAAAGCTTTGATTTAAATAGTTGCTTAAAAGATAAGTGTGTATGAAAAAAATAACCATCTTTACATGTATTGTGTTTTTATTAGCATCATGCGCTACAAAAAAAGAGGGAGATATAATTGTTGTTAAATTAGCAGAAACCACTCGTAGTTGGAATGGTGATGCCTTGCCAAAATACCCAGATGGTCCTCCTAAAGTTACCGTTTTAAAAATCACAATTCCACCAAAAACAAAATTGCATAAGCACTATCATCCGGTTATTAATTCGGGTATAGTATTAAAAGGTGAATTAACCGTTATTGATGAAGATGATAAGGTTTTACTTCTAAAAGCAGGAGATGTAATTGTAGAGTTAGTAAACAAAGTTCATTATGGTGTCAATGAAGGTAATAAACCTGTTGAAATAGTAGTGTTTTATGCTGGTACAACCGATTTGCCTATAACCGTTTTAGATAAAGATTTATAAATACCATTACGTATAATAGAAAAATAAAATCGTCCTGAAGACTATTTAATAGTTCACATATTTAAGCACTTATTTGTATATCTGTTTAGTAGTTTTATTCAAACTAAAATATTCATTTTTTTCAGATGTATTATTAATTATAATTTTTAAAAAAGTATAGTTATAAGAGTGTTTTTCGTTAATGTTATACTACCTTATTTTTGAGTTTAATTAATAAAATACAACTTCATTTTTATGTTAAATATCAAGTAAATTCATTCGCTTAGTTGTTTATATATTAGACTATGCGGTTTCTAAATCATTTTTTACTATTGCTTAGCCTCAAAAACAGCCCATTAATAATCACTTTTATGAAGAAATTGTATCATACAATAATCAATTACATCAAGCCTTTTTTTAATACCAGAGCAGCAGGTTTATACATCTTATTATTTGCAGCAGCTATAGCCATTGCTACGTTTGTAGAAAATGACTATGGAACAAGTGCTGCTCAAAAAGTTATTTTCAAATCGTGGTGGTTTGAACTTTTGTTGATGCTTTTTGGAATATCAATTATTGTTAATATTTTCAAATTCAGAATGATTCAACAAAAAAAATGGCCTTTGTTATTATTTCACGCTTCCATCATTATTATTTTAATTGGTGCTGGAGTTACCAGATATTTTGGTTATGAAGGTATTATGCATATTCGTGAAAATGATGCTTCAAATAGTTTTTTATCTTCAAACTCTTATTTGAAGTTTCAGGTAAATAAGGATAATAAAACCTATAATTTTGATGAAGAAGTATTGTTTGCTTCTATTGGAAAAAATAAGTTTAAAGAATCTTATATTATTGATAATGATTTAATTGAAGTTGAAGTAAAAGAGTTTACTCCAAATCCTACTCAAGTTTTAACTACTAGTATTGATGGTAAACCTACTCTAAAATTGGTAGTTTCTGGAATGAATGGAAGAGAAGAATATTTTATAAGTAAAGGAGAAACCAAGCGAATCAATTCTATTTTATACAACTTTAATAGTACCGAAATACCTGATGCTTTTAATATTATGTTTGAAGGAGATACATTATCCTTCAAAACTAATTCAACCTATTCACAAATGGTTATGGCAACCCAAACACGTGACACTATTTATCCATCAAGCCAATATAACTCATTAAAATTAAGAGCATTATATTCTAATGGTTCTAATAATGTAGTATTTCCAGAATTTAGTCCTAATGGCAAGGTAACTTCAAAATCTGATAGCCCAAAAGTTAAAAACGAGAGTATTACGGCACTAACCCTGGATGTTTCAGTTAATGGAACAAAACAAGAAACTGTGATTTATGGTTCTAGAGGGAATACCGGAAGACCAGAAATTTTAACTTTTAAAGATTTAGATCTTTCAATTGCTTATGGTTCTAAAGACATTTATCTGCCTTTTTATATTCAGTTGAAAGAATTCATTTTAGATAAATATCCTGGTACTGAAAGCGCCTCATCTTATGCTAGTGAAGTAACTCTTGTAGATGTTACAAACAATGTAAATATGGATTTTAGAATTTTCATGAACAATATTTTAAATTATGGAGGATATCGCTTTTTTCAATCTTCTTTTGATAAAGATGAAAAAGGAACTTATTTAAGCGTCAATCATGATTTTTGGGGTACACAAATCACTTATTTAGGATATATATTACTTACTATTGGTATGATATGGACCTTGTTTAATAAAAATACAAGATTCTATCAGGTTATTGGAAAAATCAAAAAAATCAGAGCTTCAAGTGCTACATTCATATTTATTTTAGGTTTTTTACTGTCTTCACAATTTGCAAATTCCCAAAATGAAATTTCACATATCACACATTCAGCCATTAGTGCAGAACACGCAGACGCTTTTAGTAAACTAGTTGTACAAGATTACAAAGGCAGAATGAAACCTGTACATACGCTTTCTAGAGAGTTGATGCGAAAAATATACAGAAAAGAGACTTATAAAGGGCTTAATGCAGACCAAGTCCTATTAAGTATTTTTGTTAATTCTGAAGATTGGTATGGTGAAAAAATCATAAAACTTGGTGAACATCAAGATATTTTAAAAGCTTTAGAAGTTAAAGGAAACTATGCTTCATACAAGGATTTTTTTGATGCTAATGGAGATTATAAGTTACGAGATGAAGTAAGACGTGTTTATGATTTAATACCAAAAGATCGTGGGGTTTATGAAAAAGAGCTGTTGAAAATTGATGAACGCTTAAATATCTTAAACATGATGTTTTCTGGAGGCATGCTAAATATTATTCCAGATACAAATGATGATAATAATACCTGGATATCAAACCATAGCCACGGAAATGGACATGATAGTCAAATAGCATCAAGTTTTTTTAGTGCTTATGCCAATGCGTTAAAAAATGGTGTTGAAACCAATAACTATGCTGATGCCAATAGTTTACTTGCTGAATTAAAAAACTATCAGTTTAAAAATGGAGGAGAAGTCATGCCAAGTGCAGGTAAAATTAAAGCTGAAATATTATTAAACAACCTGAATGTTTTTAACAGATTAGCAATGCTATACTTTTTATTAGGACTGGCGTTTTTATTTTTCTTATTTCTTTCGGTTTTTAAACCAAGAGTACAATTAAAGAAGATTTATAAAGTACTTTTTATTATAGTAATGATAGGCTTTGGGTTTCATACTTTAGGCTTAGGTTTACGTTGGTTTATTTCGGGCAGAGCACCTTGGAGTAATGGCTATGAGTCTATGATATATATTGCTTGGACTACCACATTAGCTGGTATTATTTTTACCAGAAAATCTTTTGGTGGTTTAGCAGCAACTATGATTTTAGCGGCTACTATTCTTATGGTGTCCATGTTAAGCTTTTTAGATCCTGAAATTACACCACTTGTACCTGTGTTAAAATCATATTGGTTAACCATTCATGTATCATTAGAAGCTGGTAGTTATGGATTCTTAATGTTAGGAGCTATCATAGGTTTGATTAATTTAATCTTAATGATTTTTACTTCGAGCAAAAACAAAGAGCGTATTAATTCCATTATAACCGAAATGTCTTATATCAGTGAATTAACTATTACAGGCGGTTTAATTATGGTTAGTATTGGTACATATTTGGGTGGCGTTTGGGCCAATGAATCTTGGGGTCGTTATTGGGGTTGGGATGCGAAAGAAACATGGGCATTAGTTACTATACTTGTCTATGCTTTTATATTGCATATGCGAATTATACCTAAACTTACTGGGTTATTTATTTATAATGTTTCAACCATTTTTGGATTGGCAACAGTCATAATGACGTATTATGGTGTAAATTATTATCTATCTGGTTTACATTCATATGCAACTGGAGATCCAATACCAATTCCAAGTTGGGTTTATATCGTTGTAACTTGTATCGTTATAATATGTGTACTAGCTTATTTTAAAAGAAGAAAATATAAGATGATTTCTTAATAATATTTAGATTTAAGTTTTAGTGTAAAAAATAAGAGTTTCTTCAGAAAAAGAAACTCTTATTTTTTTATAACTATTTTAACTAAATGAGAATGCTATTAATATTTTATTTTAATGAGTTTGAAAATGGATACTTATTTTACTATTGTTCCGTTTTCTAATATTAAATCATATTTATAACCTGCTCCAAAGTCTTTATTTAATACTACAACAGCTTTAATTGTAAATACAGCGCCTTCTGGGATAAAGGCATCAGAAGTTATTACTAAATCATAATCATCTTTACTACCGTCTTTTATATGAATCCAATTTCTATCCATAATACCAGCATTTATTTTAGTGCAAACACCATCTAATTGAATGGTTTGTCCTTCAAATTTTTTAGGATTTTTGACGAGTTCTGATATTTTTATAGAGCCTTGTTTTTGCACTATCTTTTCCGTGTGCATTTCAATATCTTGTTTGGTTGTATTTACTGGTGTTTTAGAAGTATTTATAACACCATTACTAGCAGCACCATCAGTTCCATGATTTGCTGCTGTTACCAAACTGGATACTAAAATTACTTTATCAAAAACCCTATTATATTCTTTACTTTCAAAATTTGTTTTTAAAAGGCCTCCTTTATAATAATAAGATTCTCCAACTTTTACTTCCATACTTCTTGCTGCTATCCAATAGTTTTCTTCTCCTTCAGTTACATTTAAGTACACGTATTTTGATGTAGGAAGAACTTCAGTAACCACAATAGAATGAAATTCATTTGAAGTAGGTGCATTAAAATCTACACTCTCATTTGAAGAACCAGAAAATATGCCAGATGTATTTGGATTGGCATTGTCTGAATTTATAGGAATAACCTTTGGGTTATTATTACATCCAAAAAAAACTAAGGTTACTAATGCTGCTGAAAAATGTTTTATATTCATAATTATTGTTGTTTTTTGCTTCTAAAAAAGCGTTTTATAATTTGTGTGTTTATTCTATAATTTCTTTCATTGTCATATTGAGATACCTCACCTGATAAGCTAAAAGTAAATGACCTATCAATATAATAGGATACATATGCCCCAAGATAATGTTGATTAAAATCTGGTACATTGGTTGTATATTTATAATTTACAAATCTATAATAAATATCTGAGCTAAGTCTGCTATCCCAAAACTCTCTTGAGTATCTTACAGATGCAATATTACTTTGTAAATAATTTGATGAATTCATATTATAAGTAAAAGATAATCTTCCATCAATTGGAAGTTTTGATAAACTTACGTAACCATATATGTTATCAGACTTATTTTGGTTATCGCTTTGAAATCTTTTACTGTAACTAAAGCCGCTATAAACATATTTAAAAGGTCTGATATTTAATCGAGCTCTAAATCCTTGTCTGGCTATATCTTCATCTAATAGTTGCTCTATATCTGTTTCATAGGTTTTGTAGTAAATAATTCGCTTTCTTGAATCATATGATAAAGCAACATTTAATGCACTATTAAATCGATAACGACCAGAAACGTATAAATTGGTAACCCTTATATTGTCTTTTACTGAATCATTAACTTTATTATACAAGTCAAGTTCTAAGGTAGAAAATAAGTTGAATTTTTTAAAAATGGTACTAGAATGCTGAAAATACGTAAATCTTCTATCAATTTCGTTATTGTTTTTTTGTTCAGCAAAACCTAAAGTTGTTTGAGATACAAAACTTTCATTTTCTGTTAGTTGACCAACATATCCACCATATTGCAACAAATTAGTATTCATGCCAAAATCAAAAACATCTGGTCTAAAGCCAGCTAAAGCACCGACATAACTTTTTCCAAAAAACTTTTCAATTTGTAAGCCATCAATAGCACCTAAAGATGATATTTTGTAATTAATTTTTCTTCCTAAAGTTACTGAAAACGTAGAATCAATATCATACTTTAAAGCCAAGTTAAATACGTTTAGTTGACTTTTACTTAACGTACTACTAGTGTCTTTAGGATAAATATTTTGCCTGTAATTAAGATAGGTTTCCACAGAAAATTTAGAATTGTTTATATGATTGGCTTCTAATGAAAACCGAGTCATCAATCTATGATTATCTCCTCTTGTTTTAGACAAATCACTGTAACTAGCTGCCGATAAACGCCCAGTTATGTTTTCAACATAATTTGTTTTTTTTGAGTTTTCTATAGCTTTAATAGAATCATTAAAACTAATCCCAATATTTTCTTGAATATCTTCGCTTTCTAAAACTTTCTTTTTTGATTCAACTTCATATACATAACTAATTTTATCATCCTTATTAATTTGACAATCAATTAATTTAAGGCAAACTACTGAGTTTGACGACTTGTTTGTAACTATTAAACATTTCTGTTTATTAGGTCCTTGAAGCGTATCGCCAATATTAATAACAGTAGTGTTATCAAATTTTACATACGCATTTTTTGAAGTCACAAATGTTACCTTACCAATTAAGGTATGATTATTATCTTGAGCTAACACAGTAGCTGACAATGTTCCCATAAAAAATATGAGAACAATATAAGTTTTATATTTCATCATTTTTTTTAACCCTTACCTGTTGGATGACATTCTAAACAAGCGTTACTTTCATAAACATATCCGTTTTCGCCTCTATGCTCATTGTCTGTACTAGTTTTTTTATGACAAGTTAAACAGGTAAAAACAGAATAATCATTAGCATTATTATGGCAGTCAGTACAACTATTCCACTCGCCCTTATGTTCTCCACTATAAATAGGGAAGTATTGCCCATCATGATCAAATTGGGCCGGTTTCCAGTTAGGGTTTGTTGTATGACACGCAACACAATCGGTTGGGAAATGAGCTGCTTTATGATTAGGATCAGTAGTATTATCATAATCTGTTTGATGACAACTCACACATTCTGGTGAAGCATCAGCATAATTATTTGTTTTATGACATTGTTTACAATCTTGAATATCATGGCCCAATGTTAATGGGAAAAAGTCATGATTAATTGTGGCAGGTGACCATCCAGGATTTGTGGTATGGCACGATACACAATCTGTTGTAAAACCAGCGTCTCTATGAATTGGATTTTGAGTATTATCGTAATCTGTTTGGTGACAGCTTACACATTCTGGTGAAGCATCAGCATAACTATTTGTTTTATGACATTGTTTACAATCTTGAATATCATGGCCCAATGTTAAAGGGAAAAAGTCATGATTAATTGTAGCAGGTGACCATCCAAGATTTGTGGTATGACACGATACGCAATCTGTTGTAAAACCAGCATCTCTATGAACTGGATCTCGCGTATTATCATAATCGGTTTGGTGACAGCTTACACATTCTGGTGAAGCATCAGCATAATTATCTGTTTTATGACATTGTTTACAATCTTGAATATCATGACCAAGTGTTAAAGGGAAAAAGTCATGATTAACATTTGCAGGTGACCATCCAGGAGTTGTGGTATGACATAATACACAATCTGTTGAAAAACCTGTATCTCTATGAACTGGATCTCTCGTATTGTCATAATCTGTTTGGTGACAATTTACACATTCAGGTGAAAGATCAGCATAGCTGGTTGTTTTATGACATTGCGTACAATCTTGAATATCATGACCCATAGTTAAAGGGAAAAAGTCATGATTAACATTGGCAGGTGTCCAACCTGGATTTGTGGTATGACAAGATATGCAATCAGTTGAAAATCCTACGGTTGAATGGTTTGGATTTGCGGTATTGTTATAATCTGTTTGATGGCAACTTACACATTCAGGTGAAGCATCAGCATAATTATTAGTTTTATGACATTGAGTACAATCTTGAATATCATGTCCTAATGTAAGTGGGAAGAAATCATGATTTGCTTTATCAGAATTCCAATCAGTGGCCAATGGGCTATGACATTCAATACAATCTGTAGAAAAGCCTAAAGCTGTATGATTTGGGCTTCTAGTTGTAGCAAAATCTTGTTTATGACATGATATACAATCGTTACCAATTCTATCAAATCTAATATTTGTTTCTGAAGTATGACATTCATTACAACTTACACCATTGTGAGCACCTATTAGTGGAAAGCCGTTTTCTTCATGAATTTCAGGAATATTGTTAACTATCCATGATTTTGAATTATGACATTGAACACAATCATTACCAACAGACATGCTGTGAACATCTTTGTGGCATGATGCGCATTCATTAGGAGCTTCGTTAAAAACTAAGGTTTCATGGCAAGCCTTGCAATCTGTTTGTGTATGAGCACCTTCTAGCTTAAAATTTGTTTTATCATGCTTAAATCGCATTAAATAAACATCAAGTTCCCAACCAGATGGATTGTGACATTGATTACAATTTACCTTTAAATCATTTCCATGAGGTGATTGCGCCATTGCTAGCGTCACCATCAAAAACGATACTATTATGAATGACAATCTATACATTCGAATTTTTTTAGTTTATATATTACTTGATTTTTTCCGTCAACTATAGCGCTTTTATGGCAAGCTCTACAATCTACTTCTTTGTGCTTGCCTTCCAGAGGGAAATTGGTAGAATTGTGATTGAAGTTTTCAGGAAGCCAACTACTTGTTACATGGCATCTTTTACATTCTGTCACCCCATCTATTGCAAATGAATTGCCATGTTTGTTTTCATGACATGAAGCACAATTAGAGTCCAAATTAATAAATTTTTGCTGTGTAATTTTCTTATTGCCAGTCTTTTCGACGAAATGACATGCTCTACATTCAATTTCTTTATGTTTACCGTCTAGTTTAAATTTTGTATTACTGTGATTAAATTTTTCAATTTTTGCCCAACTTTCATTAACATGGCAATTTTTGCAATCATTATTAGGATAAAACTTTTTGCTTATGAAACCTTCATGAATATCCTTATGGCAATTATTACAATCTGAGCCTAAATTTCTAAATGTCCATCGTTTTTGTTTTTCACTTACATGACATGCAAAACAAGGTGTGGCAACATGAGCTCCTTGCAATGGAAATTTTGATTTGTTATGTTTTTCTAAAGTGTATAAACTATAATCAAAACCCTCTTGTAATGAATGACATTCTTTACAATCTGGTGAAATTCCTTTTTCCTTTTCTTTAAACTCTCCTTTATGATAGTCTTTATGGCAGTTTTTACAAGCTGAAAAATCAATGGGTTTTGTGTATCTATCTGTATGGCATTTTTTACAATCTACTTGCAAATGTTTACCTTCTAAAGGGTAATCAGTAAGTGTATGATCAAAAAACTTTAAGCTTTTTAATACAACAAAACTATTTTCATTATGGCACTTTGCACAATCTAGTCCAAATTTACCTTCATGTGCATCTTTATGACACTTTACACAATTATTTTCTTTAACATTTAATCTATCCTGAAAAACTAGTTTTGGATCAATTAAGTCTTTATGACACTCAAAGCAATCTATCTCGGCATGTTTTCCTTTTAAAGTGAAATTTGTAGTATTATGATCAAAGGTTTTTTGGCCATTAAACAATTTAAAATCATTTTCCATGTGACACGATTTACAATTACCTGGAAGTTGACTTTCATGCGGATCTTTATGGCATGATTTACAATCTTCAAAAGCAATGCCTGTAAATTCTGTGAATTCCTTTCCATTTCGAGTAGTTTCTTTATGACATTTTATGCAATCTACTTGAACATGTTTTCCTTTAAGTTTAAATTTTGCTTTGTCATGATTAAAATTTGCAGCTGGCTTAAATGAATCAAAATTATGACATTGTTTACAATCTTTTGGAAGTGTATTTTGATGAAAATCATCATGGCATGTTAAGCATTCTTGGGCTAAACCTAAAAATGTATTTTTACGGTTTTTAATTTCTGAATTTTGAATATTATCTGGTTTATGACATTCTCTACAATCTATACTAGCGTGTTTTCCTTCTAGTTTATATCCTGCTTTATCATGATTAAATTTATCTTTATCAAAATGAATCATATCAAATTTACGCCCATGATGATCACTATGGCATTGAAAACAATCTTGTTTTTTTACTTCAGGATTTGCATGAAAACCTTTGTTTTTATTTACAAGTGATTGAATATCTTTATGACATTCTAAACATTTTTTATCTGTTACTTTATCTCCAATTTCATGGCATTGTGTACAATTACTCATACCTTCTAACTTAGCATGAGCTTGAGACAAATCTCCTGGAGATATTTGCCCATAACTATTTACTACTATTAGTAGACAGATGATTGTAATATGTTTTATAGCTAATCTCAAAATCTATTATTCGTGTCTTTTCATAACATAACCAAAACGTTTGGTAATGTTTACTCCAGATTTTTGTAAAAATCCAGATGGTAATTCTCCGCCGGCAAAAATGTAAACTAAATCATTGTCAATTGTTTTAACTTCATCTTCATTGTTCGTTTTCATTAAAACATGACTGTCATTTATTGAAATAAGGTTTGAGTTAAATAGAACAGTAATCGATTTATCTTCTACCGCTAATTCAATTTTTTCTTTATTTTTTGGTTTCAACCTTGAAAATTTATCATTTCTATATGATAAAATGACCTTATTATTGTCTTTTAATAAAAGTGCCGATTCAATGGCAGAATCACCTCCGCCAATAACTATTATGTTTTTATCTTTAATTCTTTCTGGTTCAAGAAGCCTATAGGCTACTTTGGTAGATTCTTCTCCAGGCACATTTAATTTTCTTGGTGTTCCTCGTCTTCCAATGGCAAGTAAAACTTGATGACAGATGTATTCATCACCCATTAAAGTGGTTATTTTAAATGCATCATTTTCAATAGGAATAATCTGCTCTACTTTTGTGTTTTCTGTTATTTTAATGTCATGCTCGGTAATTACTTTTTTCCATAATTTAAGTAACTCATCTTTTGAAGTGTCATATAATTTGGCTTTCCCATAAAGGGGTAAATCCATTGGAGATGTCATCACTATTTTTGATCTTGGAAAAGTATAAACAGTTCCACCTAAGGAGTCTTGCTCTAAGGTTACGCAAGTTAAACCATGTTTTTTAGCAGCAAGTGTAGCAGATATTCCAGCAGGACCAGCACCTATAATAACCACATCTATAACATTTGGTTTGGATGGTTTTTTGTTTTTAACCATATTTTCAATGGCTTGTTGGCCTTGTTCAACGCTGTTTTTTATAAGTCCCATGCCTCCTAATTCACCAGCTATATAAATACCTTTGGTGTTGGTTTCAAAGTTTTGGTTTACATGTGGTAAATCTACGCCTCGGGTTTCTGTACCAATTCTTAAGGAAATAGCTTCAACTGGGCATGCATGAAAACAAGCCCCATGACCAATACAATTTGCAGTATTAATAACCGTTGCAACACCATCAACAATGCCTAAAATATCTTTTTCAGGACAATCAGCTACGCAAGCAGCACTGCCTATACATGATTTTAGGTCAATATGTGGATATAATGAGACAGGTTCGTATAAACCTTCTAATTTGGCTACATTTACTTTTTCTACTGTTTTTTCAGATTTTACTCTTTTTTTACGTGTATAGAAAAAAACAGTAATGGCACATATTAAAAATACAGTACCATAAACTAAAATCTGCTCTAAAAAAACTTCATCACTCATTAAAATATCCATTTATATCCAAAAGCTAATGTTATAGCTATATGAATTATTACTATAATAAGCATGATTAACGCAAACGGTAAGTGTGCAACATGCCAATATTTAAAAAGCTTTTGCATAAGTAAAAGCCTGTTTATTTTTCCAGTTAATGATACATCGTCTTTAACTAATTTTAAGATGTAATTTCTATCTTCTTTTGGGAATTTTTTCTTGATAAGTTCATTCTTTAACTTCCTTATTTCTAGATAAGAAGGTTTTTCAGCGTTTGAAATACCTAATATTAATTGCTTTAATTGATCATCAACTTCAATTTCTTCATTAATAGTTGTAGATAAATCTGTTTTTAAACCCTTTACTTCATTGAGTGTAAGCTCTCTTCCTTCTAAGGTTCTTGGAATTTGAATATAAATGAATCTGCCTACAACGCCACTTAAAACCACAGCAACCATACTCCAAAAGGCAATAGATACAATGCCTCCAAATTTAAATGCTGTATGAAATAAAACCATTATTGGCCCTAACGTGCATAAAAAAATATGAAACTCTAATAAATATTTTAAGCGAATTACTTTTGATAAAAAATTATAGCGTTTTCTTGCAATGTATAAGGTTACACCTATAAGAATTAAAAGGGTTCCAACAATACCTAAACCATGTCCGTAAATGCCGCTAGGTTTAAACCATTTGTGCTGCGAATGGTAGAAACGTTCTTCTAATGGGGTATTATAATACGTGTATCCTATGTATGCAAGATATGCTGTTGCAATAACAATAATTGCAACCATAACTGCTATATATAGATTATGAAGGGGCTTTGTCAAAACTTTATATATTATTCAGTTGGCATTACTCTAAGAGCTAATGTTTATTATATAACAACTAAGTTTTAAACTTTACGTGAATTATTTTTTATTTTTTTTATTTTTTATGTTTAGTTGAAATCGTTTGTTTAAAAAAAATTCAGTAAAAATTGTCACTTTGTTGTTATAGTATTAGTAGGATGAGATATTTGTTGAATAACACCATTTATACCCAGATTAATAGCATTCTATTGTGGACTTAACCTTTATTAACAGAAACTTATATTATGATAAATGCCTTCCAAAATCAAACTATAGTTTTTTATGCTTTTGATGGAGATATTATTTTTTATGCTTCAAAATCTTTTTCAAAACAAGTATTAAAAAATAAGTTTGAGATAGTTTCTACTTTAGATAATTATTCAATTAATATAGCATTATATAATAAGATTGAAGAGCAAGCGAATGTTTTATCACCTTTTCAAACAGTTCCAAAAATTCAATTTAATGGTGAATTGCTAGAATTTGATTTTTCAGAATTATCTGAAAATGAATCTACAGTTGTTTTTAAAGGTGATTTAAGAGTGCTTTGTAATAATAAGCAACAAACGTTTTTAGGAAGTATTAAGAAAATTAATGAGGTGGTTTATGTAAAAGCCAACCTGTCTTTAGATATTTCTGAATTTGAATTTGAAAAGGTGTTAAATTGTAATCACTTGTTTAAGTCAGCAAAAACTATTTGTGTTGAAATAATGCTACAATTAAAAGCGTAGTGTTTAAATAGGACTTTTAATTACAAACTTGTTTAAATTTTAGTTCGTCTTCTTCGTAACTTAAATCTATAATATCACCATCGTCTTCGTGATTTATTTCTTTTAATTCCCAAGTTTGGCTAATTATGGAGAAATCATCAAATTGTATGGTAAATTTTAAGTCGCTGCTAGTTAAATTTATAGTCCAAATACCAGAATATATAGTTCCAGAAGCATTAGTAGCAATAGCAGAACCATCTTCATTAAAGGTAAATTTATAGCCATCAAATTGACTTTCTAGGTGTTGGTCGTTCTTTTCAAATTCATCTATGTTCCAAGAACATTGAATAATTAAAGTAGAAAATTCTTTTTCATCTTCTGAAATATTATTTTCACCATCATGTTCATCACAAGCATTTATAGCATTTTCAATGGTGTTTTGTAGCTCTTCAATAGTGTTAATAGTTATTAATGAACCAGAAAAATCTAAAATAGTTACAGGAAAGTTGATGTTAACTATAGAGTAATCTTCTATGGTATTTATAAAGTCATACAATTCTTTATCACTAGTTATAATTTCTGTGCTAAGTTTTTCATTTAGAGTATTATAGGTGGTAAAAGAAATGGGATAATCAAAGTCAATACATTCAATATCTGTATCTTCATCATTATCGCTTTCACAAAGGTTTCTGAAATTATTAAGCTCACCATCAGAATTAACGATTGTTTCAGTAAAATCTTCAAATATTAAAGTGATTGGGTAAGTTATAATTAATGTGTCCTCATCACTTTCGCTAGCATCAAAAATGGCTTGAACAGTATTATAATCATCAGTGGTATTAACAACAACATTATTTCCATTTGCTGTAACTGTTACAGGAAGCTTAACAGTTAAACAACTGGCATGGTCTAAAATATTATCTTCAGATCCATCTTTTAAGGTTGTTCTTTCTATTAAAGTTGCAACCAATGATTCTTTAGCTAATGGTAATTGATCAATAGGTTCATTATATCTATACTCATCTTTTCTACAAGATAAAATAGAGAATAAACACAATAGAATAATTAAAATCTTTACAGTAATTTTCACAACAACTTTTATAATATTACATTCGTATATATAACAACTAACAGAAGTAATTTACTTAACTTTTAATTTTTTTCTATAAATTTAAAGTATAATCCAATATAATGCCTAAAGAAATTAGTGAACATATCTGTGAAGAGAAAATCTTTTCAGCAATTTATGCTAAATACTCTAAAAATCTTCATGATTTTTTATATTATAAGTTTGGCTCTGAGTATGATCCTAATGATAAAATGCAAGATGCATTTATTAAATTATGGGAAAATTGTAAAAATATTGGCTTAAGTTCTGCAAAGTCTTTTCTTTATAAAGTGGCAAATAATATGGTGCTTAATGATATAAAACATCAAAAGGTAGTATTGCGTTTTAAAGAAGAAAAACCTAAAGAATACACTCATGAAAGTCCTGATTTTATTTTAGAAGAAAAACAATTTTTAGTAAAGTTTCAGAAAGCGCTTGGCAAGTTGCCAGAAGAACAACGCATTACTTTTTTGTTGAGTAAAGCCGACAAGAAATCACATTCTGAAATCGCAGAAATATTAGGAGTAACAAGACGCGTTGTTGATAGTAGAGTTTATAATGCTGTTATAAAACTTAAGGAAGAACTAGAGGAATTTAATAAATTTTACGCAAAAAAGCCTTCTAAATTGTTATAGTGTTAGAAGGATAGATTATGAAAAAAAAATACTTAAATAAAAAATGGCTTGCCGAAGATTTAACAGTTGAAGAGCAAGAAGCCTTTGACCAAATTGAAGGCAACGAACTTTTTAAAAAAATTGTTGAAAAAGCGCCAGCATTTAGTGTTTCAAATTTTTCTCAAGTAAAACAATTTGAGACAATTAAAGATAAATTACATCCTCAAAACCAATATACTAAAACACGTAATTGGTTAACACCAATGCTTAGAATTGCAGCGGTTTTTGTTATAGCTTTTGGCGTGTATTTTCTTTTCTTTTTTAATAATTCTGTAAATATTGAAACTTCTATTGCAGAAAAAAGAATGATTCAATTGCCTGATGCTTCAGAAGTAACACTTAATGCTGTTTCAGAAATTACATATAACGAAAAAACATGGGCAGATAAAAGAGAACTTACCCTTGATGGAGAAGCCTTTTTTGTAGTAGCAAAAGGATCAACGTTTGATGTAAATACCTCAGTTGGTAAAGTATCAGTAGTTGGAACACAATTTAATGTTTTAAATAGAGAAAACTTTTTTGAAGTTAACTGTTTTGAAGGTGAAGTAACATTAGCATTTGGTAAAAATTCATATAAAGTACTTCCAGGACATGTTTATAGAATATCAAATGGCAAAGTAAGTTCTGAAATGGTTAAAAATAAAAGAAAACCATTATGGATGACCAATACAAGTTACTTTAAAAAAGTCCCTTTTTATCAAGTTATAAAAGAATTTGAAAGACACTATAAGATTGAGGTTTCAATTGATTTAAATGATAAAAATCTTGTGTTTACCGGTGGTTTTACACATGGCAATCTGCAAGAAGCTTTAGAAGCTATTACAAAGCCTTTAAATCTTACGTACAGCATGGTAACACCACAAAAAATTTCATTACACCATATTGATAGTGAGTAAAATACGATATGTAATAATTATATTATTTCTTAATTTTTCTACATATGTTCAAGCGCAAAATCAAAAAGTGCCGCTTTTTGAAGTTTTAGAGCATTTAGAAAGTAAATATCCATATCGTTTCAATTATTTGTTTAATACCATTGAAGGCGTTTTAGTATCATATCCTTCAGAAAGTAGTTCTTTTGAAGAGTCTATTGCTTATTTAGAAAAACAAACACAATTTCATTTTTCTATTTTAAATAACTTTGTTTCAATTACAGATAAAGATGCGTCTCTTTTATGTGGTTATCTTAAAGATTCTGAAACCAAAAACCCTATTGCTAATGTTACCATTCAAACCGAAAATACTTCAGTTATTAGCGATGAAAATGGTTATTTTGAGTTGCATACAAAACAAAACAATAAAACCATTTTATTTAGCCATTTGGGTTATCAACCTATAAAGAAAACATTTAGGTTTTTTAAGCAAGATAGTTGTACTACTTTATTTATGAATATTAAATTGGTTGAGCTACAGCAGATATTTTTATCAAATTATTTGGTTAGAGGTATTAATAAATTTAAAAACGGGTCTTATCAAATAAACATTTCAGAATTTGGCATTCTTCCAGGTTTAATAGAACCAGATATTTTACAAACAGTTCAAGCTTTACCAGGTATTCAAAGTGTTGATGAAACCGTTTCAAACATTAATATAAGAGGAGGTAGTAATGATGAAAATTTATTATTATGGGATGGCATTAAAATGTATCAGTCAAGTCATTTTTTTGGAATGGTATCCATTTTTAACCCCAAAATGGTTGATAATGTTACGCTTATAAAAAACGGAACGAGTGCTGATTTTTCTGATGGCGTATCTGGCACCATTGACATGCAAACTAATAACAATGTAAATTCTATTTTTAAAGCTAGTGTTGGTATTAATTTTTTGAATTTAGATGCTTTTGCCGATTTACCAACCAGTAAAAATTCTTCTTTACAAATTTCAGCGCGAAAAGGGTTGAGCAATTTTTATAAAACGCCTACTTATAAATCTTTTTTTAAAAGAATAAGACAAAATTCTGAATTAGATAACAACATGGGTTCTGTAAATAATTCAGATATTGAATTTGATTTTTATGATACCAATTTAAGATGGTTATGGCAAATTGATGATAAAAATCAAATCAAATTAAATTTCTTAACGCTAGAAAATGAGTTGAAATTTGTTGAAAATGCCATGATGAATAACGTTAATGAATCTCGAGAAAGTAGTCTTGAACAAAGCAATTTAGGAGTTGGTTTATGGTATAAAAGATTTTGGAATGATACATTTGAATCAACATTGCAAGTATATGAAACAGACTATAAATTAAAAGGTATTAATGCCAATATTGGTCAAAATCAACTTGCTTTACAGGTTAATAAAGTATCTGAAACAGGTATAAAATTGAATACAACCTATAAAATTAATAACAAATTTTCACTTTTAAATGGATATCAATTTATTGAAACACAGGTAACTAATTTTGATAATGTTGATAACCCAGAATTTAGTTTGTTTATAGCAGAAGTATTGAGAACGCACGATGTTTACTCTCAAATAAAATTTACTTCAAAAAATAAAAAAAATAGTATTACTTCTGGGCTTCGTGTAAATTATATTCCAAAATTTAATGAATATATTTTTGAGCCTCGATTAAGTTTCAATACATCAATTAATAAGTATTTTAATATAGAAATTCTGGGCGAATTTAAGCATCAAATCACGTCACAAGTAATTAATTTACAAAATGATTTTTTAGGTCTTGAAAAACGTCGTTGGCAGTTATCAAATAACATAAATATCCCCATAATAAAAAGCAAACAGATTTCTTTAGGATTGCAATACAATCGTGATGGTTGGCTAATTCATGGCGAAGGCTATTATAAAAAGGTATTAGGAATTACATCACAAAGTCAAGGATTTCAAAATCAGTATTTATTAGCTAGAACCAACGGTAGTTATAAAGTATATGGTTTTGATTTTTTATTAAGAAAGCAATTTGAAAGTGTAAATACTTGGTTAAGTTATACTTATATGGATGGTTACTATACTTTTGAAACTTTACAAAATACAGAATTTCATAATAATTATGACATTTCTAATACTGTAACTTTTGGCACATCATACAATTATAAAAATTTTAAACTTTCGGGAGGATTTAATTGGCACTCAGGAAAACCTAGTACTAAACCTGTATCAGGTAATGAAATTAGCAACAATATAATAAATTATGAACCTGCAAACAGCAGTAGATTGCATGATTATTTTAGATTTGATTTATCATCTACCTATCAAATGAAGTTCAACAATACTTCTCAAGCAGAAATTGGAGTTTCCATTTTGAATGTATTTGATAAAATAAACACAATTAATCAGCATTATTATATCAATGATACTAATGAATTACAAATGTTATCTCAATATTCTCTTGGGTTTACACCTAATGTTAGTTTTAAGGTTTCTTTCTAATTTCTTTTTAATTTAAAAATAAAAAGACCGAAGTTTTGCTTCGGTCTTTTAGTTGGCTATTTAGGTTGATTATTGTTTTGTAATATTTCCTGAATGACTATCAGTTTTATTGACTTTTTCTGGATTTCCGTAATATTTTATATCACCGCCACTGTTGGCATCAGCAGTTAATTCTTTAGCAGTGTTTACCGTAATATCTGCGCCACTTGTAGCTTTTACTTGGCTTGATTCTGCAATTAAATCGGCAGCTTTTATATCACTTCCGCTCGAGGCTTCGGCAAATAGTTTTTCAGTTTTACCAGAAAGTTTTAAATCGCTACCGCTACTAGAGTTGCATTGTAAAGTTTTTGTGTTTACATCAAGTTTCATATCACTTCCACTTGAGCTGTCAAGTTCTAAATTATCTGCATGAATGGTGTTTGTTGAAACAACATCACTACCGCTAGTTGAAGTTATTTTTGAAAGATTTTTAAACGTGACCATTATTTTTTTTGAAGAGGCGTAGCCAATATTTTTTTCAGCATAAATGCGTAACTCGTTATCTTTTACTTCTGTTTTAATAAGGTTGTGTAAATTTTCATCGGCTTCAATAACAATGCTTTCTTCGTTGCCTTGAGTTAAATAAACATCAAGACCTTGGCTGGCTTTAACAGCATTAAATGATTGATTTAATGTGCGATTTTCTATTTTAACTGTTCCATTTCCTTTAATGCCTGCTCCAAAATTCATATCAAAATTACAAGAGAATAGCAATAAACTTAAAATAGTAGTTACTAAAATTTTACAAAGTGTTGTCATAATAGTTCGTTTTTTGATTGATGTTTCAAATATCTTGGTTATTAAGATTCTTTAATAACTTAAATATCTGAGTTGTTGATTTTTATTGATGAATTGTTTTTAATTAGTATCCGATTTTATTTGAATACCATTACTATCTATATTTACTTTCACATCAGAACTGTTGGCTTTCAAACCGTTTTTATTAATCCTTAAACTGCTACTATCCACTTTTATATTGATGCCTTCTTCATTAATGTTAATACCATTATCTCCATTTTGAATATCAATATCCATTTCAGCAGGGCAGTCTAAACATTCTACATCATCAGTAATCACTTTAAGAAAATGATTAGCGTATTCTGATGATACAATATTTCCATCATAAGTTCTATAATTTAAAAAACTCTTAGTGTTGTTGTTGAAATTAACTATCACACCTTCGGGTAAATATAAAATGACTGTAATTTCTTGATCACTAAATTTGTTTTTAACTTCTGTAGATAAATAATTATCTAGAAGAATGTCATTTTCTTTTATTTTATAATGATAGCTTATATTTTTTGCACGTTCAATGGCAGAAGCGTAATCTCTCCCATCAGCTGATTTTTCAATATTTAAGGTTGCTAATGAATCTGTAGTCGATTTTACTATAATTTCAATATCTGAAGAATAAATAATTTTATCTCCTTTTTCATTATGAGCAAATTTAAATGATTGATGATTTCTGTAAGGGCTTCCATAAGTATCATTATGAACCATTTTTATGTTCAGTGTATCGGCAGGAGCTATGTAAAATTCTTGTTTTTCAACAACTATTTCATTAAAAGCATGCTCGCTAGCTTGTCTAATACCTATAATAATTAATCCAATGATTGATAAAATCCAAATACCTAACAAGGTAAACTTGGCAATATTTCCAATAGACTTTAAGTTGTTTATTAGTATTTTTAATCCTAAATAGAAAAGGAAAAAGAAAGGTATTCCAACTGTAAAAAAGGCTAAAAGTGATACTAACCAAATTGGGGTATTTCCTGCATTTGCAACATCTATCAAATCCATTCCTGGAATATGAATAATATTGGTTACTCCTAGGGAAAATAAGCCTACAATTAATGCTATTAATGCTGATGCTCCAGTAATCAAGAGAATAATCCCAACAAACTTTGCAAACACCGTAAAAAAGAACATAATAATATCGCCAATAGCATCAAAAAACGTTTTTGAACTTGATTTTATGTTATTTGTTTGTTTTTTTAAATCTACTTTTTTAGCAGCATTTGACACATTTTTTGCAGCACCAGAAACAGAATCTGAAACATTTTTAGCAACATCACTCACAGTATCTGAAACAGTTTCAAATCCGTCTTTTATTTTTTTTTCTATGTTACTAATATTGACAGGTTCACCAGTCATGGTAAGTTTGTCTGCCGTTGTTAAAGCTTCAGGAACTAATACCCAAAACAAGATATAAATAAATATAAATGTTCCACCAGAGCCAATAGCTAGTAATAACCAGATTAATCGAACCCAAACCGCATCAATGCCAAGGTAATGGCCTAAACCAGAGGCTACACCACCAATGTATGAGTTATCAGTATCTCTAAATAGTTTTTTTGAAGGTGCTGATTTTCTAGATTGAGATGATATTGGTTCGTCTTCAAAAATTTCGTCATCAACCAAATAGTCTTCTGGTTGTCCCATAATAGAGATAATGTCATCTACTTCTTTGTTGCCTATAACTTGCTTGTCGTTTTTTACGCGTTCGCTAAAAAGTTCTGCAATACGAGCTTCAATGTCTGAAATAATTTCAGATTGGCCTTGAGAGTCTGTAAATGAACGTTTTATAGCCTCAAGATAGCGTTGTAATTTTAGGTAAGCATCTTCATCAATATGAAAAAATATACCTGCTAAATTTATGTTGACTGTTTTATTCATCTTTTGTAGTTTTTTTTCTGGTTACTAGGTTAACGGCGTTTTGTAATTCGTTCCAAGTGGTGTTTAATTCATTTAGAAATAATTTTCCGGTTTCTGTTAAACCGTAATATTTTCTTGGCGGACCTGATGTTGACTCTTCCCATCTGTAATTAAGGAGACCAACATTTTTTAATCTTGTAAGTAGCGGATAAATGGTTCCTTCTACAACAAGCAGTTTGGCGTCTTTTAAAGTGTCTAAAATTTCTGCAACATAGGCATCTTCGTCTTTTAAAACAGAGAGTATGCAGTATTCTAAAACTCCTTTACGCATTTGTGCTTTTGTGTTTTCGATCTTCATGTTCTAAGGCGTTTAAATATTATAAAACTGTTCATTTTTTGATTGATTTATGATTGATTATTTGATGAAATTAATAGTTAAAGGATATTGGTATAATTCTCCATCTCTCGCTTTTAGGCTTGCTTTTATGATAAAGACTAATTCTAAAATAAATCCTACTACGGCTAATCCACCTAATGCGCCACCTATATAAAGTAGAGGAGAAGGTTTGCCTATATTAATATGAAAGTCTTGTAAACCATGAAAATCAATAAAGTCAAAACCATTAAATATATTGAATATGAAAAATGGAATACTTATAGTTCCTATAATGATAGCATACAATAAAACACTAATCTGAAAATTAATGGCTTGCTTACCATGAGCATCTACAAATTCAGATTTTTCTTTATTACTAACCCAAAGAATGATGGGTCCAATAAAATTTCCTAAAGGAATAATAAACCTACTAAAGGTTGATAAATGAATAAAGGTTGCGATGTTTTTTTGATGATTGTCTAACATGATTTTAAAGTATATAATAATATCCTATACAAATATATGTCTTAAAAAAGGTATTATGTAACGCATAGTACCATAATTTAACATAATTTTAACAAATTGCAATATCATTTATTTTCAATATTTTAGTGGGGAATTAAAAAAAGCATCATGACGATAACACCTCAAAAGCTAAACGCATATACAATTTTTAAATTACCATCTGCTTACATATGTGGTGTTAGAACCAAATATATTGATAATGAAAAGAGTATAGTAACTGTAAAACACCGTTGGATAAATCAAAATCCGTTTAAGTCTATGTTTTGGGCGGTACAAGGTATGGCAGCCGAGTTTTCTACAGGTGCTTTAATTATAGGTAAAATACAAGAATCGGGTAAGCAAATTTCTATGTTGGTTACTACCAATAATGCCACATTTACCAAAAAGGCAACTGGGAAAATCACGTTTACTTGTAACGATGGACATCTTATCGATAAAGCCATAAAGCAAACTATTGCAACGGGTGAAGGACAAACCTTTTGGATGCAATCTGTAGGTGTTAATCAAGATGGTATTGTGGTTTCTACATTTAATTTTGAATGGAGTATTAAAGTTAAAAGTTAAGTTGTTATACGAGGATTTGTTTAGTTTATGAAGCTTATAAAAAACATTTAAACAACTAACTAAATTCTGTAACAAAATATCAAAATCAATAACTAATAGAAAATAAAAATAAACATTATAAAAATGACAGCACACGAAATTGACTATAAGCTTTATGGCGAAGAAATGCAATATGTTGAAATAGAACTAGACCCGCAAGAAGGCGTTATAGCCGAAGCAGGAAGTTTTATGATGATGGATGATGGCATTAAAATGGAAACCATTTTTGGCGATGGTTCTACTAAAAACGATGGGTTTTTAGGCTCTATTTTAGGAGCTGGAAAACGTATTCTTACAGGCGAAAGCTTATTTATGACAGCGTTCTATAATAACATTGTAGGTAAACGAAAAGTCTCATTTGCTTCTCCGTATCCTGGAAAAATTATCCCAATAGATTTAACCGAGTTTGGTGGAAAATTTGTTTGTCAAAAAGATGCTTTTCTCTGTGCCGCGAAAGGTGTAAGCGTTGGAATAGAGTTTAGTAAACGTTTAGGACGTGGACTTTTTGGAGGCGAAGGCTTTATCATGCAAAAGTTAGAAGGCGATGGAATGGCTTTTGTTCATGCTGGAGGCACCATGGCAAAAAAAGTTCTCCAGCGTGGAGAAACTTTAAGAGTTGATACTGGTTGTATTGTTGGTTTTACAAAAGATGTTGACTATGATGTTGAATTTGTTGGAGGCATTAAAAACACCATTTTTGGTGGAGAAGGTTTGTTTTTTGCTAAGTTACAAGGTCCAGGAACCGTTTATATCCAATCCTTACCATTTAGTAGGTTAGCAGGTAGGGTTTTAGCATCTGCACCTCAAAGTGGCGGTAAGCAAAAAGGTGAAGGTAGTATTCTTGGTGGCATTGGAAATTTACTAGATGGTGATAATCGATTTTAAATGTTAATTTTTTTTAAAATTTAAAATAGTCACAATTTTTTGATTAATTTCGAGTTATTAATTAATATAATACATCGATTAAAAAGTTATAATGTAGTAATTTTTTTCCAACCAAAATTTAAGTTATATTATGGCAAGAGCAATGTTAGAATACACCAAAACCATTCTAAAAAAAGTTAGTTTTGATGTATCATTATTCTGTAAAGAAGTACAAAAGGCAGTTCAAAGATTATTGCCTTACGAGATTGAAGAACTAAGATTATTTATTCTTTCTTTAGTACAGCAGAATCCAGAATTAAATCAATCTTTAGTGTATTTAAACAGATAAAAAAAAAGCGACTTAAGTCGCTTTTTTTATTTTGATTTAGGACTAATAATTTCAACATTTTGAAATGCAATGGCGCCTCTTATAATGCCAGATATAGAAGCTTGTAAAGCTTCAATAATTTGCATTTTCAATTCACTTTTATGGTAAATAATACTCACTTCTCTTGCAGGACTTGGGTCATTAAAATAATGCAAATTGTCTTTTTCACTTTCTTTAATATCTAAAGTATGTAAATAAGGTAGAAGAGTCATGCCTAATCCTTCATTTGATAGTTTTATTAAGGTTTCAATACTTCCACTTTCAATTTGAAAACTATCTTCTGTATTATTTTTAAAAGCTTTACAAAGGTTAATCACGCCATCTCTAAAGCAATGGCCATCTTCTAAAAGCAGCATGTCATTAATATCTAAGTCTGAAACTGCTATTTTTTTATTGAGATGTAATCTGTGACTTTTTGGAATATAACTTACAAATGGTTCGTAATAAAGCACTCTCTCTTTTATGGTATCAATCTCTAAAGGTGTGGCTGCTATTGCAGCATCTAAATGACCATCATTAATTCTTGTAATGATTTCATCAGTAGTAAGTTCTTCTATTTTAAGCTTTACTTTAGGATGTTTTTTTATAAACGCTTTTAAAAACATAGGAAGTAATGTGGGCATGACTGTTGGAATAATACCAAGTTTAAATTCTCCACCAATAAAACCTTTTTGTTGGTCAACTATATCTTGTATTCTATAAGATTCATTAACAATGTTCTTGGCCTGATTTACTATTTTTCTTCCAACTTCTGTTAGCTCAATAGGTTTTTTGCTTCGGTCAAAAATTAAGATATCTAGTTCATCTTCAAGTTTTTGTATCTGCATACTAAGAGTAGGTTGGGTTACAAAACACTTTTCAGCTGCTTTTGTGAAATTTTGATGTTCTGCAACTGCTAAAACATAATATAATTGTGTAATGGTCATGAGTATCAATTTAGACTATAAAAATATAAAAACTATCAATAAAATTTATAATTAAGCATGTTAATTATAAATTAAATTTGTGATAAATTAAAAAAATAACATAAAATGATACTAAATAGTATAGGCTTAAACCAAGAAAAAACTAAAGATTTAGCAAATGATTTAAATACATTATTGGCAAATTTTCAAACATATTATCAAAATTTACGTGGTATTCACTGGAATATTAAAGGTAAACGCTTTTTTGATTTGCATGTAAAATTTGAAGAATTATATACCGATGCAAATATGAAAGTAGATTTAATAGCAGAACGGATATTAACATTGGGAGCAACTCCTATCCATACTTTTGATGATTATGCAAAAATAGCATCTGTACCCGTTGGAAAAAATATTTCTAAGGATGATTTGGCGGTTAGATTAATTGTTGATTCTCTGTCTGAGTTGCTTAAAATGGAAAGAAATATTCTTGAAAAATCTGGTGATGTTCATGATGAAGGAACCAATTCTTTGATGAGTGATTTTATTACAGAGCAAGAAAAAACTATTTGGATGATGAAAGCTTGGTTGAATGAAACGGTTTAATTATTAATAGCAATTTTTTAAGGAGCGCTTTTATTGCGCTCTTTTTTATTTAATAATCTCAGCTTTTCTAATGTAAATATTAACAAGTGGCCAATCTGCTTCATCGGTTTTAACAGACGCTATTTTATCAACAACTTCCATACCTTTAATTACCTTACCAAAAATGGTATAATCACCATCTAAAAAATGAGAACCACCTTGTTGTTGTACAATAAAAAACTCAAAAGGAGAAGCTAGTTTATATGGATTATCAATTTCTCCACTAGGCATTGAAATAACACCTCGTTCATGAGTAAAACCTCTGTTAGTATCTGTAGGCAATAAGTATCTGCCAATTTCTGCTCTTTTTTTTGCGGTTTTTTTATCGTCACTATTTCCACCTTGAATCATAAAATTATTAATAATTCTGTAAAATTGGGTGTTATTAAAATAGCCTCTTTTGGTAAGGTAAATAAAATTTGCTCTATGAAATTTTGTTTCTTCAAACAGTAAAATATCAATAGTTCCAAAATCTGTTGTTAACCTTACCATGTTTTCTTTATGATGTTTTTCATATTCTAAAAAGAATTCCATAGCATTATTAAGCCCGTCTAATACAGGAAAATCTTTTTTATCAAAATCATCTTCAACTACAGCATTAGTATCTTTTTTTTCTACTTTGTTTTCAATAGGTTCTTGCTTTCCATTCTTTTTAGATTGTTTATCTTCACAATTTAATAGTAATAGGAATACAAATAATAGATATACAATTCTCATGCAATGAATTTTGATGAATTTTTATTAAGAATTTCAAAAATAAAAAATATACAGCTACCAGCCGAAAGTTCTCAGTTTAAAATGGCACCGCCTTTTAGAATTGAACTTTTACAAAAGCATAAAGAGACCATGCAATATGCTAAGAAAGCTGGTGTTTTGGCACTTTTTTATCCAGACAGCAATCACCAAACAAATTTAGTTTTAATTCTTAGAAAAACATATGAAGGTGTGCATTCTGCTCAAGTTGGGTTTCCTGGAGGCAAACTTGAAGAAACAGATAATTCATTAGAAGCAGCAGCATTAAGAGAAACTTTTGAGGAAATTGGTGTGCCTGTTCATGATATAAAAGTTTTAAACCAATTAACTCAGGTTTATATTCCGCCAAGTAATTTTTATGTGCAACCCTATTTAGGTATTACTGAGAAAACACCCATGTTTATTATAGATGAATCTGAAGTTGAAACAGTGATTGAAGTTCCATTGAACCATTTTGTTGATGACGCTGTTGTTATTTCAAAAATGGTTTCAACTTCATATAAGGTTGAAGTTGAGGTGCCTGCGTTTAAATTAAATAATTATATTGTTTGGGGAGCAACTGCTATGATTTTAAGCGAGATTAAAGACTTACTGAAACAATTGTTGTAATTTATAGTTTTATTACATTTGTAAAAACTAAACTAATAGAAGATTGATGTATGATGTTGTTTAAACGAAATCCCTTTGGACATATTCTCATAGTAAAAAAATGGCTGATTAGAATTTTAGGAGCACTTACGCATAGGCGTTTTAGAGGTTTTAATGAATTGCAAATAGAAGGATCGGAAATTTTTAAAACCTTACCAGATACTAATGTTCTGTTCATATCTAATCACCAAACGTATTTTGCTGATGTGGTTGCCATGTTTCATGTATTTAATGCTAGCTTAAGTGGTAGAGTAGATTCTATAAAAAATGTGGGTTATTTATGGAATCCAAAACTTAACATTTACTATGTAGCGGCCAAAGAGACTATGAGTGCAGGATTGCTGCCTAAAATATTAGCTTACGTAGGTTCAATTAGTATTGAGCGTACATGGAGAGCAGAAGGCCAAGACGTTAATAGGCAAGTGAAAATGAGTGATATATCAAACATTGGAAAAGCTTTAGAAGATGGATGGGTAATTACTTTTCCTCAAGGCACAACCACACCTTTTAAACCTATCAGAAAAGGAACAGCACACATTATTAAGCGGTACAAACCAATAGTAATACCTATTGTAATTGATGGTTTTAGACGCTCATTTGATAAAAAAGGATTGCGTATTAAAAAGAAAAATATTCTTCAGTCTATGGAAATTAAAGCTCCTTTAGAAATTGATTATGATAATGACACTACCGAAGATATAGTTAAAAAAATAGAATTTGCTATTGAGCAACATCCATCCTTTTTAAAAGTAGTTTCAGAAAAAGAATTAGCTGCTTTAGAGGAATTAAATAGATTAAGAGAGTGGTAAAATATTAAATCTAAATGATATGCTCACTCAAATAAACCCGAAACTTCCCATGCGTAATAAGTTAATTACCAAGGAATTTTATATTAATAAATTGGGTTTTCAAGAATTTGGAAGTGCTAATTATGATGGCTATTTAATGTTACAAAAAGATCAAATTCAAATTCATTTTTTTGAGTTTAAAGCCCTTAATCCATTTGAAAATTATGGACAAGTTTATATTAGAACGGATGCTATTGACAAATTTTATAAGGAATTATTAAATCATAAAACTAAAATACATCCAAACGGACCATTGGAAATTAAACCTTGGGGACAAAAAGAATTCTCTGTTCTTGACCCAGATAATAATTTACTTACTTTTGGTGAAAGTCTTATTTAATTTTTATACAAGAATCGTTAATAACTACAAAGAATAAAACAACAAGACTAAATTCTTGATTTTTGTTTTAAAAACTAATAAATTATATTTCTTAAAGTGAAAGTTTGTATAGCAGAAAAGCCAAGTGTAGCAAGAGAAATAGCTTCTGTTTTAGGAGCCAACACAAAGCGTGATGGCTATTATGAAGGGAATGGTTATGCAGTAACATATACATTTGGACATTTATGCACACTTTTTGAACCAGACGATTACAAACCTTATTGGAAAAGCTGGGATTTAAATAATTTACCCATGTTACCAGAAAAGTTTCAAACCAAAGTAGTAGCTAATTCTGGTATACAAAAACAATTCAAAATTGTAAAAAGTCTCTTTGATAAAGCTAATTTGGTTATAAATTGTGGTGATGCTGGTCAAGAAGGCGAACTTATTCAGCGTTGGGTCATGCATCAAGCTAATTACAAAGGGGAAGTAATGCGTTTATGGATTTCTTCATTAACTACTGAAGCTATTAAAGAAGGTTTTGATAATTTAAAACCTTCAAAAAATTATGATAATTTATTTTACGCCGGTTTTTCAAGAGCCATTGGAGATTGGTTGTTGGGTATGAATGCTACCAGATTATATACTGTAAAACATGGTGGTTATAAACAAGTATTGTCTGTTGGTCGTGTACAAACACCAACATTAGCTATGGTGGTAAATAGGTTTAAAGAAATAGAAAATTTTAAGCCACAACCTTACTGGGAATTGCAAACTATGTATCGTGATACGTTGTTTAGCTATGAAGAAGGGCGTTTTTTAAAAAGAGAAGAAGGTGAAATTTTAGCAAATAAAGTTAAAGAAAGTGATTTTGAAATTGTGTCCATTGAGAAAAAGGAAGGGAATGAATTTGCTCCAAAACTATTTGATTTAACAGGTTTACAGGTATATTGCAATACTAAGTTTGGGTTTTCGGCAGACGAGACACTTAAAATAGTTCAGGTTTTATATGAGCAAAAAGTAGTCACTTATCCAAGAGTTGATACCACGTTTTTACCTAGTGATATTTATCCTAAAGTCGCTGGAATTTTGCAAAAGCTAAGTAATTACTCAACTTTAACCCAACCATTATTAGGAAAAAAGATTAAAAAATCACCTAAGGTATTTAATGATAAAAAAGTAACCGATCACCATGCTATTATTCCAACAGGTGTTCAAATTAAACTACAATACAACCAGCAACAAGTTTATGATATCATTGTAAGGCGTTTTATTGCTGTATTTTATGATGATTGTTCGGTTTCAAATACAACAGTTATAGGCCAAGCTGCTCAAGTGCCTTTTAAAACTACCGGAAAAGAAATTTTAAAAAAAGGTTGGAGACTTGTTTTTGAAACACCAGATGCTAAAGAAAAAGATTCAGACGTGTTGCCAACCTTTGTTAAAGGAGAAAAAGGTCCACACGAACCTTCATTTTTAGAAAAAGAAACCAAACCACCAAATCAATTTACAGAAGCCTCATTATTGCGTGCTATGGAAACAGCTGGAAAACAAGTAGATGATGATGAGTTGCGAGAATTAATGAAAGAAAATGGTATTGGACGACCATCAACAAGAGCAAATATTATTGAAACACTTTTTAAAAGAAAGTATATTATTAGAAATAAAAAACAAGTGCTTCCTACTTTGGCAGGCATTCAGTTAATTGATACCATTCAAAATGAGTTATTAAAATCGGCTGAATTAACTGGTTCGTGGGAAAAGCAATTAAAGGATATAGAAAAAGGTAATTTTACTGCAACCGCATTTATAACTAATATGAAGCAGATGGTTGAAGCCTTGGTGTATGAAGTGCGAAGTGAAACCGTTCGTGCTAATATTTCTCATGCAGAAACCATTCAAAAGAAAGCCACTAAAGTGGAGATAAAAAACAAAACAGGAATCACTGCCGAAATATGTCCAAAATGCAAGCAGGCGTCTTTATTAAAAGGAAAAACGGCTTACGGATGTAGTAATTATAAAACAGGTTGTAATTTTTTGCTTCCTTTTAGTTTTGCAGGTAAAAAAATATCAGAAAACCAATACCTCAGATTACTTCAAAAAGGTTCCACAGTTAATTTAAAGGACTTTAAAACGGATGCCGGTTTAGCTGAAGGTTTATTGCGTTTTGATACCGATTTTAAGTTGGTATTAGAAGCTAAAAAGGTTTTAAAAAAGGAAATTCCAGAGACTTTAAGTTGTCCAAAATGTAAAAAAGGAACTGTTATAAAAGGGCATACAGCATATGGTTGTAGTGATTATAAACTAGGTTGTGATTTTAGAATGTCTTTTGATGATGTTAGAAAAAAAATGAATGGAGAAAAAGCAACTAAAGAGCTTGTTTTTAATATTTTGAATGGAAAAATCTAAAAACAATCATAGGCATTTTATTATCTACAAACCTTACGGTTATTTAAGTCAGTTTTATACCAATGCAAAAAAAGAACAAAAGAAGAAGTTTCTAGGTGATTTATTTGATTTTCCAGAAAATGCAATGGCAATAGGTAGGCTAGATGAAAAATCTGAAGGCTTATTACTTATTACTACTGATGGTAAAATGAGTGATTTTGTTAATAGCCAAAAAGTAGATAAGGAGTATTATGCGCAAGTAAATGGTGAAATTACTAAAGAAGCTATTGAACAATTAAAAGCAGGCGTAGAAATTGGTTTTGAAGGAAAAAAATATATTACAAAACCTTGTGAAGTTTTTAAGCTTCATGCTGTTCCTAAACTACCAATACGCTCAAAAAAAATTAGAGATGATAGACATGGACCAACCTCATGGATATCAATAACAATTAATGAAGGTAAATTTCGTCAGGTTAGAAAAATGACTTCAGCTGTTGGTTTTTCTACCTTGCGCTTAGTTAGAATTAGAGTAGGAACCATCCAACTAGGTAATATGGATATTGGCGATGTTATAGAAATAAATACGTTTAAACTAAACTTCTAATTTTTTTAACTCTTTGTAATTTCTATTAAGTCGCTTTAATAATAATCCATATAAAAGTTTATAAAAAAGCCAAATAATAACCACAAAAACAGCAACGCAACCTATCATTATAGCATAGGTCATCATGAGTTGTTTCTGGTTGAAATGAGATATAGTTTCAGATAATTTTGGGTTGTGAATAATAGAAAAATATAATCCTACAACCATAGAAACAAAGGCCATTACTAAATTATAAATCACATAGTATTTAATAACTCTACGAGTTTTTAAAATACTTTCCATTAATTTTTTAGCATTATCTGTAACCGAAATAGCTTTATGCGATTTAAAAAGTAAATAAATAAACAGTAAAATAACGGCATAACTTATTATGGTTAATCCAACAAGTATAGTGTCATTACTATAAACAGCATCCAATTTTTCTCTATAGCTATCTGATGAAAAGTATGGAATAGTGTTTATTAAAATCCAAAACACGAGTTCGCCAATACTTATATAAAAAAGTGTCTTAACAATTGAAGACGACTTTTTTTGTAACATAGGGTAAATGTCATTGGTAGATAGTTGTTTATACGTACTATCTTGCTTTCCCCAGTCTTTTTTTAATAATTCTAATTCATCCATAATGTTACGGATTAAGTATGGTTTTTAGTTTGGTTTTTATTCTATTCATTTTTACACGTGCATTAACTTCACTAATACCCATTGTTTCACTTATTTCTCTATAATCTTTATCTTCTAAATATAAAAATACAAGAGCTTTTTCAATGTCATTTAATTCATGTACTGCCTTATACAAGGTTTTTAATTGTTGTTCTTCTGTGTCATCATAATCCTCGGCTTTCATTTTAAATTCAACGCCATCAAAATCTTGTGTATTTATGGTACGCTTAGATTTTCTATATAATGTAATGGCGGTGTTTAATCCAACTCTATACATCCATGTGCTAAATTTTGAATCACCTCTAAACTTAGGATATGCTTTCCATAATTGAATAGTAATTTCTTGAAACAAATCATTATGTGCATCATAATTATTGGTATATAATCTACATACCTTGTGTATAATATTTTGATGCTGTTCAAGCAATTCAACAAAACTATGTTCTAGTTCTTTATCCAATTTGATGAGTTAGTTAATAGATAAGTAGCTTAAATATTTAAAACGTTACAAGGGTATATAAATTTTAATTTTTAAACGCAATTTCAAGGATGTTATTGAGTGAATAATTTAATAAAAAATCAGAAATTTAATAGTGTTATAATAAATCTATAATAGTTAAAGTAAAAATTTAAATATATTATATTAACTACTGATTTTTAGTTTTTTAAATACCAGCTATAAGTAAAATCTATAGGGCTTTTTTAACTTTAAAATTCAATATGTTTATAGCTTAATATGGCTAATATATAAAAAAAATAATTAGTGAAATTTATCGAATAAAAGAAACATTTTTAGGGCGCTTTTTTATAGTATTAACGCATCTAGTTAAACATTTTTTTTTGACTTAATTTTTTTGTTCTGGATATTGAAATTTCAATTCAGTCACTAAATTTTACAGTTCAGTTAATTACTATTTTCAATGCTAATTTTCTTTTACAATTTTGTCTCATCAAAACAAAACAAAAAGAATCAACATGAAAAAAGGTTTTATCATTTTAATAGTTTTATTAAGTTTTAAATTAAGTGCTCAACAATTAATTAGTGGTATTGTTTTAAATAATAATAGTGAGCCAATCGTTGGAGCAAATGTGTTTTTAGAAGGAACTTATGATGGTAGTTCAACAGATGAAAATGGTAAATTTACGTTTAAGACTTCCGAAACAGGAACACAAACCTTAATAGTTTCATATATTTCTTTTGAAACATTTTCAATGATTGGAGATGTTACATATATGAAAGACTTAACGGTAAAACTTCGTGAAGATGTGAATACTTTAGATGCTGTAGTGCTTTCTGCTGGAACCTTTCAAGCTGGCGATAATAGCAAAGCAAGCGTTTTAAAACCATTAGATGTAGTTACTACCGCAAGTGCATTAGGTGATTTTGTTGGAGCTTTACAAACACTTCCAGGTACAACAACCGTAGCCGAAGATGGAAGATTGTTTGTGCGTGGAGGAGAAGCCGAAGAAACACAAATTTTTATTGATGGTATTCGCGTATTTACGCCATATACTCCAACAACCAATAATTCGCCTACAAGAGGCAGATATTCGCCATTTTTATTTGATGGCATCACGTTTTCAACAGGTGGCTATTCGGCTGAATATGGACAAGCATTATCCAGTGTTTTATTATTAAATACTATTGATGAACCCGATCAAGAAAAGACCGATATAGGTGTAATGGCTTTAGGCGCAACTTTGGGAAATACTCAAAAATGGAAAACTAGCTCATTAAGTATGAATGTGTCTTACATTAATTTAGCACCTTATATTGCTGCTTTTCCTGATAGAAATGATTGGATAAAACCTTATGAAACAGCTTCTGGTGAAGCCGTTTTTAGAAAAAAATTCAATTCTGGTTTATTAAAACTTTATACGGCTTTTGATATCACAAATTTTGAGCTAACACAAGAAGATATTAATCAAACTGAAGGCGTTCATTTTAAATTAAAAAATAATAACCTATATTTTAATGGCTCTTATCAAGGTAAATTAAATGATACTTGGGATGTTTTTGGAGGCATGAGTTTTACACATGCTAATAATGATTTAAACATTTCCGATATGCTTATAAATGATACTGAGAATGCTATACATGCAAAAGTGACATTTAAAAAGCGTTTTAGTAACCGGTTTAAACTCAACTTTGGATCAGAATATTTTAGTTCAAATTTTAATGAAGATTATTCAGATAGCAGTATAAATGACATTGTTTATGATTACAATAATAATATTTCAGCAGCATTTACTGAAGCTGATATTTTCTTATCAAAAAACGTAGCATTTAAATCAGGTTTAAGATTAGAATATAGCGAATTATTTAATCAATTTACGTTATCACCAAGGCTTTCATTGGCATATAAAACCTCAAAAAGTAGTCAGTTATCACTAGCTTATGGTGATTTTTATCAAAATCCTTCAAGCAATATATTAAAGTTTAATCAAAATTTAAAGGCTCAAAATACAGCACATTATATTTTGAATTACCAATTTAATGCTAACCGTAAGATATTTAGAGCCGAAGCTTATTTTAAAGATTATAAAAATTTAATTAAATATGATACAGATTTTGCTGAGTTCAATAGTAATTTCAATAATGATGGTTACGGTTTTGCAAAAGGAGTTGATTTGTTTTGGAGAGACAGTAAAACCATTAAAAATATTGATTATTGGGTAAGCTATTCGTTTTTAGATACCAAACGTGATTACTTAAATTACCCAAGTAAAAAACAACCAAATTTTGCTAATACACATAATCTTTCTTTTGTTGGAAAATATTGGATAAATGATTTGAGGAGTCAGGTTGGTTTTAGTTATGCTTTTGCCACAGGAAGAACCTATACCAATCCAAATGTCACAGGGTTTTTAAACGAAAAAACAAAAGCTTATAATAATTTAAGCATTAATTGGGCTTATTTAATTAGTCCTCAAAAAATACTATATGCTTCTGTTAATAATGTATTAGGTTTTAAAAATATTAATGGCTATCAATACGCAAATGTGGCTAATGGCAATGGTATTTTTGAAAGCAGAGCATTAAAACCAGCAGCAGATCAATTCTTTTTTGTTGGCTTTTTCTGGACTATTAGTGAAGATAAAAAAAGTAATCAATTAGATAATTTATAAATAAGTTAAAAAAACATAGGTTTTTGCGAAAATCATAAATTTTATAATCTCTTTCTCTATTTAATTGTTAAATTCATAAATATGATATTTGTATATGACAAATATCATATTTTTTTGCAGGTTTTTCAACTAAATTTATACTACAAATTTTAAACTTTTAGTCATGGAAACTAAAAAAAATCCAGATCTAGAAATTGGCAGAAATAGTAGTTTCTATTTTGCTCTCGGACTTGCCATTATGTTATTTGTTTCTTGGCAATTGTTAGAATATAAAACTTATGATAAATCTGATGTTGCCATTGATATTGTAAATATGGATGAGGTTTTTGAAGAAGAAATTCCTATAGTAAATGTAAATACGCCACCGCCACCACCGCCACCTATTGCGATTCAAGAATCTATTCAAATTGTTGAAGATGTTACTGAAATAGAAGAAACAATCATTGAAAGTACTGAAACAAACCAAACTGATAAAATTGCAGATAAAGTAATATCAGTTTCTGATGTTGCTATTGAAGAAGTTGAAGAAGAAGCCGAAGTACCTTTTTCTGTTATTGAAGATGTACCCGTTTTTCCAGGTTGTGAAAAAGGAAGTAAGGAACAAAAAAGAGCTTGCTTTCAACAAAAAATGGAAGAACACGTCGCTAAAAATTTTAGATATCCTGAGCAAGCTTTAGATTTAGGCATTCAAGGAAAGGTATTTGTTGTTTTTGTAATAGATACTAAAGGATATGTTTCTGGTATTCGCTCACGAGGTCCAGATAAAATTTTAGAAGCTGAAGCTGAGCGTATTATAAAATTACTTCCTAAAATGATTCCCGGTAAACAAAGAGGCAAACCCGTAAAAGTGCCTTATAGTGTGCCTATTGTATTTAAATACATGGCAAGTTAAATTAAATATTTTTTTGAATTAGTTGTTAATATAATCACCTTAATCTCTTTATAAGATTTTAAGGTGGTTTTTTTATTTTTTTATTTAAGTGTTACATCTCATCATGTAAATTTGACAATTCGGTTAGTCTCTTTTTAAATTATTGCAGTTCTGTTACATATTTGTTCAATAATTTAAAAACAACTCATCATGCAAAAATTAATTATCATTTTAGTAGTATTAGCAACTAGTCTGCTAAGTGCACAGTCAAATTATGAAAAAGGAATGCAAAAAGCATTCGAATTATGGGGAAGTAATAACCCAATAGAAGCTGCCAATATGTTTGAACGTATTGCGAATGCCGAACCAGACAATTGGTTGCCTAATTATTACGCTGCCCAAATAAATATTGTGAATAGCTTTGGATTAAGCGATGAAAAGCAATTAACGGCACAGCTTAGTAAAGCACAAGATTTAATTAATGATGCTACGGCCATTTCTAAAAATAACCCTGAGATTTTAGTACTTCAAGCATTATTATATACGTCTTGGGTGGCTTATGATGGTGCTACTTATGGTATGACAATGTCTCCAAAAGTAGTTGCAATTTATACACAAGCAGAGCAAATAGACCCACAAAATCCACGTGTGGTATATTGTAAAGCAGAATGGGGAATTGGTGGTGCAAAATATTTTGGACAAGACACCAAGCCATTTTGTAAAGAACTGGAAAGAGCTTTAGAACTTTTTGCTAACTTTAAACCAGAAACACCATTTCACCCAAATTGGGGTGAAGACAGAACAAAAATGTTGTTAGAGTCTTGTAAATAGTTGTAAATTTTAGTTTTGTAAAAATACCATGACAAAATCACTTAAAAATATTGTTGTAACTTTTATTATTGGATGCCTTGTTTTTACCGTAGGTAACTTATTTTCAAATGGTTTCGATTTTAAAAATCTCAATGAATTTTTAATTGATTTTGTTCTGTATCAGTTATACTCTTTTGTTATTGGATATTCAAATATGTATTTTTTTGAATATTTAGAAAATAGAAATTGGAAAAAAGAAGAAAGAATAAAAAGAATTTTTATAGGAATTACAGGTTCTACTTTAATTACGCTTATATCATTATTTTTTCTAAGAGGATTTGTTGAAACATTACTCAACGGAAAATCAATAACTTACTTTGTAACTCATGAAAAGTTTGAATATTACCGTTTTGGACTGTGGATAACGTTAACCATCATTATTATTTTCCATTTTGTTTATTTCTACAATAAGTATCAGCAAAATAAAATTAAAGAGCAAAAAGTTATAGCTGGTACTGCCAATGCTAAATTTGATGCCTTAAAAAATCAATTAGATCCCCATTTTCTTTTTAATAGTTTGAATGTATTAACAAGTTTAATTGAGGAAAATCCTGAAAATGCTCAAAAGTTTACAACCTCTTTATCAAAAGTGTATCGCTATGTTTTAGAACAAAAAAACAAAGAATTAGTAACGGTTGATGAAGAGTTAGAATTTGCTAAAACATACATGTCTTTACTTAAAATGCGGTTTGAAGATAGTATTGTTTTCAACATGCCAGAAAAAGCTTCAAATCCAGAAAGTAAAGTTGTACCATTATCATTGCAGTTGTTGTTAGAAAATGCAGTAAAACACAATATGGTAACTTCTAGTAAACCATTACATATCAAAATTTATGAAAGTGAAGGAAATCTGGTAGTTGAAAACAATCTGCAACCAAAACAAATGGTCAAGAAAAGTAGTGGCGTTGGTTTAGAAAATATCAAGCAACGTTACAATTTATTATCAAACAAAACAGTAAACATCAATCAACAAGCACATAGTTTTGCTGTGGCAATACCAATGCTTACCAAACAAATATCTCATATGGAGACAACATCAATTTCAAAAATAGACGACAGTTATTTAAGAGCTCGCAAACATGTAGATTCACTTAAAGAATTCTATTATAGCATCATTTCTTATTTTTTAATAATTCCATTCTTAATTTTCATTAATTATAAAACCTATTGGGGTTTTCAATGGTTTTGGTTTCCAATGATAGGTATGGGAATAGGTATTACTATAGCTGCTTTTAAATTATTTGTTAGCGATGGTATTTTTGGCCGAAACTGGGAAGAACGCAAATTAAAACAATACATGGGTGAAGACGAAGACACGCGATGGAAATAAATTTTTAGAAAACATGAAAACACAATTTAACAACAACATGGAAGATAAATATATTCAAGCACGCAAGAAAGTTGAAGAATTAAAAGGATTTTACTATAACCTAATATCCTATTGTTTAGTAATCCCTTTTTTAATATTTATAAACTACAGAACCTATTGGGGTTTTCATTGGTTTTGGTTTCCAATATTAGGATGGGGCATGGGCTTAGCTTTTCATGCATATCAAGTGTTTATAAACAACGGACATTTGGGAAAAAATTGGGAAGCGCGCAAAATAGAACAATTTATGCTTGACGAAGAAGAGCAAAAACGGTGGGAATAATATTTAAAAAAAAGTATCATGACAAATTATAGCATAGATAATCAAGAAGAAAACACAGCTCAAAAAAATATGTATCGCCAAGAAGCGTATTTAAGAGCGCAGAAAAAAGTGAAAAAAATTATTGGCTTTTATTGGCATTTAGCATCTTATGTTATCGTTAATATATTTTTAATTGTTTTAATAGGAAGGGAAAATAACAACTTTTGGAGCTTTGGAACCTTTTCAACAGCCATTTTTTGGGGCATTGGTCTATTTTTTCATTTTATTGGCACTTTTGGTGCAGATTTTATGTTTGGAAAAAACTGGGAACAACGAAAAATTAAAGAGTACATGGATAAAGATAAAAACCACTTCAAATAGTATTCAAGCACGTTATTTTTGCCAACAACCAACACCTAACAACCATGAACATCATCATTATAGAAGACGAAAAACCATCGGCACGCAGGTTACAAAGAATGTTAACCAGTTTAAATATAGAAGCTAACACAATGTTGCATTCTGTTGAAGAAAGCATTGCATGGTTTCAAAATAACAAACATCCAGATTTAATTTTTTTAGATATTCAGTTAAGTGATGGCTTATCGTTTGAAATTTTTGAAGCTATAACTATTAAAAGTGCCGTTATTTTTACCACAGCTTATGATGAGTACGCGCTACAAGCTTTTAAACTTAATAGTATCGATTATTTGTTAAAACCTATTGATGAAACTGATTTGGCAAAAGCAGTAAAAAAATACCAAGAGCGTTTACCACAAAAACAAGCCGTTACTCTCGATTTTAACGATATAAAAAAACTGCTGATAAATCCTATTGACCGTGAGTATAAAAAACGCTTTTCGGTAAAAGTTGGGCAACATTTAAAACTTATTAATATAGAAGATATTGAATGTTTTTATAGCGAAAATAAAGGCACTTATTTATATACTTCTGAAGGTAGAAATTATTTGCTTGACACCACTTTAGAACTTTTAGAACAAGAGTTAGAGCCACAAACTTTTTTCCGTATAAACCGAAAGTTTTTTGTGAATATCAATTCTATAAAAGACATGGTAAGTTACACCAACTCGCGTTTGCAAATAAAACTAAATACTTATAATGAGGATGAAGTTGTTGTTGCCAGAGAACGTGTGAAGGATTTTAAAGAGTGGTTGGAATAATATTATTTTTTTAAGATTTTATTTAACTAATTTTAGGTAAGATCAGTTTTAGCTTTTTATTTAATATTAGTCCTAGAGTATAAATAGTTATGGGAAAGCTAGAAATGAAACTTGTAATTCCCCTAACTTTTTATAGCCCAAAGTATTCATATGAATAGAATCATTATAATACAGATCTTTATTGAAGACATTATATCCACCTAAACTAAACTGATCCAAAAATGGTATACCATTTAATTTACAAATCATTTTTTGCATTTCAACATATTCAGCCATGCCATGTTCATAAAATGGATCATAAGCGCCTCTGTCATTAAAGGCTTTGCTAGATGTAAAGAAGTATATAACAGCACTAGGATTTAGTTCATAAATTCTTTTTATGCAATAGTTAATACCTCCAGCTTGAGTAGTTAGTTTTTCTTCATTGAAATTGTCAAATTCTGTATAATCGGTATAAGACCCAATCGTCCTATTATTGGTATAATCATTTGTGGAAGCCCAAAGTATATAAATATCAAAAACACCTGCTTCATCAACTTGTTTTTGAAGAGATTTTCCTTGTAATGAAGAAAATCCTGCACCTGGAACACCATAATTAGTAATGGTCATTCCTAAATATTTTTCCCACAATATTTTTGCGCTATCACTTGCTGGTATAACAGAAACAGAACCACCAAACACTGCTACTGACTTTCCATAATTGAATGATTCTTTAAGTGTTAATGTCTCAACCTTATTTTGTGAAATAATATTGGTAGAACATAAAAAATATAGAAGAACTAAATGGACAATACTTTTTTTCATAGGAATAAAAATTTATTTCGTGATAATCAATAAGATTAAAAGAGTTGTTTATTGATTTTTCATAAATCTACGCATTGCAACCCATTGTTTTAACATATCTCGAGCATCTTGTGCTGGGTATCCTAATACGGTTTTTCCAGCTTCTACATCACCCACAACTCCAGAACCTGCTCCAACGGTAGCACCAGAATGAATAGTAGTGTGGTCTTTAATAGAGGCACTTCCACCAATAATAACACCATCGCCTAAGGTGACAGAACCTGCAAGTCCACTATGGCCAGCCATAATACAAAAACGTCCCATCACACTGTTATGCGCTATTTGTACTAAGTTGTCAATTTTACAGCCATCGCCAATAATGGTCGAGCTAAATTTTGCTCTATCCACACAGGAGTTGGCACCAATTTCTACATAATGTCCAATAATAACATTCCCTATTTGTGGAATTTTAACCAAACCTCTACCATCGTCACTTGGTCTATACCCAAAACCATCGGCACCAATACTTACGTTGGTATGAAAAATACAATGGTTACCAATAACACAGCGTTCTCTAATAACCGTTCCAGACCAAACGGTTGTGCTATCTCCAATAATAGTTTCGTCGAAAATGCAAACGTTAGGGTATAAAACCACACCATTTCCCAACACAACATCTTTACCAATATAACAGTTGGCGCCAATTTTACAATCAGAACCAATAATCGCAGACTCATGAATCACGGCTGTTGGGTGAATATTGGTATCAAAAACTGGAGTTGGCGGATTAAATAAGTCTAAAATTTTTGCCATGGCTAAATCGGCATTTTTAACTTTTATGAAGGCGCGATTTTCTCCTGGTTCAAGAGTTAAGTTATCATTTACTATGGCAACACTGGCTTTTGATTTTGCCCAAAGTTTGACGTATTTTTGACTTCCTATAAAAGTAATTTGATTGATTTTGGCTTTTTCTAATTGTTCTGGTCCATCAATACGTTGAGATGTATTACCAATCAATTCGCCATTTAAAACGGCATTGATTTCTTGAATTGTGAATGATTTCATGAAAATGATTCCTTAATTAGTTGTTTAGTTTTGGTAAATCTAAAAGAAAAAATATTGGAAATTAATTTTTCTTAGGTTTTTTATTCTTCAATTCTGTTTTCATCAAAAGCTGATGGTAATAGTCTAGGAATAAATTTTACAAATAAGGGTAAAAGTATGGCTCCGCCTGGAAGTATAAAAATGGCTAAACTTGGAATGGATTTCATAATGTCAATTAGTTGCTCCTGAACTTTTTTTTGCTCTTCATCTGTTAATGGTCTTGTAGTAGATTTTGTGAGCAAAACCATGAGTTCTTTACTTTCTCTAAGTTCGTTTAAAAGGCGTTTACTGTTTCTTTTAATAAGTTTGCTAACCATTTTACTTGAGTTTTTGTAAAAACTCTGTATCATGTTATTTGAACTTAGTATAGCAATTTTGTCTTTGTTTAATGTATAAAAAGCATTAATGTCATCAATAGATTTAGAAATTATTTTTTGACTTACCTGCAAATCATTACCTAACCTAATTAGCTTTTTCTGTTCATCAAGGTCAATAATTTTATCACTCCAAAAAGCCATACAAGCCATATCAATGAGATAGTATTTTTCTAATGCCGTATAAGGTCTTTCTACTATTTCGGCGTAAGTAAGTATATGGTCACTTTGATATCTTAACGACGATTCAAAAAGTTTAATTAAACCTTCATCATATTTTGTTTTATTCTTTTTGGCATCCAATATTTGTGATACGATGGTTTCAATGCCCGATTCTAAATCTTTTAAATAGCTGTCTGATATGGTATTTGAAGTAACAAATTTTTGATAAGCTATAATATCAATAAATAAAAGCGCATTGGTAATAAAGTATTTAAAGTTTTTAGTAATAAGATTGTCATCTATATAGACACGCTTATTAATCATGGTTTCAAGCAATCCTGCCGATATTTTTTTACCTAAAAGACCTTCAAAAAACGATGATTTGTAATTATCAATGGTGTTATAAAAAGTAATAACACTATTGATAAAATCATCAGTTTTATTATAATTATGATGAATAAAATAGAAAGCTAATATTAAATTGATTTTTGAGAGCTCTTCTTCAGTAAACTCTTTGTTTTCAATACAATTATGTATGATTGAAATGTTACTTCCATATATAAATCCGCTTAACTTTAAAGCATTATAAAAGTCAATTTCAGATAACGTGGAGTAATCCTTATTATTAGAAATTTCTTTTAAAAGTTTTTTTATCCAGCCATTTGCTGATGGATTCATATATTTAATTTTTTACAAAGTAAAGATACTTTTAAAAATAAAAAAAGCTACTTTTTAAAGTAGCTTTCAAAATATTAGGTACAAAATTTTACTTAATAATACCGGCACAACTTACTCTACCGCCAGCGTCACCAGTTGGTTGCGTTGTATAATCATCTGTTCCTGCATGAACAATAACAGCTTTTCCAAGAATATCTTTAGCTTCATCACCACAACCAATGCACCATGTATCAGTAGTAAAAGTAATAGAACCTTTACCAGTTGCATCGGCTGTAAAATTGCCAATATCTCCTTTATGATAACCTTCGGTTGCGCCCCATTTTCCGTGTGGTTGTGCTGTTGGATTCCAGTGTCCACCGGTTGATGTTCCATCAGCTGAAGAGCAGTCTGCTTTTTCATGGATATGTATGGCATGAATACCTTCGGTTAATCCTTCCATTTCTGCAACCATCGTTACAGAACCATTTTCTTGTGTAAATGTCACGGTTCCAGAAACGTTACTGTCACTTTTTGGTTCAAGTGAAAACTTAATGACTTCAACATTTGAAGTTTCTTCTACTTTTTCAGTAACAGGTTCTTCAACTTTTTGTTCTGTTTCTTTTTTTTCATTTTTACATGCTATGGTTAAAACCATAAGCGATGCTAAAGTGAAAATGAATGTTTTTTTCATAATATTTTTAAAATTTAATTTTGATGGAAGTTAAGATAAATTTAAACCTTCTGCAAATATCATTATGACCAATATCATGTTTTTAAATTTTCTATTAAATTAATTTTGGCCTAAGTTTGTAGGTATGAACAAGTCTTTAGTTAATAAATATAATATTGCCGGACCGCGATATACAAGTTATCCAACCGTTCCATATTGGAATGATGATACCTTTTCAGTAAAAAAATACAAGTCATCTTTAACGACATCTTTCAATGAAAGTAATTCAAAAGAAGGCATTAGTTTATATATACATATGCCTTTTTGCGAAAGTTTGTGCACCTTTTGTGGTTGTAATAAGCGTATTACTAAGCAACATGATGTAGAGTCGCCATATATTGATGCGGTTTTAAAAGAATGGCAGTTGTATTTAGAATTGTTTGATGAAAAGCCAATAATTAAAGAATTGCATCTTGGTGGTGGAACACCAACGTTTTTTAATCCTGAAAATTTAAAACGATTAATTCAAGGTATTTTAAAAGATGCTATACTTGCTGATGGACACGAATTTAGTTTTGAAGGACATCCAAACAATACTACTAAGGCTCATTTACAAGCTTTATATGATGTAGGATTCAATCGTGTGAGTTTTGGAGTTCAAGATTATAATATTACAGTTCAAAAAGCCATTCATAGAATTCAGCCATTTGAAAATGTAAAACGAGCCACAGAAATGGCTAGAGAAATTGGTTATGTATCTGTTGGGCACGATATTATTTTTGGCTTGCCATTTCAAACCTTAGAGCATGTTGAGCAAACCATTTTAAAAACAAAAGAGTTAGCTCCAGACAGGTTAGCCTTTTATAGTTATGCCCATGTGCCATGGATAAAAGGAAATGGACAACGAGGTTTTAAAGATTCTGATTTACCAAAAGCAGAATTGAAGCGTCAACAATACGAATTAGGAAAGCAACTGCTTACCGAAGTTGGGTATCATGAAATTGGGATGGATCATTTTGCATTGCCTTCAGATTCTCTTTATAAATCTATGCAAAACAAAAGTTTACATAGAAATTTTATGGGTTATACTGCTTCTAAAACACAAACTATGATAGGTTTAGGTGTTTCTTCTATTGGTGATAGTTGGTATGGATTTGGTCAAAACGTGAAAGTTTTAGAAGAATATTACGATTTACTTGAACAAAATGAGTTACCCATTTATAGAGGTCATATCTTGAATGAAGAAGATTTAGTTATAAGAAGACATATACTTAATTTAATGTGTAGTTTTGAAACCTCTTGGGAATTAAATGCTATGTATTTTCCAGAAATTCCAGAAGTATTAATAAAGCTTAAAGAAATGGAACATGATGAGCTTTTAGAGATTCAAGCAAAATCAATTAAAATACTGCCTAAAGGACAACCTTTTGTTAGAAATATTTGTATGGCTTTTGATTTGTTATTACAAAGAAAAACGCCTGATGTACAACTGTTTTCAATGACAGTTTAAATGGTATAACTTATTGTAGAGTGACTAATTTTTATTTTTAAAGGAACAACTTTTTAAAAAGTTGTTCCCTTTTTATTTTTAACTATTTAACTTTAACTCAATTGTAATTAATGTCTTTTATATAACAGTTCAAAAAAATGGAATTGTTAATAGCAATTCATTGAGTTTGAAACTTTTTCAGAAATTGGAGCTGGAGATAGGTATGGAATGTCTAAACCCAATCCTCGAAGAATAAAAAGAGTACCAATTAAAATTACAAATACAGGAATAGCTTTTTGGATTTTTTGACGCATAGCGCCTTTTAAAAAATTGCTGAAATAAATAGCTGATGTCATTAATGGTATGGTTCCTAATCCAAAAAACAGCATGTATAAACTTCCTTCTAATTCGTTTCCACTAGCTATGGCGCCAAATACTGCCATATAAACTAATCCACAAGGTAAGAATCCATTTAAAAAACCAATGGTTAAAAAAGTATCAGACGTCTTTTTCTTTAATGCAGTGCCTAAAGCAGATTTTACTTTTGAAATTATTTTATATATAGGTTTTGAAAAATTATACTTATTGAAAGTTTTATAAGGAATAATGACCACAACTATCATTAATACTCCAATAATTATGGAAAGTTGTTGTTGAAAGCCAAACAAGTAAAGACTTTTTCCTATGATACCAAAAACTAAGCCTATTATACTGTAGCTTAAAAGCCGCCCAAAATGGTATAATGATATTTGACTAATTTTCTTATAAACATTAGTTCGATCAACAGGAAGCATAAAAGCAATAGGACCGCACATTCCTACGCAGTGAAAACTTCCTAAGAAACCAAAAATTAATGCCGAAAGAAACATATTTAATAGACTATAGATTTTTTATATAAATATGATTTACCATTATACTGCCAATCAATAGAAATGTTCCATCGACCATCTAATAAACGTTTGTCAGGTACGAGCAAATAAGGTTCAGACAATGAAATTGGAGTTTCAAAATCTAGTTGTTTGTTAGACGGTCTATATAGGAACACTTTACCAGTAATTTTTTTTGAATCTAATACTTGAGGAAACTTTAAAAGCAAACCTTCACTTGTTTTGGTATATGTTATATTTTCTTCAAGTGCGTTAGCATTTTTTTGTTTGTTAATATCATTTTGAAAGCCTAGCTCTACTTTATAATAGTCTTCTGTTACTAAATCATGATTGTATTTATCATTAAAATTCATTGAAATAACAAAATACATAATGAATGAAATGAAGCAAACAAAAGCTATAATAATTCCGGTTCCCCAATTAAATTTCATAATATTTTTATTTTAGTTGTAACTTCTTGGTCCTAAAAAGTTAACAGTTGTGGTTTCAATGAGTTTATCATCACTATAAACCTCAATCATTAATTTGTTTTTATCGCCGTTTAAATCACTTTTATTAATTTCAATAAATAAGGTACCTTCTTTAATTCCTTGTGCAGGAACAGTGAAGTTATCTTTAGTTGAAACTAATTTAATAGTGCCTTTATATTTTCTTAGTTTAAAAACTACATTATCAATTTCTTTGGTAGTTTTATTTACTAATTTATAAGTAAACACATTACTTATAATATTGTTTTCTTTATGTTCAAATAATTGTCCTGGTAATCTTAATACTGTGGCTTCTACATCATTTCTTAAAAATAACATGCCAGTTAAAACTCCAATAAGGATAATAAGAACTGCAATATAGCCTTTCATTCTGGCAGTTAGTTTAAAAGGCTCTTTGTTTTCTATTTCTGCTTCACTAGTATATCTAATAAGTCCTTTTTCAAGACCTACTTTTTCCATAATAGAATCACACTCATCAATACAAGCCGTGCAGTTTACACATTCTAGTTGCGTACCGTTTCTTATATCTATTCCTGTTGGGCATACATGAACACATTGGGTACAATCTATACAATCTCCATGTCCTAAAGCATTTCTATCTTCGTCATTACGCCATTTTTTTCTACCGTTTTCAGCTTCTCCACGTTTATGGTCGTAAGCTACAATGATTGATTTGTTATCTAATAAAACGCCTTGTAGTCTTCCGTATGGGCAAGCAATAATACAAACTTGTTCTCTAAACCAAGCAAATACAAAGTAGAATACGGCTGTAAAAATACCTAAAGGGAAAAGCGTTGATAAATGCTTAACTGGACCTTCTATTACATATTGAATTACTTTATCGCTTCCAATTAAGTATGCTAAAAATACATTGGCAATTAAAAATGAAATGACTAAAAAGATAAACCACTTTAAAAGACGTTTTCTTATTTTTTCGGCATTCCAAGGTTGTTTAGCAAGTTTTATTTGTTTTCCTCTGTCTCCATCTATCCAAAATTCAATACGTCTAAAAACCATTTCCATAAAAATAGTTTGAGGGCAAATCCATCCACAAAAAATGCGTCCAAAAGCTACTGTAAAAAGTGTTATAAAGATGACTCCAGTTATCATTGAAATTACAAACAAATGAAAATCTTGAGGCCAAAACGGAAAACTAAAAATGTTAAATCGACGTTCTAAAATATTGAACATTAAAAATTGATTTCCATTTATTTTTATAAAAGGTGCGGCAACTAAAAATATTAATAAGATATAGCTTACTAATTTTCTATACTCATAAAATTTTCCACTTGGTTTTTTAGGAAAAATCCAAGCACGTTTACCTTCCTCATTTATAGTACTAATTGAATCTCTAAATTTTTCGTTTTCTGGGGTTTCCATTTTTTGATGAGATGATAAGATTATAGAAGCAATAATATTAGATGTTTATATTATTGCTTCTTAAAATATTTGTTTAATTTTTAATTAGCAGATATTGAAAGGGAATCTGCTTCAACAGTGGTTGTTTCTATAGCTTCGGTTGGAGCAGTTGCGGTTTCATCAACCCAAATTTCACCTTCAGCAGCTTTAGGATTAGCAGGCGTGGTGCCTTGTAATGATAGAACATAACTAGCAACTTGAGCAATTTCTGAAGGTTTAAAACTTTGTTTCCAAGAAATCATTCCTTTTCCGTCACGTCCACCTTCTGTAATTGTGTTAAATACATTTTTAATACCACCACCTAAAATCCAATGGTTATCGGTTAAGTTTGGTCCAATACCACCACCACCATCAGCCATATGGCAAGGAATACAATTTTGCGTAAAAATGGCTTTACCGCTATTTAAATCGGCAGCATCAGTAAGTAAGGTTACGGTATTAATATCTACTAAATCTTTTGCGTTTTTTTTGTACTCTGCAATACTAATTTCGGCTTCTTTATATTCAATTGCATATTCATCAAACTGACTATTGTTTCCAAGAATATGAACGTTTACTAAATATACAACGGCAAAAATTATAGAGGCGTAAAATGAATATAACCACCAAGGCGGTAATGAGTTGTCAAGTTCTTTTATACCATCATAATTATGGTCTAAAATAAGTTCACCTTCTTCTTCAATTGGTTTTGTTCCTGCTAATTTTTTATAGATATTTTTAATCCAGTTGAATTGTGGAACTTTGTTTTTTGAAGCTAAAAAGCGTTCTTTTCCTTCTTCAGTTAAGCTTTGGAACATCACGTTTTCTAAGGCACCAATAATAGCTTCAATAGCTATAAGAATTAATAATACCAGTAGTAAAAATAAAAGTACTATTGGGAATTTTATAAATGCTGGTTGACTGCCAGAATCAACAAAATATTCTACAAGTCCAAAGATTAAGAAGAATACTAATGGAACTCTGACGTAAGATGGAAAAAGATTTCTCATAACAAAATATCGTTTTGGTTATTGTTTTCTAAAGGAAGATTACTTACTACATTGATGTATTCTTTTTTGGCAGTAAATACCCACCAGAATAGAATTACAAAGAATGTAAAAAATATAAGTAAAGATATAATTGGATAAATTTCAATTCCTGAAATGGTTTCCATATAATTTTTGACAAATTTCAACATGATTTCTTTATTGCATTAATTAGTTTTGACCATCTTTTACTTTAATGTCTGTTCCTAATCGTTGTAAATAAGCAATTAAAGCTACTATTTCACGATTTTTCATTTCAATGAATGGTGTACCACTATCAGCTGCATTCTTTTTGTCTGCTTCATAACTAGCAACAAAATCTGGATCATTATATAAATTTTGTTCAATTTGAGTACCTTGATCTAGCATTAATTGTTGTGCATTGGCAATATCTTGCTCGGTATAAGGAACTCCTAGAGAAACCATTGTTTTCATTTTAGCCTCTGTTTGAGATTTGTCAAGCTCATTTTTAACTAGCCATTGATAACTCGGCATAATAGATCCACTAGAGGTGCTTCGTGGGTCATACATATGATTTAAATGCCAGTTATCAGAATATTTTCCACCTTCACGATGTAAATCTGGTCCTGTACGCTTACTTCCCCAAAGGAATGGATGGTCATATACATATTCACCAGCTTTAGAATATTCTCCATATCTTTCTACTTCACTTCTAAAAGGACGTATCATTTGCGAGTGGCAACCCACACAACCTTCACGTATGTAAAGATCGCGTCCTTCAAGCTCAAGAGGAGTATAAGGTTTTACACTTGCAATAGTTGGGATATTAGATTTAACTAATATGGTTGGAATAATTTGAACAATACCACCAATAAGAATGGCAATGGTTGCATATATAGTTAATTTTACTGGTTTACGTTCTAACCAAGAATGCCATCCTTCACCAGCTAATCTGTGTTTAGAAACGCGCTCTAACGCAGGAGCTTCTGCTAATTCATCAGTTACGGCACTTCCAGATTTAATTGTTGCAATGATATTGTAAACTAAAATTAGCATACCAGATAGATATAATGTGCCACCAATAGCACGCATCCAATACATAGGCATAATTTCTGTAACTGTTTCTAAGAAATTACCATAAACTAAGGTTCCATCAGGATTAAATTGTTTCCACATACTGGCTTGAGTAAACCCTGCAACATACATAGGTAATGCGTACATAATGATACCTAAGGTGCCTAACCAGAAATGTAAATTAGCTAAACCTAAAGAAAATAATTTTGTTTTAAATAGTCTAGGAACTAGATAATAAATCATACCAAAAGCCATAAAACCATTCCATGCTAGTGCTCCAACATGAACGTGTGCAATAATCCAATCTGTAAAATGCGCAATGGCGTTTACATTTTTTAATGATAATGTTGGCCCTTCAAAAGTTGCCATTCCATAACCGGTAATGGCTACTACTAAAAATTTTAAAACAGGATCTACTCTTACTTTATCCCATGCACCGCGTAATGTTAACAAACCGTTTATCATACCTCCCCATGAAGGCATTAATAACATAATTGAAAATGTTGTACCTAAACTTTGTGCCCATTCTGGTAAAGCTGTATATAGTAAATGGTGAGGTCCTGCCCAGATATAGATAAATATTAATGACCAGAAGTGAACAATTGAAAGTCTGTATGAATACACAGGTCTATTTGCTGCTTTTGGTACAAAATAGTACATTAATCCTAAGAAAGGAGTTGTTAAGAAGAATGCCACAGCATTATGGCCATACCACCATTGTACTAGTGCATCTTGTACACCTGCATAAACAGAGTAACTTTTCATACCTGTTAAACTAACTGGTAATTCTAAACTATTAAAAATATGAAGAACAGCAACGGTTACAAACGTAGCAATGTAAAACCAAATGGCAACGTATAAGTGACGTTGTCTTCTTTTTAAAATAGTCCAAATCATATTCACACCAAAGACAACCCAAATTAAAGCAATGGCTATATCTATAGGCCATTCTAATTCGGCATACTCTTTAGAAGTTGTCATACCAAGAGGAAGTGTAACGGCTGCAGCAACAATAATAAGTTGCCAACCCCAAAAGTTAATATTACTTAAAAGGTCACTCGCCATACGAGCTTTAAGCAATCTTTGTAAGGAGTAATAAATACCTGCAAACATGGCATTTCCCACAAATGCAAAAATTACGGCATTAGTATGTAATGGTCTTAAACGACCAAAACTTAGCCAGGAAATCCCATCGGTTAAACTTGGGAATAAAAACAGAAATGCGAGTAGTAAACCTACTGTCATTCCAACCACTCCAAAAACTATTGTGGCATAAATGAATTTTGTAACGATTTTATTATCGTAATGAAATTGTTGTACTTCCATAAATTTAATAATTAATCTTGTTTGGTTAGAGTTGCTTTATTGGATTTTTCTTTGACAAGTTCGTCTTCAAATAACATACGAACAGAAGGTGTATAACTATCATCAAATTGACCACTTTTTACAGCTAAAATGAATACTACAAAAAAAATGACAGCTATAACAACGCTTGCAGCTAACATTACATAAATGACGCTCATGTTTATTTTAATTAAAGGGTTAAAAATACTTTCAAGGTTTATTTAATAAAATGATATATATCATGTTTTTATTTTAGTTTTTTTCCTGCTAAATTAGTTGCTAGTGTTGTGAATGCAACTACACTAATTGAGCTTAATGGCATTAATATTGCAGCAAATACAGGAGATAATTGCCCTGAAACAGCAAAATATAACCCAATAAAATTATATATAAATGATAATAAAAAACTCCATTTAATAATTTTAATTGCTGTTTTTGTAATTTTTATATACCCAAATAATTGATTAAATTTTGAAGCATCTAAAATGGCATCACAAGCAGGTGAAAAAACATTGACATTTTCTGAAATAGCAATGCCAACATTGCTTTGTGCCAACGCGCCGGCATCATTTAATCCATCACCAATCATTAATACATTAGCGCCTTCACTTTGATGATATTTTATATACTCTAACTTGTCTTCTGGTTTTTGATTAAATAACAATTTTGTTTTAGCTGGAAGAAGTTTTGTTAAGTTTTCTTTTTCGCCTTCATTATCACCAGAAAGAATCACTAAATCATAATGTGTTTTTAGTTTATTAAAAAGTTGAGATAATCCTTTTCTGTAAGCATTATAAAAAGTGAATTTTCCTTTGTAATTGTTATTTGTGCTTACATGAACCGCTGTGTTTAAGTTTACAGATTCGGTTGCATAACCTACAAAAGGAGCAGAGCCTATTTTTATTTGTGTCTCTTTGTATTTGCCTTCAATCCCTTTGCCTAAATGTTCTTCATAGGTATCTAAAGTAACAATGTTGTTTTCGTTTAAAAGATCGTACAATGCTCTACTAAGCGGATGATTTGAACCACGCAAGGTGCTTTTTAATATGGATTCTTCATCCTCTGAAAGTTCTAAACCTTCATAGCTTATACTAGTATCTTTGTTGGCAGTAATTGTGCCAGTTTTGTCAAAAATAATGGTGTCAATTTTGGCTAATTGTTCAATAACACTAGCATTTTTTAAATAAAACTTTTTCATTCCTAAAATACGCAAAATGTTTCCAAAAGTAAAAGGAGCAGAAAGCGCTAATGCACAAGGACAAGCAATAATTAATATGGCGGTAAATACATTTAATGCTTTGCTAGAATCAATTAAAAGCCAATAACTTGTTGAAATGAATGCTATAGATAAAATGGCAATTGTAAACGACTTACTTATTTTATTGGTTATTGAAGTAAATACTGCTTCTTTATCGGTTTTAAATACATCATTGCTCCATAGCTGTGTGAGGTAACTTTGTTCAACAGATTTTAATACATCAACCTCAATGCTTCCATCTAGTTGTTTTCCTCCAGCAAAAAGCTTGTCTCCAGAATTTTTTGAAATTGTTTTAGATTCGCCAGTAACAAAACTATAGTCTATGTGTGCTTTTCCTTTAATTAAAATGCAGTCAACTGGTATTAATTCTTCATTTCTTATCAATAATCTGTCTCCTTTTTCAATATCATAAACTTGAATAGATTCTTCTTTTCCGTTAGGTAATATTTTAGTAATTCCAATTGGGAAATATGATTTATAGTCGCGTTCAAATGATAAAAAGGTATAGGTTTTTTGTTGAAAAAACTTTCCTAATAATAAGAAGAATACCAGTCCTGTAAGGCTATCAAAAAAGCCTGAACCGTAATCGAAAATAATTTCAACAGTACTTCTAATGAATAAAACAAAAACACCTAAAGCTATAGGTACATCAATATTTAAAATTTTTGATCGTAATCCTTTGAAAGCTGAGATAAAATATTCTTGGGCAGAATAGAAAACCACAGGAATTGAATAAGAAAACATGAGCCATCTAAACAGTGGTTTGTACTGCTCTAACCAAAATTCATTAACTTCGAAATATTCAGGAAATGATAAAAACATCACATTTCCAAAGGCAAAACCAGCAAAACCTAATTTATAAATTAAAGAACGGTCAATATTTTTTTTGCTGGTGCCATAATCGTCTAAACTTATAAAGGGTTCATAACCAATACTATTTAGTAGAATAACTAAGTCTTTTAAAGAAATTGTTTCAGCATTATAAGTAATTCTTATAGTCTTTTTTCCAAAGTTTACAATGGAAGAACTTACAGCCGAATGTAATTTGTTTAAGTTTTCTAAAATCCAAATGCAAGAACTACAATGTATGTTAGGAATGTATAAAGTGATTATTTGTGTTTTTCCATCATTAAACTCTAGTAATTTTTCAATAATTTTTTCGTTTTCTAAAAAATTATATTTGCCTTCTATTTCTTTTGGAGTAGAGCCTGGAGATTTTTGCAAATCATAATAACAAGTTAAATCATTTGCAGAAAAAATTTCATACACGGTTTTACAACCATTGCAGCAGAATGGCTTATCATCAAATAGTATTTCAGAATCTTTTGTGTTTAAACCACAGTGGAAACATGTATGATGTTCCATAAATTTATTTGCTCGTTAAGTACCTAATGCAAAGATTTCAAATATACTAAAAATGAAATATGATATATGTCATGTTTTTAAAATATGATATATGTTGCGTTTTAATTAATTTTGCAGTTCTTTAATTTACTGTTTATTACTATGGGTAAATGTGAACAATGTATTATAAAAGAATTTAACTCTCTAAAAGCATTAACTAATGAAGAGTTAGTGAGAATTTCTAATTGTAAAACATCTAGAATTGTTAAAAAAGGAGAGGCTATTTTTGAAGAAGGAGATACTTTAAAAGGTATCTACTGTATTAGAGAAGGAATATGTAAGCTTACAAAGTTGAGTTCAAACGGAAAGGATCAAATTATAAAATTGGTTGTTAAAGGTGAACTTATAGGTCAACGTTCTTTGGTAAGTGAAGAAAGTGTTAATTTGAGTGCTATTGCCTTAAATGATATGGAATTATGCTTTATACCAAAATCTGAAATTATTAATGACCTTCAAAAAAACACAAACTTTACTTTAGATTTATTAAAAGAAATGGCTCATGGCTTAAAAGAAGCTGATGATGTTATTGTAAATATGGCGCAAAAGTCTGTTAGACAACGTTTGGCCGAAACCCTAATTTATATTAATGATAGTTTTGGAACAAAATCTGACGGAACTTTAAGTGTATTGTTATCAAGGGAAGATTTTGCTAATATTATAGGAACAGCAACTGAATCTACAATAAGAGTACTTTCACAATTTAAAAAAGAAGACCTTATTACTACCATTGGTAAACAAATTAAGATAATTGATTTAGAAGGTTTAAGACGTGTTGAATAATACTATATATTACCCGTTGTGCATTTTAAATAATGCTGATTTTAATATTGTTAATATTTCTATCAAAGATAAATTTATTGATATACTGAACAACAGTCAAAGCAGTTATCTTAGCTAGTACCCTGGTTTTAAAACCCTCAAAAGACTT
>JAIPBH010000021.1 GCA_021739635.1 Flavobacteriaceae bacterium | reverse complement strand
TCTTTTGAGGGTTTTAAAACCAGGGTACTAGCTAAGATAACTGCTTTGACTGTTGTTCAGTATATCAATAAATTTATCTTTGATAGAAATATTAACAATATTAAAATCAGCATTATTTAAAATGCACAACGGGTTAATATAAGGTTTGTGCTATGTGTAACGAGTTACAAACTATCCAAAACTCAAATAAACTTATTAAGTGGTCTATTAAATTACTTTAAATAAATAGTTTTAAATTCCTCTAATAACCATGTAACTAAGTTCTGTTTTCCCAAACTAAACCACCAAACCAATTATAAGCTTTTACAGTTTGTCGATATATTAGTATATATAAACTATCGCTACATACCATCCGTCTATTGTTAATGTTTTTTCAGCGAAATTCTATATTTCTCTTAAGTGCTATTTGATAATTTTACTCCTTAAATAATGTAAAGTTAATACGTTTAATGTAGTTAGCTTAATATAGATTTAAAGGTGTCTAATCCTAATATTTTATATCTATATTTTTTTAAGGCAATCTTCATTAAATACAAATAACGCGAAAAGCTTAAAAGAGTTAAGTTTTAAATGAATATAGCGATTAGTAAAATAAGCGGTATTTTAAAAAAAGTTACTAAGGTTTTAATTATAGCCCTGGCGGCTAATTTATTACAAGCACAAACCACTATAAACGCCGATAGTTTATCAGGGTTTAAAAACCTTTCTCTTAGAGCACAACTAGGTATTCCAAATAATGGTGCCTTACTAAATCTAAGTGCAAAAGAACGCAGAAACAAGTTAAAGGGTGTTAATTTTGTAAGTATTACAAACTATGATAAGGATAAAATAGTTGCTTTATTAAACACCATTCAGTTATTTGCAAAGCAGCAAGGTGATTCCGATTTAGCTCTAGAAATGGAACTACTTAATCTAAAATACAACCTATCAAACCTAACGCCCGAATTTAGGATACAACGATTATTAGAGTTAGATAGCATTACCGAAGCTAATAACAAACCCATGCAAGTACAATTTAAGTGTCTCTTAGGTTTAGCTTTAATGAATTCTGATAAATTTAGTGAAGGCATATACCAGCTATTTTATGCGCGTTACCTGCTTAGAAATGGCATTTCAGACCCAGAAGTTGAATATAATATAGCATTTGTCTTAGGGGGCTATGCTTATAAGAAACAACGCTTTAATATGAGCAAATTTTTTTTTAAAGAAGCCATAAACACGAAATTTAATTCAGAAAAGGCGCTATCATTCAATAATTTGGGTCTAGTCTATAGCAAACTAGGTGTTTTAGATTCAGCCTATTATTACTACAAAATCGCTAAAGAAAAGGCCATTGTCACTAAAGATTCTGTAATGCTTAAAGTCGTTAATGGTAATAGTGGCGAAATTTTATACAAACAAGGTGAGTTACAAGCTGCACTCCCTTTAATACGAGAAGATGCGGAGATGTGTTTAAGTGTAAATAGCTATGGTAATGCCTCAAATGCCTTGGTATTATTGTCAGATATCTATCTTCAATTGGGTAATAATGCCAAAGCAGAAACCCTCTTGTTTCAGGCATTGGCCAATGCACGTAAGATAAACGATTTACGCAGAATGGAGCCTGTTTACAAACAATTAAGCAAATGGTACGCTGCAAAAGGAAACGCAAAAAAAACATTAATCTACGCAGATTCTGCTAGTTATGTAAACAATAAATTAAATACAGAATTTGCTACCGTTTCAGGTTTTGATGCAGAAACCTCAATTGAGTTAAACATTCGTAAAGTCGATTTATTAAAAGCTAAGCAATTACAGGAACAACACAAACAACAGATTCAAAAATATATCATAATTCTACTTGCAGGTATTATAGTAATGTCTTTATTAGGCATAATTGTTGTTCTTTATATTAAAAGGGAAAAATTAAAAATAGTTAAAATTCAAGAAGAAAAAACAGATTTACAGGGCCAATTAAATAAATCGAGGCAAAAACTGGATGGCTTTGTTAAATCCATGCTAAAAGAATCTTTAAATGCAAATTTAACTATCAGTAAAATGTATACTACGAAACAGTTAGATGATTTTAAAAATCTGTTTACTAAAAGTTACCCAGGTTATTTAATTCGTTTAAAAGAAATACATGCTAATTTAACCAAATCTGAAACGCTATTATTCTGTTTTACACTACTAAATCTTCCCGATAATGAAATTTCTGGTTTATTAGGTGTAAACATTAACAGTGTTAGGCAAACTCGCAGCAGGGTTATGCGTAAACTTAGCATAAATGGTATTAATTCATTTAAAACATACGTATTAGCCATATAAAAACTTTTTGTTGGCTCTGGTTTTAACAATCATTATATGTATCCTTATGTTGTTTTATTATAAAATAATCAACGCACATTTTAAAGTTACTGTTTAGCTTTCCTTTTTTTTGTATCCATTTAGCATTTTAAAACAGTATCACTTTTATTTTAAAAACTAAAAGTTCTGCTAGTTTTTTTACCACCCATCAAATCATTTTTACTACTTACATATAACTTAAAGTGTAAATATCATACCATATTTTAAGGCGTTTAAAAAGGCTTTTTTTATGTAATACATCTTAAAGTAGTTGGTCTCAAAAAACACCCTTACATCGATGAATTTTAGTAAAATGTCACTTTTTTGTCACTCACAAATGGGGTTTTTTTATAAAAAGGCGGCATATTTTTGCTACCATATATCATGAACCAATTAATTTTTTTTAAAATATTTAAGATGAAAACAAAACAATTTTGCCTAATCCTATTATTTGTATGCTTATCCATTGCAGCTTTTGCACAAGCACAATTTACCTCTGCAGGTATAGCTGTACAAGGTATTGTGCGGGATGAAAATAATACCGCCATACAAAACAGAACAATAGACTTAACTTTTACATTTTATTATACCACAAACTCGGTTGAAACAGCAGTTGGTACCCCTATTACTAAATCTGTGGTAACAGATGGTTTTGGCGTTTTTTCAAGCATTATAGACCCAGGTACTGGTAACAATCTGCAATTTTCAAATAATCCCGTAAGTCTCAGAATAACAAAAGGCTCTTTTATAATTTCTGAATCTTTATTGCAAAACGTACCATACGCTATAGCAGCAAATAATGGCGTACCAACAGGTTTTATTATGCCTTTTGCAGGAAGTGTAGCGCCCAATGGCTGGGCTTTATGTAATGGCGCTGCGTTGCCTGCAAATGCTACTGAATTAAAAGCCCTTTTAGCAAGTAATAATGCACCAGATTTGAGAGGTTTTTTTTTAAGGGGAGCTGGTACAAATACAGTAGCTGGCTACACAACTAACGTAGGGCCTAACCTTAACCAAAGACAACAGGATGATAATCTAAGTCATAACCATAGTATCAATCACGGACACGGTATAACAGATCCAGGTCATGCACACTCTTTTGGTAAAACTGATTCTTTTCCAGGAATTTATTTACCTGGGTCTGATGGTTACCCATTAGAAGGTGCTGGAACTCCTGAGCAGAATTTTACTATGAATCCATCACCAACTGGAGTTGTAGTTAATAATTTTGTTGGTTCTAGTGAAGCTCTAGGCACAGAATCCAGACCCGTAAACTATGGTGTTAATTATATAATAAAACTATAATACAAGGGCTATTACAAAAAAAAAACACGACTATTTATAGCCTTTTGCTTACTAGCTAAAGGGCTGTGGGCACAAAACATATAACATGAACCAATTAATTTTTTTAAAAATATTTAAGATGAAAACAAAACAATTTTGCCTAACCCTATTATTTGTATGTTTAACGATTGCAACTTTTGCACAAGCACAATTTACCTCTGCAGGCATAGCTGCACAGGGTATTGTGCGGGATGAAAATAATACCGCTATACAAAACAAAACAATAGACTTAACTTTTACATTTTATTATACCACAAACTCGGGTGAAACAGCAGTTGGTACCCCTATTACTAAATCTGTGGTAACAGATGGTTTTGGAGTTTTTTCAACCATTATAGATCCAGGTTCTGGTAATAATCCGCAATTTTCAAATAATCCCGTAAGTCTAAGAATAACAAGAGGCTCCTTGATAATTTCTGAATCTTTATTACCACACGTACCATACGCTATATCGGCAAATAATGGCGTGCCTACAGGAGCTATTATGTCTTTTGCAGGAAGTGTAGTGCCCAATGGCTGGGCTTTATGTAATGGCGCTGCTTTGCCTGCAAATGCTACTGCATTAAAAGCCCTTTTAGGAAGTGATTTTGCACCAGATTTGAGAGGTTTTTTTTTAAGGGGAGCTGGTACAAATACAGTATCTAGCTTCACAGGTAACGTAGGGCCGGCCCTTAACACAAGACAACAGGATGATAATCTATTTCATAACCATGGTATCAATCACGGACACGGTATAACAGATCCAGGGCATTCACACTCTTTTAGAACCCAGTCAGCGGCAGGTGTAAGTACTCCAAGACTTTCTGGTGCTGCAACTCCTGTTCAGTCTTTTAATGCGAATCCATCACCAACAGGAGTTACAGTTAATGATTTTAGTGGTAATAGTGGAGATAAAGGATCAGAATCCAGACCCATAAACTATGGTGTTAATTACTTAATAAAACTATAATAAAATGGTTATTATGAAAAAAATATTACTACTTATAGCCTTTGGCCTACTGGCCAATGGGCTTTGGGCGCAAAATAATAAAGGGCCTATTCTATTTACAGGAGCCCTAACGGACCAAAAAACAGATCCTGCAGATGGGAGTACCTATACCATACAAGTGGGTTTACCCTTTGTAGCACCTGCTAAAGATGCTAATTTTATAGGTAATGATTACGCCTATATTCGTTTTCCATGGGATATTTTATACCTATACGATACGTTTTCAGAAGAAGAGGAGTCGTTTGATATTTCAAAAGGCTTTTTTGGCGATAAAATATTATTAAAATGGGTTTTACGCTCTAATTACGATATTATAAGCCGTATTGAAATTAGTAGGCGCGAGTATACGAGCGCTTCAAACTTAATTAATTGGGTAAAATTAGCATCGGTATCTAAAGATGTAACAGAATACGAAGATAAGTATGTAGATGGTGGTACCCTTTATGAATATAAGGTTGAAGCCGTTGGTGTAGATGGCGATGCGTATTTGCAAAAATACATTACAGGCGTTGGGTTTAGAAGCCCAACAGCAGTAGTTACGGGTAATGTAAATTATGATGGTGGTAGCCCTGTGCCCGATGTTACAGTAACAGCTAATGCTGATGGTGCTAATGTTAATTTAGGTGCAGCAATTAATATTAAAAGTGGGGGTTCTTTAGATATATTACGTTTAAATAAACCAATAGATAAAGCCGCAACATTGCAAGCTTGGATAAAACCCGAAAATCCAAATACGGCATTTAGTGCCTTTACATTAAAAAATGAAGGTAATTTAAAAACAGTTTTGGTAGAACATTTAGAGGCTTCAAACAGTATAGAGGTAACAGTAGATGATGCTGTTTTTAGTATTAAAGATTTTTATCCTACAGGAGTCATAAATGCACGCGGTGATGATGAGTTGGTAGCCATATCTAATTTTAGCTCCAATTATATCCATATTTCGGTAGTACTAGAAAATGGTGCTGTGCCCAAATTATTTATTAATGGCCGCCAAATGGATGCTGCTTATGAAACTTTAGTTAAAAAAATTGAAGGAGCTAATCAAAATGGTGTAATAACCAAACTCTATGAAACCTTTGGTGTAGTTGTACCTACTAAAACTATAGATTTAGTTACCAATGTTAACCTAGACTTATGGAATACTGTACTTATAGGTGGTAACGGAAATGCTTTTTTTGATGAAATTAGAATCTGGAAAGCAGCGTTATCAAATGCAAAAATAAGAACCGATTATAAGCGCTACATAAGTGGTAACGATTCTAGGTTGGTATCGTATATAAGAGCCGAAGAAGGTTTGGGTAATTTTGCTTACGATTATTCCAGAAACGGGTTTAATTATAATAAAAACCATGGCGCTTTGGTAAATACATCTGGTACTAATAACGTGCTATGGGTTTCTGGCGCAGGCAATATACCAACGGCAAGCCAATTGGGTGTGCTGGGAGTTACCGATGCAAATGGAAATTACGAAATATCTGCGATTCCATATTCTGGTACAGGCGAATCTTTTACCATAACACCATCGTATGGCTTACATAAATTTGAGCCTAGCCAAAAAATTGTGTATTTAGGAGAGGGCTCTACCGTAGTTAATGATGTTAATTTTAAAGATAAATCGTCGTTTATTTTTAAAGGTAAAGTGCTGTACGATACCCGAGGCGTTTTTTTACCAAGTGTGACTTCTGTACCTAATGTTAATGTACAAGGTATTACCCAAGATGGATATAATACGTACCTAGATGCTGTTTCAGGTAAATCGTATGCCAAGGGCGAATATTGGTTAGATGATAACGCGACAGTGGATAATAAAGATGATGTTTTTAAAGAATATGCCCCTATTTACCTAGAAGGTGCCAATGTGTATATTGATGGGCAAATTGTTTTAGACCAAAATAATATCCCGGTAGAAACCGATGGATATGGTAGCTTTAGTATTAATGTACCCATAGGTAACCATTATATTACCGTTAAAAAAGACGGCCATGTGTTTGAGTATAATGGCAGATACCCAGAAGCTTCTACAAATCCGGATAATAACTTTGTAGAATTTTTTCAAGACAGCGAAAACCAAGTTGTTTTTATAGATAAAACTCGAGTAACTGTTGTAGGTCGTGTGGTTGGAGGTACTGTTGAGGCTCAAAAGCCCATAGGTTTTGGGCACAATGGCTTGTTTAAAAAAGACATAGATAATAACGGTACCCCAGAAACCCTAACAATAAGCTCTATAAACAATATTGGCGTTGCAAATATTACATTGGGTTACATTCCTCCTGGAAGTACTAATGGAAGTCTTCCCTCTACAGAGTTTAATTTTTTAACACATATTGAAACTGGAGAATATAGAGTGGACGTAATGCCACTTAAATACCAATTAGCACAAACAAGTGGTCTTAAAATAGTAAAAAATAATGATAATATAGAACTATTAGATTCTGATTTAGACTTGGTTTTTTCTGAAGTTAATGATGTAACCTTCCCTGAGTTTGAATACCCCGATGGGACTGTAGAAACCGGAGAACCTTACAACTATGAGAAAAGCTTTACTTACAGAAGCACACCAGTTCTGCGCGTTATAAGTCAGTCATCAGAAAAAGAAATTGATGTTGATGGCCAAATGATTAGTACCGTAGGGTTTACCTATCCGGTATATAAACAGTATAATCTTTACGAAATAGTATTACAAAGTTTCGAAAAATATACCAATTATGATGGAGTGCAAGCACAAGAAGTTACAGTTCCTGTAACAGATGGCGAGCTTAGCATCACAAATAATTTGGCGTTTACTAATAATGAGTCATATGAGCGAGATGCAAAGGATGCCAGTATTATTAATTATATTTTTAGAGCTGGTAAACTTAATATTTCTGGAGATTTTGCAAACACCTTAGATATTAAATATGTTTTAAATAATATTCCTTACGAAGTTGAAAATGACTATGCTAAAAAAGGAATCGTTTTAGGCGGTGCATCAGACGGAAGTCAAACGTTTGTTACAGCATCACCAGATGTTCCAGATATTATTTTAAGAGACCCTCCAGGTTCCAATAGCTTTGCATCTATTGAAAGTGGGCAATCTATCTCTTTTACTACATCAAATAGTTATAAAGATGAATCAGGTGATTTTGTTGGAGTCGATTTTGCCTTAGGTCCAGATTTAGAATTAACTTTTGGAACTCCACCTAGTCCTTCTCTTAATATAGATATTACTGCAGATGTATCAACAGGAATTTCAACATCAACATCAATAACCAATGGCAGCAGTATAACAAAAACATATACGTTTAACCAAACCATTTCTACCAGTGATGATCCTTTGTATGTAGGCGCAGACGGCGATTTGTATATAGGGCAATCTAAAAATTATTTTTATGGTAGTTTTAATAAGATAGAACCATCAACTACAATTCCTACAAAAAATGTAGAAGGGGTATTAGTAGATATGACAGATGATGAATATGTTAATATAAGTGCAAATCCTAGTTTGCCTTTATACATAAGTGCTCAAAAGAGAATTAGTTTTAAAGAGGAACCTCTCAATACATTTTTTATATATTCTCAAAAACAAATTATTAATTATTTAATTCCGCAATTGCAATTACTTGCTGTTAATGCAATAACACTAGCTGAAAAAAACGCTGATCCCGTTAAAAAAGATAAACCAGGAATTTTAACCCGAGAGCAATACTTAGATCAAGTAAGTTTATGGCGGAAATTAATTTTAGAAAATGAAAGATCAAAATATTTAGTAAAAAATGATAGAGAAAATGCTAAACAGTCTCTTGTAACTGTAGTTGACGATTTTCGAATTGAATTAGAAGATGCTTTTTCAAATGGTGATTCTGGCACTACTGATTCACGTATTTATGATGTTTTAATTGATAAGACAGAAGTTAACGATAAAGTTGCGGCATTATTAAACAGTAATTTTGAAAATAATTTTTCTTTTGATGCCGGCGTAGGAGAATTTACAAGAAGTGTTGAAACTACTGTAGTTGCTGCAAAATCTACTGAATTTAATTTATATGTTAATGAATCTATTGCTACAGCTTTAGGTGTAACATTTAATGGAGTAGGCATGGTAGTAAGCGCCTCTGGTTATTCAGAAAAAGATATAAATTCTGCTTTATCAACCGAAGAGCAAACTACCACTACCATAAGTTACACCCTAAAAGATAATGATAAAGCAAACTTATTGAGTGTAGATGTGGTTAATTTATTCGATGGTTATGGTCCTATATTTAGCACCATAGGTGGCGTAACCTCTTGCCCTTATGAAGGTGCAGAGCGCTCTGTTTTTTATAACCATGCAGATTATGATGCGCAAGCCACTCTAATTGTAGCACTACCAGAAGAAAAACAAGAAGAACTAAATTATGCCACACAACGTGCCGAGGTGCCAGAGATACTGGTTACTGTTGCTAGCGTTAGTAATGTGCCAGAAAGCAGTAAGGCTGAGTTTGATTTAATTATTAAAAACAACAGTGCTTCTGAAACAGATCAATATTTTACCTTATATGTAGATAATTTAACCAATCCGGATAATGCGCTAATAAACATAGAACAAAATGGTACGGTGGTATTTGTGCCTTATGGCCAGTCTGTGCCTTATAAAATGACCTTGGGTAAATCTGTATCCGATGTTTATGATTATGAGAATATTAGAGTAGTATTAGAATCTAGGTGTGATGCTACTGTTTATTCAGATGTATTTGTTACCGCAAAGTTTGCACCTTCTTGCACAGAGGTAGCATTAAAAGCACCTTTAGATAATTGGGTGTTTAATAACCGTGCTGCCTTTAATACAGATGGTACCATAAATAAATTACCTGTAGAGATAACAGGGTTTAATGTGGCGTTTAATAGTTTCAAGAAAATTGATTTGGAGTACCGTTTAGCCTCTTCATCTACCTGGACAAAGTTACAAACCTATTACGGAAGTCAAGAAGAGTTTGAAGCTGCAGCTAATGCTGGTGAACAAGCTATTACATTTATAGAAAATACCGATAAACCATCGTTTGCTTTTGATATTGTTGGTTTAAGCTTACCAGATGGTAATTATCAATTACGAGCAAGAAGTACCTGTACCAATGGTACGCAGTTTGTATCTGAAGTTATAACAGGAAGGGTAGATTTAAATGCGCCTGTGCGTTTTGGAACGCCTTTACCTACAGATGGCATATTAGGTGCTGGTGAAGATTTAAGAGTTAGCTTTAATGAAGATATTTTCTTCAACTCGGCAGGTAGTAAAATAGAAATTACAGGAGCTACCAACCAATTACTTATAAACAATAACGTGTCTTTGTATTTTGAAGGCGCAAATAATACCGTAAGTATTGAGAAACCAAGAATTGTAACAGGAGATTTCTCGTTAGAATTCTGGATGAAAAACGCTACCGTAGCTTTAAATGCCACCATTTTTTCGCAACAAGAAGGTTTAAATATTGGTATAGTAAATGGAGAAATGGCAGCCACATTAGGAGGTCTTACCGCTAAGGGTCCTATAGCTTCAGACAACTTGTTTCATCATTATACCATCACCTTTAATAATGATACAGGAAGTTTAAGTATTTACGCGGATGATAAAGAAATTGGCGGTGAAACAGGATTGAATACGATACAATTTACCAATAGCAATGCTTTAATTATTGGAGGCAATACCTTTGTGGGTAACATTCATGATTTGAGATTGTGGAGTAAGAGCTTAACGCTAGCCAATGCTTATGCCAATATTTATACTAAAATTATTGGTAATGAAGCTAATCTTTTAGGCTATTGGCCTATGGATGAAGGTCGTGGCAATATTGCTTATGATTTAGCGTCGTATAAACATGCTAGTGTAAATACCAACTGGGATATAAAACCAAAGGGTACCTCTTATGAGTTTGCAAACAATCATTATCTGGAATTAGATAATGTAGGTTCTGTGCAACTCACTAAAAATATGGATGCTACCATATCCTTTTGGTTAAAAACTAATACAGCACAAGAAGCTACCGTATTTTCTAACGGAAAAGGCGATGGTACAGACCCTGTGCAATCCAATGGATTAACTAATAAATGGGCTATTAATATGAATAATACGGGTAACTTAACCTTTGAAAGTGAAGGCGTATCGTATCAACTTACTACAAAAAGTGTTGCCGATAATAGTTGGCATCATGTAGCCTTGTTACTTAATAGATCGGGGCTTTTAAGAACCTATGTAGATGCCAAACAAGTAAGCTCTAATCCGGTAAGCGCTATAGGTGGTTTTTCGGGCAATAAAGTTTGGTTAGGAGCCAGAGGCCATATTGATTTAGCTAATATTGAAACCTTTGACAGGCATTTTACTGGAAAAATTGATGAATTTAGGTTATGGAATAGTGTTAGAAACCTAGACCAAATTAGTAGAGATCGTTTTAACGAGGTAAACAACCAAAGTACAGGTCTTATGCTCTATGCAACCATGAATGAACCTGATCCAACCAATGCAAAAGGACCGCGTTATTTTCATGCATCAACAGGGCCTGATAATTTGCCAAGTGATGCCAAATTAGTTAATGGTACGTTAAGTTATACAAACGATGCACCTGCTATTAAGCCTGCCAGAGCCTTAATTAATTTTCAAGTTAATCATGTGATTAATCAAGACGATATGATTATAGATCCTGTTATCTCCGATTGGGCTGTTTTAGAAGGTCAAATTTTAGATATTACGGTTTCCGGAATGTTTGATTCGGCAAATAACCAACAAGAATCGCCTATAACATGGACGGCTTATGTACAAAAAAATGAAGTAAGCTGGTTTGTAGATGGTTTTACAGAGGTTGTAGACCTAGTTAAATATAATGGTGATGCACAAACTTTTGAAATTACATTAATAAATAGTGGAGGGACTTCACAACCCTTTGCCATTACCAATTTACCTAGCTGGATGCAATTAAGTAGCAGTTCAGGTTCTTTATCACCAGATAGTAAAAAGATAATAACGGTTTCTATTGATAATGAGTTGCCAGCAGGTATTTATAATGAAACCTTGTTTTTGGAAACTGATTATGGTTTTAATCAAAAACTACCAATTACTTTAAGAGTATTAGAAAAAGAACCTAATTGGGTTGTAAACGCTAATGACTATGCATACAGTTCTAATATTGTAGGTAGAATTAAAGTTGATGGTATCTTTTCTGATGATATATATGATAGAATTGGTGTGTTTTATAATGATGAGGTACGAGGTGTAGCGAATTTGGTATATAATGCATCGTACCAACAACACTATATATTTTTAACCATTTACAGTAATAATCCAAGTGGCGAAGCTTTAGATTTTAGAATTTGGGATGCTACTAAAGGTAAAGTATTACAGTCTACTATTGATGGTGCACTTTCAATACCATTTATATCGAATGATATTCAAGGAAATTTAATAAACCCGATACTTTTTGAAAACACCAGCGCTGTAGAGCAAGATTTGCTTTTCAATAGGGGATGGACTTGGGTTTCATTTAACGTGGCCGATGATAATTTTAACGATATTAATACACTAACCAGTAATATGGTTTTAGCAACGGATGATAGGATATTAAGTAATGTGCCTTCACAGCTAGAAACCTATACAGATGGTTTTGGTTGGAGTGGTACCGTTAGCGTACAAGGAGGTCTATCGGTTAATAAAATGTATAAGGTCTTTTTAAACAACCAACAATCATTAAAAATAAAAGGAACACCAGTAAATATTAATACTTGGAATTTTCCTGTAACATTAGATTGGAACTGGTTACCTTATACTTTACCAGCTAATATGGCTATAAACGAAGCCATGTCGTTGTACCAAGCAACACCGGGAGATGTTATTAAATCGCAAAATTTATTTGCTATTTATGATGAATTTAATGGTTGGATTGGGTCTTTAAGTTATTTAGAGGATAGCAAAGGCTATATGCTAAAGTCTGGTTTGGGTCAAGAACTTCAATATCCTAAAAACTTAGGAAATTTAAATAAAAACGCAAACCAAAAAACAGTTGAATTCAAGCAAGAAAAAATAGCTTCAGAGTTTACAAAATATGCAAACAATATGAATGCCATTGTTTTACTTCCTGATGGATATAATGAATTGTTAGTTTATGATTTAGAGCACACATTAAAAGGTAAATCTAAAAAGGCTGTTTATGGTAATAAAGAATTAAGCTTTATAACCGTTTATGGTGAAGGTAATGAAGAATTAGAATTTTATGTAAAAAATGATTCTGAGATAAAGCCTACTAGCAAAAAAATTAATTTCAGCAAAGATGCCATACTTGGAACTTTTGATAATCCAATAGATTTAAGAGAAAATAATACCGATATGGGTTTATATCCAAATCCGTTTAGTGATGCTTTTTCTTTTTCAATTAAGGCAAACAAAAGCCAAACAGCTGTTGTAAAGATATATTCTGTAACAGGTCAGTTAGTTTATAACAAAAACTTTAAAGTATCAGAGGGTTTAAATACTATTTCTGTTCAGCCTGAAATTAGCAGTGGTATATATTTAATGCACTTTATAACAGATGAAGATTTTGTAATTAATAAAATTATTAAGAACTAGTTAAAAATAGAAATGAAGACATATTTTTATAATATTTTAGCTTTAATCCTATTACATACTAGTGCATTTGGGCAAGCACCAAATTGGCAGGTTAATGAGAGTCAGTATCAATATACCATGTCCTTTGCAGCTTTTTTAAATGTTAACGGCACCACCTTATCAAGTACTAATGATAAGGTGGGTGCTTTTGTAAATGGAGAGCTAAGAGGCAGTGCAAACTTACTTTATGTTTCTAGCACAGACCGCTATTTAGCTTATTTCCTTGTTTTTGCTAATACTATTAACGAAACCATTGATTTTAAGATTTACGATTCTGTTAATAACCAAATAGTAAACGCAACTACAACTATAAATTTTCAAATTGATAAACATTATGGAAACGTTTTTCAAGCCTTTGGTATTGCTAATACAACATTAAGCAATCAGGCAAATATTTTAGATTTTAGTTTTGATGGTGCTGGAGATGTAAACAAAACGATTACAAGTAATAAAGTAACTATTGATAGTAATGTTTTTATATCTCAAAATATTATCGATTTGAATGCTATTTTTCAGTTAAGCCCTGGTGCTACATTATATGATGGCACTCAAAAAATAGTTTCTGGCAGTAATACATTTAACTTTACAAATTCTAAAATATTAAAAGTTTTATCTCAAGATGAAACTATTTTAAAAGAATGGACCGTAGAAGTTGTAATTGTCGACCGTGATTCAGATGGATATAATTCAGATATAGATTGTGATGATAGTAATGCAACAATCAACCCTGGAGCTACAGAAATCTTGAATAATGGTTTAGATGACGATTGCAATCCTTTAACATTAGATGTTTTAGCAGGAATTACGAATGAAACAGGAACGACCATATTAAACTGTAGTACAACCGCTGTTAGTGTTACTGCAACGGGCGGTGTTATCTATTCTTGGTATGATGGATTAAGTGAATTAGGTACTGAAGCTAATTTTTTGATTACTGAACCAGGAAACTACACAGTTACGGTCACGAATTCAAGCGGCTTTTCAGATACGGCAAGTATTACGATTACAGAAAACACGAGTTTTGTTTTAGCATATACAGCTAATACAGGTGGTATTATTATTGGTACAACACCACAAACAGTTAGGTGTTATGAAAGCGGGTCAAGCGTTGAGGCGATACCCAATACAGGTTATGTGTTTATTGATTGGAGTGATGGATTAACAACCAACCCAAGAACTGACACCAATATAGACAAAGACATTTCAGTAACAGCTAATTTTGATGTTGCTTTAGATGTATCAGAATTTGGAATTACTAAATTTAAAATCTATCCAAATCCTGTTGATAATGTATTAAAAATTATAACAGTAAATAATGGAACTATTGGTGGTTATGAAATTTTTGATGCGCTAGGAAGACGTGTTCTGTTTGATTTAAAAAATAATACAAATGCAATTGATGTTAGCACCCTTTATAATGGGGTCTATTTAATTAAAATAAAAACTGATAAGAGAGAATTAACAGCTAGGTTTATAAAAATCTAGTAAGCATTTTATTTAAAGAAATTTATCATTTAGCATTATTTCATTTAATACTGTTATCAATGAATATATAATAAACCATGAATTTAAAAAAAGCATTAAGCATTGCAATTATAACAAGTATTCTTGGTGTTGTTGCCTGGGAATTGTATTGGCGTTCTCAAGGTTATGTGCCTACAATAGATGATAATAAAGCACTTTGGGCAATTCAACGAGATAGGTTGAATACCTTAGCCCAAGATGATGTTGTATTGATGGGTTCTTCGCGCATATTATATGGCATACAATTAGATGCTTGGGAAAAAGAAACAGGCAAGCGACCAATACAGTTAGCGAATGTTGGAAGTTCTCCTTTACCTGTATTTCATGATATTGTTGAGAATACAAATTATGCAGGTACTGTAATATTAGGTGTTGCACCAGGGTTGTTTTTTTCAACCACATATCCTAAAGCCCAACCTTGGGCATGGTGGACTTACTATATTAGACTGGACATTATGTTGCGAGATTTAGGGTTACATAAATTAACTTTGAATCATGAAAAAAAGAAACAGAAATTACAGCCCATCATTTAAACAAAAAGCAGTAGAATTAAGCTATGCCCGTGGTCATGTCAAGCAAGTTTGTGAGGAATTAGATATTCCTTACTCCGTATTGCATCGCTGGCGACAAGAATCCCAAGACTATGGAAAGAATAGTTTTCCAGGTAGAGGCGTTCCAAAATTAACGGATGAACAAAAAGAAATAGCCCTATTAAAGAAACAATTAAAGGATATATCAGAGGAACACGAGATATTAAAAAAGGCGGTGAGCATTTTCTCCAAGAGCGACAAGAAAAATTTAGGTTCATAAAACATCATAAATTTAAATTTTCAGTTGAGAAAATGTGTAAAGTTTTAAAAGTTAGCACTAGTGGTTATTATAATTGGTTAAAAGCGAAGGCTTCAAAGCTTTGGCTGTATAACCAGAAATTATCTGATACCATTACAGTTATTTTTAAAGATAGCTATCAAAGTTATGGTGCACCAAGAATAAAAAAGGCATTGGAAAAACTAGGGCATCACATTTCCAGACCACGAGTAGCAAGACTCATGAAGGCATCTGGTTTGTTTGCTAGGAGAAAGCGAAATTTTAGAGCAACAACAGATAGTAACCACAAATATCCCATTGCTGCTAATATATTAAATCAAAACTTTAAAGTATCTAGAGTAAACCACGTTTGGGTATCAGACATTACTTATATTGAAACCAAACAAGGCTGGATGTATTTAACAGTAATTATTGATTTATATAACCGAAAAGTAATAGGTTGGTCTATGAGTGATAATTTAACAACGCAGGACACTATAATAAACGCATGGAACATGGCTGTAAAGTCCAATATAATCACGGAAGAACTTATCTTCCATTCGGATAGAGGTTCTCAGTATGCTAGCTATTTATTTACTGATATTATTAAAAGTTATGATGGTTTGGTAAAACAAAGTATGAGTCGTAAGGGAAATTGCTGGGACAATGCTGTTGCTGAATCGTTTTTTAAGAGCTTAAAAACAGAATGGGTGTATAAACACAAATATAATTATAGGTCTCAAGCTGAATTATCAATCTTTTCTTGGATTGAAACTTGGTACAATAAAATAAGAATACACTCAACTTTAGGGTATAAAACTATTAACGAATTTGAAAAAGAAATGTATAACCAAAATCTAGCAGCTTAAATCTCGCAATTAATTGTCCAACTTTTTGTTGCAAGTCCATTAGTAGTCTAAGGAAAATTTCAAATAGTTTAAATCGAACTTTGATTTTTTAAATCAATTTTTATCATTAGAAATTTTTTGGTAAAACAAAGAAATAAATTTAAAAAGTCATTGCCTTTAAATTCTTTTCTAATTAAAGAAAAGGCTCTCCCCATTTGGGCTTCAACAGTTTTTATGGATATATTAAGTTTTTTGGCTATTTCTGAATATTTTAAGTGCTCAAACTTACTTAAAACAAAAATCTCTTTACATTTAGGAGGTAATTCTTCAATTGCTTTTATCATAAGCTTTATTTTTTTTCCTTTAATATCCTCATCTTCCATTGTCAATTCCATTAATCGGGTATGCATCCAATTATCTAACATTTTTAACTCTCTCTTTTTCTTTCTATGATTATCTATAAAACTATTATATGCCGTTTTATACAAAAATCCTTTTATGGATATGTTTAGATCTAATGTTTCTCTAACTTTCCATAACTTTATAAATGTTTCTTGTACAATATCTTCAGCTTGAGGTTTGCTTTTTGTATAACCATTTATAAAAGCAATTAAGCCTACAATATTATTATCGTAAATAGTTTTAAAAGCTTGCTTGTCTCCCTTTTTTAAAGCAGATAAAGTATGATTTAGATTATGATTGGTTTCTTTCATTTTTAATAATAGGGTAAATCTAAAAAAAAAAACAAAATAATTTAGGGGTTATTAAATTCTATTCGTTGTAGTAATATATAGAAAACTAAAATGACAGAAAATATTGAAAAACTTATTGCTAAATACTTTTCAGATGAGTTGTCTAGAAACGAGACTCAAGAACTTATAACTTGGATTGAAACTGGTAAAAATATAGATGTATTCAACAGACATGTTGAGTTAAACTTTACTATTGAAAAAGTTAAAAGCGACAAAGCAGACCATTCGAAGATTTGGAGGTATATAGAGGCTGATATAGATAAACCTTTAAGAAGATTACCTAGCTACTGGAAGTTTGCTGTTGCCGCATCTATTACGCTTCTAATTTCATTAACCTTTATTTTGAATAAGGATAATGCAGTTATTACTGAACCCAAAATTGTAAACAATACTATTAAAGCTGGAACTGATAAAGCTACTTTAACTTTAGAAGACGGCACAGATATTACTTTGGAAAACGGACAAAATTATAGCGCGGATAATTTATCAAGTAATGGGAAAGAAATAGTTTATAATACAACAACTGAAACTAAGCCAGAAATTGTATATAATTATTTAACTATACCTAGAGGAGGTCAGTTTTTTGTAAAATTATCTGATGGAACTCAAGTTTGGTTAAACTCCGAATCAAAACTTAAATATCCAGTGGCATTTGTTGAGGGAGAAACTAGAAAAGTTGAACTGCTTTATGGTGAAGCTTATTTTGATGTATCTCCAAGTACTAATCATAACGGATCTTCATTTAAAGTTGTTAGTCAGGTGCAAGAGTTAGAGGTGTTAGGTACAGAGTTTAATCTGAGAGCATATAAAGATGAAAGTCACATTTATACTACATTGATTGAAGGAAAAGTTGCAATAGACAATGGTATTACAAAAGAAATATTGAAACCAACTCAACAATCAGAGATTAATATTAAGAATAGAGAAATGGCAATTGGCTTTGTTGATATTTATAATGTTACTTCCTGGAAAAAAGGAATTTTTAGTTTTAAAGATAAACCTTTAATAGATATTATGAAAACATTATCTAGGTGGTATAATACCGATATAATTTTTGAAAATAAGGAGCTTGAGGGAATAAAGTTTAATGGTGTTATTAACAAGAAACAAAACATAGAAAATATTTTATCAATTATTAAATCAATCAACAATATTAACTATAAGATAGAAGACAATAAAATTATAATAAAATAAAAAAAGAAAAGGGAACGAGGTTCAAATCTCTGACAATGCAAACCTTCATTTCCCCTTAGTGCGATAATTAATTAATAAATAACTAACTAACAACATGCAAATTTATGGAAATTAACATTATCAAAGGTCTTTTAATTAGCAAAAAAGGACTTCTAAATTTCACTATGAGAACATTGATATTCTTATTTTGTGCAACGGTTTTTAGCTTCACGCCGGAGAACATTTTCTCTCAAAATGCTAAAATTATAATTGATACTGATAAAGAAGTATCAATAGACCAGATTTTTGATCTTATAAAAGAACAAACAGACTATACCTTTATTTATAAGTCTGAATTATTTTTAAACGCACCTAAAGTGCAGTTAAAAAAAGGAACAATTAAAGCGAATAAATTGTTACAAGAAAGCCTTGCTTTTGGAGACTTTAACTATGTTTTTTCAGATAATGGAACGATTTTATTGAATAAAGTTGAGGAAACTAAAAATATTCAACAACAGCAAGTTACTGGAACTATTACAGATTCTAATGGCTTAGGGCTTCCAGGAGTGACTATTATTGAAAAAGGAACCACAAATGGGACCAGTACTAATATTCAAGGAAATTATAATATTACAGTAACTAGCAACAGTGCTGTTTTAGTGTTTTCGTTTGTAGGTTTTACAACCAAAGAAGTTGCAGTAGAGGGGCAAACTGAAATTAATGTTTCTCTATCAGAATCTGTTACTGAATTAGGTGTTGTGAATTTAATTTCAACAGGTTATCAAACCATATCTAGAGAAAAAGTAACTGGAGCCGCAGAAAATATTGATAAATCTTTTTATGAAAACTCTTATAGGCAAACTTTGCAAGAAGGTTTGCAAGGTAGCGTGGCTGGGTTGCAAATAATATCAAATAATAGCCATCCACAATCTATGCCACAGGTAATTATTAGAGGTGTAGGCACTGCTTTTGGTGAAGGAGTAGGTGCTTCAAGTATAGTAGGAACCACTACTGTATTAGGTGATCCAACAATCTTAACTCCAGGCACTCCATTATATGTAATAGATGGTGTGCCAACATTTGATGGTCGAGATTTATCTAATATTAATGGTAACGATATTAAATCAATAACAGTACTTAAAGATGCTGCAGCAGCAAGTATATATGGTGCAAGGGCAGCAAATGGTGTTATTGTTGTTGAAACTAAATCGGGTAGATCTGGAAAGAGTAAAGTAACATATTCATCACAAGTTGGATTTTCTGAATTCGTACAGATGAATGAAAGACTTAATTCAACACAACTTCAAGAACTTTTTGTTGAAGGCCTTATTAATAAGGCACACTTAGGCATAACAGATGAGGCAGGTGCATTGGCGTTTTTAGCATCACCCACAGGAACATTAATGCCATTTAATGCAAATCAAAGTACTAATTGGGGTAAAGAGTTAACTAGAACTGGTCAAATGACACAGCATAATTTGTCTGCTTCTGGTGGTAAGAATAATAACAATTACTATTTATCGCTTGGATATTTAAAAAATGAAACTCCATTAAAAGAAATTAATTTTGATAGGGTAAGTGCCAAATTAAAATACGACACTCGTATCTCTGAAAAACTAAATGTATCTTCTATTGTTGGTTATGGAAAAACACGATCTAATAACCACGAAACAGGAACTTCATATTACAATCCGTTTAGAAATATTTATTTAATACGACCAGATTTTAAAGTTTATAATGATGATGGCTCATATGACTTAAGTTATAATTATAAAGTCAATCCTTTAGGCATTTTAACTGATGAAAAAAGACAGCTTGAAACAAATGATTTTAGAGGAGCTTTAAATATGAATTATGAAATAATTTCAGGATTAACCTTTGAAACGAGTCTTAGTGGAGATTATGAATTAACAGAGAATTATAATTATTATCCATCTTATATTGGGAAAGGAGCAAATTATTCAGCTGAAGGTGTAAATTATGCTAATCAAAGAAATACAAATATTTTCAATTGGAATACAAGAGCTTTAATTAGATATACTAAACAATTTGGGGAAGATCATAGCTTTGGTGTATTTGTTGGAGCTGAAAGAAATGGTTTAGACTTGAAGATTACTAATGTGAGTGCAAATGAGTTGCGTGCTGGTTCGGAAACGCTTGATAATGGAAATCCTATAGATGGAGATACTAGTAGGAGAGAAACTTCAATTAGTTCATTATTTGTAAACGCAGATTATGACTATCAAGGTAAATATTTAGTAAATGCTTCTTTTAGAAGAGATGGCTCTTCACGATTTGGCGCCAATAATAAATATGGAAATTTTTATGCATTAGGATTGGGTTGGAATATTCATAAAGAAAGTTTTTTAGTGGAGGTTAAAGCAATAAACACACTTAAATTACGCGCAAGTTATGGCGTTAATGGAAATGACCAAATTGATCCTTTTGCTTATTCTGGTACATTTAATACCACAGGGTCTTATAACGGAGATAATGCATCTACTTTATCTTCAGCAGGGAATGGTTTAATAGGTTGGGAAGAAAATGCAACTTTTGATATTGGGTTAGATTTTTCTTTATTCAACAATAGAGTCTCCGGTTTTTTTGATTATTACAATAGAAAAACTTCTAAGCTTTTATATAACCTGCCTGTTTCATCTCTTAATGGTGATACTTTTGTTTTTCAAAACTTTGGAGGCATGAAAAATAGTGGTATTGAGATTTCCTTAAGCACCAAAAACGTGGTTAGTGATAATAATGGGTTTAGCTGGAACACCGGAATTACATTAACTACTAATAAAAATGTAATAACAGAACTTCAAACAGATGAGATTATCTCTGGAAATTATATAAGAAAAGTAGGAGAGGATTTTAATACGCTAAATATTTATGGGTATGCTGGTGTAGATCCAGAGACAGGAAATGAAATGTATTATACAGATGAAACAGAAACAGCTACAACTATGGTAATAGGAGAAGCAGTAAAATATAATCATGGCAAAACATCACCAGATTATTACGCGTCTTTAATGAATACATTTTCTTTTAAGAATTTTTCACTTACGGCTCAATTATATACCTCTTGGGGAGGACAGGTATTTGAAACAAATGGAAATGCACAAAATGACAATGGGTTTAGAGGCATAACAGATTTTAGTAATACCTCAAAATATGTGTATGATAACAGATGGCAAAAACCAGGTGATATCACAGATGTTCCTAAATATGTTTACTTAAATACACTTTCAAACGGTCTTACTTCAAGATGGCTTCATGACGCAAGTTATATTCGTTTAAAAAGAGTGGAGTTGGCGTATAATTTTCCAAATGAAATGTTAGAAAAAACCTTTATAAGTGCATTGCGTTTACATGTTAGTGCAGATAATATATGGACATCTGTAAAAGATAAGACATTAACTAATGACCCAGAAATAGGAGGTATTACTGGTGCAGCCAGTTTTGATACACCTTTAACTAAAACAATTTATTTTGGACTTAATGTGTCTTTTTAAACAAATAAACATCAAGCAATAATAACATAAAATATAAAATGATGAAAAAAATATATTCACTAATTATATTGTCTATTCTTACACTGGTTTCTTGTAATCAAGATGAGTTTTTAGACAAAGACCCTTATGATCAAGTTACTACAGAAAATCTTTTTAAGGATTTAGAAACTTTTAAAGCTGCCGTTAGTGGCGCATACAATAGTTTTCAAGACACTTACTACTATAATTCTTATTTTACAATGCTCCCAGACGTAATGTCTGATAATGTTCAAGCTATTTATACTGTTTTTACAGATATAGATAAATACGAAACCACTTCTACTAATGCAGATGCAAAAAGAGTTTGGGATAAGATGTCTCTAGCCATTGCACAAACCTCGATCGTAATTAGACAGGCTGAAAGTTTAGATTTTGGTTCAGATCAGGAAGAAGCAACTCAATTAATTGGACAAATGTATGTTGCTCGTGCACTTGCTTATTTTGATATGCAAAGAATGTTTGCTCAACCTTATAATTTTACCCCAGATGCATCCCATTTAGGTATCCCTTTAGTAGATGAAAGTCAGGTTGGTATTGAGCTAATTAGTCCAGCTAGAAATACTACGGCTGAGGTCTACGCTAAAATAGTGGCAGATATTCAAAAAGGAATTACCTTAATAGGAGATGAAACACCTTCTGTTTATTTATTAAACAAGAATTCTGCAAAAGCATTGTTGGCAAGAGTGTATTTATATATGGAAAATTGGGTTGATGCAAACGATATGGCTACCGAAGTTATTGGAAGTGGTTATACATTGGTTTCAAACTCTAATTATGTTGCTAGTTGGACAGCAGAAAGTAGTACTGAATCTATTTTTTCAATTGTAAATACAGTTACCGATAACTCTTCAACATCATCAATGGTTTACTATTACGGTAGACCTCGTTTTAATGCAACTACAGACTTATTTAATGCCTTAGATGCAGGTGACGTAAGAAAGAGTTTAATAGTTTCAAAAAAGGTTCTTAAATATCCTGCTTATGCAACTAGAGATAATAACATACCTGTTATTAGACTTTCAGAAATGTATCTAATTAAAGCTGAGGCATTAGCTGAAATGAATATGGATGAAGATGCTAGAGATGCTGTTAATGAAATTCGCTTAAGAGCCAATCTATTAGCAACACCTTACTCTGAATCAGGAGATGAATTAAAAGATATGATACAAGACGAAAGAAGAAAAGAGCTTATGTTTGAAGGACACCGTTTATTTGATTTAACAAGAAAAAAGAAAAGTTTTACAAAATATAGTACAACTTCTGGAATTCCTATTGCTATAGATTATCCTAATAACCTAACTATTTTGCCTATTCCTCAAGCAGAAATAGATGCTAACGATAATATTTCTGAAAGTCAGCAAAATCCAGGATATTAATAAATTATACTAACAAAAAGTAGGCTCTTTGAGTTATATTGAACTTTAAATAAAGCTCAAATAGCTTGCTTTTTTAACACCTTGTAATACTTCTTTATACAGAAATGAGACATTTTAGTTAAATTTATTGTCATGAAGATTGTTTATTAAAAACATTGCTAAACAACAAAAACAAATGAAAAATTTACCAATACTAAGTTTAGTTTTTACAACTTTATTTTCTTGTGCACAAAATGAAAAACCTTATGTTTTGTTTTCAGGTCATATAAATAATAACAAAGAAACTATTATCGAAATTGCAAATAGTGGAAAAAGTTTTCAAAAAGAAGTTGCTATAGACTCCATTGGAAATTTTAAGGACACCTTATATATAGATAGACCAGGAAGTTATTATTATCAAATAGGAAAAGCGTATAGTACTGTTTTTTTTAAACCTGGATATGACTTAACGGTTAGCATTGATGCAGACGATTTTTATCGGTCTACAAAATATACTGGAAAGGGAAGTGAAGTAAATAACTATAATGTAGCACGAGGTACTTTAAAAAGCCAGTTGGTAGGAGATGCCAAAACTTTTTTTGTAGTTCCTGTTGACGATTTTTTACTTAAAATTCAAAAAAACAAAGAAGCTTTTTTAGAATTATTGGAGAACTCTGGTTTAAGTGGGAAAGATAAAGAATTACAACTAAAAATTATAGAATACGATTATTTACTGACTAGAAATAACTACGATAAGTTTTACGCTTACCACACTAAAGAACATCCAGAGTTACCAGTAGGTTATTACGAGCCTATTAAACAAATGGATATGGATGATGAAGAGGCATTTGAGAATATTCAAAGCTATCGTATTTTAATTACTGAAAGTTGGAGACTTCATTTAAAAGATGCTAAGAAAAAAAACCCGAGTCTTTCTGTTATTTCTCATGTAGAAAGTCAAATTAAAGATATCAAGAGTCCTAAAATTAGAGATCTTATTGTAAGCATGCTATTTAAACAAATGACTTTAAAGAATGAAAATTACGAAGCAGATTATCCTAAAATTATGACCATGCTTACTGATGATAAAATGAAGGAGAAACTAACTACAAGATATAATTCGGTACGCGATACAAAACCAGAAATGGCTGCGCCAGAATTTAATTATGAAAATCATATTGGTGGAACAACGTCTTTAAAAGATTTAAAAGGCAAAATAGTATATATAGAGATTTGGGCAACATGGTGTGGCCCATGCGTAAAAGAAATGCCAGCCCTTACGCAATTAATCAAAGACTTTAAAGATAAAAATATTGAGTTTGTAAGTATTTCTATTGATTCAAAAAATGATTACGATAAATGGAGAAAAATGGTTCCTGAAAAGAATGTTGGCGGCATACAGTTGTTAGCTGATAAAGGATTAAAATCTGATTTCATGTTGTCATTTAGTGTTGGACTTATTCCAAGATCTATTTTATTAGATGAGGAAGGAAAAATCATTACTGATAAAGCGCCCCGACCTTCTGCTGAAAATACTAAGGATTATTTAGATAGTCTGCTTACAAGAAATAAGACTACAAAACTATAATAAAAAGGACTAAAAAAACAGATATTATGTTTTTCTATACTATCTATGGTATTCTAAAAATTATAAAAATAAATTGCTCTCAGTAGGTAATTAATAGAATCTGATAATTTAAAATTTAACATTTTATTAATAGGGGAAGCATTTAATAATAACGTCTAAATAAGAAAACTAATCTGTTTTTGATTATTTTATGATTCATATTTGAATTAGTCACTGTGATATGATGAAAATAAAGAGGACTGTATATACAGTCCTCTTTTATTAAAATTGTCTTTAATTAAGAATTAGTTTTTTCAAACTTTAAAAACCATATAATACATGAAACGTATTTTAATTTTATCAATTACCATTTTTTTTGCTTTAAATTCATTGAGTTTTTCGCAATCAATTAACTACAAAAATACTTTACCATTAGATGAAACTATAAAAAAGGGAGTTTTATCAAACGGAATGACGTACTATATTAAAAGTACTGATGTGGTAAAAGATGCGGCTAGTTATTATATCATACAAAATGTAGGTTCTGTTTTAGAAAATGATGACCAGCAAGGTCTTGCACATTTTTTAGAACATATGGCATTTAATGGTACAGAAAATTTTCCTGGTAAAGGCATTCTAAACACATTGCAAAAACATGGTGCTGTTTTTGGTAAAGATATTAATGCTTATACCTCTTTTGATGAAACGGTATATAATTTAAGTAACATTCCAACAAAAGATAGTTTGGTGGATACTTGTTTAACAATATTAAAAGATTGGTCAAACTATTTATTGTTGACAGATGAAGAAATTGATGCAGAACGCGGTGTTATAAAAGAAGAATGGCGAACACGTCAAAATGGGCAAATGAGATTGTTTCAAACCAGTTTGCCAATCACATTCAATCATTCAAAATATGCTGATAGATTACCTATTGGTTTAATGTCTGTTGTAGAAGGTTTCGATTATAAAGCCCTAAGAGATTTTTATCACGATTGGTATAGAACTGATTTACAAGCAATAGCCATAATTGGTGATGTAGATGTTAACAACATAGAACAAAAAATTATTGAAAAATTTTCAAAAATTCCAGCAATAGAAAATCCAAAAGAGCGCATTGTAATTGATATTCCAGAGAATGATGAGATGTTATATAGTTTAGGTACAGATCCAGAAGTGTCTACAGCAAATATTACTTTTGGTATTCGTCAGAAAAAATCATTAGAAACTGAAACAGTTGCCGATTTAAAACGTTCGTTATTAGAATCTATGGCAACAAGTATGTTGGCGGCAAGAATTTCAGAAAAATCTCAAAAACCAGAAGCTACTTTTCTAGGTGCTCGAGTTGGTTATGGGCAAATGTCAAGAACGTCAAATTCTTTTAGTATAACTGTTTATCCAAAGCCAAATCAACAAAAAGAAGCATTTCAAGAGGTGCTAGCAGAAGTTATAAGAGCTGTTAAATATGGGTATTTAAAACCAGAAATTGATAGGGCTATTGCAAAAATGACAAGTTCTTACGAAAATCAAATAGCTAAAAGAAATGATATAAGTCACAGGCAAATTGAAAGAACCATTCAAAATGATTTCTTAAATAATCGCACCATGACCGATATTGAAAAAGAATACGATATAGCAAAACAAATATTAAGTACTCTAACTCAAGAAGAACTTCATAATGCCATTAAAAGGTTATATGCAAAAAACAATAGATATTTAAATGTTACTGGTGTTGAAGATCAAGAAAATTTAACAGAGAATCAAGCAAAACAAATTATATCAGCAGTTGAAAATGATGCTACTTTAGAGCCTTATTCTGAAGCCTTAGATGGAAAAACATTAGTATCGAACCTAAATATTAAACCAGGTACTATCACAACAACTGAAACAAATAGTGAAACTAATGCAACTACTTATGTTTTAAGTAATGGTATTAAAGTACATTACAAATTTGTAGATAAAGAAAAAGATAAGGTGTCCTTAAATGCCATTAGTTATGGTGGGACATCACTTTTAAATGATGATGACTTACCATCGGCTAGTTTAGTAGGAAACTTAATTCAAATGTCTGGATTGGGAGATTTTACAGCAACTGATTTGCAAAAAGTTTTAGCTGGAAAAACAGCCAGTGTTAGAACAAGCATAGATGATATAGAAGAAACACTTTCAGGCGCCTCAAATACAAAAGACGTTGAAACTATGTTGCAACTTGTACATGTTTATTTTGTAAAGCCACGTTTTGATGAGCAAGCTTTTAAAGTTTTAGAAAGTAATATAAATAACTATATCATCAGAAGAAGTAAAGATTTAGGTGAAAAAATGCGAGATAGTTTAACTATAGCGTTATATGGTAAAAACAATCCTAAAGAACGTATTTTTAATCAAGATTATGCTAATGATATTTCGTTTGAAAAAATAAAATCTATTTATAACGAACGTTTTGCCGATGCTTCAGATTTTGAATTTTTTATAGTAGGAGATGTTAAAGAAGAGCAATTAAAACCATTTTTAGAAACATACGTAGCCAGTTTGCCCACTAAAAACACAAAAGAAACTTTTAAAGACAATGGTTCTGAATGGATTGCAAATAATATTGATCAAGATATTTATTTAACAATGGAAGATCCAAAAGCAACCGTAAATATTGCTTATAAAAAGGAAATGCCATACACAAAAAATAATGTTATTTACACCAATGCTTTAGGAGATATATTACAATTGCGTGTTGTAGAAACGGTAAGAGAAGCTGAAGGTGGTGCTTATAGTCCAAGAGCAAATGCTAGTTTTTCAAGGGAACCAAAATCACAAGTATATGTATCTTTTAGATTTGATTGTAATCCAGATATGGCTGATAAACTAGTAGATATTGTGAATGCAGAACTACATAAAATAGCCGATGGAATTATTAATGATGACGACTTGAATAAAACAAGAACAAATTTTATAAAAGAACGCCAACAAGCAAAAGATAAAAATGATTACGATATGCAATGGCTTTCATCATACTTTAGATATGATGAAGACATAAATAATCCTGAAAACTTTGAAAACATAGTAAACACAATGTCTAAAAATGATATTCAAGAAATTGCAAAACAAGTACTAGACGGTAGTGGAAAATCATTTGAAATTGTATTCAAACCAAAGCAATAAATTATATACATGAAAAGCGTCATCTTTATTTTTGTCTTTACAGCTTTTAGTTTTACTAATGCACAAATTCTTGAACCCGTAAAGTGGACAACATCAACAACAAAAATTTCGGGTACAGAGTATGAATTAGTTGCAACAGCAAGCATAGAGTCTAAATGGCATTTGTATTCTCAAACTGTTCCAGAAGATGGTCCTATTGCCACTACTTTTACATTTGAAAACAATGGGAAATTTCTTAAAAAAGGAAATACTATTGAAGAGAAAGGGCACATGGTTGATGATCCAGTATTTGAAATGCAAATTAAATTTTTTGAAAATAAAGCGTCATTTAAACAACGCATAAAACTAAAATCAAAAGCCCCTTTTAAAGTTGCTGCAACAGTAGAATTTATGGTTTGCGATGATAGCAGATGCTTACCTCCAACTGAGGTAGATTTAGTTTTTGATATAAAATAATTTAATAGTGATTTTAAAAATGAAAAAAGCAACTTTATTTATTGCCTTTTTAATAATTTGGTTTGGACAAGCTCAAATACTTGAGCCTGTAAAATGGACAACATCTGTAGAAAAATTATCAGATTCAGAATATGAGTTAATATCAAAAGCCGCTATTGAATCAGGTTGGCATTTATATTCACAAAATGTGCCCGAAGATGGTCCAATCGCTACTACATTTACCTATGATGATAGCCAAGGTAATTTCAAAATTTCTGGCAATACTTTAGAAGAAGAAGGACATACTGTTGATGACT
>JAIPBH010000010.1 GCA_021739635.1 Flavobacteriaceae bacterium | reverse complement strand
TTTTCGTAAAACTTCCAATATTCTTTCGTAATTTGCATTTAAGTTGTTCATTATTAATGTTTTGTGGTTAAAACAAGTTACTGATTATCAGTAAGATGAACAACTTTTTTCTTTTAAATCATAATGCACAACGGGTTATATATTATTTCCTTTTATAGTATAAGTAAATCTAATCACTACACATCTATTTTTTGTTTAAAAAGTATTATTTTTATAGTGCTATGACAAAAAGTATATTTAATAAAAAGGGCTTTATTTTTAAACCTTATGAAGCACCATATCAATCTCCTTTTGATAAACTCTTTGATATTTTTAAAGAGCTAATTACGCATACTTCTGGAGATTTTGATGAAGCTATAGATTGGCTTAGACAGTTAGACCAAGAATATAAGTTAACTACTTCAGAATATACTGTAGATGATTTTATAGAAGACCTTAAAAAGAAAGGCTATATACGAGAAGAAATTGATCCAGATGGAAACAGTGGAGATATATCTATTACATCAAAAACAGAACGAGCTATCAGACAACAGGCTTTAGATAAAATTTTTGGAAACATTAAAAGAAGTGGTCAAGGAAATCATAAAAGTAAAAGTCCCGGAATAGGTGATGAGCATACAGGTGATTTTAGAGATTATCAATTTGGTGATGCTTTAGATAAAGTTTCAATGACTGAAAGTTTAAAAAATGCACAAATCAATCATGGTATTGCAGATTTTAATATTTCTGAAGACGATTTAGTTGTTGAAGAAGCGCTTCACAAATCACAAATGAGTACTGTTTTGATGATTGATATTAGCCATAGTATGATTTTATACGGTGAAGATAGAATTACACCTGCTAAAAAAGTAGCTATGGCATTAGCAGAATTGATAACTACACGGTATCCAAAAGACACTTTAGATATTTTAGTTTTTGGAAATGATGCCTGGCAAATTGAGATTAAAGATTTACCTTATTTAAAAGTTGGTCCTTATCATACTAATACAGTTGCAGGTTTGCAATTAGCTATGGATATGTTGCGTAGAAAGAGAAATACAAACAAACAAATTTTTATGATTACTGATGGTAAGCCTAGTTGTTTGCGTTTGCCTGACGGGCAATATTACAAAAACAGTAATGGGTTAGACAAGAATATTGTTAATAAATGTTATGCTATGGCTCAACAAGCACGGAGATTGCATATTCCAATAACAACCTTTATGATTGCTCAAGACCCGTATTTAATGCAATTTGTTAGAGAGTTTACGTATGCCAACCAAGGCAAAGCATTTTATACAGGATTAAAAGGTTTAGGAGAAATGATTTTTGAAGATTACGAAACAAACAGAAAAAAAAGAATTAGAGGATAAAATGAAAATAGAAAGTATAAAAACTTTAGGAGATTTAAAAAAAGCAGGATATAAAAGCAGATCTATAAAGGACGAATTAAGAGATAATCTCATTCAAAAAATAAAGAATAAGGAAACTACTTTTGAAGGCGTTCATGGTTATGAAAATACGGTAATTCCTGAATTAGAAAGGGCGATATTATCGCGTCATAATATTAATCTGTTAGGTTTACGCGGACAAGCAAAAACCAGATTGGCTCGGTTAATGTTGAATTTGTTAGATGAATATATTCCTTATGTTGAAGGTTCTGAAGTTAATGATGATCCATTTCAACCTATTTCACGTTTTGCTATTGAATTAATTAAAGAAAAAGGTGATGATACATCCATAGCTTGGTTACACAGAAGTGAGCGATTTGCTGAAAAATTAGCAACACCAGATGTTACTGTTGCTGATATTATTGGTGATGTTGACCCTATAAAAGCAGCCAATTTAAAACTGAGTTATGCAGATGGCAGAGTGATTCATTACGGCATGATTCCACGTGCTAATCGTTCCATTTTTGTTATTAATGAGTTACCAGATTTACAAGCTAGAATTCAAGTGGCGTTGTTTAATATTTTACAGGAAGGCGATATTCAAATACGAGGTTTTAAAGTAAGATTACCTTTAGATATACAGTTTTTGTTTACTGCAAACCCTGAAGATTATACAAATAGAGGAAGTATTGTCACGCCTTTAAAAGATAGAATTGGTTCGCAGATTTTAACACATTATCCAGTTGATATTGAAACTGCTAGATTGATAACTGAGCAAGAAGCTAAAGTAGTAGAAAGCCAAAAAAACATGGTTAAAGTCCCAGATTTAGCTAGAGATTTATTGGAGCAAATTGTATTTGAAGCTAGAGAAAGTGAATTAATTGATGCCAAAAGCGGTGTAAGTGCCCGTTTAAGTATTACGGCATTAGAAAACTTGTTAAGTACAGCGGAACGTAGAGCTTTAAAAGCTGGTGACGCTAAAACCATGGTAAGATTAAGTGACTTTGTTGGTATTATTCCTTCAATTACAGGTAAAGTTGAGTTGGTTTATGAAGGCGAACAAGAAGGTGCCGCAGTGGTAGCCTACAATTTAATAGGAGAAGCCGTTAAAAGTTTGTTTGAAGAATTTTTTCCTAAAATTGAAAAGCTTCAAAAACAAACCGAAGAAGGTCCTTATGATGATATTGTTTCTTGGTTTTTTAATCAAAAAGAAGGATTTGAATTATTGGATGAATTAAGAGAGAAAGAATACAAAAGTTTATTGGATGCTATTTCACCTTTAGATGATTTATTAGGAAAACATCAACCTAAATTAGCAAAAGAAGACTCTTATTTTGTTAAAGAGTTTTTGCTTTGGGCTTTGGTAGAATATAAACAATTAAGCAAATATAGATTTACGGAAGGTACTCAGTTTAAAGACCCTTATGGTAGTTTTATAAGCGGTATTTAATAGCCATTATCTCTGCTTTTAATATTATTAGCGCATAATTGAATGATTTCAGTTATGCGTTTTCGTCTGGTGTCTTCTCGTTTTGCTTGATTTAACCAGTATAAATAGCTTTTTCTGTAAGATGGCGCAAATCGATTATAATTATTTAAGGCTTCTGAATTTTTATCAAATTGAATTTGTAAATCTTCTGGAATAATACCATTTTCAACATCATCAAGTGTTGTCCAACTGCCATTTTGTTTAGCAATTTCTATTATTTTTAATCCGCTTTCGTGTATTAAATTTTTAGAAATTAATTCTTCTACATATCTTTTGTTTAATGCGCTCCAAACACTTTTTGCATTTCTAGGTGTAAAATATTGGCGCCTTTTGCCATTGCCTAAACTTTTAACAGTAGAATCAATCCAACCATAACACAAAGCTACTTTTACAGCTTCCTCCCAACGCATACTATCATTTTCATAGTCAACTTTATAAAATATTAAATGAATACCCTTTGATGAAAGATGGTTTTCATGCAACCATTTTCGCCATTCATCATCATTTTTAAAATATAATTCTAAGGTTTCTTCGTTCAATTATATCTTACTTGAATTAACATAAAAATCTCTATCAACTTTTAAAGTTGTTTTATTTGATTCTAAAGGAATGGTTTTCCATTCAGCCGTTGGAAATATCCATTGCTCTTTATCGTTAATTGTTACCTGAACGGGCATATCAAATTTGTTTACAATATGCGTCCAGTGGTATTTAAGTTCTTTGTTTTCAATTTTATATTCCAAAGTAGGAATTTCTGTGGTTCTTATATATTGATTAAAAAATTCGGTCAAATTAATACCCGTTTCAGTACTTAAATAATTTTCAATTTGTTGTGTTGTAACGGTTTGATGATAAAAGGTTCGGTTAATACCTCGTAAAATTTGACGCCATTTTTCATCATCTTCAATAAGTTGCCTTAAGGTGTGCAACATATTAGATCCTTTGTAATACATATCACTTGAACCTTCATTATTTACATCATAATAACCAATGATTGGTTTGTCATTTTGTATATTTAATCTTGTGCCAATCACGTAATCAGCTGAGGCTTCTTTTCCATAATAATAGTCTATAAATAAGTTTTCTGAATAGGCAGTAAATCCTTCATGAATCCACATATCAGCTATGTCTTTATAAGTTATATTGTTTGCAAACCATTCATGACCTGACTCATGGATGATGATAAAATCAAACTTTAAACCCCAACCAGTACTAGATAAATCCCGTCCTAAATATCCTTTCATATACTGATTGCCATAGGTAACTGAACTTTGATGTTCCATACCTAAATAAGGCACTTCTACCAATTTATAGCCATCTTTATAAAATGGATATGGACCAAACCAATATTCAAAAGCTTTCATCATTTTTGGAGCATCTTTGAAATGTTCTTGAGCTTTTTCTAAATTGTCTTTTAGCACATAATAATCCATGTCTAAATATCCATTTTCACCATCATATTTATCAGAAAAATGCACATAATCACCAATATTAACATTGACTCCATAATTATTTATAGGGTTACTTACAAACCAGTTGTAAGTTTTATTGTCGCCATATTGCTCAATACTCCTTAATCTACCATTAGAAACATCCATAAGTCCTTTAGGAGTATTAACACTTATTAGCATACTGTCAACTTCGTCATACATATGGTCTTTATTTGGCCACCAAACACTTGCTCCAAGGCCTTGACAAGAAGTTGCTATAAAATCATTGTCATTAGCATCTTTTTTCCAAGAAAAGCCACCATCCCAGGGCGCTCTAACAGCTTCTTTTGGGTTGCCTTCGTAGAACACTTCAATAGTTTTTATGTTTCCAACATTTTGTACGCTATTTAATTTTATAAAGTGAGCATTGCCTTCATTAATCACTTTTAATTCTTCGCCATCTTGAACAACTTTGGTGATTTTTAATGGAGGTTGTAAATCAATTTGTAAATTTTTTTGAGTATCAATTACTTTGTACTGTATGGTATTGCTACCAGAAATAAATTTTTTGTCTGGTTCCACTTTAATATTTAAATGGTAATAAGTTACATCCCACCAAGCTCTTTCAGGGGTAATGCTACCTCTTAAAGTATCTTGTCTTGTAAAATTATTTTTTTCAGTTAATAAACCTTGACTTTTTGCTGTTGAAAATGAAATAAAAATGAATAAACTTAAAATTTTAATTAGCTGTTTCATTGTAAAAATAATTTTCTACTAAAATAAGAAAAAAAAAGCGCCTTGAATAAAATTCGAAGCGCTTTTAGATTTGAATTAGTCACTATTTTTTAAAAACAATAGCTGTTTTCAGCTTTTACTTTTTCAGCTATTTCTTTTCGTAAATCTACAATATCAGGGTAATTGGTATATTTAACAAATCGTTTAAGTCCCATAAGTAGCATACGTTGTTCATCACCTTCAGCAAATGATATGATACTTTCTTTTCCGTTTTTTTCAACAATTGAAACAGCATTATATAAGTATAATTTAGCCATAGCTATTTGTACTTTTTGAGCTTCTTCGCCAAAACGCTTTACATTTTTTTCAGTTCTTAAAATGGTAGATTCAGCCATATAGATTTCTATTAAAATATCTGAAGCAGCAATTAATAACTGTTGATGAGCATCTAAATCTGGTCCAAATTTTTGAACAGCAGCACCAGCTACCATTAAAAACACTTTTTTAAGTTTAGCTATCATCTCTTTTTCTTCAGAAAATAACTCCGTATAATCTGGTGTTTCAAAAGAAGGAATACCCATAAGTTCATTAGCTACAGCTGTTGCAGGACCTAATAAGTCAACATGACCTTTCATGGCTTTTTTTACCAACATACCAACAGAAAGCATTCGGTTTATTTCGTTGGTGCCTTCATAAATTCGTGCTATTCTGGCATCTCTCCAAGCTGCTTCCATAGGAGTATCTTCAGAGAATCCCATACCACCAAAAATTTGAATACCTTCATCAGCACAGTTTTGAACATCTTCAGAAACTGCTACTTTTAGAATGGAACACTCTATGGCATATTCCTCAACACCTTTAAGTTCTGCTTCTTGATGTGTGTTTCCTGCTGCTACACGCAATGCAATGCGATCTTCAATATTTTTAGCAGCTCTGTAGCAAGCTGATTCACCAGCGTAAGCACTTGCTGACATTTCTGCTAATTTATATTTAATTGCTCCAAAATCTGAAATAGCCGTTTTGAATTGTTTTCTTTCATTAGCATATTGAACGGCTGTAGTTGTTAAACGTCTTTGAGAATCTAAACAAGCAGCAGCCAATTTAATACGGCCAACATTTAAAGCATTCATGGCAATTTTAAAACCATTTCCTCTTTCAGAAAGCATATTTTCAACAGGAACAACGGTGTCATTAAAGAAGACTTGACGTGTTGATGAGGAACGAATACCTAACTTGTGTTCTTCTTCACCTAAAACAATGCCGTTAGGGTTTTCTTTATCAAATTCTACAATGAAACCTGTAATATTTTTATCATTTTCAATACGAGCAAAAACAATCATTAAACGACAAAAACCGGCGTTTGAAATCCACATTTTTTGACCGTTGATTTTATAACTTTTTCCATCTTCAGATAGGGTAGCAGTAGTTTTACCAGAATTAGCATCGCTTCCTGCTCCAGGTTCAGTTAAACAATATGAACCAAACCATTCTCCAGTTGCTAGTTTTGGGATATATTTTTGTTTTTGTTCTTCTGTTCCGTATAATATGATTGGTAATGTACCAATTCCGGTGTGAGCACCAAAGGCCGTACTAAAAGAGCCTGTGCCACTAGATATATAGTCGCATGTTAACAACGTTGATACAAAGCCCATACCTAAACCACCATAAGCTTCAGGAACAGCAACACTTAAAAAGCCTAGGTCACCAGCTTTTTTCATACATGCTTCTGTGAGCGCATAATCTTTAGCTTCAAAGCGGGGTTTATTTGGAATGATTTCACGGTCATTGAATTCCATTACAGCTTCCTTCATCATTTTTTGTTCTTCTGAAAAATCTTCAGGAGTGAACACCTCTTCACATTTAGTTTCTTTTACAAGGAATTGACCACCTCTTAATAGCTCTTTTTCTGTTGTTTCCATTTTTTATTATGTTGTATTAATTTAAAAATTCAAATATTCCGCAAGCCCCTTGACCTGTGCCTACGCACATAGTAACTGCTCCATATTTGCCTTTCATATTTTGTTTTCTCATTTCATCAAATAACTGAACGGATAATTTTGCTCCTGTACATCCAAGTGGATGACCTAAAGCTATAGCGCCACCATTAACGTTGATAATGTTTGGGTTTAAGTTTAATTCTCTTATGACTGCTAAAGATTGTGAAGCGAACGCTTCATTTAATTCAATTAGGGCTAAATCATCTTGTTTCAGACCTGCTAGTTTTAGTGCTTTTGGAATGGCTTTTACAGGTCCAATTCCCATAATTCTTGGCTCCACACCAGCCGCAGCATAATTTACTAAACGGGCAATAGGTTCTAAATTTAATTCTTTAACCATGTCTTCACTCATCACCATTACAAAAGCAGCTCCATCACTCATTTGTGAGGAGTTACCAGCGGTTACACTTCCGTTAGCAGCAAATACAGGACTTAATTTTGATAGTGCTTCTATACTTGTTCCAGCTCTTGGGCCTTCATCTTTGTTAACTGTGTATTTTTTAGTAGCACGTTTTCCGTTTTTATCAACATAAGTTTGCTCTACATCAATAGGTACAATTTGATCTTGAAAGCGGTTTTCTGAAAGTGCCTTTAAAGCCTTCATATGTGAATAATAAGCAAACTCGTCTTGGTCTTGTCGAGAAATATTAAATTGATTAGCAACAGCTTCTGCTGTATTTCCCATACCCCAGTAATAATCCTCATGGCCAGAATTAACTGTATTATAATTTAATTCAGGTTTAAAGCCTGTCATAGGGACAGAACTCATACTTTCTGAACCTCCAGCAATAATGCAATCTGCCATTCCCGCTTGAATTTTGGCAGCTGCAATGGCAATAGTTTCAATTCCTGAGGAACAAAAACGGTTGACAGTTACACCTGGCACATCTACGCTATTTAATCCAATTAAAGATATAAATCGAGCCATATTGAGGCCTTGAGCGCCTTCAGGCATGGCATTTCCAACGATAACATCATCAATACGTTTTACATCTAAATTTGGTAATTCTTTCATCATGTATTGAATGGTTTCTGCACCCAATTCATCAGCTCTTTTAAAACGGAAAACCCCTTTTGGAGCTTTTCCAACCGCAGTTCTATATGCTTTTACTATATATGCTTGTCTCATTTTTTTAGTTTCTTAAAGGTTTACCAGTTTTTAACATGTGTTGAATACGTTCTAAAGTTTTACGTTCTGTACATAAACTTAGGAAAGCTTCACGCTCAAGATCTAATAAGTATTGTTCACTTACTAGAGTAGGTTCTGATAAATCACCGCCAGCCATAACATAAGCTAATTTATTTGCGATTTTATGGTCATGCTCACTAATAAATCTACTAGCTTCCATAGCATCTGTTCCTACTAAAAACATGCCTAATGCTTGTTTACCCAAAACTTTAACGTCCTTGCGTTTTACCGGTTGTGTGTAACCTTGTTCAGCCATTAATTTTGCATACGCTTTTGCTGTAGCTATTTGTCGGTCTCTATTTACCACAACAACATCTTTTCCATTTTGAAGAATACCAAAATCAAAAGCTTCATACGCTGAGGTTGCTACTTTAGCCATTCCAATAGTTAAGAAATATTCTTGCAAAACATTTAATTCTACATCATTTTTTCTAAATGTGTCAGAAGCTCTTAAAGCCATTTCTTTGGAACCGCCTCCGCCGGGAATCACACCAACACCAAATTCAACTAACCCAATATAAGTTTCAGCTGCTGCTACCACTTTATCAGCGTGCATGGATAATTCACAACCACCACCAAGAGCCATTCCATGTGGAGCAGCAATGGTTGGGATGGATGAATAGCGCATGCGCATCATAGTATCTTGGAAATATTTTATTGCCATATTTAGTTCGTCATATTCTTGCTCTGCAGCCATCATAAAAATCATACCTATGTTGGCTCCTACGGAGAAATTAGCTCCTTGATTACCAATAACCAATCCTGCAAAATCTTTTTCGGCTAAATCAATAGCTTTGTTTAGACCGGCTAACACATCGCCACCAATGGTATTCATTTTAGATTGGAACTCACAATTAAGAATACCATCTCCTAAATCTTCAATAACAACACCAGAGTTTTTAAATACTTCATTCGATTTCCTGATATTATCTAAAATGATAAACGCATCTTGTCCAGGAATTTTCTCTTGTGATTTTTTAGGTATATCATAATAATAGGTGGCACCATTTTTAACGGTATAAAAAGATGAACTTCCTGAAGCAAGCATCTCGTTTACCCAAGCTGCAGGTTGTTTTCCTTGAGCCTTTATAAGTTCAATACCTTTTTCTACGCCAATAGCATCCCAAATTTGAAAAGGACCATGTTCCCAACCAAAACCTGCTTTCATGGCATCATCTAATTTGTATAATTCATCTGAAATTTCAGGAATTCTGTAGGAGACGTATTCAAACATTGCAGCAAAATTCTTTCTGTAAAAATCACCTGCTTTATCTTTTCCAGATACTAAAACTTTAAATCGATCAATAACCTTGTCTATAGTTTTAGTGAGTTCTAAAGTTGCAAAATTTGCTTTTTTATTAGGTCTATATTCTAAGGTATTTAAATCTAAAGTGAGAATATCTTTACATTCTTTTTTATAAAAACCTTGCCCTGTTTTACTTCCAAGCCATTTGTTTTCCATCATGGTATTGATGAAATCTGGCAATTTGAATAACTCATGGGCTTCATCATTTAGGCAATTATCGTAAATGCCATTCGCCACATGTACTAAAGTATCTAAACCTACTACGTCAACGGTTCTGAACGTTGCTGATTTTGGGCGACCAATAACAGGACCGGTTAGTTTATCAATTTCTTCAACGGTTAAACCTAATTCTTTGACTTGATGAAATAAACTTTGAATTCCGAAGATTCCTATTCTATTTCCTATAAAAGCAGGTGTGTCTTTAGCAATAACTGAGGTTTTTCCTAGAAATTGCTCACCATAAGCATTTAAAAAAGATATAACGGATGCATCAGTTTTTGGACCAGGAATAATTTCAAAGAGTTTTAAATAGCGCGCTGGATTAAAAAAATGTGTTCCACAGAAATGCTTTTGAAAATCTTCACTGCGGCCTTCACTCATAAAATGTATTGGGATTCCTGAGGTGTTAGACGTTATTAAAGTGCCTGGTGTTCTGTGTTTTTCTAATTTTTCAAACACTTGTTTTTTGATGTCTAATCGCTCTACAACAACTTCCATAATCCAATCAACATCTTTCACTTTTGAAATATCATCTTCAAGGTTTCCAGTAGTGATTCTAGTTGCAAAACTTTGATGATAAATTGGTGAAGGTTTAGATTTTAAAGATGTTATTAATGAATCATTCACTATTCTGTTTCTAACAACTTTATTGTCAAGGGTTAATCCTTTAGATTTTTCTGCATCATTTAATTCTCTTGGAATAATGTCTAATAGTATTACATCAACACCAATATTGGCAAAATGACAAGCAATACCACTTCCCATAATGCCGGAACCAATCACTGCTATTTTTTTAATTCTACGTTTATTCATTATAAATTGACCTAATTATTTAGTTTGATTGTAAATTTTTTTGTTGGTAACCAACTCATTAATTAATTCTGCAACTTCATAAAAATGATTTAGTTTTTCTTCAGAAATATTATTTCTAATGGCTTCATTAAATATGAGTACTTTTTCTTTTGAGTAGGCTCTTTTTTCTTTTCCAAAATCTGTGAGATAAATCAAAACACTTCTACCATCATCTGGGTTTGGACGCCTTTCTATTAATCCTCTTTTTTCCATGGTTTTTAAAATTCTTGAAAGACTTGTTGCTTCCATGCCCATTTTAGGACCTAATGAGGTTGAAGGTGTGCCTTTTTCTTGATCTATACTTAACAGAGTTAAACCTGTAGCCATGGTGCTATCAAACTTAAGAGCTTCTTCATTATACATTTTAAAAACAGTTAACCATGTGGTTCTCAATACATAATCAATGGTTTTGTCTTTCATAGTTTGTTTTCTAAAAAATCAAATATATAAAAATTTATTATGCACGCATAATAAATTTAGTTAAAAATAGTTAATTGGTTTAATAAAAATACAAGCCACTTTATTAAAGGCGGCTTGTATTTTTATTAAAAGGAAGTTTTATTAGTTATTAATAAAAAAAAAATAGTTAAGTATTGATTTATGTGTTTGTGATACAGAAGAATATGTTTTATTGCATCTAAATTATGAACGATATATTTTCTCAACCAAGTCTTTATATATGTCTTTAATAACTTTACGTTTCATTTTCATGGTTGGTGTTAAATGACCAGAATCAATTGACCAAACATCAGCAGTAAGTTCAATTTTTTTAACTTGTTCCCAATTACCAAATTTCAAATTAGTTTTATCAACTTCTTTTTGAATGCGATCTTTTATTATTTGTGATGAAGCTATTGATACATTATCAGATTTGATGTCTTTTCCTTTCTTTTCTATCCAATGTTTTATAAAGTTAAAATCTGGTTGTATAAGAGCTGCTGGCATTTTTTCACCTTCACCAATGACCATCACTTGTTCAATAAAATGAGATTGTTTTAGTTCATTTTCAATAAGTGCTGGCGAAACATATTTACCGCCAGAGGTTTTAAACATTTCTTTTTTTCTATCAGTAATTTTTAAAAAACCATCATCACTTACTTCACCAATATCTCCTGTGTGAAAATAATCACCAGTCATAACTTCATTGGTTTTTTCTAAATCTTTATAATAGCCTAACATGATGTTTGGACCTTTTACTAAAATTTCGCCATCTTCAGCAATTTTTACTTCTACATTATCAATAATTCGTCCAACTGTACCAATTCTAAAACCACCATTACGCATATCATTAACAGATACAACTGGAGACGTTTCTGTTAATCCATAACCTTCCATTATTGGCATGCCGGCTGCGGCAAAAGTTCTTGTTAATCTGGGTTGTAATGCAGCACTTCCAGAGACCATTAAATCTAAATTTCCGCCTAAGCCTTCTTTCCATTTACTGAAAATCAATTTTCTAGCTAATTTTAATTGGAGCTCATACCATAAACCATTTGCTCCATAAGGTTCATATTTTAAACCTAAATCTATTGCCCAGAAAAATAATGCTCGTTTAATACCAGTTAATTCTGCGCCTTTATCAACAATCTTATCATAAACCTTTTCATAAAGTCTAGGAACAGCAGTCATAACATTTGGTTTAACTTCTTTTAAGTTGTCACTCATTTTATCAATAGATTCAGCAAAATGAATTTCAACACCACAATACTGATATAGGTATAATATCATACGCTCAAAAACATGGCATATAGGTAAAAAACTTAAAGCTTTAGATTTTCCATATTCAAAAGGGACACGTTTTTCACTATCTATAACATTAGAAATTAAATTGTGATGCGATAGCATGACACCTTTGGGTTGGCCTGTTGTTCCTGATGTATATATTATGGTAGCTAAATCTTGAGGTTTCACACAAGTTTTTCTGTTTTCTACCTCATGTTGATTGCTTTCATCTTCACCTAATTTTAAAATCTCTTTCCAATTATGTTCATTTGGAATAACATCAAGTGTATAAACTTCTTTAAGTTTAGTTTTTTCTTTTACAGCATTTATTTTTTCTAAAACTTCAACATCTGATACAAAGCAGTATTTTGATTCTGAATGATTTAAAATATATTCATAGTCTTCTTTAGCTATAGTTGGGTAAATAGGAACATTTTGTGCGCCTATTTGTAATACACCAATGTCTAAAATACTCCATTCAGTCCTATTTGTACTTGAAATAACAGCAATTTTGTCATTAGGGTTAACGCCTAATCTCAATAATCCTCTACTTATTGCATGGGTTTGATTAATATATTCTTGAGATGAAATTGAAACCCACTTACCATTGTATTTGGTAGTTAATGATTTGCTTAAATTATATGTTTCCAGTTGATACTGTGGAATATCAAAAAGTCTTGTTACTTCAGTCATTATGCTTTTAAAAAGTTTAGTGTCTTGCAAAATAGGAAATAAAAAAGAATTTACAAGAGCTAGTTTAAAAAAACGAATATCTTAAAAAATAAACTATTTTTTTACGTTTTAAGTTTTTTAAATAACATGAATAAAACTTTTAATATATGATTTATGTCATTGAATAGCTGTTTTATACTATATAATTTTGTTGGAATTAAAGTTTAAAAATGTTAAAAATATAATTATATGGAAATTTTAGAATCGGTAAAAACCAGAGTCTATAAATTCGGTAATAAAAGTGCCGATGGAAATAGCAAGATGAAAAACCTTTTAGGAGGTAAAGGAGCAAATTTAGCAGAGATGAGTTTAATTGGAATACCCGTTCCACCTGGCTTTACAATTACTACAGAAGTTTGTACAGAGTATAATTTACTTGGGCAAGAAGCAGTAGTGAATATGATTCTTCCAGAAGTAGAAAAAGCTATTGCGAATATTGAAAGCATCATGGAAGCCAAATTTGGTGATAAAGAAAATCCATTATTAGTTTCTGTTCGTTCTGGAGCCAGAGTATCTATGCCAGGTATGATGGATACTGTTTTAAATTTAGGTTTAAATGATGAGGTTGTAGTTGGATTAGCAAAAAGAACCAATAACGAGCGTTTTGCATGGGATTCTTACAGACGTTTTGTTCAAATGTACGGTGATGTTGTTTTAGGGATGAAACCAGAATCAAAAGAAGATATAGATCCTTTTGAAGAAATCATGGAAGCTTTAAAACATAAAAGAAATATTCAATTAGATACAGAATTTACTATTCAAGATTTAAAAGATTTAGTATATGATTTCAAAGAAGCTGTAAAAAAACGTACTGGCCATGATTTTCCAACAAATCCTTGGGATCAACTTTGGGGAGCTGTTGTAGCTGTGTTTAATAGCTGGAATGGAGATAGAGCAGTTTATTACAGAAAAATGAACGGGTATCCATCAGATTGGGGAACTGCAGTAAACGTGCAAGCCATGGTTTATGGTAATATGGGAAGCAATTCAGGTACTGGAGTTTGTTTTTCACGTGATGCAGGAACCGGTGAAGATGTTTTCAATGGAGAATATTTAATTGATGCACAAGGTGAAGATGTTGTTGCAGGAACAAGAACACCACAACAAATTACTAAGTTAGGCTCACTTCGTTGGGCAGAATTGGCTAAAGTAGATGAAGAAGATAGAGCAAAAAATTATCCTTCTTTAGAAGAAATTATGCCAAGTATTTATAAAGAATTGGATGAATACCAACAAAAATTAGAAGATCATTATAAAGATATGCAAGATATGGAGTTTACCATTCAAGATGGAAAACTTTGGCTTTTGCAAACCAGAAATGGAAAACGTACTGGAGCAGCAATGGTAAAAATTGCCATTGATATGTTAAAGCAAGGATTAATTGATGAAAAAGAAGCTTTATTACGCATTGAACCAAATAAATTAGACGAATTATTACATCCTGTTTTTGACCCTAAAGCACTAAAAAAATCTCATGTTATAGCTCAAGGTTTACCAGCGTCTCCTGGTGCAGCAACCGGACAAATTGTGTTCTTTGCTGATGAAGCAAACAAATATAAATATACCATTTTAACACGTATTGAAACATCTCCTGAAGACTTAGAAGGGATGAACATTGCTAAAGGAATCTTAACTGCTCGTGGAGGTATGACTTCTCATGCTGCAGTAGTTGCGCGTGGTATGGGTAAATGTTGTATTTCTGGTGCTGGTGCGTTAAAAATTAATTATAAAACACGAACACTAACTGTTGATGGTAAAGAATATCATGAAGGTGATTGGATTTCATTAAATGGTTCTACAGGGAATATTATTGAAGGAAAAGTTGCTACTATTGAACCAGAATTAAGTGGTGAATTTGCAGAAATCATGAAACTTTCTGATAAATATGCTACTATGTTAGTTCGAACAAATGCAGATACTCCAAAAGATGCAAGAATTGCTCGTACTTTTGGCGCTCAAGGAATTGGTTTAACAAGAACTGAACACATGTTTTTTGAAGTTGATCGTATAAAAGCTATGCGCGAAATGATTTTAGCTGATACCGTTAAAGGCAGAAAACATGCATTAGAGCAATTGTTACCTATGCAACGTGAAGATTTTGAAGGTATTTTTGAGGCTATGGCCGGACTTCCTGTAACCGTAAGATTATTAGATCCACCATTACACGAATTTGTGCCACATCAATTAGAAACTCAAAGAAGTTTGGCCGAAGATATGCACATTTCGTTAGAGGCTGTAAAAATTAAAGTGGCCGAATTGGAGGAGTTTAATCCAATGCTTGGACACAGAGGTTGTCGTTTAGGAATTACCTACCCAGAAATCACCGAAATGCAAGCTAGAGCCATTATTGAAGCGGCTTTAAATTTAAAAGCAAAAGGTATTGTTGCTAAACCAGAAATTATGGTTCCACTTATTGGAACTGTTGCAGAATTTGAAATGCAAGAATCAATCATTAGAAATACAGCTCAAAAAGTCTTTGAAGAATATAATGATACTATTGAATTTTTAGTTGGTACCATGATTGAAATTCCTAGAGCAGCGTTAACTGCTGATTTAATTGCTAAAAAAGCTGAATTCTTCTCGTTTGGAACCAATGATTTAACTCAAATGGCTTTTGGTTATTCAAGAGATGATGCTGGTAAATTTTTACCAATATATATAGAAAAAGGTATTCTAAAAGTAGATCCGTTTGAAGTACTTGATCAAGAAGGTGTTGGTCAATTAGTAAAAATGGGTACAGAAAAGGGTAGAAGTACAAAACCAAATTTAAAAGTTGGTATTTGTGGTGAACATGGTGGTGAACCAAGTTCTGTTGAATTCTGCTATAACACAGGATTGAACTATGTAAGTTGTTCTCCTTTTAGAGTTCCAATTGCACGCATTGCTTCTGCACAAGCTGCCATTAAAAAGTCCATGTAATTATTTGTTTTAAGTTTTAAAACCCCGAAGTAAGACCTTATGTTTTACTTCGGGGTTTTTATTTTTTATATGAAGAAAAAAACTATTTACTCTCAATCCACAGTCTAGCATTTACAAAAGCCTCTAACCATGGAGAAACTTCATCGTTTCTTTCGCTAGGATAATAAGCCCAATTCCACTGGAATGTAGAACGTTCAATGTGTGGCATTGTTACTAAATGTCTACCCGTTTTATCACACATCATGGCTGTATTAAAGTCAGAACCATTTGGATTGTGCGGATATTCTGCATAGCCATATTTAGCCACAATGTGATATTTATCTTCTGAATATGGTAGATTGAATTTCCCTTCACCGTGAGAAATCCAAACTCCTAAAGTGCTACCTTCTAAAGTAGATAGCATCACAGAATTATTTTTCTGAATAACTACTGAAGTGAAAGAGCTTTCGTGTTTATGAGAATCGTTATGAAGCATTTTTCCATGAATTTCGTGTTCTGGATTAATTTCTTCTAGTTCCATAAACAATTGGCAACCATTACAAATTCCAACAGATAAAGTATCTTCTCTTTTAAAGAATTTTTTCAAAGCTATATTAGCTTTTTCATTATATAAAAATGCACCTGCCCAACCTTTTGCTGAACCTAATACATCTGAGTTTGAAAATCCTCCTACGGCACCAATAAACTGAATATCTTCTAAGGTTTCACGACCAGAAATTAAATCAGTCATGTGTACATCTTTCACATCAAATCCAGCCAAATACATCGCGTTAGCCATTTCACGTTCACTATTACTTCCTTTTTCACGAATAATAGCAGCTTTTGGTTTTGGTTTAATGTTATCAATTATTGGTAATTTACCGGTAAAATGACTAGGAAATGTATATTTTAAAGGTTGTTTTTTGTAATTTTTAAATCTCGTTTCAGCTAAACCATTTGCAGTTTGTTTTTGGTCTAATAATAAGGATGTTTTAAACCACATATCACGTAAACGAGATACTGTCATGGTAAAGACATCACTACCGTTAATGATACTTAATACATCAGATTCTGTTACGTTTCCAATATTAAAAAATTCAATTTGTGCCTTGTTTAATATGCTTTCAATTGAAGTGTCTTTTGACTGAATAACAATACCAGAATTTTCAGCAAATAACAGTTTGATAGAATCTTTTTCAGCTAATGAAGTTACATCTAATTCTGCACCTAAATTGTTATCTGCAAAACACATTTCTAAAAGTGTAGTAATCAATCCACCAGAAGCTACATCATGTCCTGCAACAATTTGATTGTCTTTTATTAATTTTTGAATGGTGTTAAAAACTGTTTTTACATAAGTTGAGTTTTTAACGTTTGGCGTTTCAATGCCAATTTTGTTTACAACTTGGGCAAATGAACTGCCACCTAGTTTGAAATTATCTTGAGATATATTGATGTAGTAAATGTTTCCTGAATTTTTTTGAAAAACAGGTTCAATAACTTTAGTAATATCATTGCAATTAGCTGCTGCCGAAATAATAACCGTTCCTGGAGCAATAACTTCTTCGTTAGGATATTTTTGCTTCATAGAAAGTGAATCTTTCCCGGTTGGAACATTAATTCCTAAATCGATAGCAAATTCTGAAACAGCTTTTACAGCTTCATATAAACGCGCATCTTCACCTTCGTTTTTACAAGGCCACATCCAGTTTGCTGAAAGAGATACACTTTGTAAGCCATCTTTTAATGGTGCCCAAATGATATTAGTTAAAGCTTCAGTAATGGCATTTCTGCTACCTGCAATAGGGTTGATTAATCCAGAAATAGGTGCGTGACCAATGGAAGTAGCTATTCCCTCTTTTCCCTTATAATCTAAAGCCATAACACCAAGATTATTTAAAGGTAATTGTAAAGGTCCGGCACATTGTTGTTTTGCGACTTTTCCACCAACACAACGGTCAACTTTGTTAGTTAGCCAATCTTTACAAGCAACGGCCTCGAGTTGTAATAGCTGGTCCAAATAATCATAAAACTTATCTTTATTATAAGAAATATCAGAATAGCTTCTATCAACGGTTTCATCATGCATATATGTTTTTGGTGAACTGCCAAACATATCATCCATATCTAAATCCATTGGCTTGTTGCCTTTTGTTTTTGACTCAAAAGTAAATCTATCATTACCAGTAACATCTCCAACGGTGTACATGGGTGAGCGTTCACGTTCAGCTATACGTTGTAAAGTTTCAATATGCTTTTCGGCAATGACTAATCCCATACGTTCTTGAGATTCATTACCTATAATTTCTTTATCGGAAAGCGTTGGGTCACCAACTGGTAATTTGTCTAAATCAATTAAACCACCAGTTTCTTCAACTAATTCACTTAAGCAGTTTAAATGTCCGCCAGCTCCATGGTCATGAATAGAAATAATGAAATTTTCATCACTTTCAACCATACCTCTAACAGCATTAGCAGCACGTTTTTGCATTTCAGGATTAGAACGTTGCACCGCATTTAACTCAATTCCTGAAGCAAAAGCACCAGTATCTGCTGAAGAAACAGCAGCTCCACCCATACCAATACGGTAGTTTTCGCCACCTAGAATAACAATTTTATCACCCGCTTTTGGTTTGTCTTTTATTGCTTGATCTGCTTTGCCGTAACCAATACCGCCAGCTTGCATAATCACTTTATCAAAGCCTAATTTTCTTGCATCTTCATCATGTTCAAAAGTTAAAATGGAACCACAAATAAGTGGTTGCCCAAATTTGTTGCCAAAATCTGAAGCTCCATTACTGGCTTTTATTAAAATATCCATGGGAGTTTGGTATAACCATGTACGTTCTACCATGGCTTGTTCCCAAGGGCGATTTTCTTCTAAACGTGAGTAAGAGGTCATGTAAACAGCGGTTCCTGCTATAGGAAGAGAGCCTTTGCCACCAGCCAATCTATCACGAATTTCACCACCAGAACCAGTTGCTGCACCATTGAAAGGCTCAACTGTGGTTGGGAAATTATGTGTTTCTGCTTTTAATGAAATAACAGATTCAAAATCTTTAGTTTGATAAAAATCTGGTTTATCGGCTGTTTTAGGGGCAAATTGTTCTACAATTGGACCTTTTATAAATGCAACATTGTCTTTGTAAGCCGATACAATATCGTTTGGATGTGTTTCAGATGTTTTTTTTATCATTTTGAAAAGTGAAACCGGCTTTTCTTCTCCATCAATCACAAATGTTCCATTAAAAATTTTATGGCGACAATGTTCTGAGTTTACTTGAGAAAATCCAAAAACTTCTGAGTCTGTTAATGGTCGTCCTATTTTTTTTGAAATTCCTTCTAGGTAGTTAATTTCATCATCGCTTAAAGATAATCCTTCTTGCTTATTATATTTAGCAATGTCTTGTATATTAAGAATAGGTTCAGGAATGATGTTTATGGTAAATGATTCTTGATTTAAACCATTGAATTTTTCCGAAATCATAGGGTCAAAATCTCTAAAATCTTTTGAAACTGCATTAAATTCTTCAATTCTTATAATATCAGGTATTCCCATGTTTTGGGTAATTTCAACAGCATTTGTGCTCCAAGGCGTTATCATGGCTGCACGCGGACCAACAAAAAAAGCATCAAGAGATGCTTGTTTAATTTTTGACTGGTTGCCAAATAACCACTCTAATTTTGAAATGGTTTCTGTTGATAATTCTTTTGTTGTTTGAACAGCAAAAACTTTGCTGCTTTCGTTTCCAAAGAAATGAATCATTATATGGTTGTTTGTGTTGTTTGACTAAAGTGCAAATTTAATTTTTTTAGTTATAAGATGTGTGTAAAACTTTAAGTTAATTAAAGAGTTATTCACGATGTTTTAAACATAAAAAAAGCGACTTTAGTCGCTTTAATTTATTGTTTTATTAATTTTTTTGTGACACTTCCTTGGTCTGAAATTACTTTTACTAAGTAAATACCTTTTACTAATTCGCCAATATCAATTTTTGAGTTGTTTGAATTAACTTGAGTTTTTAAAATTGACTTTCCTAAAATGTTAAATATTTCAACTTTTAAAGATTGATTGGTTTTTATGTTAAAATAATTTTGTGAAACTGGGTTTGGGTATATTTTGATACTTGAAAGATTATCATCATTAACACTTAAGCTTGTATAACAAGTCCAAGATAAATCATCTATTCCTATTCTTGCACTTCCAGAGTCATTATCTTCAATTGTCACAACAATATCACGTGAGAGATTAATTCCAGAAATAGTAGTTGTCTGAACGGTAGCATCATAAGGAATTGTGCCTACTAAACTACCATTAACAAGTACATTTAATGTTCCATCTGTTCCCGTGTAGATTTTTTGAGTGGTTATTGTTAAATCTCCTATTCCGCCACTAATAGAAGGAGAAGTAATAGTACCATTTGTTGAGCTTCTACAATCAATTAAAATGGCTCTTCCATTTATTGTTTGGTCGGTTCTTGCTTCAGTTGCATTCCATTGACCACCAAACCCTGACCAAGTTCTGTCTGTATATTGTGTACTATTTGCAGGTATATCTTCAAAATCTTCTGCAGCACAATCAGAACCACCAGATCCTCCAGCAGTTGTAGTTTCGCATGCTTGATTGCTAACTGTCGATGTGTTGTCTGCTGCATCTTTTGCGTAAACAGTGAAACAATGTTCGGTTTCACTGGATAAACCAGTTGCGGTATATGATGTGCTAGGACTGCCAGTATTCATAAAGAAAGAACCAGCAAGGTAAACATCATAAGAAACAACTCCTACATCATCTGTAGAGGCTGTCCAGCTTAAATCTATTGAACTAGACGTTGGATTTGAAGTCACTAAGTTTGATGGAGCCGTTGGAGCTTGGGTATCAGGAGTAGGATTCCAAATCATGTTGGCATATTCAGGATGATCTACAAATGGGTTTGCATTACCTTGATAGGCAAATGCTGCGTTGTTTCTATCTATTTCGCTTTGATCTACAGGATCTACATTATAATGCCAATCCAGCAACATGTCGATTGCCCAAGTTTCAAATGCTTGGTCGTTGGTTCCATTAAACATATCGAAGCTAGTGTAGCCATCAACGGTGTTTTCGTATCGCGTAGCAAAGTACAATAAAGCACGAGCTATATCACCTTTAAACTCATCAATTGGCTCAAAAACAACACCAGAATAACCAGTAACATTACTGCTGCCAACTTTAGAACCGTTATCAGAAGTCCACGTTGTAGAACCAACAGTACCAAATGGATAAGAGCTTCTTCTGTTATTTACATAACCATCTGTAGGAATAACATGGTGTACATCACTCCTCATAGGATAATTTTCGTTGAAAGATGATTGCGGTACAATATGTTCCCTGTTGTAACAATCACTTTCACCACTGTAATTTCCACATTGATTATTGCCATGTGTATAATAATATGTGTCTGTTCCTGTTGGATTTTCTGAATAAAAATCCAATACAGAACCATCATTTTCGTAATAGTTATCAGAATGTGTAGTAACATAAGCAGTGTAAAGAGCATCATAACCTTGGTCTGTATGACCATTTGAGATGATGTTTTTTAATTCGGTTTTTAGCGAATAACCAGTTAGGCCATTTGCGCTATCGTAATAATTTGATGGTATTTGCGAAAATGCAAAAGTTGAAATTAATGTTAATAGTATTGAGTAAAAATGATTCATATGTTTAAGTTGTATTTTTATTTCTTTTCTAATAAAGCCATGTAGAATCCATCAAAACCAGATTGATGAGCTAAAACGATATTTTCTTTTACAAAGGTAAAATCTTTTCCTGATTCTGATTTTAAAAACGATTTAACTTGCTCTTGGTTTTCAGAAGGCAATACAGAACATGTTGCATATACCAGTTGTCCGCCAACTTTTACCATTTTTGAGTATTGTTGTAAAATATCTTGTTGAGTAATTTTTATTTTTTCAATAAAATCTGGTTGTAGTTTCCATTTAGCATCAGGATTTCTTCTTAAAACTCCTAAGCCAGAACAAGGTGCATCAATCAACACTCTATCTGCTTTATCATAAAGTTTTTTAATAACTTTAGTAGAATCAATGCCTCGTGTTTCAATATTGAAAGCACCATTTCTTTTTGCTCTACGTTTTAATTCATGAAGTTTATTTTCATAAATGTCTAAAGCAATAATTTGCCCTTTATTATCCATTAAAGATGCAATATGCAGCGTTTTTCCGCCAGCGCCAGCACAGGCATCAACAACACGCATGCCCGGTTGAACATTTAAAAATTCTGCTACTAATTGTGATGAGGCATCTTGTACTTCAAACAAACCATTTTTGAATTGCTCAGTTAAGAATACATTGGCACGCTCTTTTAGTTTTAAAGCATTTGGATAATCTGGTAAAAAGTCACCTTCAATATCTTGGTCAAAAAGTTCTGCTTGAAGTTTTTCTTTTGTAGTTTTTAAAGTATTGACTCTTAAAATAACATCAGCTTGTTCATTTAATGCAGCTATTTCTTTAGTCCAAACTACTTTACCAAGTTCTTTTTCTCCTAATGCATCTAACCAATCAGGTATGGATTCTTTAAACTTTCTAATTTTAGAAAGTTCATCAAACTTGCCTTTAATTTTTCTTGTTGGTGTATTTTCAAAGTAAGTCCAATCTGGTAATTTTATTCCTTTTAAGGTAGCCCAAACAGCAAACATTCGCCAAAGATTATCTCTAGTGAATGGTTCTTTAACTTCTGCAATTTCAGCATATAAACGTTTCCATCTAACAATATCATAAGTGGTTTCAGCAACAAAAGCTCTGTCTCTACTTCCCCAACGTTTATCTCGTTTTAATAGTTGTTGAATGACTTTATCTGCATAATTCCCTTCATTAAAGATTAGTGTTAATCCATCAATGACTGAAAAGCATAAATTCCTGTGTAATCGCATGTTGAATAAATAAGAGCGCAAAGTTACGTTTAAAATGTTTATTTGTTTAATCGTTTATAAGTTTATTGGTATAGCTTTTCTATTTTTATGAAAAATTTAAATTAAATGAAACAGTTTGGAGTCGTTTTTTTGTTGATACTTGTAATTTTTTCGTGTAAAGAAAAGGAAGTTTTTGTACCAAGAAATTTTTCATCAGTTGAAATAGCAACTATTTATTCAGATTCTTTGCTGAGTATTAGAGCGATTGAAATACTTGATGATGAAAGTTTTGCATTTGCTGCTAATAATGGAGCTTTTGGGCTTTACAATCCTTTAAAGAAAAGTTGGTCAACTTCTAAACAAGAGTTTGATAGTTTAAATATACACTTTAGAGCCGTGGCGCATACAACTACAGATTTTTTTATGTTAAGTATAGACAATCCAGCTTTATTATTTAAAACAGGAGATAGCGGAAATATGCAGTTAGTTTATACTGAAGAAGGAGAAGGCGTTTTTTATGATGCTATGACATTTTGGAACGACCAAGAAGGCATTGCGACTGGTGATAGTGTAAATGGTTGTTTGTCTATTATAATTACTAGAGACGGCGGACGTACTTGGAAAAAAATAGCTTGTGAAGATTTACCAAAAGCTGAAGAAGGCGAAGGTGCTTTTGCGGCAAGTAACACCAATATTAAAACGGTTGGCGATAAAACATGGATTGCAACAACTGCAGGAAATATTTATTTTTCTGAAGATAAAGGCAATTATTGGAAAGTGATTAAAACACTAATGTTTAACAATGTTGCCACACAAGGCATTTATTCCATTGATTTTTATGATGAGTTGAATGGTTTTGCTATTGGTGGTGATTATACAAAACCAGAAAATAATGAAGCTAATAAAATAGTAACTCAAGATGGTGGTAAAACATGGGGATTAGTTGCTCAAAATTTAAACCCAGGATACAGAAGTTGCGTGCAATATATTCCAAACAGAAAAGGTAAAGAGCTCGTTGCAATAGGTTTTAAAGGGATAGATTTTTCAAATGATGGAGGTTATAATTGGAAACATTTAAGTGACGAAAGTTTTTATACGATTCGCTTTTTAAATGATTCTGTTGCTTATGCAGCGGGTAGTGGAAGAGTTTCTAAATTAATATTTAGGTAAAAAAAAGGAGAAACTTAAGTTTCTCCTTTTTTATTATTCTCTACCTTTATCAGGACGCCTGTTTTTAAATTCTTCAAACATTTTATGTTTAAAATCGTCTTCAACTTTTTCAAGTAAAATGATTTTTTTAGCTGATATTATTTTTGATAAATCATCAATAAAATGTTCTTTTAATGTTTTTCTTTTTGCATCAAAAGCGCGCATTTTTTTTAATAATAAAATGGCTTCATCCTCTTTTAGAGTTTCAAAATTGATGTTTTTTCTGTCTTCATAAGCTCGTGATTTCAGTTTATAATTTTCTTCTTCAAAAGCATTGTAAATAGGCCAAAATTGTTGGGCTTCTTTTTTAGTTAAATCTAACTTTTCGGTTATGTAAGCTATTTTTAATGTTTTTATTTTATCTCTATTATGTTGTGAAAAAGACAGCAGTGAAAAACTTATAATAAAGACAATGCTTGTTATTGTTTTCATTTTTAATTGTTGTTTGTATTTATTATTTCTTCAATTTCTAAATTATCTAAAATATAATTCTCTAAATTTTCAGAATTAAAATTATTGTTTATAAAGTTAATATTTGATAAATCTTCATTTGTAAAAAGAGATGCCATTTCGTTAGACCCTAATTCTTCTGTTAAAATATAATTTTCAATAGATGCTGTTTCTATAGAATCAACACTTAAAGGCTCATTTTTATTATATAAAACACTAAACATAATGAGCACACTTGCGGCTATTGATGTAGCATACACTATTTTTTTCCATGAAAATAAACTAATAACTTTAACTTCTTTTTCGGCTTCTATGGCTTTAAGAAATTTATTGTCTAAGGTTTCAAAATAGTTTTCAGGTACTTTAAAACCAGAATTAGCTGAAGTTTCTTTAAGTTTTAATTCACTTAAAAGTGTGTCTTCAAAAGCTTCAAAGTAATTTTTAGGGACTTTAAAACCAGTTTTACTAATATTATTTAAACTATTTTTTTTCATTACTTATATAGGACTATTTTTTTGTGTAAAGGTTTAATTTTTAATTAAATACTCTTCAATTTTTTTTATTGCAATATGATATGAAGCTTTAAGAGCACCTTCGCTTGTTTCTAAAATATCAGCCATGTCTTTAAACTTTATTTCTTCAAAATATTTCATGTTAAATACTAGTTGTTGCTTATGTGGTAAGGTTGCAATAGCTTGTTGTAGTTTTAATTGAATGGCATCTCCTTCAAAATAAACGTCGTCTGTTAAGTTGTTTAATGCCAGATTTTGAGACTCTTCATTTGTGATATTTAAACGTTTGGCGTTTTTATTTATAAATGTTATGGCTTCATTGGTTGCTATTCGATACATCCATGAAAATAATTTACTATCTCCTTTAAAGGAGTTGATATTTTTATAAATCTTAATAAATGTATTCTGTAAAACATCATCAGCATCATCATGTGATTTTACAATGTTGCGAATGTGCCAATATAACCGTTCTTTATATTGTGATACTAGCTCCTTAAAAGCGTTATCAACATTGTTTTTAGATTTTAGTTGTTCTACTAGCTCAGTTTCGAGAATCACAAGATACCTTTTGTTATTTTAGACTTATGAAGATACTAAAAGTTTAATTTGTTTATGAATTTTTTATAAAAAAAAGATATTTCGTACATTTTATTAAAAACTTAACAATCAATTGTATATCATTTAAAAAATCGACGAAATGCACTATAACACGATAAAATACATTTTTTTCTTGCTAGTTAATTTTTATTGTATTACTTTTACCATATGAAAATCTACTTATGTTGTTAGTCTGCCCCAAGTCTAACAATGAACAAAAAAAAAGGATAGAAGCCCAAATCTCTATCCTTTTTTACTTTTTATAGTTTTCTGTTTATTCAAAACTTTGCATATCTACAAGCTTTTTATAAATGCCTTTTTTAGCAATAAGTTCGGTGTGTTTTCCTTTTTCAACAATTTCTCCTTTATTTAATACTACAATTTCATCAGCATTATGAATGGTTGAAAGCCTATGAGCAATAACTATGGATGTTCTGTTTTTCATCATATTTTCTAAAGCAACTTGCACTAAGCGTTCGCTTTCGGTATCAAGAGCAGAAGTAGCCTCATCTAAAACCATAATAGGAGGACTTTTTAAAACGGCACGCGCAATGCTTAAACGTTGCTTTTGTCCGCCTGAAAGTTTATTGCCTGAGTCGCCAATATTGGTTTCTATACCATTTGGTAAATCTTTAACAAATTCCCAAGCATTGGCAACTTTTAAGGCTTCAATAACGTCTTCATCTGTAGCATTGTCTTTTCCTATTTTAAGATTGTTTTTAATACTATCATTAAAAAGTATGGCGTCTTGCGTTACAATACCTAATTGACTTCTTAAAGAGCTTGTTGTTAAATTGCGAATATCTATACCATCAATTAAAATACTTCCTTCATTGACATCATAAAAGCGAGTGATTAAATTAGCTATGGTAGATTTTCCACTTCCAGATTGTCCAACTAGTGCCACAGTTTTTCCTTTAGGAATAGTTAAGGAAAAATCTTTTAAAACATATTCATTTTCATATTTAAAAGAAATATTATCAAACACAATTTCAGACTCAAATCCGTTTTTTATTATAGCATTTTCTTTGTCTTTTAACGGGTTAGGAGTATCTATAATTTCTTGAATACGTTCTGCAGCGGCATTACCTTGTTTAATGTTATAAAGTCCACGAGAAATGGCTTTTGCTGGAACTAATATATTATAAGCTAATCCTATATAGGCCATAAAAGAAGCTCCATCTAATGATTTCTCTACCAAAACTAATTGGCCTCCATACCATAATAATATTGAAATTACTATAATGCCCAAAATCTCACTTGTTGGAGATGCTAAATTTTGACGATTTAAAAGTTTATTTGAAAAATTATAAAAACGAGTTGAAGACTCCTCAAATTTGTTGTTAAACTTTTCTTCAGCATTAAATCCTTTTATAATACGTAAGCCTGTTAGTGTTTCTTCTAAAATAGATAAAATAGCGCCTTGTTCTTTTTGAACTCTGTCTGATTTTCGTTTTAAACTTTTACCAATTCTTGAAATAATAACACCAGATAATGGAATAAAAATGAACACAAATAAAGTGAGTTTTGCACTTATGATAAGCATCATAATAACAGTAAATATAATGCTTAAAGGCTCTCTGAAAATAAGTTCTAGAACAGGAAGCATAGAATATTGAAGTGTTGCAACATCATTTGTAACACGAGACATGATATCTCCTTTTTTTTGTTCTGAAAAATAAGAAAGAGGCAATTCTACCGTTTTTTTGTAAACAGCATTTCTTAAATCTCTTACAACACCATTTCTTAAAAAAACCATGAAATAATATGCTAAATAACTGAATAAGTTTTTTAGTAGAAACAGTATTATTATAAAAGAAATAATAAACAAAAGGGCTTTAGCTTTATCATCTTGAGCATACAAATTGATTTGGTATGCCATGAAGTCTTTATAGTAATTATTAAGGTGTGAAATTCCTAGGTAAACAGGTTCTTTTGCAATTTTAACCGAATCTTCTTTAAAAAGTACGTCTAACATAGGGATTAATGCTATGAAAGATAAAGCACCAAATAATGCATACAAAATGTTGGATATAATATGACCTATAGCATAACTTTTATAAGGTTTTGCGTATTTTAAAATGTTGAAAAATTGATTCATTAAATAAGAATTGTCTGTTTAAAAAACATGCTTTTATGATGACCATAAAAGCATGTTGATTTTGCAAAGATACGGGTTATTATATTAATTTCATATCCTTTAAAATGGCTTCGGCCTTAGCGTCAAGCATAGCTTCGGTTGTTTTAAAATCTGATACTGATTTTAATTTTGTATTCACACTTACATAAAACTTAATTTTTGGTTCTGTTCCACTAGGTCTTAGTGCTACTTGGCTGCCATCTTCTGTGTAATAAATGATTACGTTTGATTTTGGAACATCAATAGATGTTTCTTTTCCAGTAACCATATTTTTAGTTATTGAAAGGTCATAATCTTCAATTTTTACAACTTTTGAGCCATTAATAATTTTAAGTGGGTTTTCACGTGCATCAATCATCATTTGTTTAATTTCTTGAGCACCTTCAATACCTTTTTTAGTTAGAGATACTAGTTTTTCTTTATAAAAACCATGTTCTATATAAAGTTTTATAAGGTCATTGTAAAATGAGCTTCCGTTAGACTTTGCTAATGCTGCAATTTCACATGCTAAAAGAGTTGAGGTTACGGCATCTTTATCGCGTACAAAGTCTCCAACCATAAACCCAAAACTTTCTTCGCCTCCACCAATAAAATTAAGGTTTTGAAAATCATGGATAAGTTTTGCTATCCATTTAAATCCTGTAAGCACAATTTTACTTTCAACATTATAGGCTTTACCTAATACTGTCATCATAGGAGTTGAAACTATGGTAGAAGCAATAAATTCTTTTCCTTTTATTTTATTTTCAGCTTTCCATTGTTTAAGTAAGAAATCAGTCATCATTATCATGGTTTGATTTCCGTTTAAAAGCTCAAGTTTTCCATCTAAATTTCTAACAGCTACACCTAATCTATCACAATCTGGATCTGTTCCAATAACAATATCAGCATGTACTTTGTCGGCTAATTCTAAAGCCATTTTTAAAGCTGCTGGTTCTTCAGGGTTTGGCGACGCTACTGTTGGAAAATCGCCGTTTGGAACTTCTTGTTCTTTAACTATATGTACATTATTATATCCAGCACGTTGAAGTGTTTCAGGAACTAATGTAATTGATGTGCCATGAAGTGAAGTAAAAACAATAGTTAAATTATCTTTAGCTTGTTTTGGAGTATTAAAACTTCCTTTTTTTACTGAAGCCTCAATAAAAACATTATCAACATCTTTACCTATATAATGAATTAATGATTCATTAGCTTTAAACTTGATGCTTGAATAAGCTGTATCGTTTATTTTATTTACAATAGCATCATCTTGTGGCGGTACCAATTGACCACCATCTTGCCAATATACTTTGTAACCATTATATTCTGGCGGATTATGTGATGCTGTTAAAACAATACCACAATGACAATTTAAATGTTTTAGTGTAAATGATAACTCTGGAGTAGGACGCAAATCTTCAAATAAAAACACTTCTATGCCATTTGCAGAAAACACATCGGCAACTACTTTAGCTAATGTTTTACTGTTATGTCTGCAATCATAAGCTATAGCTACTTTAGGAGTTTCATTAGGGAAATAAGCAAGCATATAGTCGCTTAAACCTTGTGTGCTTCTACCTAAAGTGTATTTGTTAATTCTGTTTGTGCCAATTCCCATAACACCACGCATTCCACCTGTCCCAAATTCTAAATCTTTGTAGAAACTTTCTTTTAAACCGTCTGGATTTAAAGCAATAGATTCTTTTATCTGATTTTGTGTGTCTTCATCAAAAGCTGGAGTTAACCATGTGTTAACTCGTTTCAATAGTTCAGGATCAATGTGTATCATAATGTGTTAAAATATTTTAATATATAAATATATATAAATTGAAGGAATAATTAATGCTATTAATAGTAGTAAACTTAAGAATTAAAAATTTAATTCTTCTTTAATTGAGTAGCGTTTTCTATCTGGTTTGCTGCGTAAAATAATTTCTCCTAAAAAACCAGCTACAAAAAACTGAGTACCAATAATCATAGTTGAAAGCGCAATATAAAATTGTGGGCGTTGTGTTATTAAACGTCCTGAAGTATTTAAAAATAGTTTGTCAATACCTAAATATAAAGCAAAACCAAACCCAATTATAAACATGATGACACCAAGAGTACCAAATAAATGCATAGGCCTTTTTCCAAATCTTGATAAAAACCAAATGGTTATTAAATCTAGAAAACCGTTAATAAAACGATCCATACCAAATTTAGTTTCACCATATTTTCTTGCTTGGTGAACAACTTCTTTTTCACTTATTTTTGAAAAACCTGCATTTTTTGATAATACAGGAATATAACGATGCATTTCGCCATTAACATCAATATTTTTAACAACTTCTAATCGGTATGCTTTTAAGCCACAATTAAAATCGTGAAGTTTAACTCCAGATGTTTTTCTAGCTGCCCAATTAAATAGTTTTGATGGTAAATTTTTTGAAATAATGGAATCATAACGCTTTTTTTTCCAGCCAGAAACTAAATCAAATCCTTCATTAACAATCATGCTGTAAAGTTCAGGAATTTCATCAGGGCTATCTTGTAAATCTGCATCCATAGTAATCACTACATCGCCTTGAGCTTTTTCAAAACCAGCATGAAGCGCTTGTGATTTACCAAAGTTTTTTAAAAACTTAATACCTTTTACTTGATTGTTTTGGTTAGAAAGTTGCGATATAACGTTCCAAGAAGCATCTGTACTGCCATCATCAATAAAAATGACTTCATATGAAAAATGATTGGATTGCATAACTTTTGCAATCCAATCATATAATTCTTTTAAAGAGTCTTGTTCGTTAAGTAGTGGTATGACTACAGATATATTCATGTATTACTCTTCTCTTTTCATTATTAATCCTGCAATAAGAGAATAAATCAATCCAAATAATGCACTAAGTGCAATCCATATTGCTGTACCTATAGCCGGATTCATAAATTTTTCCATCATGGCTAATTGTTGATCTACAATTTCTTCAGTTAAATTTGGATTTTCAAGCAATTTGTCTCGTGTCGCTTCCATAATTTGCGACATAAATTCAGGGTCAATTAAATAGTTAAAAATTAATCCATAAACAGCATAAACAAGTGCGCTTACTAATCCAATTGCTAATCCAATTTTAATAGCTTGTCCAAGGCTTAATAAATTGTCATTACTTTTTTTGTATTTTGAAATAGCATAAAAAATTGTGACCGGAAATGCAACATAGTATAGCCAATTAGGCCATGTTTTTAATTCTAGGGCCCAACCTGTAATGTATGTAACAACTCCTATGACAATCATAAGTAGACCTAAGATAAGACCGTAATTTAGTGAGAATTTTCCTGGTGAAAGTTTTTGTGATTCCATTTTATTTCTGGTTTAAAAATTTAGTTGCTTAGTTAGTAAACAAAGATAATAAAACGTTACATAATGATGTAAAATAAAAAATATTAAAAAAAATTGTTCATTTGAAAAAATAGCTTAAATTTGCACTTCCAAAATTGAAAAGAATATAAAGCGTAAAGCGATGAAAAAAGGTATACATCCAGAAAATTATAGAATAGTAGCATTTAAAGACATGTCTAATGATGATGTTTTTTTAACAAAATCTACTGCAAATACTAACGAAACTATAGAGGTTGATGGTGTTCAATATCCAGTTATTAAAATGGAGATTTCAAGAACTTCTCACCCATATTATACTGGTAAATCTAAATTAGTTGATACAGCTGGACGTATTGATAAGTTTAAAAATAAATACGCTAAGTTTAGTAAATAAGCTTAGTTTCAATTATAATTAAAGCCTTTCTGTAAATGAAAGGCTTTTTTATTTTCTACAATTAACCTACATTTGGATATATAAATATTGGTTTGAATTTTAATTGAAACACTTCAAACTTATAACTCAAATTTAAGATGAATTATATTCTTTTTGATGGTCCTTTTCGTAACAATTTGTTACCATTTACCTTTACAAGACCAGTTGCAGATATAAGAATTGGTATTTTAACTATTCGTGAAAAATGGGAAACTTATTTAGACTCAACAACCACTACAATCACTGAAGATTATTTGTCTGACAAGTATCCTATGGTAGAAATGGAAGAAAATATTATGATTAATGCATCATATCTGCCAAATTTAGAATTATCAGAAATGATAAAAAGTCTAGAAAAAAACCAAGCTATTTTTAAAGACGAAGATATTATTGCCTTTTTTACCAATGAAGCTCAAGAAGATATCGATTTTTCAACCTATGAAGCTTTGGAGTTTAATGATGATATTATCAAAATAGAGCATACCTGGGATATTTTTTCTAAAAACGGTGAAGCTATTCAAGAAGATTTTAATCTGTTAACAAAGGATAGAAAATCAAAAGCAATTCCTTCAAGTAATCATGTGATTGCTCCTGAAAATATTTTTATTGAAGAAGGTGCCGTATTAGAGTTTACAACATTAAATGCTAGCAGTGGCCCAATTTATATAGGAAAAGATACTTTGATTATGGAAGGTTCCCTTATTCGTGGTCCATTAGCTTTGTGTGAAGGTTCCATAGTAAAACTTGGGGCTAAAATTTATGGTCCAACAACAGTTGGTCCTTTTTCTAAAATAGGAGGAGAAGTCAATAATGCTGTTTTATTTGCGTATTCCAATAAGGGTCATGATGGATTTTTAGGAAACTCCGTATTAGGTGAGTGGTGTAATTTAGGTGCAGATACCAATACGTCCAATCTTAAAAATGATTATTCTGAGGTACGTTTATGGGATTATAAAACAGAAACTTTTGCAAAAACTGGTTTGCAATTTTGTGGCTTAATGATGGGTGATCATAGTAAATGTGCTATCAATACCATGTTTAATACGGGAACAGTAATAGGTGTTAATTCTAATATTTTTGGAAGTGGATTTCCTAGAAACTTTGTGCCAAGTTTTTCATGGGGCGGACATGGTGGTTTTACCACTTATTTAACCAAAAAAGCTTTTGAAGTCGCTCAAACCGTCATGTCAAGAAGAAATATGGAGTTTACAGAACAAGATGCTGCAATTTTAGAGCACGTATTTGAAGAAACCAAGAAATTTAGAAGAGAATAAATATCTTTTATTAACTTTAATTTAATTTTTATTGAAGTTATGAAGGGTATAGTCTGTTTTTTTTCTAGTTTATACTGTTTGTTTGGATTTTCTCAATCAGAACATTTTACTGTAAAAAGCATTAGTTTGAATGATGAAAAGCCACATTTTGGTTTATCATTTGCTCAAAATAATCAAGTTTTATTCACATCATATTTATTAAATAAAAATGGAAAGGTAAAAACCTATTTAACAGATGGTATTTTGTCTCTATATCTTGGTGATAAAACTGAATCAGGTGATATTTCAAATGTAAAACCTTTACTTATTGATAGTAAAGAAGATATATGGCATATAACAAGTGCTTTTTTATCCACTGACGGAAAAAAATTATATGTTACAACAAATTATATAAATAGAAAAAGCAAACCTAAGGGCGATTTTAAAGAAACAAATTTCCATATTGAAATTGCAGAGTATATTGAAGGAATTGGATGGACAAATTTTAAGGTTTTGCCATTTTGCAAACCGCAATATTCCTATGCACATCCATCTTTGAGTTCAGACGGAAAAACATTATATTTTACTGCAAACATTAGAGGTGGAAAAGAAATGGCAAAAGGCCCATCTGATATTTTTAAAGTGGATGTTTTAGGTGAGAATACCTATAGCGAACCAAAAAACTTAGGGTCACAAGTCAATTCATATAGTGGCGAAATGTTTCCATTTATAAGTCATACTAATACTTTGTATTTTGCATCAAATAGATCCAATGGTTTTGGTGGATTTGATATTTATAAAAGCGAGATGAATGAAAAAGGTGTTTTTCAAAAAGCTGAAATATTGCCACAACCCATTAATAGTAAAGCAGATGATGTATGTTTCGTTATTGATGAAACAGAAACATTAGGATATTTTTCGTCAAAACGTGAAGAAGGAAAAGGTGAAGATGATATTTATTATTTTACTGTTGAATAATACTCCCTAAACACAAATTATTTGCGGCATATTACAATTAGACTACATTACATTTGGAAGAATTTAAAACCTTTCAAATCTTCAAAAAGAGTAGTTCTATATGAAACGCTCTTTTTTTATTACATTTGCAGGATTTTAATAATGATATGAGCACACAAAAAAAAGTTGCTTTTTATACCTTAGGTTGTAAACTTAATTTTTCTGAAACATCTACCATCGCAAGAAGTTTTACAGATGAAGGTTTTAATCGTGTTGACTTTTCTGAACATGCAGATATTTATGTTATCAATACGTGTTCTGTAACCGAAAATGCAGATAAACGCTTTAAAACAATTGTAAAGCAAGCTCAAAAAATCAATCCAAAAGCATTTGTTGCAGCAGTTGGTTGTTATGCACAATTAAAACCGCAAGAATTAGCAGATGTTGATGGAGTAGATTTGGTTTTAGGCGCGACTGAAAAATTTAAAATCACAGATTATTTAAATGACCTTTCAAAAAATGATTTTGGTGAAGTCCATTCTTGCGAAATAGAAGAAGCCGATTTTTATGTTGGATCCTATTCAATAGGAGATAGAACTCGTGCTTTTTTAAAGGTACAAGATGGTTGTGATTATAAATGTACTTATTGTACTATTCCTTTGGCAAGAGGTATTTCACGTAGTGATGCTTTAGAAAATGTTTTGAAAAATGCTAAAGAAATTGCCGAGCAAAATATCAAAGAAATTGTGTTAACAGGCGTTAATATAGGCGATTATGGTAAAGGTGAGTTTGGAAACAAAAAACATGAGCATACTTTTTTAGATTTGGTTACTCAATTGGATAAAATTGAAGGTATTGAGCGCTTACGCATTTCATCCATAGAACCCAATCTTTTAAAAAATGAAACTATAGATTTGGTTTCAAAATCAAGAGCTTTTGTGCCTCATTTTCATATTCCTTTACAATCTGGTAGTAACGATATTTTAAAAAAAATGAAACGTCGTTATAATCGAGAATTATACGTTGACCGTGTTTCAAAAATTAAAGAAGTTATGCCAAATGCCTGTATAGGTGTTGATGTTATTGTAGGTTTTCCTGGCGAAACAGATGCCTTGTTTTTACAAACATATAACTTTTTAAATGAGCTGGACATCTCTTATTTGCACGTATTTACATATTCTGAAAGAGATAACACTGAAGCAGCCGAAATGGATGAAATTGTGCCTATTAATGTGAGAAACAAGCGTAGTAAAATGTTGCGAGGGTTATCTGTTAAAAAACGTAGGGCATTTTACGAAAGCCAATTAGGTTTAACAAAAACCGTTTTGTTTGAAAGTGAAAATAAAGAAGGGTATATTCATGGATTTACTGAAAACTATGTCAAGGTAAAAACACCTTGGAATCCAGATCTTGTTAATACTTTGCATGAAATAGAACTTACTAAAATAGATGACGATGGTTTAGTACGGTTTGAATTTTGTGAGGTGTTTTCAAAATAAAATTATAATTTACTTTCAATTCAGCATGGTATATATTCCATTAACCTGATTTTTTTTATAACACAAATCTTATTATCTAATTTTGCATTATTCTTTAGACCCCAAATCATGAAAAGAATCCTTTTAATTATAATCTCCATTGTATTAGCGTCATGTTCTGATGAAACTATTGATATGTCTGCAGTTGGTTCATGGAAATTAACCGGTTATAATGTGCCTGGTGGATTTGATATAAATAATGATGGTATTAAAAGTGTTAATTTATTAGATGAATTTGACTGCGAGAATAATGAAACTTTAACTTTTGAATTATATGGTGTTGTGTCATCAATTGAAACGTTTAATCCAAAAATTAATATTGTTTTAGTTGATGAAGCAACCTATGAATACGCTTTTAATGTAATTTGTGATTTAGAAGGCGTTATAGGTTTTGCAACAAACTACTCTCAAAACGGAAAAATCGTTTATTATAACAACAAAAGTGCTTCAATAATTGAAAATGAAATGACTGTAGTTTTTGAAGATGCCATTAAAATTTTTAATGCAGATGTATCACAAGTTGTAGCTACTCAAGATTTAACATTAGTTTATACAAAGCAATAGCAGAATTTTAAAAAGTAAAAAAACCAAAGCTTATGCTTTGGATTTTTTATATTTTTTTATTTGTAAAAAATTAAATTCTTAAACCTACAGGTAACATACGTTTATACTTTCGGTTACTTCTAACAAATTTTGCAATTTCTGGACTTGTAGGAACAATACTTAAATTGCGCTCATCAATTTGTTCAAAAACAGCAGCTAAAAATTCAGAGCTAAAATTTTCGTCGTGAATACCATCAGGAATGATAAGCTTAGTTAAGAATATCTTTCTGTCTTGTAAAGAGTATTCAATTTTGGCTAAATTGTCATCGATTTTTATTTCGAACTGACGTAAAAAATCATTGTCTACTAATTCTGCAGCATCTATCATGGTAAAGAGTTTTATTTCTATAGAAATCAAATAGTGAGTACTATTTTGTATAGCTTTGTAATGCAAATTTACAAAAAAAATAGTTAATAAAGAGGAGTTTTAAGGTTAAAACCTTATGAGTCAAGATGTAATACACGTTTATTTTATGCCAGGAATGGCAGCAAGTACTAAGATATTTGAATACATACGTTTGCCTGAAAATCAATTTAAAATTCATTATTTTGAATGGTTAATTCCCTTTGATAATGAGTCACTTAGTGATTATGCATTGCGAATGTCAAAAAAAATTGAATATGAAGATTGTGTTTTAATTGGCGTATCTTTTGGAGGTGTTTTAGTACAAGAAATAAGTAAACATATAAAAGTTAAAAAATTAATTATTATTTCTAGCGTTAAGTCAATGAATGAATTGCCTAAAAAGATGCTTTTTGCTAAAATAACCAAAGCATACAAGTTGTTGCCAGTTCAGTTAGTTGAAAATATGGATGTGCTGGCTAAATATGTGTTTGGAAATAGAATTACTAAAAGATTTGAATTATATAAAAAATATTTATCTGTTAATAATAGTAAGTATTTAAATTGGGCTATTAAAAACATGGTTTGTTGGAATCAGTCAGAAATTATTCCTAATATAATTCATATACATGGAGATAATGATTCCGTATTTCCAATATCTAATATTAAGAACTGTATCAAAGTTACTGGTGGAACACATATTATGATATTAAATAAGTTTAAATGGTTTAACGAGAATTTACCCAAACTTATATTGGGTTAATATTAAAAAGAAACTTTAATTTTATAAAAAAATAGAAAAATGAAAAATATATTAGCAACTATAGGGCTGTTTAGCGTTTGCGGACTTTTTATTTATGCTATTCAAGATGCTCAAACTGATGAGAATTTTGAAAAAAAACTCATCAATGATTATAATGTTTACGCATTGCAAATTCCTGATGATTTAAATTTTGCTGGTGAACCCATGCCAATTAAAGATCCTGAAGTATATGAACGAATGGATAAAGAATTATTGGTAAATACCTATTGGCAATCTAACGGATTATTAATGTTTAAACGTGCAAAAAAATATTTTCCTATTATTGAACCCATTTTAAAAAAGAATGGTATTCCTGATGATTTTAAATATTTAGCAGTTATTGAAAGTGGTTTAACAAATGCGGTATCTAGCGCTAAAGCTACTGGTGTTTGGCAAATTATGCAGGCAACAGCTAAAGAAAACGGATTGGAAGTTAATGAAAATGTTGATGAAAGATATAATTTAGAAAAATCTACAGAGGTTGCTTGTAAGTATTTGTTGAAATCTAAAGAAAAACTAGGTTCTTGGACTCTTGCAGCAGCTGCGTATAATGCTGGAGATGCAGGTGTTTCTAGACGTTTAAAAGAGCAAAACGTAACAGATTATTATGACTTATTATTGGGTGAAGAAACAGGTAGATATGTGTTTAGAATTGTTGCTTTAAAGGAAATATTATCTCATCCCGACACATACGGATTTAATTTTAGAGATAAAGATTTATACTCTCAAATACCAACATATAAAGTTGAAGTTGATACTTCTGTGTCAGATTTCACAAAATTTGCTGAAGGTTTTGGAATTAACTACAAAATTTTGAAGGTTCACAATCCTTGGTTAAGAGATAGATTTCTTATAAATAAAACAAGAAAAAGGTATATTATTGATATTCCTGAAAAGGGTTATTACGATACGGTTCAATAACAAAAAAGGAGAGGTTAACTTCTCCTTTTTTGTTGTCTTATAGAACCACTTGTTCCAAAATGCTGATTTGGTATTTGAGCACGTTTCATGTTTTCTTTCATCATTTTGATTTGGTCTGTTAGCATGCCTTGTTTATCAAGTTTTTGAGCTTCAGAAAGCAGTTTTTCGGCTTCTAATTTTCTGCGTTTAGAAAAAGCTATTCCAGATAAATTCAATTTAGCCATTGCTAAATCATGATTCATTGATAACCCTAAGGTGATAGCTTTTTTAAAGTATTTTTCGGCTTCATTCATATTGGTCTGTGAAACCATAATACCATGTAAATAGTTATAATACCCTTGTTGTTTGGTAACCAAAGCAGATTCAGGATTTTTAATTTTTCTTAACCATTTGGTAGCTCCAGCAAAATCTTGTTTACGTAATCTTAAAAAAGCTAATAAAATAAATTCGTTTTTAAAATATAAAAACACAAATACTGATGATAAAAAAATTAGCATAATGCCGTTGCCAATATTATTTTCAATAAATTGATAAACAGCATAGGCTAAAATGCCAGTTGCAATAATAAGTTTTATAATTTTATTGTACATTTTTTATTTTAAATAAAGGTGTTATAGTCACTATTGTAAAGTCTTGTTAGTGTCTAATCTCATTTAGATTACAAAGAAACTAAATTTTTATTAAAAGCACCTAATGGACCAATAACAAAAAATCAACTTTTTGAGTCGTTTATAGAGTACAATTCCCCTTGAGTTTTTAAAATTTAAATAATTAAAAAATATTTTTAAAATAAGGTTTGTCAAAGTAAAAACTCTTTGTATATTTGCGCTCGGTTTTGGATAACCCCAAAATTAAAAAAAACAAATACATTTTTCAGATTTAAAGATACTATACAATGAGTAAAAGAACGTTTCAGCCATCAAAAAGAAAGAGAAGAAACAAACATGGTTTCAGAGAAAGAATGGCTTCTGCCAATGGTAGAAAAGTATTAGCTCGTAGAAGAGCTAAAGGTAGAAAAAAACTGTCTGTATCTTCTGAAGCTAGACATAAAAAATAATGATTTATCATTACCAATAAATTAAAGGTGTTGCTTAGGTGTAACGCCTTTTTTTATATCTTATAGCAAAATTTATTAAACCAGTAAACACAAAAAATTAAAATGCCAAAAAATCCAAAACTAAAATCTATATTAATTATTGGTTCAGGCCCTATTGTTATTGGACAAGCCTGTGAGTTTGATTATTCTGGAACACAAGCCTTAAGGTCGTTAAGAGAAGATGGAATAGAAACTGTTCTAATCAATTCTAACCCTGCAACAATCATGACAGATCCTTCAATGGCAGATCATGTTTATTTATTACCTCTTACAACAAAATCGATCATTCAAATTTTAAAGGAACATCCTGAAATTGATGCAGTTTTACCTACAATGGGTGGACAAACAGCTTTGAATTTATGTATTGAAGCTGACGAAAAAGGTATTTGGAAAGATTTTGGTATTGAAATTATAGGTGTTGATATTGATGCCATTAACATTACAGAAGATAGAGAGAAGTTTAGAGAGTTAATGCTTAAAATAGGCATTCCTATGGCTCCACAAGCTACGGCTACTTCTTATTTAAAAGGGAAAGAAATAGCCCAAGAATTTGGGTTTCCACTTGTAATTAGAGCCTCTTTTACATTAGGTGGTGCAGGAGCGTCTTTTGTGCATGAAGAAAAAGATTTTGATGAATTGTTAACTCGTGGGTTAGAAGTTTCTCCCATTCATGAGGTCATGATTGATAAAGCCTTGATTGGTTGGAAAGAGTTTGAGTTGGAATTACTTAGAGATGCAAATGACAATGTTGTAATAATTTGTTCTATAGAAAACATGGATCCTATGGGAATTCACACTGGAGATTCTATTACAGTAGCTCCAGCTATGACTTTAAGCGACAGAACCTATCAAAAAATGCGAGACATGGCTATTCATATGATGCGTAGTATTGGAGATTTTGCAGGTGGTTGTAATGTTCAGTTTGCAGTCTCTCCAGATAAAAATGAAGATATTATTGCTATTGAAATTAATCCTCGTGTGTCTCGTTCATCAGCTTTAGCGAGTAAAGCAACAGGGTATCCTATTGCAAAAATTGCAGCTAAATTAGCTATTGGATATCATTTAGATGAATTACAAAATCAAATCACAAAATCAACTTCAGCTTTATTTGAACCTACTTTAGATTATGTGATTGTAAAAATACCACGTTGGAACTTTGATAAGTTTGAAGGTAGCGATCGTACTTTAGGATTACAAATGAAGTCTGTAGGTGAAGTTATGGGTATTGGGCGCTCATTTCAAGAAGCTTTACATAAAGCTACACAATCTTTAGAAATAAGACGAAATGGATTGGGTGCAGATGGAAAAGAAAATAAAGATTACGCACAAATCATAGAAAAACTTACTTACGCTTCCTGGGATCGGGTATTTATCATTTACGATGCTATAGCTTTGGGAATTCCGTTAAGCAGAATTCATGAAATCACTAAAATTGATATGTGGTTTTTAAAGCAATATGAAGAATTATTCTTGTTGCAAAAAGAAATTTCAACCTTCAAAATAGATACTATTCAAAAAGATTTATTGTTGGAAGCTAAACAAAAAGGGTATGGAGACAGACAAATAGCTCATATGCTTGGTTGTTTAGAAAGTCAAGTTTATAATAAAAGAGAAGAGTTTGGAATTAACAGAGTTTATAAGCTAGTTGATACTTGTGCTGCTGAATTTAAAGCACAAACGCCATATTATTACTCCACTTTTGAAAGTGATATGCAATTGGCTGGAGGCGAGCGTTTTTCACATAATGAGAGTGTTGTTTCTGACAAGAAAAAAATTATTGTACTTGGTTCTGGTCCAAATAGAATTGGTCAAGGAATAGAGTTTGATTATTGTTGTGTTCATGGTGTTTTAGCAGCTGCTGAATGTGGTTATGAAACCATTATGATAAACTGTAACCCAGAAACCGTTTCTACAGATTTTGATACGGCCGATAAATTATATTTTGAACCTGTTTTTTGGGAACATATTTATGACATCATTAAGCATGAAAAACCCGAAGGCGTTATTGTACAACTTGGTGGACAAACAGCTTTAAAACTTGCTGAAAAACTAACCAAATACGGCATAAAAATTATTGGAACAAGTTTTGAATCACTAGATTTAGCTGAAGACCGCGGTAGTTTTTCAAACTTATTAAAAGAAAATAATATTCCATATCCAGCATTTGATATAGCAGAAACAGCTGATGAAGCTTCAGCTATTGCAGATGTGTTAGATTTCCCAATTTTAGTACGCCCATCTTATGTTCTTGGTGGACAAGGCATGAAAATTGTCATTAATAAACAAGATTTAGAAGAGCATGTAGTGAGTTTATTAAGAGCTATGCCAGGAAACAAGTTACTTCTAGATCATTATCTAGAAGGTGCCATTGAAGCAGAAGCAGATGCTATTTGCGACGGTGAAGATGTTTACATTATAGGAATTATGGAGCATATTGAGCCTTGTGGAATTCATTCAGGTGATAGTAATGCTATGTTGCCTCCTTTTAATCTTGGTGATTTGGTGATGCAACAAATAAAAGATCATACTGTAAAAATTGCCAAAGCTTTACATACGGTTGGTTTAATAAACATACAGTTTGCCATAAAAGATGACATTGTGTACATTATAGAAGCCAATCCACGAGCTTCTAGAACCGTGCCTTTTATAGCAAAAGCATATGGTGAACCTTATGTAAATTATGCAACCAAAGTAATGCTGAGAGAAAAGAAAGTAAAAGATTTTACTTTTAATCCGAAATTAGATGGGTATGCTATAAAACAACCAGTATTTTCATTTAATAAATTCCCTAATGTGAATAAAAAACTTGGACCAGAAATGAAAAGTACAGGCGAAAGTATTTTATTTATTGATAGTTTAAAAGACGATCAGTTTTATGAATTATATTCTCGACGAAAAATGTATTTGAATAAATAATACCAATAAAAAAGCCGCTTTAAGCGGCTTTTTTATTGGTAAATTTTAATGTTTCCTATATTTCAATTTTAGCATTATAGTTTTTAATAATTTCAGGATAATCTCCTAATTCAAATTCAGACTTTTTAAATCTGCTACTTCTTTTTTTAGCTTGCTCTTGTCGTTCTATACTTCGTGCATAACGACGAATACTATCTTTGGTATTTAAAATAAGACCAGGAACTTCAACATTATTTCCTTCTTTATCTTTCGCAACCATAGTAAAGTAAGAAGAATTACAATGCTTTTTTGTACCTGTTTGAATATTTTCAGATTCTACCCTTACTCCAATTACCATAGATGTTCTTCCAGTAAAATTTACAGAAGCTTTTAGTGTTACTAATTCTCCTACTTCAATAGGGTTTAAAAAATCTACTTTATTAACAGATGCAGTGACACAATAATGTCTAGAATGTTTTGATGCACAAGCAAAAGCTATTTGATCCATTAACCCTAGAATAAATCCACCATGTATTTTACCACTAAAATTAGAGTGTGATGGTAACATTAGTTGCGTGATGGTTACTTGAGATTCTTCAATGGTTTTATACATATAAAATATTTAATTTTGTACTTCAACTTTTGTAATAAAATATTTGGTGTCTCCTAACCAAAATAATGTTTTGTAGCGTTCAAAATAATGAAGCTTCACCATTTTACCTTGATAATTATTTAAGTCATCAATAACTTGTGTTTCTTTATCTTCAACTGAAAACACAAAGCGTTGTGACTCAGAAACGCCTTGACTTATTTCGCCTTCCCAAGTTTTAAAAACCACACCTTTATGGCTAAATTTAATCAATTCTCCTGCTCTTACACCTTCACTGTAGCTCACAAAATAAAGAAAACAGAAGTAAACTAAAATAGCGAGAAGGATACCAATACCAATTTTTATTAGAATTTTCATATGTTTATGAGTTAGTCAACTTCTTCTTCTGCGCGTTTAATTATAGCTTCAGGAAGTGATTTCTTAGCTTTAGCTCCCATTTTTTTAAGTTTTTCAACACTATTGATGAGATTTCCTTTGCCTTCAAACAATTTATTCATGGCTAAGTTATAATCCATTTTAGTAGCGTCAATTTTTTTGCCAACACCTATTAAATCAGTCATTAAACCTTCAAATTTATCATATAAAGCACCTGCTTGTCGGGCAATTTCAATGGCGTTTTGTTGCTGTTTTTCGTTGTTCCACATGCTATCAATGGTACGTAAGGTTGCTAAAAGGGTAGAAGGTGTAACAATGACAATATTTTTTTCAAAGGCTTTATTATAAATACTGTTGTCTTCATTTACAACAACTGCAAAGGCTGGTTCTATAGGAATAAACATGAGTACAAAATCGGGCGATTCTATATCATATAAATCTTGATAATTTTTTTCTGAAAGCTGGTCAACATGTTTTCTAATAGAGTTAACATGAGCTTTTAAATATTGTGGTTTGTCATCATCATCTGCATTTACAAAACGTTCATAATCTGTTAATGATACTTTACTATCAATAATCATTTTTTTGCCATCAGGAAGATGTAAAACCACATCGGGTAAAACTCGAGAGCCATCTGGTAAGGTAAAACTTTGTTGCACAAAATATTCTCTATCTTTCTCTAAACCAGATTTTTCAAGAACACGTTCTAAAACCAACTCGCCCCAATTACCTTGCATTTTACTATCACCTTTTAATGCTCTGGTTAGGTTTGTAGCTTCCTTTGTCATTTGTTGATTAAGGTCTTTTAAACCCAATAATTGTTCTTTTAAAGCAGAATGCATACTAATGCTTTCCTTTTGAGTTAAATCTACTTTTTCTTCAAAGGTTTTTATTTTTTCTTGAAGCGGATTTAAAATGTTTTTAAGGTTTTCTTTATTTTGAAGTGTGAATTTTTCTGATTTTTCATCCAGGATTTTGGTGGCCAATAACTCAAAATCTTTACGCAATTGTTCTTGCCTTAATTCAATTTCTTCATCACGTTTTAAATTAAGTTTTTGAAGATTTTCATATTCTGTGTTTCTTATGGCTAATTCAGAACTTAACAAGTCTTTTTCTTTTCTTATTTCTTCTCGATTAGTTTCAACTTTATTTAGAGTTTGCTTTAAATCTTCATGAGTTAACTGCATTTGATTTAAGCGTTCTTCTAAAGAACTTAGACTACTTTTACTTTTAAGTTTAGAAATAGTCATGCCAATATATGCACCAATTCCTCCAGAAATAATAATAGTTAAAATAATAATAAGGTTGTTGTTCATTTAAACTAAAAAATATGTGTTAATAATAAAAAGCAATGATTAAGATATAAACTTACATCTTTATAACATAAAAAAAACGCTATAAAAGCGTTTTTTATTAACTATTTATAGGTTTAAATTAAGCTGTTTTTAAATATTTATTTGAAACAAATTCAAAACCATAATATAAAACACCAGCATAAAAGAAATCGCCAATTAAAGAATTTCTAAAAAATGGAATGGCTAAAGTATAGCATTCTAAAAAGCCACTGATAGTTTTAGGATATCCCATTAACCAAACACCAAAATTTGTAATTACAAAAAAGCTTAGACTGCTTAATAAAATGGTGGTAATTGTCATTTTTCTTGTTGAAACTCCTATATAACTAACCAATAAAAATGCGACGTAAACAAATAAAGTGATGCCAGAAAAGCCTAAAAACAAATCAGATAAAAACATCATCAAAAGTGGGATTATGTAAGCATACTTTTTATTAGTGAAATAGGCTCCAGAAAAAAGAGCAACTGCTGTAACTGGTGTTACATTTGGTATATGCGGTAATACTCGCATAAGCACAGCTATTACTATAAAAGAAATGATAACTAATTGTTTTTTGCTAAATAATGAGTTCATGGTTTGTAATTAAATGATATGTCAAAAATAATAATTTAAAATAAATCATGCTTGTAAAACGTCATTTAAAATTTATTAAAGTAACATTTATCACCTTTTAAAATTAAAAGACATTATAAATTTGATTAAAAGTTCACAAATGAGAGATAATTCAAATGTAACAATATACATAGTAGCTGGAGTTATTGTACTTCACTTTTTAGTTGGGTTTATTTATTTACTTTATAAAATGACTAAGAAAAAGTAAATTTAACGATATTAATTTAAAAGTAATATTTACTTTCGCAACGACATTTGGTTTTATTCACAAGTTTAGTGAATGAATTAAAAGGGAATCAAGTGACAAGATTGACGATAGATGATTAACGAATTTTAAATAAAATTCTAAAATCAAAAATCTTACTCGTTATTCTTCATTCTTGAGCTGTTCCCGCAACTGTAATCTTAGTTCCGTTTTTGGAATGCTTAATATTAAACTTCATGTCACTGGAAAGTTATTTCTGGGAAGACCAATATTAAGACGAGAGTCAGGAGACCTGCCATTTTCAAAATTAATAAGTTAAACTTTCGGGATAAAAGTTTGCGTATGATAGTCCATGCGATTCTCGAGTAATTAATCATTAAAATGAAAAAAAAAGTTAATGTTTTAGGTATCCTTTGTTTAGGTATATCTTTAGCTGGATTTGCACAAAAGCAAACCGATTCTACACAAGTACAACAACTTGATGAAGTTGTTATTACAGATTCAAAATTTAAGTTAAAACGAGAAAATTCGGGTAAAGTTATTACCAAAATTACTCAAGTTGAGTTACAGTATCAACAAGGAAAATCAATTGCTGAAATCATTAATGCAACGGCAGGAATTGAAATTAACGGTACCAAAAGCAATGCGGGACAAAACCTAAATTATTACATACGCGGTGGACGCAACAGGCAGGTTTTGGTTTTAATTGATGGTGTGGCATTAACAGATGCCTCACAAATTTCTAATGATTATGATTTAAGGTTGCTTAACGCCAATCAAGTAGAAAGTATAGAAATTTTAAAAGGTGCATCAAGCACACTTTATGGTTCTGGTGCAGCCACCGCAGTTATTAATATTAAACTAAAAGAAGCTACAAATAACACTATTTCTGCAAATTTTATAAGCGTTATTGGTAGTAATCACTCTCAAAACGATTCTAAATTCAATGCTCAAGATTTTAGAAACTCAGTTTCTGTTAATGGTACTTTAAATAAGTTTAGTTATTTAGCAAGTTTTGGAAACCAATATACCAATGGGTTGTCTTCTTTATCTTCTATTGAAACAGATACAGATGCGTTTAATACTATTAACGGAAACTTAAAACTAGGATATAAATTTTCAAATGCTTTTAAAATGAATTTATACGGAAGTTTTGATGATTTTAAAGCTGATTTTGATGATACTTATTCTGGTTATGAAATTGATGATGTTTCTAAAACAAACCAATATCGTATTGGAGTATCACCAGAATTCAAATATAAAAATGGAAACATTACCTTAAATGCTGCGTATAATAATACAAAGCGAGATATAAGTTCAAGCTATCCAGCTATTTATAAATCAGAAAGTTTTGTTGGTGATATTTTTAACAGATATCAATTTAATAATAAATTTTATACGGTTTTAGGGTTGAATATTCAGCAAAACAACATGGAGAGTTTTGCAATTCCTTATGGAAGTTTAGGTTTTGAGCAAAGTATTAATCCTAATGATGCTAAGTTTACTATTACCGATCCTTATGCCAATTTGGTGTATATATCAGATTTAGGATTCAATATCAATGCTGGACTACGTTTAAATAATCATTCTACATATGGGTCGCATGTTGTTTATAGCCTAAATCCATCATTTAAAACCAATACCAATTTTGGATATATAAAAATGCTAACAAGTTATAGTACGGCGTATATAACACCGTCGTTATACCAATTATTTGAGCCATCTTATGGTAATGTCAATTTAAAACCAGAAGAAAACACTACTGTAGAAGTAGGAGCAGAGTTAAATATAAAAGATAAGGCGCTTTTTAGTATGGTATATTATAATAGAAAAGAGACTAATTTTATTGATTTTGTAGATTTAGGAAGTTATGTGTATCAATACAATAATATTGATAAGTCATTTAAAGCCAGTGGTATAGAGTTTACAGGTGATTTTGTTTTATCAAAAGATATTAAAATAAAAGGTAATGCTACTTATACACATGTTGAAGAGGATTTAAAGGTAAGAATTCCAGAATTTAAAGTGAACGCTTCTATACTCTATGAGTTATCTAATAGAACGTTTATGAGTATGAGTTATCAGTTTAATGATGGAAGAACTGATGCCGTTTTCAACGATATTACTTTTGCAACAGACCAGATAATCTTAAATAGTTATAATTTATTTGATTTTTATATCAGTCATAAATTAGTGAATGATAAAGTGATGCTTTTTGCTCATATCACTAATATTTTAAACGAAAATTACCAAGAACTTTATGGATATTCTACACGTGGTAGAAATATAAGTTTGGGTTTAAATATAAGCTTGTAAAATAATCCCCAATGGTTAATTAGTATCATTAACCATTGGGGATTTATATTTTAATTAAAATTTATTTTGTTTAAGATGTCTTGAGGAAGTTTTTTATCTATATGCATGTCATTATTAAAAGGAATAAAACTATTACTGTCTTTAATGAGTTTTAAATTAGGGCTAGGTTTTGTTTTAAAACTTGCTGCTTTTCCAGTAGTTTCAATATCAGCCAAAGCTGCTGCAAGAAGTGTTTCATTAACATCTCCTAAAACACCTAAATTTAAGTAACTTTCTTTAAGTTCTATATCTGGCGTTAATCCATTAAAATAATCTGTAGTACCTACTTTATTTAGCGATTTAAAAATAAGTGGTTGCATAGCATAAGTGTGAATTGGATTTGCTCCATCACGACCATAATTATCTGAATCGTATAACGTGGTAGATGCTTGGTATTTTCCTTCTGTAAAATCACCAATATGAATCACATCTATATAAGGGTCAAGACTATTAATAACTAGCTCACTTGCAGATGCAGAAGATGCCGTTGCTAAAATGTAAATTTTTGATAGATTTAAACTGTTTAAAGCGGTGCCATTATCATTATTAGTAAATCGGTTTATTAATAATTCAGGGTTTTCATTTTCAAAAGCCGCTTGAAATTCACTATTCCATTGTTCTGTACTAAAAACTTCTCCATTAAACTGACCAGTAATCATACTAGATAAAAGAATAGCAGAATTTACAGAACCACCAGGATTGTATCTTAAATCTAAAACTAAGTCTTGTATATTATTTGCTTTAAAATTGGCAAATACATCATTTAGCTGACTATTATAATTAGCCGTAAAGCCATTATACATTAAATAGCCAACGTTTTTTCCTGCAACGTTTAAAATATCAGTTTTATAAATGGGGTTTTCACTGTATTCTAATTTGGTAAGAGTAATCGTTGCTGTTCCAGAAACTACAACATCATCTAATGTGTCAATGGTTCCATTATCATTGTAAGTAGCATTATTAATGGTATAACTATCGGCAGACAATAGGCTATTGTAATTTGAGGTTGTTAATGCGGTGCCATTTATTGTACTAAACATGTCGCCTCGTTTAACACCTTTATTATCTGCATCACTATTTGGTAAAACTAACCTAACAACACCAAATATTTGAGATGTACTATTAGGTTGTAAAAACAATTGAAACTCCATGCCATTACTTGTAGAAATGCCACTAAAATATTGTTCTAAAGCAATATAATCATCAACAATCCAACTATATTTATCAACGGTTTGTCTTTGATATATTAAACTTTCAAATAAATCTTCAGGAGTTGAATAATCATTTAAATAATTAGCATATTGGTCGTTAGATGAAAATCTGTCATTAGCAAGATTAGGAATATTGTCTTTATATAAATAAAAAATATTCATGCCTTTCCACACAAAATCATTTATTTGGTTTGCAGAAACTTGGCTATCATCATTATCTTTAAAACAATTTGTTAATAATACAGCTCCAATAAAAACGATGATTAGGGACTTTAAATTTTTCATAAGAGGCAATTTTTAAGAATTTAGTCTTTAAAACTCTAAATTTACTTACATATTATATATAATAAAAATAAATGTAACAAAATTGATTGTAGTTCGTCGTAATATCAAATAGCAATAAAAAGCTTTTTATAACCAAACCAAAAAGAAAATGACGCAGACAGAATTTTTAAATATTGTCATGCCTTTTAAAGATAAAGTATTTCGTTTAGCAAAACGATTGTTGGTATCAACAGAAGAAGCTGAAGATGCTACGCAAGAAGTTCTTATAAAACTATGGAATAATCAATCAAAAATTCAAGAATATAAAAATGTTGAAGCATTTTCAATGACTATGACAAAGAATTTTTGTTTAGATAAACTAAAATCAAAACAGGCGCAAAATTTAAAAATTGTACACAGTAACTATCAAGATAACAACGTGTCCTTGCAAAAGGAAGTTGAATTAAAAGATAGTTTAGATTGGGTAAGAAAGATTATGGAAGAGTTGCCAGAGCAACAAAAAATGGTGATTCAATTAAGAGATATAGAGCAATATGAGCTTGATGAGATATGTGACATGTTAGATATGAATAATACGGCAGTACGTGTAGCCTTATCAAGAGCAAGAAAAACAATAAGAGAAAAATTAACTAATACACACAGTTATGGTATTAAATAATATAGAAAAGTTACTTGAAAAGTACGAAAACGGAGAAACAACACTAAAAGAAGAGCAACAGTTAAAAAGCTATTTTTCTCAAGAAACTGTAGAGCCACATTTAGAAATGTATAAGCCCATGTTTGCCTATTTTTCAGTAAATCAGCAAGAACAATTTACTAAAGACCTTCCATTAAAAACTAAGCGTAAATTTAATTACAAATGGATGTCTGTTGCAGCAGTAGCAGTTCTTATGATAGGGTTTTATTTTAAGTCTAACACCACTAAAGATGATTTAGGAACTTATGATGACCCACAAGAGGCTTATAACGAAGTAGTAAAATCGTTAGCCATGATCTCAACGCAGTTCAATAAAGGAACTTCTACAGTAAGTTACCTCAATGAAATGAATAAAGGAACCGCAACACTTGGTTACCTTAACGAAATTGAAAACACAACAAACATAATTTTTAAACCCAATAAATAATAACACAATGAAAACTTTAAATAACTTAAAAACAAATACAATGAAAAAGAAATTAGTATTATTCGTAATGGCAATCATGTTAATGCCAGCTGTATCAATGGCTCAAGATATTTTTGAGAAATATAATGATAACTCAGATGTAACCTATGTATCCATCAAACCAAAAATGTTTCAAATGATAGCCAAAATGGGTATCAATGTAGAAGACCCTGAAGCTAAATCTTTTATGGATATGGTAAACAGCATCACAAGTTTTAAAACTTTAGTAACCGATAATAAATCTATTTCGGCAGACATCACAAAATGGGTAAAATCTCGCTCAAGTTCTTTAGAAGAATTAATGGAAGTAAAAGATGATGGATCTGAAGTGAAGTTTTATGTAAAAGAAGGAAAAGATTCAAACCATGTAAAAGAACTTTTAATTTATGTGAATGGCATTGATAAAGCTATGAAAGGCCAAGGTGTTGAAATTAACGGCGAAAACAGAAAAATTGAAACTGTTGTCGTATCCTTAACTGGAGATATCAACCTAAATGAAATTTCAAAGCTTACCGAGAAAATGAATATTCCAGGTGGACAACATTTAGAGAAAAAGAAATAACAATAAAAGCTAATCAATCATGCAACGAACAATCAAACATATATTAATCACTTTTGTTACAGCTCTACTTTTAGTGAGCTGTAATGATGGTGTTACTTTGCAACGTTATTTTGTTGATAATCAAGAGTCAGCAAATTTCACATCCATTGATTTGCCGGTTTCAATAGTAAAACTAGATGAATCTAAATTAACTGATGTGCAAAAAGAAGCTTATGCGTCTGTTAAAAGATTAAACTTTTTAGGTTATAGATTTGATAAAACTAAAGAAGCAGATTTTAATGTTGAATTAGCTAAAGTTAAAGCAATTTTAAAAGATGTAAAATATAACGATTTAATAGAATTTAATGATAAAAAAGCCAAAATAACCGTGAAGTATTTAGGTGATGATGACAAGGCTGATGAGTTTGTTGTTTTTGCAAGTTCTAAAGACTTAGGTTTTGGAATTGTTAGAGTAATAGGTGATGATATGAGTCCAGAAAAAATGATGGCTTTAGCAGATGCTATGAAAAATTCAGATATTGATGAATCTCAATTAGGAGGTATTATGGATTTCTTTAAAAAGTAGTTTATATTTAAAGTAAACAAAAAGGCTTGCGTTTTACGCAAGCCTTTTTTGGTTTTTAAAATCGGTATCTATTCCTTCTCTTCTTTTTTCATTGAATTAGCAATAATTAAATTAGCTATAATGACTAAAAAAAGAAGCGCAAGAACCGTTTTGGTAATAAAATTATCTAAAATATCAAGAACACCAGACGAAAAAATTCCAATGCCTAATAATCCACAAAGTATTAATGATTGTTTGTCTGTGAGCATAATTAAATTCCTGTATAATTACTTGGTGTAATTTGGTTTAATTCTTCTTTTATTGCATCTGTAACGTCTAAAGTATCAATAAAATTTGAAATTGATGTTTGATTTATTTTTTCATTGGTTCTAGTTAAACCTTTTAATGCTTCATAAGGGTTTGGATATCCTTCTCTTCTTAAAATAGTTTGAATAGCTTCAGCAACTACAGCCCAATTATTTTCTAAATCTTCTGCAAACTTACTTTCGTTTAATAATAATTTATCTAAACCTTTTAAAGTTGATTTAAAGCCAATTAAAGTATGTCCAAAAGGCACACCAATATTGCGTAAAACAGTACTATCAGTTAAATCTCTTTGTAATCGTGATATAGGAAGTTTGCCAGATAAATGTTCAAATAGGGCATTAGCAATGCCTAAATTGCCTTCACTATTTTCAAAATCAATAGGATTTACTTTATGCGGCATAGCAGAGCTTCCAACCTCACCAGCTTTAATGCGCTGTTTAAAATAATCCATAGAAACATAGGTCCAAATATCTCTATTCAAATCAATCAAAATGGTGTTGATGCGTTTTAAATTATCAAATAAAGCAGCCATATGGTCATAATGCTCAATTTGTGTAGTAGGAAACGAATGGTGTAAACCTAAGGTTTCATTTAAAAATTGAGTTCCAAAAGCTTTCCAATCAATATGTGGATACGCTACATGATGCGCATTATAATTCCCAGTTGCACCACCAAATTTAGCAGCATTAGGAATGTTTTTAAGTAATGCAAATTGTTGCTCAAGGCGTACCACAAAAACCTCTATTTCTTTACCCAAACGTGTTGGTGAAGCGGGTTGACCATGAGTTCTGGCTAACATAGAGATACTTGCCCAATCTTTTGATAATGCTTTTAATTTATTAAGAATAATAGTGTATTCTGGTATGTAAATAATTTCAATAGCTTCTTTTAAACTTAATGGGATAGCTGTGTTATTAATATCTTGTGACGTTAATCCAAAATGAATAAACTCTTTAAATTCAGATAACCCTAAGGCATCAAATTTTTCTTTTATAAAATACTCAACAGCTTTAACATCATGATTGGTAATACTTTCAATTTTTTTAATAGCTAAAGCATCTTTGGTAGAAAATTTTTTATAAATAGCTCTTAAATCATCAAAAATATTTTTTGAAACCATTTTAAGCTGCGGTAAAGGAATGTTGCAAAGCGCAATAAAATATTCTATTTCAACTAAAACACGATATTTTATAAGGGCTTCTTCAGAAAAATAAGGAGCTAACTCATTCACTTTATTTCTATATCTTCCATCAATTGGAGAGATGGCATTAAGTTCTGATAATGACATGCGTTGTTAGTTTTTAAAACAATTTGCAAAGATAGGTATTTGTATATCTAATACCGAATTACAAATCACGATTTTTTTTCTGGTTACTTTCAAATAAGTTGGAAGTGTTATCGTCAAGACTAATAAAAAGCAAACTATTAGTTATTTCTGAAGAAGAGTTACAGAAAGTAATGAACTTGTAAAGTTTAAATCTGATTATTTTTTTGCTTTAATCTTTTTTAAAATATGTTTTGCCCGTGCTTGATAGCCTGCGCTTTGAGTTGAGAAATCTTGTTCTAATATTTGAACAAGTTCAGAATGTATCCACTGATAATCTTTCCCAAAAAGATACAGTGTATGCATTGAATACGCTTTTACAGCTATTTTTTCATCCCTAATCATCCAATCAAAACAGCTTTCAATAATCAATTCTTTATGTTTTGGTAAAAGCATTTTTTTAAGGGTATTAGGTTCTTTTGAATCATTCGCTTTTGCTAAAAATTCACAAACTTTAGCAACTGGTCTAACTGCAGAATCTAAATGTACTTTATTAATATTATTTGTAAATTCATCTAAATAGGGTACAAGTGCATAAATATATTCAGCACAAACAAATTCAAAAACCCAAGCTGCTTTGCATGATACTTTGTCATCAACCATAAATAAAATAGTGATGATTTTTGGCAATAAACTCAAATCATTTAAAACTATTTGCGCATATTTTTGCCTATTATCACGTGAGGCATTTATATTACTTAACTCTTTATATAATTCTTCTAAGGTCATCAATAATTTTACTAAATTTAGAGTTCTAAAATTACCTAAAATGAAAACAATTAAAAAAATTCTGTTACTATTATTAATCCTATTTGTGATTGCTCAATTTTTTGGACCAGAAAAAAACCAAGGAGATTTAGCTTCTATTGATCCTTTTCTTGTAGAAACCAATCCATCTCAAGATATTCAAGTTATTTTAAAAGAAAGTTGTTATGATTGCCATAGCGATGTAACAAGATATCCGTGGTATAACAATATCACACCAGTTAATTATTGGTTAGCAGAGCATGTAAATGATGGAAAAAAGCATTTTAATTTTTCAAATTGGGTAGGAAATTCTGTAAAACGTAAAGATCATAAAATGGAGGAACTTATTGAGATGATTGAAGAAAAAAAAATGCCTTTAACATCTTACACGTTGGTACATCAAGAAGCAAAATTATCTGACACTCAAATAAAAGCGGTGGTTGATTGGGCTAAACAGGTTAGAATGGCATACAGTTTAGAACCAAAACCAGAATAAATCCTATAGCTCATTTTTAGCAATCCATTTAAAAACAGATGTAATTACATTAGTGGCAACCAAAAAAATATTAATTATTGGTTTTGTTTGGCCAGAACCCAAAAGTTCTGCTGCTGGAAGTAGAATGATGCAGCTTATTGAAGCTTTTCAAGCTAATAACTTTCAAGTAACATTTGCAAGTCCTTGCGCCAAAAGTGATAATGCTTTTGATTTAAGTTCTTTAGAAATACATCAAGAAACCATTTTATTAAACGATTCAAGTTTTGATAATTTTATTAAAAATTTGAATCCAGATATCGTTATGTTTGACCGTTTTATGATGGAAGAACAATTTGGTTGGCGAGTTGAAGAACAATGTCCTCATGCTCTAAAAATTTTAGATACTATAGATTTACATTGCTTAAGAAAAGGCAGAGAACTCGCGTTAAAAAATCAAGCACTTTTTGATAAGTCTTATCTTTTTAACGATATTTCAAAACGAGAAATAGCAAGTATTTACAGATGTGATTTAAGTCTTATTATTTCTGAAGAAGAGATTGAGATATTAAAAAATCAATTTAAAGTTAGTGAGCATTTATTGTATTACTTGCCATTTTTAACCGAAGTCGTTTCAATGGATTTTAAGCGAAAACTGCCTAAATTTAAAGAACGAGAACACTTTATAACTATTGGAAATTTTTTGCATGCACCCAATTATGATGCTGTTTTGTTTTTAAAAAATGACATTTGGCCATTAATTAGAAAAAAATTACCTCAAGCAGAAATGCATATTTATGGATCCTATGCTTCAGAGAAAGCACTTCAGTTGCATAACAAAAAAGAAGGATTTTTAATTAAAGGATTTGCCGAAAGCGCAGATATAGTCATGCAAAACGCTAAAGTATGTTTGGCACCACTGCGTTTTGGTGCAGGATTAAAAGGCAAGCTAATCGATGCCATGTTAAATGGAACACCATGTGTGATGTCTACAATTGCTGCCGAAGGCATGTTTGGTGGTTTTGAACCTAATGGCTTTATAGCAGATGATGCTCAACAATTTGCAAACAAGTCTGTAGAATTGTATACGGACAAAATTTTTTGGAACGGAAAGCAAAAAAACGGTTTTAATGTCATGAATGCTCGTTTTGACAAACGCCTTTTTATTTCAGATTTTATTTATAAAATTAGCGCTATTCAAAATAACTTGCATATACATCGATTAGATAATTTTACAGGTCAAATGCTTCAACATCATACAGCCCAAAGCACCAAGTTTATGAGCAAATGGATTGAGGAAAAAAATAAATAAGATGCAGAATACAGAAAACAGCAATTAAAAAGTCTAAGCCTCTACCTCACTTTTTTTAATTTTTCTATAAGTGTAAGTGTTGAAAATATTGCGTTTTGCAAAACGTGTTAATGTGCCAGATTGATAAAATTTAGTAAATAAAGCTTTGTTAACGCCAAAAAACTCATATGTGTTACCATCTAAAAAGGTTACTTCTAAAAGCATGCCTTTATGTTGCCAATCTATAATGGCAGTATTAATGGTTTCGTTGTACTCCTCTAAATTGGCCGCTTTGGTTTCAGGTGCAATACTTACCAAAAAATGATAACCATCTATAATTTTTCTACTCATTAATTCTGCTTCTATAGCTAAATCATCACCTTTTTGAAATTTATCAGGATGCCACTCTTTTACCAAGTTTCTGTAAGTCGTCTTTAATTGTTTAAGATCAATGTCTTTTTCAACATTAAACAGTTTCTTGTATTCGTTAATTCTTTTCATAAGGTGAATTTTTTTTACAAGGCGCGAAGATACTATTTATAATGTATTGAAAGTGAATAGTTTTTATAAATATAAATTTTCTTTTTGCTAACCTGCTTTTTATTAGCTTTGCGGCTTTAAAAAAAAATTATGATTTCAATTGATGCGTTAGCAGTAGAATTTGGTGGACAAACACTTTTTAGTGAGGTGTCCTTTGCTATTAATGAGAATGATAAAATAGCCCTAATGGGTAAAAATGGTGCAGGAAAATCTACGATGATGAAAATTATTGCTGGCGAGCAAAAACCATCACGCGGTAATATTAGGTATCCTAAAGACAACATAATAGCATATCTACCACAGCATTTATTAACTGAAGATGATTGTACTGTTTTTGAAGAAGCTTCTAAAGCTTTTAAGCATATTTTTGAAATGAGAGATGAGATGAATCGTCTTAATAAAGAGCTAGAAACCAGAACCGATTATGAGTCTGATGCTTATATGTCTATTATTGAAAAAGTCTCAGATTTAGGTGAAAAATATTATGCTCTCGAAGAAATTAACTTTGACGCTGAAGTTGAAAAAGCCTTACGAGGTTTAGGTTTTAAACGCGAAGATTTTACAAGATTAACCAGTGAATTTAGTGGTGGTTACCGCATGCGTATTGAATTAGTTAAAATTTTATTGCAAAAACCCGATTTAATTTTATTAGATGAGCCTACCAACCATATTGATATTGAATCGGTTATTTGGTTAGAAGATTTTTTAATAAACAAAGCAAAAGCGGTTATGGTCATTTCGCATGACAAAGCATTTATTGATAACATCACTAACCGAACCATAGAAGTTACTATGGGAAGAATTTACGACTATAAAGCTAACTACTCACATTATTTGCAATTACGTGAAGACAGACGTTTACATCAAATAAAAGCCTACAACGAGCAGCAAAAATTTATTGCAGATAACATGGCGTTTATTGAACGTTTTAAAGGAACGTATTCTAAAACAAATCAAGTAAATTCACGCGAGCGAATGCTTGAAAAATTGGAAATTATTGAAATTGATGAAGTAGATACGTCGGCTTTAAAACTACGTTTTCCACCAGCACCACGCTCTGGTGATTATCCGGTTACCGTTAAAGATTTGTCAAAATCTTATGAGGGTCATGTGGTTTTTAAAAATGCTAATATGTCAATTTCTCGTGGCGAAAAAGTGTCGTTTGTTGGTAGAAACGGTGAAGGAAAATCTACCATGATTAAAGCTATTATGGGCGAAATTGATGTAGAAGGCGTATGTCATTTAGGTCATAATGTTAAAGTAGGGTATTTTGCTCAAAATCAAGCTTCGTTATTAGATGAAAACTTAACCATTTTTCAAACGGTTGATGAGGTTGCCGAAGGCGATATTCGCACACAAATAAAAACTATTTTAGGTGGTTTTATGTTTAAAGGTGACGATATTGATAAAAAAGTAAGCGTGCTTTCTGGTGGAGAAAAAACGCGTTTGGCTATGGTGAAACTTCTTTTAGAACCGGTTAATTTATTGATTCTTGATGAGCCTACAAATCACTTGGATTTAAAATCGAAAGATGTGTTAAAAGAAGCCTTAAAAGCCTTTGATGGCACCTTGATTTTGGTATCTCACGATAGGGATTTTCTTCAAGGTTTATCACAAAAAGTATTTGAATTTAAAGACCAACGTGTTATTGAGCATTTTGAAACTATTGATGATTTCTTAATTAGAAATAGAATTGAAAATTTAAAGCAAATTGATTTAAAGAAATAAGTATTTTTTACATATAAAATTAGTGAATGTTGTTTTTGTTGGAATCTAAATCATTTCAAAAAAAATCAATCTTTTAAACGTTTCACAGTTACTTTTTGATTGATAGGGTAAACTGCCGGACCAAATTGGTTAAAAACAGCTACATCTGCAGCATCATGCCCATAACCAATAGCAACATAACCTCCTTTTACACCTGTTTGGGTAGCATCAAAGGTGTACCAACTTTCACCAACATAAGCCTCAAACCAAGCATGCATATCCATTGGATTTAAATGGTGTAAATAACCTACAACCATTCGAGCTGGAATGCTTAAACTTCTACATAATGCAATTCCCAAATGTGCTAAATCTCGGCAAACGCCCATTTGCCTTAAGTTGACTTCTACGGCAGAAATAGGAAAATCACTGCTTCCTGGTATAAAACTAATGGTGTTGCGTAACCATGTTTCAATAGCCGCTACTTGATCATAACCTGGTATTTGGTTGGCTGTTATGCTAATAGCTAAATCATTAAAACGATCTGATTCACAATATCTACTGGGCAATAAGTAACTTAAAACGGAGCTTGGTAAATTTTGTATTTCTATAAAGGGCGCTTCTGGACATACTTTTACGTAATCCTCAATTTTTACATCGGCTTTGGTATGTACAGAAAAGTGACCTGGAGGCGCAATAAGTCTTTGGCAAAGATTTCCGTAATCATCCGTATATTCAATAATTGGAACATTGGGAGTAATTTTATATTCATCACGCTGTACCCATTGTTGCGCTCCACTTCTAGGACGTAACATTAATATAAATGGCGTGGCCACTTCAATATCAAATGTTAATTCGCAACCAACTCGTAACCACATAAGTTTTTATAATTAAAAAATAAAAAAAAGTATTTATAAAGATTTAAAATTAAATGATTTAGAAGAAAAAATGATGCGATTCAAGGTATTTAATTAACTTATTTTGAATTATAACAGAAAATGAAAATTAGGTAGGGTTTTATTGAGTTTTTAATAATAAAAGAGCCTATTTTAAACCATTAGTTTCAATTTTTTAATAGAGTTTAAAAATTATTATGCCAACATAAAACATGTGTTTAAATACCTTACTTTTGAAAAAAAATTCATGCTATATGAATACTCTTTATTTTGATTCCTTTCTTTAGGTAGTAATGTCTATACGGTCTAAAGTGAGACGTATTGAACAATTGTTTGATCGGCTCGATGGTGAAATTTCTACATTTCAATCTCAAACTAGTTTACATTGCATTACTGGTTGTGGAAAATGCTGCACAAAGCCTGATATTGAAGCTTCTCCTTTGGAGTTTTTGCCTTGGGCGTTTCATCTTTTTTTAAATGGTTTAGCTCAAAAAGCACTTACTGAATTAAACGAAACATCTAACACTATTTGCCATATATATCAACCACTTTCAATGTTAGATAATCACAAAGGAAGTTGTAGTAATTATAAATATAGAGGACTTATTTGCAGGCTTTTTGGCTATGCAGCCAATAAAGATAAATATGGTAAATTACGACTTGCTACGTGCAAAATTATTAAAGAAGATCAAAGTGTAAGCTGTAAAACTACTGAAGAAGCTATCAATAATGGATTATATGTGCCCATTTTTACAGATTATTATATGAAACTCAATCAGATTGATTTTCGTCTCGGTAATACCATTTTGCCCATTAATGATGCCCTTAAAACTGCTATTGAAGAAGTGTTAAATTATTATTGTTACAGACCTTTACCTAAAGGATTTAAAAACGCATCATAAGTTTTTTGTAAGTTCAATAAATTGTTTTACACCAAATGTAGCACTTTCAGAAATTACTATCAGGTTTTGCTTGCTTTCTAAAGATGGTTTTGGGTCAATAAAGTACATTGGAATTCCCTGTGGCACATAATGTATTAAACTGGCTGCTGGATATACTTGCATGGAAGTTCCAATAATAAGTAAAATATCAGCCGTGTTACAAATATCAATAGCTTCGTCTATCATGGGAACAGCTTCACCAAACCATACAATATGTGGTCTTAGTTGATAACCTTTTTTGCAAGTATTACCTAAAAGTAAATCTGTTTTCCATTCTTGAATGTCTTTAGCATCAAAAGTACTTCTTACTTTAAGTAATTCGCCATGCAAATGAATCACATTTGTACTTCCAGCTCGTTCGTGTAAATCATCAACATTTTGGGTAATTATTGAAACTTTATAGTTTTTCTCAAGTTGAGCAATATCATAATGTGCAGAATTTGGTTTTACTTGTTGTAGTTGTCTTCGTCTTTGATTGTAAAACTCTAATACTAATTCCGGATTCGCCTGAAAACCTTCAGGAGTAGCAACTTCAGTAACGTCATGTCCTTCCCATAAACCATTAGCATCTCTAAAGGTTTTTAGTCCACTTTCAGCACTCATACCAGCGCCAGTTAATATTACTAAGTGCTTTTCCAAATTTTTTATTTAGATTTTAAATATTTGAAATAAAAATATAAGAAAATTTCAACAAAGATGTATATTATTTAATTCAATTTCTTTATTTTTATTTTTATCTAACCAATTAATTGCTAATGATTTTTTTTATAATCTCTCTGCTTATAGTAGCTATAATTGTTATTCTTAATTTTATAGCTCCAAATGACTATATAATTAGCAAAAGTATTGTTATTGATAAACCTCATTTTGCTGTTTTTGATTATTTAAAACTTATTAAAAATCAAGATCATTGGTCTCCATGGAAAAAGAGAGATCCCTATATGAAACAAGAGTTTTATGGAGTGGATGGAGAAGTTGGATTTATTGCTAAATGGCAAGGAAATAGCGATGTTGGAATTGGTGAGCAAGAAATAACAAGTATTTCAAAAAATGATAAAATAGAAACTACCTTAACTTTTTTTAAGCCTTGGAAATCAAAATCCCAATCTGTTATTATAACAGAAGATTTAGGAAGAATGGAAACAAAAGTTACTTGGATTTTTTCTGGAAAAAATGAATTTCCCTCAAACGTTTTTATGCTGTTTTATGATTTGGATAAAGCAGTTGGAAAAGATTTTGAAGAAGGTTTAAAAAACTTGAAAGCGTTGTTAGAAAAGGAATAATTATAATCTATTAGTTCTGCCTCTGCTTAATAATTTATATTCTTCATAACACTCACTTATAGCATCTAATATTTGCAAATCATTAGCTGTTTGAATAAATCCTTTGGAATAATTACACTGACTAACAATTTCATCTAAATCTATGCGGTCAACTTGAAGTAAGGCTGTTAGCATCTCTCTGTCAAATCTTGATGCAAGTATGTTTCTAATTTCATCATCCTGCTTCATTTTTTTAAGCTTTCGCATTTCATTTGGTTTTTTACCAAACATCCTATTTAAAAAATCTGCCGGATTGAATATAGAACCTAAAACCCTAGTAATTGCAGATGGAGAACTAGCTTCATAACCCGTACTTGGTAAACCAGAAATACTATAGCGGTAATTATTATTTACCGGTACTTGCTTGATGTCAACTTCTAAATAGCCAGTAAGTTTTAATTGATTGATAACAATTTCTTCTAAAGCTAAAGCAACTTCAGTCAATTCAATTTTCGAGCTACCAAACTTCATCCAGTCATTGGTCACTCTAACTTTAATAGATTTAAAACCTAAGTATGATAAATGTAAGGTGTCATTAGGTTTTGCTTTAATTTCAAACTCACCAGACGCATTGGTTGAAGTCCCTAAAACTTGATTTAAATTAACAATGTTAACACTTTCAAGAGGTGAATCATCAGCACTATTTATTACAACACCTTTTACCGTTGTTATTTCTTGAGAAAAACAAAATGCAGTAAAAAGAATACATGTAAAAAAGATGAGCTGATTTTTCATTAAACGTTTAATTAGATGTAAAAATAGTAAACTAAGTTCCAATTTTTATACCATCAACATATTTTTGACTTAAAATTAACAAACCTCTTTGATTTTGTCAAAGAGGTTTAAAAATTATCGTCTTGAACGTCTTGGTCTGTCAAAGCTTGGAGTTGATGACTTTGAGTCTGAACTGCCTGAACGTCTTGGCTTTGGACTACTATCGGAGCGTCTTCTTTCGCTTCGGTTTCCAGAGTCACTTGAAGGACTTCTTCGTTCTCCTCGGTTTGAAGAATCACCTGTCGAACTTCTTCTATCACTTCTGTTACCAAAATCACTTCTAGCGCCTGAAGAACGTCTATCGCTACCTCTTTTATCTCCGCCACTTCTGTCATCACGTCTTGGTCCACGGCTTCTGCTTCTATTTCTATCGCCACCTCTGTTTTCAGATACTTCAACATTTACAAAACGGCCTTCGTGTTTATAGTCGGTAAAAAAGGCAAGTACCTTTTCTTTTAATTCTTTTTCGGTATTAAAAAATGAAAAACTGTCTTTTACTTCCACTTTAAATACATCATCTCTGCCTAGTTCTAAAACATCTTTTAAGAAGTCTTTTAAACTCATCCAATCATATCCATCTTTACTACCAACATTAATAAAGTAGCGAGTTGAGTCAGATTCTTTAGAAAATTCTCTCTCGTCTGAAGGAGAACCTTCTACATTTAAATTTTTAGTTTTTTTGTAATAATTAAAGAAACGTGTAAATTCAACTGAGAAGAATTTTTTGATTAAGTCTTCTTTACTAGATTCTGCAAATAATTCATTAATACTGGTTAAGTATTTATCAATTTCATGATTGATTTCTGTATTGTGAATTTTGTTTGCAAGCGACATGAGTTGCACTTCGCAAATTTCCATACCATCAGGAATTTCTTTTTTAACAAATTCTTTTTTAATGATACGCTCAATACTTTTTATTTTTCTAACCTCACTTTTTGAGACTAAAACCATAGAAACACCCGTTTTTCCTGCTCTACCTGTACGTCCACTTCTATGTGTGTACGTTTCAATTTCATCAGGAAGTTGATAGTTAATAACGTGTGTAATATCATCTACATCAATACCACGTGCAGCAACATCTGTAGCTACCAGCATTTCAATTTGCTTGTTTCTGAAAGATTTCATCACTAAATCACGTTGATTCTGACTTAAATCACCATGTAAAGCAGCAGCACTATAACCATCTTCAATAAGTTGTTCGGCAACTTTTTGAGTATCGCGTTTAGTTCTACAGAAAACTACAGAAAATATATCCGGATTAGCATCAGACAAACGTTTTAAAGCGTCATATCTATCTCTAGAGTTTATCAAGTAATACTCATGAGTTACTTGATTGGTGCTTTCATTTTTATTCCCAACAGTAATTTCTACCGGGCTATTCATGAATTTTTTTGCAATGGTTGAAACCTCTTGAGGCATGGTTGCTGAAAATAACCACGTATTTTTTTCTTTTGGAGTATATGATAAGATATCAGTAATATCTTCATAAAATCCCATGTTAAGCATTTCATCAGCTTCATCTAAAACAGCATATTCAATTTTAGAGATGTCAACCAGTTTTCTGCTTATCATGTCTTTCATTCGTCCTGGAGTTGCCACAATAATTTGTGCACCTCTTTGAACGTCTCTGGCTTGGTCTGTAATGCTAGAGCCACCATAAATGGCAACAACGTTTAATCCTTTACAGTATTTACCATACAATTTAATTTCATTGGTAATTTGCAAACAAAGCTCACGAGTTGGCGATAAAATAAGGCCTTGAGTAGTTCTGCTATCCACATTTATTTTTTGAAGCATCGGAAAACCAAAAGCAGCTGTTTTACCTGTTCCGGTTTGTGCCAAAGCAACTAAATCAACGTCTTTTTCAAGTAAAATAGGGATGGTTTTGTTTTGTACGTCACTAGGCGTTTCAAAACCTAAATCAGTAATAGCGCGTAATAGGTCTTCATTTAGACCCAGTTCTTGGAATGTGTTCATTCTTAATATAAGTATTCGATGTTATTATGTGGTGTTACATAAGAAGCGAATCGACATACTTAACTTAACCTTCTTGTAACACACCCTCACTCTGAGGAATTTAAAATCTGTCTCCAAATTTCAAGCGGCAAAGATACATTATTATTTTTGATTGACGATTTTTGATTGACGATTTTTGATTGACGATTTTTGAATTTTTAATTATTTGGGCGTTTTAACACGCTTTCACTACTCGCTCCCTCCTCAGGTCGGGGAGCTCAAACATGACGTTCAATCGTTAACGCAACTACTAACTCAACAACATTGCGAGGAACAAAGTAATCTCATGATACTTGCTCTTATTTTATTAAACAGATTGCTTGGTCGTGCCTCCTCGCAATGATGTTATTTCCTTAAATTTACAATCAGTTCTAACAAGGTTGGATGCGAATAATGCAAACATACAAACGAAAGATGTTGACATGTTAGATGATTATTATCTCAAATAAGACTTATTGAAATGGTGTTTATAAAATTAGTTAAAAATGATTTTTTCTGTTTTAAAATAACCTGATTTAGCAAGTTTAATAAAATAAAAACCAGGTTTCAAATTAAGGTTTAAAGCATCATCAGAAAAATGTGTAGTTTTATAAACCTGTTTTCCATTAATATCCATAATTACTATAGATTCAAAAGTAACTTTCTTATTAAATTTTAAAATTCCATGTCTTACAGGGTTTGTAATTTTTAAGGTTTCAAATGCTGTTTCAATAGTACTTAAAATATTACAGTTATTAGAAATAGAATTTTCATTTTCAATAATTCCTTTTGGAGTTACGTCTTTTCCTGTGAAACCTATATAATTTGGCGGATATTTTTCTCCTCTAAAGATTGAATTGAAATAAAGAATTAAGTCGTCAAATTGGTTACTTATATTTTGGCCGGTTGGGTTTCTGTAAGTCCATAAAACGTCACCTGTTTTTGTTATTTCAGATATTTGTCCTAAAGAGGTTTCACAAATAATTACATTGCCGTTGGGTAAACTATGGCAACCAGATTTTTTAACTTCTTTAACGGTATTTCCCATAATGGATCCATTCCATGACCATTCAAAATTAATGGGTTTAAATTTACTGGTTTCTTTAGTATAGGTATTATTAATAATTTCAGGTACAATTAAATGCACAGAACTAAAGGTGTTTGTGCCATCTCCACCGTTATTAAATACAGTGATTTTTCCTTCGTCTAAATAGCCAGATTCTACCCATTTAGAGTCATGCTGTAAAAATAGTTTTTGGTCAGTAATATCTCCTTGTTTATATACTCTTGGATTGCCCCAACGCCATAATATATCACCTCCTAAATTTGAATTTCCACCGGTGTGTCCAGAAGCTTCAATGGTTGTAGTACTGTGATCAATGATATAAATTTCATTTAAATGTCTTGCAGAAATCATAATTTGATCAAGAGTTGCATGGTAGTCAATGGCGTTTACATGCGTATAGTCTGTACTTTGATTTGGAACATCAGCATCCACATAATTAATATCAATAAGTTCTGGATGATCAATAATATTTCCATAATTTAATTTAGTATTATCAAAATCTTGTATAAAATGGTCCATAAATTTCCATTCCCAAACTACTTCTGCATCATTAGTTCCTATGGGTTTTAGTTCAATAATTTTGTCAAGCTTCATAGTTAAACCAACCGTTAATGGGTCTTTTCCACTGGCAATCATTTCAGCACTAGAGTAACTATCAGTTAAAACACATAAAATATTTCCATTAGGTAGAGGTTCTATATCATGATGTTGATTATAGCCATTTAAAGTCATCTCGTAGTTCCATAATACGTTGTTATCCCAATCTCTTATTTCTAACAAATCTTTACCAGCCCGAAGCAAAGTTCCATTTTCTAATAGATAGCAGGTAGCACCAGGTAATTCAGTAAATGTCCATTCGTTTATTTTTTCTCCACAATTATTTACTAAGTATACTTTTTGATTCACTTCTGGAGTAAAAAGAGTATAACCATCTGATACGGCATTATCATAATAGCGAAGCCCAATTGTTGGAGTTTGAGAATAGACTAATGGTATAAAAAAAAATAGTGCTAACTTGAAAATAGTGGATAGATTTTTTTTTCTCATAACTGTTTTTAACAAAAATAGTCAAATATATCTCAATTTAAAATCTTAGGGTTATAATTTATGGCCCCTTAAATTCTTAATACGTTGTAATAACGTTGGATGCGAATAATGCATAAACACATAGGCTGGATGTGGCGTTAAATTGCTCAAACTGTTTTTTGACAGTTTTTTAAGCGATGTAATTAATGGTTCAGCTTTAAAAGTGTTCTTAGCATAATCATCAGCCTGATATTCAAAAACTCTGGAAAAGTAATTCATAATTAATCCCGTAATTTCAGAAATAGGAGCGTATAACAATCCAAAAGCAATTAAGCCAATATGGAAACTTGGTGTCTCAACCCCTAAAGCGTTTGATAATAACGGATTTGAAATAAACAAGGACAAAACATATAAGGTTAATCCGGTGAGTAAAATGGAACTTATTAGGTTAAATATGATATGCTTCTTTTTGTAATGACCTACTTCATGCGCTAAAACCGCCACAATTTCGTCTTCTTCCAAATCATTAATTAAGGTATCATAAAGGGTAACACGTTTTTCGCTACCAAATCCAGAAAAATAGGCGTTGGCTTTGGTACTACGTTTCGAGCCGTCAATAACAAAAATTTTATCAAGTTTAAATCCAACTTTTGTAGCATAAGCTGAAATGTTATCTCTTAATGTTCCTTCTTCTAAAGGCTTTTGTTTGTTAAATAACGGTACAATTAATCGCGAGTAAAACATGTTCATAAACAAGGTAAACACAGCAACTAATGCCCATGCGTACAACCAAAATGACCTTTCTGTGAGTTGATAAAACCAAATAATGAGGGCTAAAATGCCGCCGCCAACAAGTATCATCATAAGCCACCCTTTTATTTTATCAAGAATAAATGTTTTTAGAGTCGATTTGTTAAATCCAAATTGTTCTTCAATAACAAAGGTGTTGTAGTACGAAAAAGGTGTGGTTACAATATCACTGCCTAGCATAATAATTCCGAAGAAGATTAAAGCAATCATGATTGGGTTTTCACTAAAACCTCTGGCGATATTGTCAACAAACTCAAACCCATCAAAAAATAAAAAACCTAAAGTTAATACTATTGAAAACGAAGAGGTTATAAGTCCGAATTTATAGTTCGTCTCTTTGTATTCTTGCGATTTTTTATACGCAGCTTCATCATACACATCTTGTAAATCTTCTGGAAGCGCATTTTTAAAATGTTTGGCATTTAAGGCGTCCAAAATTTTGTCAACAATAAAATTGATGATGATGATGGCGATGATGATGTAAAAAAGTGTATTTGCGGTCATGGATTTGATTAAAAAGTTTAAGATACAAAAATAGAAACTCTCTGTCACACTGAGCGCAGTCGAAGTGTTTTTGTTATTTAGTTTAAAGTTTCGTTTTTTTAAGGTCTTCGACTGCGCTCAGACTGACATTGGCTGTGTTATTAATGTTTTTCTATTAAAAATAATTTATGAGTCATAAAAATAGAAACTATCTGTCACACTGAGCGCAGTCGAAGTGTATTTTATTACTGTTTTAAAGTTGCAATTTTTAAGGTCTTCGACTGCGCTCAGACTGACATTGTGGTAATCGTTAATTGTCAATCCGTTGTCTTTTAGCTTCAAAAATAAGAATACCAGCAGCCACCGACACATTCATAGAATCTATTTCACCTTGCATAGGGATGATGATGTTTTGTGTAGCATGTTCTAACCACGTGTCACTTAAACCCGTAGCTTCTGTACCCACTACTATTGCCGTAGGTTTTGTAAAATCTTGCGTATAATAGGGTACTGAAGCTTGCAAAGCGGCACAATAGATGTTTATGTTTTGAGCTTTTAAAAACGCAATAATGTCCGAAGTCGAGCCCATAGCTATGTGATTGGTAAACACACAACCCACGCTAGAGCGAATGATATTGGGATTGTACAAATCACTTTTGGGGTTGGCAATAATCACCGCATCCACATGGGCGGCATCGGCCGTTCTTAAAAGGGCTCCAATATTGCCTGGTTTTTCTGGTGCTTCGGCTACTAAAATTAAGGGGTTTTTTGAGCTGAATTTTAACTCAGATATGGCATGCGTTTTGCTTTTGGCTACTGCCAGAATGCCTTCGGTAGTATCGCGGTAAGCTAATTTTTGATATACATCTTGTGTGATTTCTATAATTCGGACTTCGACTGCGCTCAGTCTGACATTTGTTATCAAGCTGTTTAGTTGTTCTGCACTCATGATTTCTGGATTGAACAATATGGTTTCTAACGCGTAGCCACCTTTTACCGCCAACATAATTTCGCGTTCGCCCTCAATTAAAAATAACCCGCTTTTTTTACGTTCGCGCGCCTTATCTTTTATTTGAACCAGTTGCTTGATGTAAGGGTTTTGTATGCTGTTAATTTGTTTATTCATTCCCATATCATTTAAGTCTTTTCAAATCAATTTAAAGTTTTGGTTTCAAAATAGTTCACAAATAAGGCTACCACATAGCTGTAGCTTTCCATACCTTTGGCTTGTTTATTAGCTTTTAAATACGAACTGTAGGTTTTTTTAAAGAGCGGTTCGGCAGGATTTTCATAGCCTTCCCAAAAGGTTCGCATCTCTTCATAGTTTTTTAAAATACCTTTATGCACGGTTTTGGTAATGGAATCAAATAGCGCTTCATCACGCCTGTAAATTTCATTCAAACAAAAACGAAGCGCAAAGGTGTAACCAGAGTATTTAAAATATACATCGTCATGATTAATAGCTGCTAAACACCCAATAAAATTAGCTTCATTTTCGGCGGCATACCCTAATTGGTGCGCTACTTCATGAGTCGCTGTTGTTGGAAAAATATACACAGGAATTAAGGCATCCACCTGAGATTCGTTGGTTAACGGATTTAAATACCCACTAAAACCCATGTAGGTGAGTGGTACACTAAACAATGATTTTTTAATGCTTTTTGGTGAATATTCAAGGTGAGGGTATTCTTTCTCTAAATGTTTATAACCTAACGGAACCATCTTTAAAATCGAACTTTTGCTATAAGGAATGGCAATAGGCACCGTATCATTTTTTATAATATTGCTATGAATGGCATTAGACTTTTCAATCAGCTTTTTAGTCACCTCAAGTAGTTGTTCTGTGGTGTATTCTGAGTTTAACCCAAGGCTTTTATGAAGCGGTAATCGGTAATAATTTAAACCCCAAAGCACATGAAAGGCAAAATAGAGGATGGCAATGGCCGAAAACACATCAACCAACCAACCTTTAATATCGGTTTTTATGCGTTTAAAGTTTTTAAATACCCATCTAATTATGTAAATAATAGCAAAAGCATAGACCACATCGCCAAACGAAAACGGCATCCAACCCAACATCACTCTAAAAAGCTTAGAAATGTAGGGGTACAAACCATTACTGTAATAGCTCTCAATAAACTCCGGATACTTTGATAATCCTGTTATCAATAAATATTGAGGGATTAAAGAAAGCGCAATAAGAGGTTTTTTATGTTTTAACATGCTTCAAAAATAAGGAAATGTTTAATAATCCTGATGAGATATGGTATCTTTGTAACACTTAATTTAAATAGGATGAATTCAACTATCAAACAACTAGAACCCAAAGCCCTTTGGAATCATTTTGCCAATCTAAACGCGGTGCCTCGCGCCTCTAAAAAAGAGGAACGCGTCATTGCATTTGTAAAAACATTTGGCGAACAACTGGGTTTAGAAACCTTGGTGGATGCCGTTGGGAATGTCATCATTAAAAAACCGGCTACCCAAGGCATGGAAACAAAAAAAACAGTCGTGTTGCAGTCGCATTTAGATATGGTACATCAAAAAAATAACGATACCGTGTTTGATTTTGACACACAAGGCATTGACATGGTTGTGGACGGCGATTGGGTTAAAGCCAAAGGTACCACGCTTGGAGCCGATAATGGCTTAGGTGTTGCCACCATCATGGCCATTTTAGAAAGTACCAATATTCCGCATCCAGCCATTGAAGCTTTGTTTACCATTGATGAAGAAACCGGTATGACAGGCGCTAAAGGCTTAAAAGGCGGCTTGCTTACGGGTGAAATTTTATTGAATTTAGATACCGAAGAAGACGACGAAATTGGTGTTGGTTGTGCAGGAGGTATCGATGTTACGGCCACCAGAACCTATAAAGAAGAAGAAACCCCTGAGTTTAAAATAGGTTTTAAAATTACGGTGAAAGGCTTGCAAGGCGGACATTCGGGGATGCAAATTCACGAAGGTTTAGGCAATGCCAATAAAATAATGAACCGCTTGCTGTTTGATGGGTTTGAAAATTTTGGCTTGCGTATTTCAGACATTGATGGTGGTAGTTTGCGCAATGCCATTCCACGCGAAAGTAACGCTATTGTGGCTATTGATGCCCTACATGAAGCTGTTTTTTTATTAGAAATGAACGAACAGGCAGACCAAATAAAAACCGAACTTAAAACCATGGAACCCGATTTAGAAATTCTTATTTCTAAAACCGAAACCCCAAAAACCATCATGGATTTAGGCGTTCAAGAAGGCCTTACCAGAGCTTTGTATGCTGCACAAAATGGGGTGTACAGAATGAGTGCCGATATTCCGGGATTGGTTGAAACCTCCAATAACATAGCTAGAGTCGTGGTAAAAAATGGCGAGATTATGATTGCTTGTTTAACACGCTCGTCGGTTGAAAGTTCTAAACTAGATTTAGCCAATACGCTGCGTGCCACCTTCGAATTAACCGGTTGCGAAGTGGAATTTTCGGGCGATTATCCGGGTTGGACACCTAATATGGCATCGCCCATTTTAAACCTGATGAGTAAATTGTATGAAGATTTAACCGGCACCAAACCCCACGTAGCTGCTTGCCATGCGGGCTTGGAATGTGGTATTCTAGGGACTAATTACCCAACTATGGACATGATAAGTTTTGGCCCCAACATTAAAGGCGCACACTCGCCAGACGAACGGGCTCAAATATCATCGGTTCAAAAGTTTTGGAAGTTTGTGTTAGAGATTTTAAAGCAGATACCCGATAGAGAGTAGCGGTTGTTACCGTCATTGCGAGGAGGGACGACGAAGCAATCTGTTGCTTGAGTTTACATCATGAGATTGCTTCACTGTGTTCGCAATGACGTTCATGTTCGTCATTACGAGGAGGCACGACGAAGTAATCTTTTTGTAAGGCTACGACTGAAGTAATCTGTTGCTTGAGTTTACATCTTGAGATTACTTCGCTGTGTTCGCAATGACGTTCATGTTCGTCATTACGAGGAGACTCGACGAAGTAATCTCAAAGATTGTTGTCATGTCGAGGATAGGAGACATCCCATCATCTAAGTTAAAGATATGTGTGATGCGATTTCTCAATCGTGCCTCATTTCGAAATGACAGGATTATGATGAGATTGCTTCACGGTGTTCGCAATGACGTTCTGGATAGTATTAATAAATGAGATTGCTTCACGGTGTTCGCCATGACGGTATGTGCTAAGGCACAGGGTCATAACCCGAGCCGCCCCAAGGATGACAACTAAAAATACGTTTTATAGCCAACCAACCGCCTTTAAAAAGTCCATGTTTTTTCAAGGCTTCTTTGGCGTAATGCGAACATGTAGGGTGATATCTGCACGTGGCTGGTGTTAAGGGCGATATCAGCACTTGATAGATTTTTATGATAAACAAAAAAGGTGCGATGAGTATTTTTTTCATGGATGCATAACAAATTATTTCAGTTGTCAGGTTGAGCGCAGTCGAAACCTAGTAAAAAACGTTCCTTATAAAGTAATTCTCGACTGCGCTCGAACTGACAAAACTTAATTCACAGAAAACGTGGTGCCGTCTTTGCCATCTTTAAGTTCAATACCAACAGCGGTTAATTCGTTTCTAATTTTATCGGAAAGCGCAAAATCTTTGTTGGCTCTGGCTTCTTGTCTTAATTGGATAAGGATGTCAACAGCAGCAGACAATTTATCGGTTCCAGACTCATTTTTGGAGCCATTTTCTAATCCTAAAATATCAAAAACAAACGCACGTATAGTATCTTTTAAAACAACTAAATCTTCTGAAGTTATGCTTGCAGACCCTTCTTTAATTTGGTTGATATATTTTACAGCTTCAAATAAATTGGCTATAACAATTGGCGTGTTAAAGTCATCATTCATAGCATCATAACAACTTTGTTTCCATGAGGTAATGTCTAGACTTGATGCTGCAGATGTTTTTAAACTATCTAAAATGTTGATAGCATCCATTAAGCGGTAAAACCCTTTTTCGCTAGCTAATAAGCCATCGTTGGTAAAATCTAAAATGCTTCTATAATGCGCCTGTAACATAAAAAAACGAGCCACGCTAGGGGAGAAGGCTTTGGTAATGTTACTGTTTTCGCCAGTAAAAATTTCACCGGGTAAAATATAGTTTCCGGTAGATTTTGCCATTTTTTTACCATTCATAATCAGCATATTGGCATGCATCCAGTAATTTACTGGGGTTTGGCCTTTAGCGGCTTCATTTTGGGCAATTTCACATTCGTGATGCGGAAATTTTAAATCCATACCACCACCATGAATATCAAAATGCTCGCCCAAATATTTGGTACTCATAGCGGTACATTCTAAATGCCAACCTGGGAACCCATCGCTCCAAGGTGATGGCCAACGCATGATGTGTTGTGGTTCGGCTTTTTTCCAAAGAGCAAAATCTTGAGGATTCTTTTTATCGGATTGACCATCTAACTCACGGGTATTGTGAATTAAATCTTCCAATTTGCGCTTGCTTAGTTTCCCGTAATCGTGTGTTTCATTAAATTTATGCACATCAAAATACACAGAACCGTTGATTTCATACGCAAATCCGTTGTCAATAATGGTTTTAATCAATTCAATTTGTTCAATAATGTGCCCCGTTGCTGTAGGCTCAATGCTTGGTGGTAAAAAATTAAAGGTGTTTAAAATATTGTGAAAATCTACGGTATAGCGTTGCACGACTTCCATAGGTTCAATTTGTTCTAAACGGGCTTTTTTGGCAATGCGGTCTTCGCCAGCATCGGCATCATTTTCTAAATGGCCGGCATCGGTAATGTTTCTAACATAACGAACTTTATAGTCTAGATGCTTTAAATATCTAAAAATCACATCAAAAGACATAAAGGTTCTTACATTGCCTAAATGCACATTGCTGTACACCGTGGGTCCACACACGTACATACCTACATGACCTTCGTTAATAGGCGTGAATGTTTCTTTTTGTCCGGATAGTGAATTGTATATTTTTATGGGATGCTGCTTGTAAAGTTGCATGGTGTTATGCTGTTAAGGTGTTTGTTGTTAAGTTATTGATTTGTTGATTTGATGATTTGATGATTTGTTGATTTGATTTCGTAAGGCATTAATTTTATTAGTAATGAATTCAATTTCAAATCTAATATTTTTATAGTTTTCATCTGAAATAAATTGTAATTCTTTTTACAATTATTATTTGATTTAATAATTCTAACGCAAAACGGATGTTAGCTGTTGCCTTTTATTAATTCCTTCTTGTCATATCAGTAACTACTTGTCCGTTATATTTCCAAAATCCATTTATGCCGCCAAACCAAATGTTATTTTCTTTGTCTCCAATTATAAAAACAATTCTTTCGAAAGTTTCGCCTTTACTATCAACAAATCGAGTAAATTCTTTTCCGTTATAGGTACAAAAACCTTGCATTCCACCAATCCATAAGTTTCCCTTTGTGTCTTCGTAAATTGCTCTAATATTTTTGGTGCATAGTCCGTCCTTCTCTGTAAACGTTTGAAATGAGTTTCCGTTAAAGGAGGTCAAGCCACTTTCTCTATTTCCATTAAATCCAAACCAAATATTACCCTTACTATCAACAATGTTTGTTCTTACTTGGTCGTCACTTAATCCATCTTTTGGCATATATTGAGTGAAAGTTTTCCCGTCAAATTTGTTGGCTCCTCCATGAGACATTGACGAAAACCATAAGTTTCCATTATTATCTTCTGTAATGCTTTGAATGACATTATGATAAAGTCCATCAGGCATAGTATCGCCAATTTCTGATAAGTGGTTCGTGAATGATTTGCCATCATAACGATATGCTCCAGCACCATTTGTTCCTATCCAATACATTCCATTTTTATCTTGAATAATTGATTGTACTTCATTTGGATTGACAACGGGATATGATTTTTTAAGCCAATCGGTTGATATTTTGTATTCTGGAATTTTTAAATGTGTAAACGTTGTTCCATTAAAAATGGAAATTCCGTTTGCAGTTCCAAACCATAAATCGCCATTATCAACTTGATAAATACAAGATATTTTATTGTTAGAAAGCCCGTCTTTTTCTGTAAAATGAACAAAATTTGAACCGTCAAATTTATAAACACCATCGTTAGTAGTTCCAAACCAAAGATTGTCGTCTTTATCTAAAAAACCGCAATAAACATTTCCATTTGGGTTTTCTACCTTTCCTGCAGTTATACTGTCTTCAATTTTCTCTTGTTTGACCTGTCCATTGCAAGAAAACAAAAAAAACATCAAGCCTGCAAGTATAAAATATTTTGGTAAGATTAATTTCATATGTTTATTTGTTAGTTCTTGATTTTTTAGGTTTCAGCTAACTATATGCTATGGTTAAGAAGCGCGCTTTATCTTTATGAGTAAGTCTTACTGTTCCTTCGGCTATATTGGAAGCTATAGATATTGAGCATCTTCTCATTTGAGAAATTAATCCAAATTTTTCATCATCTGGGAAGGATTTTGTGTCGTTATAGATTTTTTTTGCTAATTGAATAGATGCTTTCCAAACTTCTAATTTTTCAAAAGAATACAAATGCATATGTTATGATATTTAGTAGTTTGGTGTTAAAGTGTTAGTTTTTTAGATGCTCTTAACAACTTTACAACTTTACGACTTTACAACTTTACAACTTAACAGTTGTGCAACAACCTAAAACTTAGTATCTAATTTTATATAATCTAAAAACTCTCGGCGTGTTGCTTTTTCTTTAAATTTTCCACCAAACTCAGAGGTTACGGTGCTGCTTTCAATATCTCTAATACCTCTCGAATTAACACATAAATGTTTCGCATCAATCACACAAGCCACATCTTGAGTATTTAAAACCTCTTGAAGTTCTTTAACGATTTGAATGGTTAAACGTTCTTGAACTTGTGGACGTTTTGCATAATAATCAACAATGCGATTCATTTTTGAAAGTCCAACAACGGTTCCGTTTGAAATATAAGCTACGTGGGCTTTACCCACAATAGGTAGTAAATGATGTTCGCAAGTTGAATAGAGTGTGATGTTTTTTTCAACCAGCATTTCACCATATTTATATTTGTTTTCAAAGGTAGAAGCACTAGGCTTTTTACTTGGGTCTAGGCCACTAAAAATCTCTTTCACAAACATTTTAGCCACTCTATTTGGAGTGCCTTTAAGACTATCATCAGTTAAATCAAGGCCTAAAGTTTCCATGATATGACGTACATCGTCCTTTATAATCTCAATTTTTTCTTCATTCGAAAGTTTAAAAGCATCATTCCTCATGGGTGTATTTGAAGACGTACCAATGTGATCGTTACCTAAAGCGTCAAATTCGTCTGTGTTGTTGTCAATTTTCATTTATTATAAAAATCAAGTTTTTAGTCTGCAAAGATAAGTAATTCACTTTTGTTATGTTTTGAATTAACTAATAATTATAGGTATTCAGGTTTTGTATTATTTAGGAATGCCTTTAAATTAAAAAGCTTGAACAGTTACGTTCAAGCTTTTTTAATAGGTATTATAAAAGATTTTAAAGATTAAAACCTAATGAAAGGGTTATATTTGAGTTTTTGGTATCTACCATAGCCGCATCTGTTAAACCTATATTATAAAGTTTGTTTTGAGAGCTTCTTTGAGCTTGATCATAAGTAATGTCTAATTTGGTGTTGCCAAAATTAATTCCTAGGCCAAATGAATATCCAGTTAAATCGCCTATGGTTACACCATCTTTATAAGGACTTTCTTCAAAGCGATAACCGCCTCTAAAACTAAATTGTTTAACTCGGTATTCGCCACCCAATCTATAGGTTGAAGCTGCAGTTAAATCATTATTCATTATGCTATTTTGACTTGCAAAAAACGAGTCAGAAGTTGGTTTGAACTTTGTAGCACTATAATCTTTACGAGAATAATCGAAACTAAATAAGCCTTGTTCGCTAAACACATAGGCAATACTACCCGTTAATTTTCCGGGAGTTTGTAATTTGTAATCTGGATAAATATTAAGAATTTGTGGATCTATTGCAGAGGATAGCAAGTTGGTATCAATATATTGAGTAGTTTCTTCAGAAATTGTGTACCATGTAGGAGAATCGTATACCAAACCTACTCTAAATTCTGGGCTTAATTTTAAAATACTACCTAATTGGAAAGAGATGCCTGAGCCTCTTGTTGATAAGGTGTTTCCAAAGTCAATAAATTCTATAGAGCCACCATTGGAGTTATCTTCCTTCAAGAACGTAGCTCTATCGTAACTAATCAGGTGTGAATTCACGTTTAATCCCAAATACAAATTATCTTCATATTGTACCGCGCCATTAAAAGCTATTTTACCATTATAGCCCGTACTTGTATAAGAATACTCATGAAAAAAATTTCCGTTGCCCACATTAGCTGAATATAAGGTATTGGCATCATCATTAGTGTCGGGCTCTAAAATATAGGATTCATACCCTAAAAACGCTTGTTGATTGGCAAACCCATAAAAACTTCCAATATCAGAATATGCGTTAGCAAGGGTTTCGTCTGGGAAGGCTGAAATTTCATCCAATCGTAATCCATTCGCATAATCATAAAAATAACTAGCAATAGAGTTACTAAATTGCCCATCATTATTGGTGTTATTTCCTCTAGAAACCCAAACATCATCAAAATTTCTTGTTTTATCATAGTTGATGCTTAATGAAAACTTTTTCCAAGGAGAACTAGAATCGTTATTAGCAAACACAAAAACAGCACCGCCTTGATTCACATCAAATTTGGTATCGGATGAACTGGTTAACCCATTAAAATATTCTGAATCGTTCTTGGTATCTAAGTTAGAAACCGAAAAAGAAGCATAACTTTTATTGAAAATAGCCGATCCAGCAGGATTCAAACTAATGGCACTTAAATCGCCACCAAGTGCTCCAAAAGCACCACTTAAAGCTCTAAATCTGGCCGAACCTTGTATCTCATCTTGTGAATATCTAAGGGCATCAGATACGTCTTGACCGTACATAAAAGACATAGAAAAGATGCCTATGAATAGTAAGTTTAACTTTTTCATATTTTTTTATTTTTTTTGAAATTATCCGCGTCTTCTGCCTCCTCCTGATGAACCAGAACTTCCAGAACTGCTACTACTTGAGGATCTTGAAACTCCAGAATTACTACTGCTACTTGATCTTGAGCTTCCTGAATTGTTACTACTACCAGAATTATACGTACGTGATGGTGTTGAAACAGTTTCAGAACTTCTTCTTAAGTTTGAATTATTGTAAGTAGCGCTAGGTTGCGAACTGTTTCTAGTGGTTGACGAGGTACGCGTTGTTGAGTTTGTTGTTGGAGTAGAAACACTTGAAACTCTTCTTTGCGTGTTATTATAAGTATTGTTTCTGGTTGCGCTACTAACTCTATTAACAGTATTTGAATTAGTATATGCAGAAGTGTTACTTCTTCTTGTTGTATTGTATCTAGATGTATTTTTTACAGCAGTACTTTTATTGGTTAAGTTAGAATTGTAGTTTGATGCCATGCTACCTCTTCTACTAGCACTATACGATACACCTCTAGATCCGTAATAATTATTGTAACCATAGTAATTGTTATAATAAGGATACCCATAATTATAATATCTATAAGGATTATAATAAGACCAACTTGAATAAAAGCCTCCATAATAAGGGTAATATGGGTCGTAGTATCCCCAATTATTCCATCCCCAATTGTTCCATCGGTTCCATCTCCAAGAATTCCATCCTAAGCCAAAACCAGCATTCCAACCCCAATTATTCCAACCGTTATCAATATAATTAATGGTTACATTACTATTACTTTGACCCCAACCTGCATAACCTTGATAATTGTTATCAAGAGTATCATTTTCTACATAAGCACTTTCGTAGTCATCAATATCAGTAAAAATGGCGTTGTCATTCACCATGTTGTCATACTCTAAAGATTTTTCTCTAAAGTAATTTTTATAATAATTATTGCCCGACGTGTTATTTTGAACTTCAACAACGGCTTCTTGGTATTCTACATGAGGGTTTGAAGAACCATAAATACCATCGTTATCAACTCCAACATATTGGTAAGAACCACATGATGATAAACCAAACAGCAGGCCTAAACCAGCTATCAATGGCGTTTTTCTTTTTAGGTAGTTAATAAATTGCATATCTCTATTATTTTATTGTTGAACATCACAAAAATAGTTAGTTTTGTTGAACTATTTTTTTATTTAACATAGACACAATTTTTGTGCCAAAACATTAATATGAGTAAAAAATTAACTACTAGAGCAGAAGATTATTCAAAATGGTATAACGAGCTTGTTGTAAAGGCTGATTTAGCAGAGAATTCAGCCGTTAGAGGTTGTATGGTTATTAAACCTTACGGATACGCCATTTGGGAAAAAATGCAAGCAGAATTAGATAGAATGTTTAAGGAAACAGGTCATCAAAATGCCTATTTTCCTTTATTTGTTCCAAAAAGCCTCTTTGAAGCCGAAGAAAAAAACGCCGAAGGTTTTGCAAAAGAATGTGCTATTGTAACGCATTATAGATTACAAGCAGATCCTGATAAACCAGGAAAATTAAGAGTAGATCCAGAAGCGAAGTTAGAAGAAGAACTTATTGTAAGACCCACCAGCGAAGCTATTATTTGGAATACCTACAGAAACTGGATACAATCATATAGAGATTTACCTATTTTAATTAACCAATGGGCCAATGTGGTACGTTGGGAAATGCGTACCCGTTTATTTTTACGTACCGCTGAATTTTTATGGCAAGAAGGCCATACCGCCCATGAAACAAAAGCTGAAGCCATAACAGAAGCAAAACTTATGAATAATGTGTATGCCACCTTTGCAGAAAACTTTATGGCTATACCCGTAATTCAAGGCGTAAAAACAGAAAGCGAACGTTTTGCTGGTGCTGAAGAAACCTTTTGTATTGAAGCTTTAATGCAAGATGGAAAAGCCTTGCAAGCGGGAACCTCTCATTTTCTTGGTCAGAATTTTGCCAAAGCCTTTGATGTGAAATTTGCTAATAAAGAAGGAAAGCAAGATTATGTTTGGGCAACATCATGGGGCGTTTCAACCCGATTAATGGGCGCTTTAATTATGACTCATAGTGATGATTTCGGATTGGTTTTACCTCCAAGTTTAGCCCCAAACCAAGTGGTAATTGTTCCTATATATAAGAATGAAGCCGATTTGGAAGCCATTTCAAAAGTGGCTCATACCATTGCATCAGATTTAAAAAAGAAAGGTATTTCGGTAAAATATGATGATAGAGATACACAACGACCAGGAGCTAAATTTGCACAACATGAATTGCAAGGCGTTCCATTGCGTATTGCCATTGGCCCCAAAGATTTAGAAAATGGAACGGTTGAATTGGCACGACGAGATACCTTAACCAAAGATATTGTTTCTTTAGATAGTTTAATACCTACTATTGAAGGCTTATTAAAAGACATACAACAAGCTTTATTTGATAAAGCATTACTATATAGAGATACTCACATAACTGAGGTCAATACTTTTGAAGAATTTAAAGCGGTTTTAGAAACAAAAGCAGGATTTATTTCTGCGCATTGGGATGGAACTAATGAAACAGAAGCCAAAATAAAAGAGTTAACAAAAGCGACCATAAGATGTATTCCATTGGAAACTAGCAATGAAGAAGGTGTTTGTGTGTTCTCAGGATTGCCTTCAAAACGCCGAGTTTTGTTTGCAAAAGCATATTAGAAATTTTTTTTAAAAAAATATTATCTAGCTATTGCGACATTTAAAAATAGTTGTATTTTTGCATCCGCAATGGAAAACATTGTGAGTTATTTGAAAAGCACTGTAAGTTTAGATTAAAAAAATAAATTTACATACTTATAAACAAATGGCCCGTTCGTCTATCGGCTAGGACGCCAGGTTTTCATCCTGGTAAGAGGGGTTCGACTCCCCTACGGGCTACAATTAAAAAAAAAAAATTTAAAATGGCAAATCATAAGTCATCGTTAAAAAGAATTAGAAGTAACGAAACTAAACGTTTAGTAAATAAATATCAGCATAAAACAACTCGTAATGCTATTAAAAAATTACGTGAGTTAACTGATAAAACTGAAGCAGAGACTTTATTGCCTTCAGTGTCATCTATGTTAGATAAATTAGCAAAGAAAAACATTATTCATGCTAATAAAGCCGCTAACCTTAAATCTGGTTTAGCTAAGCATATTGCTTCTTTAGCATAATTAATTTTAGTTATATAATATAGAAGAACCTCTCTTTTAGAGAGGTTTTTTATTTGGCTTATTTTGATTAATAAGTGTCAAAAAAAAATGCTTTGAAAAACTTCAAAGCATTTTTTTTAAAAGACTTTTTTTACTTACCCATTCATAGATAGTAAAAACTCTTCATTATTTCTGGTTTGTTTAAATCTGTCATTAATAAATTCCATAGCTTCAACAGGATTCATATCTGCTAAATACTTACGCATAACCCACATGCGTTGAATGGTGTTGGCATCTAACAATAAGTCATCTCTACGAGTACTAGAAGAGGTTAGGTCAATAGCAGGGAAAATTCTACGATTCGATATTTTTCTATCTAATTGTAATTCCATATTACCGGTTCCTTTAAATTCTTCAAAAATAACTTCATCCATTTTTGAACCTGTTTCTGTTAATGCCGTTGCTATAATGGTTAACGAACCACCATTTTCAATATTTCTGGCAGCTCCAAAGAAACGTTTTGGTTTGTGAAGTGCGTTGGCATCTACACCACCACTTAATATTTTACCAGAAGCTGGTTGCACGGTATTATAAGCTCTGGCTAAACGTGTGATAGAGTCTAACAAAATTACCACATCATGACCACATTCTACCAACCGTTTGGCTTTTTCGAGAACAATATCGGCAATTTTAACGTGCTCATGCGCTTCTTTATCAAAGGTTGAAGAAATGACTTCGCCACGTACGTTACGTTGCATATCGGTAACTTCTTCAGGGCGCTCATCAATTAATAAAATCATTAAATATACTTCAGGATGGTTTGCTGCAATGGCATTTGCAACATCTTTAAGTAACATGGTTTTACCCGTTTTAGGTTGTGATACAATCATGCCTCTTTGACCTTTTCCAATAGGAGAGAACAAGTCCATAATTCTAGTAGAAATGGTACTTTGTTTTTCAGCTATATTAAATTTTTCTTTTGGGAATAATGGTGTTAAATGTTCAAATGATACGCGGTCTCTTACAACATCTGGGCTTTGACCATTAATTTTAATAACCTTGATTAAAGGAAAATATTTTTCACCTTCTTTAGGTGGTCTTACATGGCCAAGAACGGTATCGCCTTTCTTTAAGCCAAATAATCTAATTTGAGATTGAGACACATAAATATCATCAGGTGATGATAAATAATTATAGTCCGATGAGCGTAAAAAACCATACCCATCTTGCATAATATCTAAAACCCCTTCACTTTCAATAATGGCATCAAACTCAAAATCTGGCTCACGATAACGGTTTCTGTTGTCTTTATTACCATTATTAATGTTGTTGTTACCATTGCTGTTACCATTGGCATTACTAGTATTCCCGTTATTATTGCCATTATTAGGATTTTTATTCGGGTTTTTTTGTTGAGGTAATTGCTCTCTTTTAGGATGATTTTTTTGATTATCCCTTGGCTTGTTTTCGTTATTTGGTTTGTTAACCGAATCTGAAGCTGATTTTTCTTCAATCTTTTTTTCTATAATTTCAGTAGCAGGTTTATCCTGAATTTCTGAACTTTTATTTTCAAAAGGAAGTTCGGCTGTTTTATTTGTAGTACTATTTGATGGTTTATTGATACGTGCTCTCAGTTTTTTGTCGCGATTTTCGGCAGGTTTATTTGGAGCAGGTTTATTTTCAGTAGTTGGTTCGGTTGGTTTTATAACATTAGCGACAGATTTTGGGTCGGCAGCTTGGTGATCTAAAATTTGATAAACTAAATCTGATTTTTTTAATGAACGAAATTTTGGGACGTTCAATTTTTGTGCAATCTCTTGTAAGTCAGAGAGTTTTTTTTCGTTTAATTGTGAAATTTCAAACATTTGATGTTTACTTGAATATTATAATTTGAGAATAATTTGAGTTGTTCTGAAAAAAATGATTTTTTATTCTGAAGAATTAACAACCTACCGCAGTGGTTGTTGTGAATTATTAGTGCAATAATACAACTTTATTTTAATTTTTTAAGTGAATTTTATAAAAGAAACTATTATTTTTGCCATCTAGTTTTAAAAAACAAATGTTACAACGCATTCAAACGATATATCTTATTATTGCTGCTGGCGTTTCAGCAGGATTCATTTTTTTATTTCCTTTATGGGAAACAAAAGAAGGAGTTACAGTGTATGCGTTTAACCAAATAATGTATTTATGCCTATTTTTAGGCTCTGCATTACTATCGGTAATTTCAATTTTTATGTTTAAAAACAGGAAACTTCAATTTGTATTGGGGCGACTTAATATGATATTAAACTTTTTTTTACTAGGATTTTTTGTGTATCAATCTCTAAATGTATCTGGAGAAACTATTGTTTCTGAGAAAGGTATTGGGATGTTTCTTCCTATTATTTCTATCGTGTTTTTGGCATTAGCCAATAAGGCCATTAAGAAGGATGAAGATCTCGTAAAATCTGTAGATCGATTGCGATAAACCTAACATCTTAGTAGTATTAGTGCGTTAAAACCCAAAGTGAAAACTTTGGGTTTTTTAATACCGGTTACTAAATTCTATGACTTCTAAATTGTCAATTTTTGCTCCGTCAATGGTAAAACGTAGCATGGTTCTTACTTTATGAAAACCGTGTTTTCCAGCAGCACCAGGATTCATGTGCAATAAATTTAATTGTTTGTCAGGCATGACTTTTAAAATATGCGAATGCCCGCAAATAAATAATTTAGGTGGGTTTTTCTTTATAGCGTCTCTCACTCTAACATCATAAGCTTTGGGATAACCACCAATATGGGTCATCCAAACATCCACATCTTCACACATAAACCGGTTGTGTTCAGGAAACTCAGACCTTATGTTTGCATTATCAATATTGCCAAAAACTGCTTTTAAGGGTTTTATGTTCTTGATAGCATCTGTTACAACAATATCACCAATATCGCCAGCATGCCAAACTTCATCGGCTTCTTTTACATATTTTAATATGGCATCATCTATATAGCTATGGGTATCAGAAAGCAATACTATTTTTTTCATTATAAAGTGTTAATGGTAAATCTAAAGTCGTAAATCTATTTATCTTTGTTGTTTAAACAAAAGTATCAAAATAGATTGAGGTATTTTATTGAACTTTCTTATAACGGAAAACACTATCACGGTTGGCAAAATCAGCCCAAAGCTATTTCTGTACAAGAAGTTATAGAAATGGCCTTAACAACTATTTTAAAAGATAGTATAGCGATTGTTGGAGCAGGAAGAACCGATACCGGTGTACATGCGTTGCAAATGTTTGCTCATTTTGATACAGAACTTACTTTTGAAGAAGATGATTTGGTTTTTAAACTCAATTCATTTTTGCCAAATGATATAGCCATTCATACTATTTTTAAAGTGAGACCCGAAGCACATGCTCGTTTTGATGCGCTTAGCAGAACCTATAGGTATAGAATTGCATTGAAAAAAAATGCCTTCAATTTTGAAAGTGCTTATTTTTTTAAGAAAGCATTAGATATTAATATAATGAATGAAGCCTCAAAAATTTTATGTCAGTATCAAGATTTTCAATGCTTTTCAAAAACAAATACCGATGTAAAAACGTATCATTGCAACATCATGAAAGCGGTGTGGTTTATTGAAAATGACGAACTTCATTTTATTATAAAAGCGGATCGGTTTTTACGCAATATGGTTCGGGCTATTGTGGGAACTATGATTAATATAGGCATTGGCAAGATGGAAATTTTAGATTTGCACACCATTATAAAATCTAAAAGTAGGAGTGAAGCAGGTTATTCTGTTCCAGCACATGCCTTGTATTTAATTGAAGTTGAATATCCAAATGATATAAAAATATAAATGAGTAAACCTAAAGAACAAGTTTTTGATATAAGCTTATTTAAACGGCTATTAATTTACATAAAGCCTTATAAATTAGTGTTTTTTGGGGTGCTTTTCGCGGTGATTTTAATAGCTGTTTCTGGTGCTGTAAGGCCAAAAATTCTACAATTAGCTATTGATAATAATATTGCAACTAAAACAGTTGAAGGTTTCTTGCCTTATGTGGTTGTTATGAGTATCATGCTAATTTTAGAAGTGATTTTTCAATTACTTTTTATTTTCTATTCTGGTTGGTTGGGGCAAAACGTAGTCAAAGATGTTCGCGTTAAATTATTCAATCATTTGCTTACGTTTAAAATGCAGTACTATGATAATTCTTCGGTTGGCGTACTTATTACAAGAGCTGTGACAGATATGGAACGTATTGCCGATATTTTTGGACAAGGCTTATTCACCATTTTTAGAGACTTTCTTACCATGGTTGTAGTTTCTATATTTATGTTGTTTATGAATTGGAAACTTAGCTTAATAGTATTTATTATGCTTCCTTTGGTTTTGTATGCCACAAGAGTTTTTCAAAAGTACATGAAAAAAGCCTTTGAAGAAGTTAGAACCGAAGTGTCTAATTTAAACTCTTTTGTACAAGAGCGTATTACAGGCATGAAAATCCTTCAGTTATTTACAAGAGAAGATATTGAATACAGAAAGTTTAAAGACATCAATGAGCGTCATAAAAAAGGATGGCTTAAAACTGTTTGGTATAACTCTATATTTTTTCCAATAGCAGAACTATCAACCTCCATTACTATTGGTTTGATAGCTTGGTATGGTGGTTTAAATGTGGTACTTGATAACACAGCATCTGAAGGTGATTTGGTGTCATTTATTATGTTTATTCCTATGTTGTTTAGACCTTTAAGGCAAATTGCCGATAACTTTAACACCTTACAAATGGGTATGGTGGCAGCCACTAGAGTTTTTAAAGTTTTAGAAACAACCTCTCATATTGATGATTTAGGAACTATTGAAGCGCAATCATTTCAAGGCGATTTAAGTTTTAAAAACGTTTATTTTAGTTATGTAGAAGATGAGCTTGTATTAAAAGGCATTTCATTTGACGTTAAAGCGGGACAAACCATTGCTATTGTTGGCGCAACAGGCGCAGGAAAATCGACTATTATTAATTTGCTTAATAGGTTTTACGAAATTAAAAGTGGTGTTATTGAAATTGATGGTATTAATATAAAAGAGGTTACTTTAAAATCATTACGTACTCAAATTGCGGTAGTTTTACAGGACGTATTTTTATTTGCTGACACTATTTTAAGCAATATTACACTCAATAATCCAGAAGTAACCGAAGCCCAAGTTATTCAAGCGGCTAAAGATATAGGTGTCCATGAGTTTATTTGCAGTTTGCCCGAAGGGTATCATTATAATGTGAAAGAACGTGGCGTTATGTTATCTTCGGGTCAGCGTCAGCTCATTTCGTTTTTAAGAGCTTATGTAACGAACCCAAGTATTTTGATATTAGATGAAGCTACTTCATCTGTTGATTCGTATTCCGAGCAACTTATTCAAACAGCAACCCATAAAATAACGAAAGGAAGAACTTCTATTATCATTGCTCATAGATTGGCGACTATTAAAAAAGCCGATAAAATTATGGTGATGGATTCTGGAACTATTGTAGAACAAGGTACTCATGATGAGCTTTTAAAGAAAGACAACGGTTACTACAAAAATCTGTATGAAGTTCAGTTTTTGAAAGAAGAATTAATTTGATGTTTACATCAAATCTTTTTTAATAAGTTTTGTTAGTTCATCAGTATCTTTAAAAACAATAAATTCTCCATCTACAAAATAAGAAATATGTCCAGTTTCTTCACTAACCACAAGTGCTAAAGCATCCGTTTTTTCAGTAACTCCTATGGCAGCTCTATGTCGTAAGCCAAAGCGTTGCGGTATTTTTTTTTCATTATTAACAGGTAAAATAACACGAGTAGCTTTTACAATATTATTTTTAATAATAATAGCGCCATCATGTAACGGGCTATTTTTAAAAAAGATACTTTCTAAAATGGGCTGGGTTACTTTAATATTCATTTCATCGCCAGTAGATACCAGAAAATCTAAATTATTATTGCGTTCTAAAACAATTAAAACACCCGTTTTTGAGGATGCTAGTTTGTTGCAAGCAGACATAATAGTATCTACATTGGTTTCATCGCCCGTTTCAGTTTTTAAAAACGTGAGGTGCTTTAAAAAGTTTCGTCTTCTGCTAAAATTGGTAGAGCCTACCATTAATAAAAACTTTCTTATTTCTGGCTGAAAAACCACGATTAGAGCAATAATACCAACTTTCATAAAGCCACCAAAAATACCGGTAAGCAATTCCATATTTAAGGAAGCGGTAAGTCGCCACGCTAAATAAATAATGATGATACCAATAAAGATATTGATGGCTACAGTACCTTTTACTAGTTTGTATATGTAATAGAGTAGAAGTGCTACCAAAATAACATCTATAACATCAACTACGGTGAATTTTAAAAGGTCTTTAAAAATATCCAAAGTATGTGGGTTTTGGTAAATTTAGTAAATTATGCTTAATTAAAAACAAATTCGTCATGAGCGATAGTGACATTCTTAAAATTGATTTGAGACAATAAAGATTTATAAGTAATATAATCTTGAAATGAGAGTGATGCTTCAAATTCTGGTACTATTATGGCGTTTTCTGAACGGTTAAGATTTGTTTCTAGGTGTTTTAAAAGTTCTTTTTGATTAGAGGTGTGTGTAAACGAGGTATCTTTTGATATAAATGAAACAAAAGTAGAATCAAGTGTATGAACTCTTATGTTGATAAGCTGATTAGCGCTTTCTTTTTTATTATTAATGTATGCATTTGAGTTTTTTTGATGATACACAACATCTGTAAATTCAATAAATCCTAAATTTTTAATACTGGTATCATTACAAGTAAAATAGTTTTTGGCGTTTTCATTTTTATGCATTTCGGCATGTCTTTTCTTGTCTTGAAGAAAAATAATTTCGGGTATTACTTGTTTTAAAGTCAATCGTTTATCAATATTCACCAACCAATTGGTGGTGCTAATTAAATTTTTTCTGTTGAGTTCAATGTTAGATGGGTTATTTTCATCATAAAATAAATAGGCGGCAGACACATCATTTATGGTTGAAATTTTTGAATGACTTATTTCGGGCAATTGAATTATTTTTTCTTTGCCACAGGAGCATAAAAAAATAAGTAATAAACTATAAAAGAGGTGTTTCATTTAATAAGTTAAGAGTTTAAAGATTGAACTAATTGGATGCATTCTACGGCTTCTTTAACATCGTGAACACGTAAAATATTTGTACCTTTTTGTAATGCTATGGTATTTAAAACGGTAGTTCCGTTTAAGGCATCGTTTGCCGTATTTTGTAACGTTTTATAGATCATAGATTTTCGTGAAATGCCTACAAGTAAAGGTAATTCAAGCATGTTAAAAAGTTCTAATTGGTTTAATAATTCAAAGTTTTGCTCAGTAGTTTTAGCAAAACCAAAACCAGGATCAACTATAATATCCACAATGCCTAATTGTCTTGCCGCGGCAATTCTTTCTGAAAAGTAAAACAAAATATCTTTAATTAAATTGTCATACTGTGTAAGTTGCAGCATGGTTTTAGGTGTTCCGCGCATATGCATCATAATATATGGAACATGCAAATCTGCAATAGTTCGAAGCATGTTATCATCTAAATTTCCAGCAGAAATGTCATTTATCAAGGCAGCTCCATAATCAATACATTGTTTAGCAACCTGACTTCTAAAGGTGTCAATGGATAACAAAGCATTTGGAAATTCTTTTAAAATAGAGGCAACAATGGGTAAAATACGCGACAATTCTTCATCTTCACTTATAAAATCTGCATTTGGTTTTGAGCTGTAAGCACCAATATCAATAAACGTAGCACCACCAAGCAACATGCCTTCAACATGTTTTAAAATAGCGGCTTCGTTTTTATGTTTGCCACCATCATAAAATGAATCAGGAGTTACATTTAAAATTCCCATTACTTTTGGTAATGATACATCAATAAGTTGCCCTTTGCAGTTTATGGTCATAAAAATGATTTCATGATGAATATAAAATTCAAAGTTAAGTTAAATATCAAAAATAAACATGAACTTTAAGCTTTGAACTTTAAACTATTTAAGCGAAATTTACAGAAAATTCAAAGTAATCCATGCAAGATACCTCAAAACAATACGATGCTATCATCAATACATGTAAAAGCTTATTTATAAAAAAAATGACAGATTATGGAAGTGCATGGCGTATATTACGGTTACCATCACTTACAGATCAAATTTTTATAAAAGCACAACGTATAAGAAGTTTGCAACAAAATGCTGTTAGAAAAGTAGATGAAGGCGAAGTAAGTGAGTTTATTGGTATTATAAATTACTGCATCATGGCACTTGTTCAGTTAGAAAAAGGAGTTGTAGAGCAACCAGATTTATCAACGGTTGAAGCAACCAAATTATATGATGAAAAAGTAGCTATTACCAAAAAACTTATGGAAGATAAAAATCATGATTACGGTGAAGCTTGGCGTGATATGAGAGTGAGTTCTTTAACAGATTTAATTCTTCAAAAATTATTACGGGTTAAACAAATTGAAGATAACGCAGGAAAAACGTTGGTTAGTGAAGGTATTGATGCTAATTATCAAGACATGATTAATTACGCGGTTTTTGCATTAATCTTGCTTGAGCAAGAGTAATGCAAATTTTAAATTTCAAAATCTAAATGCCAAAAAATGAGTGTCGAAAAAACTTATAATTTAGAAGATAGAACATTCGAATTCGCAAGAGATTGTCGCATCTTGGTTAAAGAATTGAAAAATACTATCTCTAACATTGAGGATGGAAAACAACTCATAAGATCTTCAGGTTCAGTTGGTGCAAATTACATTGAAGGAAATGAGAAACTAGGAATTAAAGATTTAAAATTTAGATTTAAAATATCAAGAAAAGAAGCAAAAGAAAGTGAGTATTGGATCAAGCTTTTGAGAGATTTAAATGAAAATCAATCGGAACAAATACAAAACTTAATAATTGAGGCAAGAGAATTAAGAAACATACTTTCAACAATTATCAATAAATTAGAGTAAGCTTTGGAATTTATTTTTTGAAGTTTGAATTTTTTAAATTTTTTTTATGAAATATTTAGTAGGCATTTCTAGACTGTTTGTAGGCGTTTTATTTATCATTTCTGGATTAATTAAGCTTAATGATCCTTTAGGGTTTTCATATAAACTGCAGGAATATTTTAGTGTAGATGTACTAAATATTCCTTTTTTAGAACCTTATGCTTTAATGATTTCTGTTTTAGTAGTAGTTTTTGAAGTGGTGTTGGGCGTGTTTTTACTTATAGGATATAAACCTAAATTTACAGTTTGGAGTTTATTAATTATGATTGTTTTCTTTTCGTTTTTAACATTTTACTCGGCTTATTTTGACAAAGTTAAAGATTGTGGTTGTTTTGGTGACGCCTTAAAATTAACGCCATGGGAAAGTTTTACTAAAGATATTGTGCTCTTATTTTTTATACTTATTCTATTTGTTGGTATTAAATATATCAAACCAATTTTCAATAAATTAAGCACCACTATTTTAGCTTTGTTGAGTTTTATTTTAAGCTTTTGGTTTGGTTATTATGTGTTAATGCATTTACCTGCAATAGATTTTAGAGCTTATAAAATAGGAGCAAACATACAACAAGGTATGAGCATTCCCGAAAATGCTGCAAAACCCGTTGTTGAATATTATTGGAAATTTAAAGTAAATGGAGAAGACAAAATAATCACAACAAATGGTTCTTATCCAACAGTGACTGGTGAATTTATTTCAGTGGACACAAAAATGATTGATGAAGGATATCAACCACCAATAGTTGATTTTTCAATAGAAAGTAATGATGAAAATTTAACAGATTATTTCTTATCTCAAAATAAACTAATCCTGATAGTGTCCTACAGTTTAGAGAAAATTGAAAAGCAAGGTGCTGAAAAACTAAAAGCATTTTCAGATGAAGCTATAAAAAAAGGATATATAGTAATTGGTTTAACCGCTTCTGGAGATGAAGCAAAGCAACACATAAAGCAAACCTATAACCTTAACTTTGATTTTTATTTATGTGACGAAAAAGCACTTAAAACTGTGGTGCGTTCAAATCCCGGTATTTTAGAGTTACAAAAAGGAACTGTTATGCAAAAAGCACATTGGAACGATATAGATACTATTAAATTGTAAATAATTTACGCCTATATCAAAGCTAGTATATTTTAGAATTATTTGAAATTTGATTAGAACCCAAAATAAAATTAAAGTAAATTTGCTAAGTCAAAAATAAATGATGTTAAATAAAAACAATATGAAAGCATTAAAATATTTTTTTGTTGGTTGTTTAGCTTTTTTTGGTTGTCATGCTCAAGAAGAACCTACAACATTTTCAAAAGAAGCGTTAAACGACACCTTTATAACTTTAGAAGGAAGCACTATCACTTTTCAAGATATTTTAAACAAACACAAAGGCTCTACTATTGTTATTGATATTTGGGCATCATGGTGTAAAGATTGTGTTGGTGGTATGCCAAAAGTGAAAGCTTTACAAAAAGAACATCAAAACGTTACCTATATCTTTTTATCATTAGACAAAAATCAAGACGCTTGGAAAAGAGGTATTGAAAAATATGAAGTTAAAGGCAGCCATTACTTCATGCAATCTGGCTGGAAAGGGGCATTTGGAACCTTTGTAAACTTAGACTGGATACCAAGATATATGGTAGTAGATAAACAAGGAAACATAAAACTATTCAAATCTGTAGAAGCAGATGATATTAAAATTAAAGACTTATTATAATGAGAAAGCAAATTGTAGCAGGAAACTGGAAAATGAATAATGATTTATCACAAACAGAATCATTAATTACAGAACTTAAAAAAATAAAAAAAACATCAACTGCTGAAGTTATGGTGGCTCCAACCTTCACCAATCTATACAATGCCTTTGATGCCTTACGCGAAACAGATATTGAAGTCATTGCACAAAACATGCATTTTGCAGCTAACGGCGCTTACACAGGCGAAATTAGTGCGAGCATGTTAAAAAGTGTAGGAATTCAAACCGTTATTTTAGGTCATAGCGAGCGTCGTGAATATTTTAATGAATCAGACGCTATGTTGGCTAAAAAAGTAGATGCCGCTTTAGCAAATTCAATGCGAGTAATATTTTGTTTTGGAGAAGTTTTAGAAGATAGAAAATCGGGTAACCATGAAAATGTTGTAGGAAGCCAAATTAAAAACGCTTTATTTCATTTAGAGGCAGATGCTTTCAAGCACATTGTGTTAGCTTATGAGCCAGTTTGGGCCATAGGTACAGGAGAAACAGCAAGCCCAGAGCAAGCGCAAGATATGCATGCCTTTATAAGAAAAACATTGGCAGATAAATACGGAAAAACAGTAGCAGATTCAGTATCAATTCTATATGGAGGAAGTGTAAAACCAAACAATGCACAAGAAATTTTTTCAAAACCAGATGTTGATGGTGGTTTAATTGGCGGCGCAGCGCTAAATGCAACCGACTTTTTTGCAATTGTAAACGCATTTTAAGCATAAAATAATAATAAATATTTGGGCGTTACCCCGAAAAAAAATCGGGGTCGCGCTTTTCATTACAATCTTTTTGTTCGTGCCTCTCAAAAAGGATTTTCATTTCAATCGCTAACGCAGGCTCATTTACTAAGACCATTATTACTTCCGCCATGTCAAACAATATTTACATAGGGTATCAATTTAAAGTATCACCATTGCAACCAGGTGTAGAAATTCTTATTGCAGAACTTGGCTATGCAGGTTTTGAAAGTTTTGTAGAAACAGAAGATGGTGCAATGGCTTACATTCAAAAAGAGGATTGGCATGATGGTATTTTAAATGATATCCAAATCTTGGAATCAGATGAATTTGAAATAACCTATACTTTTGAAGATATCGAGCAAGTTAATTGGAATGAAGAATGGGAAAAGAATTTCAATCCAATAGTTGTTGATCATATCTGTTCGGTTCGTGCGCCATTTCATGAAAAACCAGATACCATTTATGATATTATTATTGAACCCAAAATGAGCTTTGGAACTGGGCATCATGAAACCACACACATGATGATTCAGCATATTCTAAAAAACGATTTTAAAAACAAAAAAGTTTTAGATATGGGTTGCGGTACAGGTGTTTTGGCTATTCTCGCAGAAATGAAAGGTGCTAAGCCCATTGATGCCGTAGATTATGATAATTGGTGCTACATAAACAGCATAGAAAATGTAGAGCGTAATAATTGTAAACACATTACTGTAATAGAAGGAGATGCTAGCGTATTAAAAAACAAAAAGTATGATATTATCATTGCCAATATTAATAGAAATATTTTACTTAATGATATGGCAGTTTATGCATCGTGTTTAAATAAAAATGGCATGCTATTTTTAAGCGGTTTTTATAATGATGACATTCCAATAATTCAACAAGCGTGTGAAAAACATATGTTAAAGTTTGAAGAAAAGTTGGAAAGAAATTATTGGGTTTCACTAAAATTTTTAAATTAGTAAAAAATCCTCGTTATGAGTTCAAGTGAACAAACTTCTGAAGCTACTTTACTAAATGACAAATTAGTTTCTCAAAAAGAGATTATTTTATACAATGATGATGTGAATACTTTTGATCACGTTATTGAAACGCTTATCCATGCTTGTGAACATACTCCAGAGCAAGCAGAACAATGTTCATTAATTGTACATTACAATGGTAAATGTACAGTAAAAACTGGCCCTTACAGCGATTTAAAACCACGGTGCTCCAAGTTACTTGAAGCAGGCTTAAATGCTGAAATAGTATAAAAAGTTAAGAAAACAAATGCTTATTTCTTTTTACAAGTATTAATTCCCAATGGTAAATACAATGGGCAGAAACTTATAAAACTTGTTAATAAGAAAATTAGAGCAAACGCCATTAATACATAAGCCAACGTGCCTTCAATCACGTTAAAGTAATATAAAGCAGCTATTACTAAAGCAATAACAACTCTAATTCCTTTGTCTGCACTTCCCATGTTTTTTTTCATAATATAAAGTTTAGTTTATTTTATTGTTGACGGACACACAAAATGAGATGTTTTGATGTCTGTGTTTTTTAAGGCATCAAAACCTCCTTCAATATTTATAATATTATCAAAACCTCTAGCTTTAAGAATAGAAGCTGCAATAACAGACCGATAGCCACCAGCACAATGAATATAATATGTGCTGTTTTTATCAATTTGATTCATGTTTTCATTAATAAAATCTAAAGGAAAACTTTTTACACCATTTACCTCTAAATGCATGGATTGATATTCACCATCTTTTCTAACATCAAGAATGTTTAAATTTTCAAAAGTCACTTTTTTAGCTAATGCTTCAGCAGACATAGATTCAATGGATTCTATGTCTTTACCAGCAGCTTTCCAAGCATCCATACCACCTTTTAAAAACCCCAAAGTATTGTCATAACCTACACGAGACAATCTTGTTACCGTTTCTTTTTCTTTGTTATCTGGAGTGATAATTAGTATAGGTTGTTTTAAATCTGTAATTAAAGCACCAACCCAAGGCGCAAAACCACCTTCTAAACCAATAAAAATAGAATTGGGTATATGCGCTTTTGCATACTCACCTTGTGACCTAACATCTAATACTAAAGCGTGTTCATTATTTGCTATGTTTTCAAATTCTTCAGGACTTAAAGCAATATTTCCTTTTTTTAATACACTATCAAAGGTTTCATAGCCAGACTTGTTCATCATAGCATTTTTTGCAAAATATTGTGGTGGTGGAGGAATACCATCTAAAACTTCTTTTACAAATTCTTCTTTTGTCATGTTTGCTCTAAGAGCGTAGTTGCTTTGTTTCTGTTCACCAAGCAAACCAAAAGTTTCCTTACTTAAATTTTTTCCACAGGCAGAACCAGCACCATGAGCAGGATAAACAATAATATTATTAGCTAAAGGCATTATTTTGGTTCGCAAAGAATCATATAACATAGCGGCTAAATCTTCTTTTGTTAAATCTGATTTAATTGCTAAATCTGGTCTTCCAACATCGCCTAAAAATAAAGTATCTCCAGAAAATATGGAGTAATCTTTGCCTTGCTCATCTATTAATAAAAAAGTTGAAGATTCTAAAGTATGCCCAGGTGTGTGAAGTACTTTTATATTAATATTACCTAGTTTAAATAGTTCATTGTCTTTTGCAATATGAGCCTCATAATTAGTTTCTGCACCAGGACCAAATACAATAGTAGCTCCTGTTTTTTTAGCTAAATCAACATGACCTGATACAAAATCAGCATGAAAATGCGTTTCAAAAATGTATTTGATTTTTGCATTCTCATCTTTAGCTTTATCTACATATTGTTGAGTTTCTCTTAAAGGGTCAATGATGGCTACTTCACCATTAGATTCAATATAATATGCTCCTTGAGCTAAACAACCCGTATATATTTGTTCTATTTTCATTTTAAATTTTTAAAGCTTCAAAAATATAAAACCTTATTCTTCTTTATGTGACAATTATTACATTTTGGAATTAAACTCTTTAAATATAATATAAATTGCCATAATTAATATTAACCATCCAAAACCTTTTTTTAGCTTTTTACCACTGATAAATTTTGAAAGAAATATACCAATTAAAACTCCTATGATGGTAAAAGAAGAAAAAGTCAATAAAAAGAACCAATCTATTTCAATGTTTTGTAAATCGCCCGTAAAACCAATTAAAGAATTGATAGTAACTATGATTAATGAGGTTCCTACGGCTTTTTTCATAGGTAAATTTGCCCAAAGGACTAAGGCAGGAACGTATAAAAATCCGCCACCTGCACCAATAATACCTGTGATGGTTCCTATAACCAATCCTTGAAAAAAAGTTTTATAGTAAGGTTGTTTAATATTTAAAATTTCTTGTTCATCGTCTTTTTTATTTTTAATCATTGAAAACGAAGCTACTAACATGACAATGGCAAAAAAAGTCATGATAGCCATATCTTTTGTTAAAGGATAATTTTGGATAGTAAACAGAGTTTCGGGTAAATTTGGAACCAAATATCTTCTTGATAAATAAACGGCAATAAAAGAAGGAAATGAAAACGCTAAGCCTATTTTAAAATCGGCTAAACCTTTTCTAAACTTTTGAATAGTACCAACCAATGACGATGATCCTACAACAAATAACGAATAGGCGGTAGCAATAACTGGATTGTAACCTAAAATGTAAACAAGTAAAGGTACGGTGAGTATAGAACCACCACCACCAACAAGACCTAATACTAATCCTACTATAAGGGCGCCTAAATAGCCAAAAATTTGTAATGTATCCATTTTAATGCGGCAATTTGTGTTTTATTGCCCCATAAATTAAAGTGCCTACTAATGCTGCTAGTATAACTATAATCATAGTATAAATACCAGCACCAACCAATATATACATGGGTCCTGGGCAAGCTCCTACAAGCGCCCATCCTAATCCAAAAATAATACCTCCAAATAGATATCTAAAAAAGCCATTTTCTTTTTTAGGAACAGAAATTTCAAAACCTTGTAGGCTTTTTAAATGACGCTTTTTTGAAATTTGTAAAAATAGTATTCCAGACAGTATTGCTGTGCTAATAATGCCATACATATGAAAGGATTGAAAACGAAACATTTCATAAATACGATACCAAGAAACAGCTTCGGATTTTACTAATACAATTCCGAAAAAAATCCCAACACATAAAAATTTAAAATAGTTCATATTAGAATATATATGGTAAAATAAAATTTGTCATAATTAAACCTCCAATAAAAAAACCAATAACGGCAATTAACGATGGTTTTTGAAAACTACTTAAGCCAGAAATAGCGTGTCCAGAAGTGCAACCTCCAGCATAACGCGTACCAAATCCAACCAATAAACCACCTATAACAAGAATAAGAAACCCTTGCCATGAGGTTAGTGCATCAACACTAAAAATTTCTTTGGGCATGAGTGAATTACCAGCATTTTTAAAGCCTAAGGTATTAAGTTCTGCAATGGTTTTTGTGTTAAGGGTTATGGTACTGTTATTTGAAAGTAAAAACGTTGCAATAAAACCGCCAATGATAGCACCTATTACCACAGCTAAATTCCACTGTTTTTCTTTCCAGTCTGATTTAAAAAAATCAAAGAATTTTCCAGCTCCTGCCATAGAGCACATGGTTTCTAGGTTTGACGACATGCCAAATGTTTTACCAAAATAAAGGAGTATTGCCATGACTAAAGCAATTAAAGGGCCGGTTATATACCATGGCCAAGGGTTTAAAATATATTCCATCAATGTAATTTGAATTTAGACTATGTAGATTAAGGAATGGAAATTAATTAAAATTCTAAAACTTCAATTTTATTTCTGCTTAACTTAATTTTCTTTTCATTTTCCAACTGCTTTAAAATTCTTGATATAACGACTCTTGAGGTATGTAAATCATCAGCAATGTCGTTATGTTTAATTTCTAAACTTGTTGAAGCATTCAGTTTAACCTTATCTATTAAATATTTAAAAACACGCTCATCCATTTTCATAAAGGCTAAGGTATCAATGGTTTCAAGCATTTCATTAAAACGTATTTGATAAGCATCTAAAATAAAGTTTCGCCAACTCTCATTAGTATGAAACCAATCATGAATTTTATTAACAGGAATTAAAACTAAACTAGAATCACTTTCAGAAACAGCTCTAATATTACTTTTTGAAGTTTTTAAACAGCAAGTAAGTGACATAGCACATGTATCTCCAGCTTCAAGAAAATACAAAAGTAATTCATCTCCATTGGCATCTTCTCTTAAAATTTTAATGTTACCACTCAATAAAAGAGGAATATAATGAAGCGGTTGGTTAATGTCTATGATAATATCATCTTTTTTAAATTCTTTATAAATACCTGTTTGAAAAATTTCATTTAGAAGCTTCTCATCAAGAATTTGATTGAATTTTTGTTGTAATAATTTATTTGTCATCCTCAAAAGTAATCATTTTTTAAAATTGAAATAAATTGTTTGGCAGTAATTTAATAAAAATACTATATTTGCAGCCACAAAAATGGCCTCGTGGCGCAACTGAATAGCGCACTTGATTACGGCTCAAGAGGTTACTGGTTTGAATCCAGTCGAGGTCACTAAACGGGACAAATTCTTAAAATTAGGATTTTCCCGTTTTTTATTTTTAGCGAAACTTTATTAACACTGGATATTTTTAAAAGTAGCGGATTGATATCAGCGGTTTGAACTTTTTTATTTTGAAAACCGAATTTATTTGGGAATATCAAACCGGTAAGGAATCTTTTGTTGTGAATATCGCCATCAATATATTGTTTATCAATGTTTTGTAAGTTAATTAAGCTTTTCTTGTAGGTTTTAAAAATCTCTTTCTGATTGTTTTGATTAAGTTCTAACCAATGAAGTTCATCCAGTGTTGGTTAAAACTACTCTTTATTATGAAAATTCTTAAAAGGCATTCTTTTAAAACAATCCTTTTAGGAAATCTTTATTTAAACCAATATTTTTAGGGTTGAACAGTATTTTATTATTTATCAAGGTTGCATAAACACTTCTAAAATCTGTTTTATAGATTTATTCGCCATCGTCCAAATTATTTAAATCAAGGTTTTCACTCTAGACAAAGCCATTGTTTAAGTCCACCAATAAATCATAGGACTTGCTGTTCCATGGTAGGAGTCAATTTAATTATCCTATACAGACCTTCCAAATTCTTAAAAAATAACGATGGTTGCTTGCTCTAACAATTTTGCTTCTTTCAAATCTTGATAAAATGTAAATACTGCATCTTCTAATTCTTTTAGTTTATTTTGATGCGCTCTTAATAGATTATATGAGTTAAAAAACCATTAGTTGAACATAAAATTAACTATTTAAAATAGTTTCAATAGCTTTTAATTCTTCAGATGAAAACTCAAGATTTTTTTGAATACCAACAGCATCTTCAATATGAGAAACTTTACTTGCTCCAATAATAACCGATGTTACTCTTTTATCTCTTAATACCCATGCTAATGCTAATTGCGACATTTTCTGATCTCTTTTTTTAGCGATGTCGTTTAGCGCAATAATTTTTTCAATATTTTTTTCATTGATATCGGTTGATTTTAAAAAGCTATCTGGTTTTGAAGCTCTTGAATCTTTTGGAATACCATGTAAATATTTATCAGTTAGTAAGCCTTGAAAAAGCGGACTGAAAACCACAGAACCAACGCCATTTTTTTCTAAAGTATCTAGCAAGCCATCCTCAACCCATCTGTTAAACATGCTGTAAGCTGGTTGATGCACTAAACAAGGAGTACCTAATGATTTTAGAATATCAATAGCAATTTGTGATTGCTCGGGAGAATAGCTGGAAATTCCAGCATAAAGCGCTTTTCCTGAGCGTACAATTTGATCTAGAGCCATCATGGTTTCTTCTATTGGTGTATTTGGGTCCGGACGGTGACTATAAAAAACATCAACATACTCAAGCCCCATACGTTTTAAACTCTGATTGCAACTTGCAATTAAATTTTTTCTGGAACCCCATTCGCCATAAGGTCCAGGCCACATTAAATAACCCGCTTTTGAAGTGATTACCATTTCATCTCTATATAGCTTCAAATCATTTTTTAAAATAGCACCAAAAGTAGTTTCAGCTGAACCTGGAGGTGGTCCATAATTATTTGCTAAATCAAAATGTGTAATACCTAAATCAAAAGCTTTTAAAACCATACTCCTAGCGTTTTCATAAACATCAACACCTCCAAAGTTATGCCAAAGGCCTAGAGATACTAAAGGTAAATCGATACCGCTTTTTCCGCAACGGTTGTATTGCATATTTTTGTAACGCATTTCATCTGCTACATAACTCATAATATTTTATTTTTAAAATTTATTTTATTATAATGAATTCTAAGTAATTGTAATTTATTTGACCAATTGTCATTTTATTTAAAGTAAATACCTGAATTCCTTTTTTTAATTGTTGTACTTACCTTTTGATGTGATTATAATGTCATTAGTTTTGCTCTGAAAATGTAATATGCTGATAAGCGCCCATATCTGGAGTAGTAGTTCGGTTTACATTTAAAATATCAAAAGGTACTTGGCTTGAAAAGCTAAGATTACCTTGGTTATTGGCAGCAGAATTATCACCAATCATTAATTGATTTAAATGGGTATCTTTAAAATCAGGCTCTTGGTTGAAAAGGTTTGCTTCGTAACGAGTTATATCATTAAAATTGTAATTAGCGCCAGTAAAGTTGTTGTTGGTATCTTCAAAACGAATTAAGCAGTTAGTGAATTTAAAATTGAAAACTATCGCGTCATCTTCTATTTCATCAATAAAAATCTCGGGGTTATCATTGCCGTAAATGATGCAGTTATTAAAATTGGCTTCGGTTAAATCAGACAAAATAGCCGTATTATCTGCATCAACTATAAAGTTATTTAATAATACAGATGGAAATTGCCTAAAACCATTATTCCAGTAATTTGCAATGGTGCAATGTGTAAAATTATATCTACCACCAATGGTTCCAGCAAATGAAGATTGTCCAGAATTATTTATCACCACATTTTCAGCAGCTAATGAGGTGTTTCTACCTAAAATTCCAAACGCACTGGAATTATATATTTGAGTATTGGTAACGTTAAGTTTATTTGATACGTCATTAGCATTGCCATCACATAAAATACCAACAGTAGCATTTTTTATAGTGGTGTAATTTATAAAGTTATTAATGCTTCCATCTAAAAGCCAAATAGCACTCCATTGCCCTGGAGTATCAGAAAAATTAGGTTCTAATCGATCACCTTCTAAAATAACTTCGTTTTCTAAAAGTTCTTGATTAATACTAAGGGCACCATTTATATTTATAGATGCACCTTCAGTTACTAAAATTCCTGAATTATTATGAAAATGTAATCGTGCTCCAGGATTGACGGTTAAAGTCTCTCCATTTGGTACCGCTGCAAACCCATAAATAACATAAGGCTTTTCATTAGTAAACGTTAGTTCTTCTGGCAATAATTCTCTTCCTTGAATATCAGTTTCTACTTGTTCTCCGCCAATATTTAAGGTTAATGTTTCAATAACTTTTGTGGTATTATCTCTGTTTGGGTATATAAATACAGCATCTTGAATTAAGGTAACTAGTTCTACTTTTTGAAGATTGTTGCCAGAATCAAACTCAATTTGGTCTGTGTACAAGTATTGATTGGTATTAGAGATATTGTTGATATCAACGGTTGTTTCAATAAAAATATATAAACTGTCTTTAGCAAGTATTTGTACGTTTTCAAAAGTTTTACCAGGCATGCCATCAACATTTAATCTGTAAGCCGATGATTCTCCTAAACCTAATCTAACAGTTGGAATTACTATATCTTCATTACTTTTATTATACACTTTTAAATTATAAGTACTAGAACCTATATTGGTAAAAATGGTATCAAGGTAAACCGTGTCTTTTGAAAATTGAAGGTTTCCTGTACTTGCTGAAAATTGAAAATCTTTTCTACAAGAACTCCAAAATAATAAAATTGAAAATATAAGAATGTAATATAAAATGCGTTTCATCTTTTAAAATGTATTGATTTATAGATGAGATGCAATATCATAGATTCACATTTTTTTAGGTTTGAATAAATAGATAACAGATATTCCATTCAACAAATATATATGTTACAACGTAATATTAATAAATTTTTTAAGATTGATTATTAGAATAAATCTGTTATTTCTAATGTAATTCTAACAGGTTTATTCGTTTGAGCATGTATTAAGCACCATTTGGTTTCAGATTTAGCTAAAAGTTGTCCATTTTCAGTATTAGTAATTTCAACAATACGATTTGAAATAGGACCTTTTGAACTTTTAATATAAGTTTTAAGTTGAATGCTATCATTTAAAAAAGCAGGATTTTTATATTCAATACAATGATTTATCATCACCCAAAAATAGTTTTTAAGCATCTCTTTTGAAGCACGATTTAGCCAATGTTCTTTAGCAACTTCTTGAACCCATTGTACATATCTAACGTTGTTTACATGGTTTAAATCATCCAAGTCATCTGAACTTACTATTATATGAGATTCAAAAAATTCCATAAAAATATAATTACCAAACAAAAGTACCTCTATTTTTTATTTTTGAAATGTTAGGTATAACTATATTTTTTAATTAAACTATTTTTTACCCTGATTATTAGAATATTACCAATAAGATAAATCTTACTTTGATGATAAAATTAAAATTTATTTGAAATAAATCGATAAAATGATTGTTTTTAACGATTAATTACATAAATTTGTGTTGTTAATTTATTACTTACACTTATGAAAGGTAAAATGTTGTTTTTTAGTTTGAGTCTTTTGTTATTGACTAATATTGCTTTTTCTCAAAAAAAGAATGAACCTAAAAGCATTATCAGTGATAAGGTTTCTATAACCAAATATCATGATAAAGAAGACTTAGAGCGTATGCAGAAAGGTGAATTATTAGGTTTATATATCGAGCGTATTGAAGTGCTTATTAAAACACTACCTTATATAGCTTTTGCTACTAAACCTGGTGTGACAATGACTTCTTTGGGTATTCCAGATAATAAAGAAAATAGAAACATTTTAGATGATGAGTTTGATGCAACAAATGATTTTATTAAAAGCTCAACAGAATTTCAGCAAAAAATGTTACCATATTCAGATACTAGTAAATTAATTGCTGCAATTTTGTTTTATGAAGAAACATTAAAAGCTCTACATGAATATAGTGAATTTTATTAAATAAAATTATAAATACTTTTATAGTTAACTCTATTTAAACATGTTTTAAATAGAGTTTTTCTTTTTTATTGGTTTTAAGTAATTTTTTAATCAAGCTATGGTTTTTTAATCTTTTTATTAATTTTTTGTTTAAATGAAATGGTTTTATATTAAAATGATATGCATTTTATCGATAATATTTGCATTTAATAGATATTTTTTATTATGTTTGTATATCAAATGATACAGTATTAATATTTAATTTTTTCATCATGAAAAATTTTACAAGACTAGTGTGGATATTTCTTTTAATTGTTGGCAGTTCTGTTGCTCAACAAGAAAAGGGAATAGTTGGCAGGAATAATTGGTTAACTAATTGGACAGAATTTAACCCTAATCAGGTTGATTATGGTGAAGCTACTGAGATTTTGAATGGTAATATAACAAGTGATACTAAACTATACAAAAGAAATGTTTACTTATTATTAGGTAGTGTATTTGTAACTAATAATGCTACGCTTACCATTGAACCAGGAACCGTTATCATTGGTGATTATCAATCAAAAGCATCTCTCACCATTTGTAGAGGAGCTAAAATTATTGCCGATGGTTTAGAAACCGATCCTATTGTTTTTACATCAAATAGAAGTGTTAAAAAAGCAGGCGATTGGGGCGGATTGATAATTCTTGGTGATGCCTCAACTAATAAATTTGGGAATGGCTCTGTAGCATCATATTACTCTCAACTTAATGCATCAAATTATGGTAATAGCAATTATGGTGGAGAAAATTCAAAAAGTAATTCAGGAATTTTAAGATATGTAAGAATTGAATATGCAGGAAAGAGACTTAAAGATGTAGGTTATTTTAATGGGTTATTATTAGCAAGTGTTGGTAAAGAAACCATTTTTGAAAACATCATGATTAGCTACTCTGCTGGGAATTCCTTTGAGGTTATAGGTGGAGAGGTTAATTTAAATAAAGCAGTTTCATATAAATCTAGCAGTAACGATTTTAAATTTAATTATGGAGCACAATGTAATTTAAGTAATTCATTAGCTATCAGGTCACCTTATGTTTCTAGTAATAAAGGAGCAAGATGTTTACAAATTAATTCTTACGATAAAAGAGAAGAAGTTGATTTAACTAAAAAAGGAACATTGGTAGTTGCATCAAATTTAACTTTTTTAAATGATAGTGATAATTTATCTTCTGATATTAATATGGGATTAGTTAAAGAAGCTGTTTATGTTGGAGAAAATGCTTTACTTGATATGAATAAAAGTGTTATATCAGGATTTAATCCAGCTGTAATTTTAGAAAATAAGATTATTGTTAATCAAGAGAATTTACAAAAAATAAAATTTAGTGATATGTATTTCAATAATTGTAATGGAAACATTTTTGTTGAAAACAATTCTAATAACGAAGATTTAGAAAATTGGTATGGTAATGCAGCTTTTTTTAATGTGTATTCAAAAAGTAGAAATTCTGAAACTTTTATTGATTTGAAAAATCAAAAGAGACCAGATTTTAGATTGCGAATTAATAAAATAATAGCAACCAATGCTCTCGATCCTGATTTATCTAGGGATTAAAGAAATAATTTTAAAAAATGACTTAAAATTTTTGATTTCCTTTTATCCTAAAAGATTTAAGGAAATCTTTTTTTATTGAATTGATTTTTATTTTAAAATGATTTTACATGAGAAAAATTACTATTATATGTATTTTAATTGCTATTTCTTTAACTCAGCGCATAAATGCTCAAATAGTTATTGGAGCGCCAAGTCTTGGTTTCACTCAAGCTTGCGCAAGTGAAACATTCAATACTTATAATGTTACATTTTCTTTTTCGCCAGAGTCGGCATTAAGTTCAACTAATCAATTTATAATAGAACTTTCTGATAATACTGGAAGTTTTTCAAATTCAACCATAGTTTTCACATCTGCACAAGGTGTTGTTGCAACATCACCAGCAACTTTAAGTTTTTCTTTACTAAATGATACAAGTGGTGAAGCTTATAAAATTAGAATTAAAAGTACAGCACCAATTGCCACAAGTTCAAATTCTATTGCTTTCCCAGCTTATTATAAAATTCAAGATGAACCTTTTACTATTAATAATTTAATTTCTACTGGTGCCTATTGTTTTGGTGGAAGTTATTTATTAACCATTGATAATCCTGGATTTGGTTTAAATGATTCTCCATTACAATATCCTTCACTTACATTTAATTGGTATAAAGAAACGAGTCCTACAACTTCTGTATTTGTTGCAACGGGTTCAAGTTTATCGGTTAATCAACCTGGAACTTATTTTGTTGAAACAAATTATGGTACCTGTACTTCAGATTCATATTCAAATAGGGTAACTATAACCGAAGCGACTACTACAAGTACTTCAACAATTAGTTCTAGTTTAGGTAATCCTTATTGTTCTAGCCAAGGTGCTACAACATTAAGCGCAATAAATGGCAATAGTTATCAATGGTATAAAGATGGAGTAGCTATTTCTGCAGCAACCAGCCAAATGTATGTTACAAATCAACCCGGAACTTATTTAGTCACTATTGATTTAGGTTCTTGTGTAACTAATGCATCCATTGACCTTGAAAACAATGGTTTTAATAGCAGTATTGATGTTGCTGGTACCAATGTTTTGTTGTCAGGAGAAACTTTAGTGGCCACAGTAACAACAGATGCTACTAACCCAGAATTTGAATGGTATTTAAATAATACATTAATAGTTAATGCAACAGGCAATAGTTATGAAGCTTCTCAAATAGGAAATTACAAAGTTATTGTCAATCAAACTACTGGCTGTATTGCTTCTAATGAATTTCTGTTTACCATAACAGAGCCCTTTCCAGATGTTGCCAACATACCTAATTTAATAAGTCCAAATGGTGATGGTATTAATGATACATGGGTTATTCCTCAACAATACGTTTCAGGAACAAATACGGAAGTCATTATAATAAGTTCAAAAGGAGAAATAGTATTAAAAACAAACGATTATTTGAATAATTGGCCAGAAAATCAAATAAATTTTAAAGACATCAATCCAGTTTATTATTACATCATAACACCTCAAAATAATAAAACTAGGAAAGGATCTATCACGGTTGTAAAATAACATGAAAAAATATCTTTTACATATAGTTATATTTTTCTGTTTAGCACAGACACTTTATTCTCAAGAAGATGGAGTTGTTGCATTTGCTTTACCTGTTAGGAATTCTTTAAAATTTAATAAATATGCCATAAACCCAACATTTAGCTTTGTAAGAGAGCAAAATAAATACATTAGTTTTTCCAATAAAAGAGAATGGGTTCAATTTGATAATGCACCACAAACATACTTATTTAGTTATTCGGGCAGATTTGCTGAAAATGTAGGAGCAGGATTGGGGTTGTTTCAACAAAATTATGGCGTGCTAACCACTTTTGGTGGCGTAATGAATGTGGCTTATAATGCGGTTTTAGATAGAGACAGCAATTTAACCTTTGGTATGAATGTAGTGTTTTATAAAAGTGGAATAAAACAAGGAAGTGTTATAACTAATTTTCCAGATCCATCATTAGATAATGTACCATCAAATTCAATTTTAACAGTAAATCCGGGTATTAATTACGGTACCACTTTTTTTGATTTAGGAATATCACTAAATAATATAGTTTCCTATAATCTTAAAACAAATAAAATTATTGAAGAAAATCCAGAGCAAAGTATACAAGCTCATCTTATGTATACAGGTTATATGAATAGTGCTGGCTTTTTTGATGAAAGTAAATTTTCAGGGTTAGTTCGATCTGAATTTAAAAAAGATAAAACTATTATTTCAGGAATCGTCATGTTAACTATTCCAAAAGGTATGTGGACTCAAGTTGGTTATAATTCTCTGTATGGTGCATCAGCAGGAATGGGATTTAATATAACAAATCAAATTTGTTTAGAATATAATTATGAAAAAGCCATTGGAGATTTGTCGTCTTTTGGAAGTTCACATGAAATTACTTTAGCATATAAATTCAACAGAATTTTCAAATATGATTATAGTGATGATGATGTTGAAGGCGCTTTAATTACTCCAACTAAAAAAGGAAGAAAATCAGTAGCAAAACAAAATAGCACAGGAAAAACTGATGCATATTTTAGAGCTAATAGAATTGCTAATGCCCAAGCAAAAGCAGATGAAGCCGCCAGATTGAAAACAGTAGCAGATGCAAAAGCGAAAGCTGACGAAGAAGCTAAAATTAAGGCTGCACAAGAAGCAAAAGCAAAAGCTGATGAAGCCGCCAAGTTGAAAGCCGTAGCAGAAACTCAAGTGAAAGCAGACGAAGAGACTAAAATTAAGGCTGCACAAGATGCAAAAGCGAAAGCAGATGAAGCCACCAGATTAAAAGCAGTAGCAGAGGCGAAAGCAGTCGAAGAAGCTAAAATTAAGTTAGCACAAGAAGCAAAAGCAAAAGCTGATGAAGCCGCCAAATTGAAAGCAGTAGCAGATGCAAAAGTGAAAGCAGACGAAGCAGCTAGATTAAAAGCAGTATCAGACGCAAAAGCAAAAGCAGATGAAGCCGCCAGATTGAAAGCAGTTGCAGATGCAAAAGCAAAAGCAGATGAAGAGGCTAAAATTAAATCAGCACAAGAAGCAAAAATAAAAGCTGATGAAGCCGCCAGATTGAAAGCAGTTGCAGATGCAAAAGCAAAAGCAGATGAAGAGGCTAAAATTAAATCAGCACAAGAAGCAAAAGCGAAAGCTGAAGAAACCGCTAGATTGAAAGCAATAGCAGATGCAAAAGCGAAAGCAGACGAAGAAGCTAAAATTAAGGTTGCACAAGAAGCAAAAGCAAAAGCTGATGAAACCGCTAGATTGAAAGCAGTAGCAGAAGCAAAAGCAAAAGCAGATGAAGAAGCTAAAATTAAAACAGAAGAGTTAGATGGTGTTTTAGTTAATGTACCAAAAGATGCTAATTCTATGGCAATAAATGATTTAACAAAATTAGCTACAGATTCTAATTTAGAACAACAAAAATTGTTGTTAAAACTTAAAGAAACCATCGCTAGCAGAGATAAAGATTTAAAAGATTTAAAAGAAGAAAACGATTTAAGTGAGCAAGGTATTTTTAAAGAGCCTAAACCGTTTAAAAGCGTATCGGCTGAAAATGCAGAAATAGAATCATTAAATAGTCAAATTGATATTGAAATAAATGAACAAGACTTGAAAATTAAAGAATTAGAGAAATTATATGATGAAAGGCTTAAAAAAGCACCTAAAGAAGACTCAATAAGTATGATTTATCTAAATGAAATAGAAATAATTAAAAAAGCGCAGTCTAATGCCAAACGTACAAAAGCAAGCTTAGTCTCTCAATTAGAAGAAATTAAAATTGCCACAGAAATTGAAAGAAAACGAAGAATAAAACGTGCTGCATATGATAATGAAGAAGCAAGATATTTAAAAGACAGAGCAGCTTTAAATGTTATTAAACAAAATACACCAGTTAGTACAGTTCCATTAAAGGTTGAAGACTTTGATTTTGGAGAAGAACAAAGTAATATTCAAATAGTAAAAGATATTAAAAATGTAGAAAGTGGTTATTACATGGTGATTGCTGTACATAGTGATGTTGAGAAACGTGATGAATTTTTAAGAAAAGCAGTAGCTTCAGGACAAACAGATGTCGATTTCTTCTACGATGTTAATACTAGTAAATACTATATTTTCTACCAAAAGTATGATTATATAGATGAAGCAAATAGAGCTTTAAATTCAAAAGAAAATAAACCATATAATAGCAAAATGTCTATGGTTAAAATAGAAAATTAATCTAGTTAAAATTCATTTTATAAATTCAATAATCATTTAATGGTATTGTTTGTTTTGCAATATATTTATTTTTGTATATTAAAAACTACAATTTAATAATTAAACTTACATGAAAGTAACATTTCATCGATAAAGAGTATAATTTATCTAAACTCTTTATAATTATTACAAAAAAAATCACGATATTTATACCGCTTAAAAACTTTATATTTAGATAAAAAGATTTTATTGTAAGAATATATTTCATTTATTGATTTATATATATTTTTTTTAAGAGCACTAAGTAGAAGAGTAATACTAAAAAAATAAATATGAAAAAAACTACTTATCTAAACAGTTTACTTGTTGTTTTGATGTCGTTATTCTATTTCAGTAGTATGGCTCAACTTCCTGTTCCTTTTTCACCAAGATTATCTGGTGGGAGCATTAAAGTAAAAGGAGATATTTTATTTATAGGGAACAATATCATAACTGCTAAAGATTTACCTCTTCCATATAATGGTACAGAAATAAACAATAATCATGAGGGTGCTTATGTAAATGTTGCTAGTGGAGGAGATCCATCCATTTTTAGTTCTAGTAGTGCAGATTTATTTATAAATAATTCTTGTAAAAGAGTTTTATATGCAGGTTTATACTGGGCTTCTGTTTACCCAACTGAAATAGCAACTAATAGAAGCGTACAGTTTGAAGGATCACAAAGATTTGAAGATTGGAATCAAGTAAAGTTTAAATTGCCTACGGGAGGTTTTATAGATTTGGTAGCTGATAATAATGCAGATGTGGCAGGTCAAGAGGATGATATTATTTTTGATGGATATAAATATTATGGGCCAAATATTACTGATTCTTTCAAAGATTCACCAATAATTTGTTATAAAAATGTAACAAGTTTATTACAAGGTTTGCCAGATGCTGATGGTGAGTATACTGTTGCAAATCTAAGAGCAACAAGAGGTAATCGGCTTGGAGGTTGTTCAGCTGGTTGGACATTAGTGGTAATTTTTGAAAGTCCATTGTTACCCAGTAAATTTATTACACTTTTTGATGGTTATGCTGGTGTACAAAATGGTGCTGAACTCGCTATACCTGTTTCTGGATTTCAAACATTACCAGCTCCATTGCCAGTTAATGCTAATATAGCCGTTGCTGCGTTAGAAGGTGATTATGGTCTTGGAGGAGACTCTTTTCAATTTAAAGCAAGCACATCACCTACTTATACTATTATAAGTGATGCTATTAATCAACCAAATAATTTTTTTAATTCAACAATCACTATTAATGGTGTTCACGTAACTAATAGGACCCCAGCTAGTCTAAACACTCTTGGTTTGGATGTTAATAACGTTAAGATACCAAATCCTCTTAATTCTGTTTTGCCGAATGATGCTACAGCGGGAGATTTAAAATTAACAACTAATAGTGATGGTTATGGTGTTTTTGTAACATCTTTTTCTGTTGAAATTATCGAACCAAAAATAACACTCACTAAAGTAGTAGAGGATGTTTTAGGAAATGATATTAGTAATCAATTAGTAAATTTAGGAGATGAATTAAATTATGTTATTGGTTTTCAGAATACAGGAAATGATGACGCAAAAAACCTAATAATTAGAGATATCCTCCCTACAAATATTGTTTTTAATTATCCAGCAGACATAGGGTTACTTCCACTTGGTGTTACTGTGTTAAGTTACAATCCTGCAACTAGAGAACTTATTTTTAGTGTTGATGATTCTATTGTTGAAGAGAATGATCCTGTTAAAGAAATTCGTTTTAAAGTTACAGTAGTTTCACAATGTAGCTTACTAAATGATGCATGTTCAAATATTATAAGCAATCAAGCTTATGTAACATATAATGGTACAATAAATTCAACATTTGCCATATCGGACGATCCTAGTTATAGTTCAAATACAGGGTGTTTGATAACGCCAGCAGCAACTAATTTTTTGGCTGATTTAAATTGCACATTTGAAGAACAAATAGTTTTATGTGGAGCTGATGTTATGTTAACTGCAGGTAATGGGTATGATTCTTATTCTTGGTCTACTAGTCCTTCTGGAACACCAGTAATTGCAACCACTCAATCCATTACAGTAACAACACCTGGAACGTATTATGTGCATGATACTGCAACTGCACCTTGTCAATCTATAGATGAAGTTTTTAATGTTATAACCTATGGCGCTGGAGTAACTAATCCAGTAATACCTTATGCAGATCAAGTAGTAACTTGCCCTAATGATGGTAAATTATTACCAAATATTTTCTTATGTGGTGCTAATGATTCAAAACTTATTCAAACCGGTATTAATGATACGTCTTCTATTATATGGGAAAAATTAGATGAGGCTAGTTGTTCTGCTGTGACAAACATAGATTGTGCTAATGAAAATCCTTCATGTACTTGGAATCAAGTTGCAACTGGACCAGATTTTTTAGTAGATACAGCTGGTCAGTATAGGTTAACATTAAACTATACAGGAGGTTGTTTTAATCAGTTTTACTTCAATGTATATACCAATTTATTAATTCCAACAGTTACATCAAAAGACATTATTTGTACAACACCTGGAGAAATAACCATTGGAGGCGTTCCTAGTGGTTATGAATTTAGTATTGATAATGTAAACTTTCAACCTAGTAATGTATTCTCAGTTAATACACCTGGCATCTATTCTGCTTATGTGAGACAAATTGGTGTGAGTCCAAACCCTTGTATATTTTCAGTTCCTGATGTTCAAATAATTCAAAGAGATTTTACGGTGTCAACTGTGGTTACACAACCCTTGTGTAATGGTGATAAAGGGAGTGTGAAATTGGCTGCAAATGATGTTCGCCCACAATATTTCTATTATATTTATCAAGGAGCTACACTCATTAATAGTGTTGGTCCAATAATGGAAAGTGATTATACTTTTGCAAATCTTAATGGTGGAACTTACACTGTCAATGTATCTACAGAAGATGGTTGTATTTATACTGAAGATATTGAAATTATTGAACCACCTCTATTAACAGCTACTGCAGCTATTACAAAACCATTAACATGTACAGATGGTGAAATTACTATATATCCCTTAGGTGGAACACCACCTTACTATTACTTTGTGAATAGCACTACTGTTTTTCAAGGCAATCCAGACATCATTGTAACAGCTCCTGGAGTATATGATATCACTGTGGTTGATTCTAACAACTGTTCAGCGAATACTTCTATTACTGTAAATGCAACACCAGCTCCAGACTTTACTGTTTCTCAAACCAATATTTTATGTGCAAATACTGGTGATAATGGTGCAATTAGTATTAATGTGACAAATCCTAACGGAAACAGTTTAATGTTTAGCATTGATAATGGTGTGACTTTTTTTAGTTCACCTATTTTTACCGGACTTGCTGTAGGGAATTATGATGTAGTTGTTCAATATACTTTTGGTGCAGATGTATGTCTTACAACACCTCAATTAATTACTATAACAGAAGTTCCTTCAATAAATGGAACAGCTACATTATCGGCACCATATACTTGTTTAACTAATGGAGTTATTACTGTTTCTGGAGTTTCTGGAGGAACACCTCCATACACATATAGTATCGATGGTGTAAATTATCAAGTTGGACTTATTTTTTCTGGACTTATTAGTGGAAGCTATACGGTAACAATTAAAGATGCTAGCGGATGTACATTTGCTTTGGCTCCAATTAATATAGATGTTTTAAATCCACCAACAGATTTAACCTTTAGTAATTCTCCTTTAAGTTGTCCATCATTAACATCTAATGTAACCATAACAGGAACTACTGGAGGAACTGGAAGTTTACAATATCAAATCATAGCTCCAGTATCGGCTGCTACAGCCTATCAAATTTCAAATGTGTTTTCTGGTTTAGCTCCAGGAACATACACGTTTCAAGTAAAAGATTCTAATGATTGTATTTATGCTGAATCTTTTAGTATTGCTCCGTTACCACCTATAACTGTTAGTACCATTTTAGCCAAAGATTTAGATTGTACAGTATCTCCTGATGGCATCATTACGGGAACTATTTCTGGTGGAACAGCACCATTTACATATGCGGTATCTATAAACGGTGGAACATATAGCTCGTTAGGAGCAACAGGAACGTCATTCAATTATTCAGCTTCAATAGTAGGAACGTATCAATTTCAAATAACTGATGCTAATGGATGTACTGAAGAATCTGGAGTACAAACTATTAATGCTATTTCATTACCAGAAATAACTTCAATAACATCAACACCAAATTTATGTAGTGGTGAAACAAACGGGTCTATTCAGTTAACAATTAATAATTTAGTTGGTACACCTCCATTTGTAATTAGTGTTTTCAATAATACAACTAGCTCTAATTTTGGTTCACAAACCACAGGGTTGCCTGCAGGTAATTATACGGTAACTTTAACAGATTCAAAATCATGTACAGACACAGCAACTATTACAATTACTGAGCCTGCTCCTATAATTGTTGCTTATCACCCAGTAGATATTACGTGTACAGCTTTTGGACTTTCAAAAGGGTCTATTATAGTGGATAGTGTCACAGGAGGAACGGCTCCATATGATTATTTTGTAACTGGAACAAATGGTTATTCTGGTTTTGAGTTAAATGCAACAGGTTCAACTTCAACTACTTTTGATGTGGTAGATTTTGGTTTGTATCAAATTAATATAGTAGATGCTAATGGCTGTTCTGTATTAATTCAAGATGTATTAGTGGCGTCTCCACCAGATCATTTGCATATAAATGTATCTTCTCCACCAGCTGACTGTTCCATAGGTGGTTCAGCTTTGGTCGAAGTAGGAGCAGCACTTCCTAGTTCTGGTCCATTTCATTTTGCGATTTATACAGGTCCTGGAATGACTTATACATCTCCAACAACTTCACCTTGGCAAGATGAAGATGCTATTGGAAGCAAGCAAACCTTGTTTACTAATCTATTGCCAGGAGTTACTTATACTTTTATCGTGTATGATGAGTCAACAGGTTGTTATTATTATCAAGTTTCAACAATACCTATTCCTACTAATTCAACATTGATAGCGAGTGCTTTAACATCAAATAATATTACATGTAAAGGCAGTGCTGATGGAAATGTAAGTTTTGATATTACTAGTAGTTATCCTCTAGCTACAAATATTAATTATCAAGTATACGATTCGCAAACTTTAGCTCCAATTGGGGCTGTAGGTTCAGGCATTATACCAGCAAATGGTACATTAACCGTTTCAAATTTTGGCGCGCTTCCTTTTGGTAATTATTTTGTTTTAATAACTGAAACAGCTGGTGCAACAAATGCGGGTTGTAGTGTGGTAACGGTAAATTTCAACATCACTGAATCTTCATTAGATTTAAATATTAGTGCCACTGTTGATAAAAATGCTAATTGTAATCCAAATTCAGGAGTTATAAGTGCTATTGCAAAAGATGGTACGGCTCCTTATGTATATCAGATAACAACATCTTCAACGGCTCCTTTAGCAACCGACCCATTATGGGCTTCTGCTAATACATTTCATAGAGATGCAGGTAATTATTATGTGCATGTTAAAGATGCTTATGGGTGTATAAAAACCACTTCAGTAGTCGTGTTACCTTCAGATCCTACACCAGTAATTACAGCTTCATTAAATAATCAGTGTACAGTCACAGAAGGTAATTTTGCAATTGATGTTGCATTAACAACACCAGGAATAGCACCATACAGCTATAGTATTGATGGAGGCGCTTTTCAAACAAGAGTGGCACCGTTTACCATATCAAATTTAGTATCAGGCAGTCATACTATTGAAGTTAAAGACGCTAACGGATGTGGAAATTTAGTGACTGTAAATATCACACCACCACTTGAATTAATTCCAGTTCTTACAGCCTTACCAACTTGTAATGATGATGATGGAGAGATAACCGTAAATGCTTCAGGAGGATCAGGTTCTTATACTTATAGTGTAAGTCCTAGTCCAGTTTCTATAAGTTTAACAGGAAATGTGTTTTCAGGAGTACCATCAGGAACCTATACCATTACTATAACTGATGTCGTTACTTCATGTTCTATAGATGCGACTATATTTTTACAAACTGCAATACCACCAACAGTAGTAACAACATCACCAACATCGGTTGTTTGTTTTGGCGATAATGGAGGTGCATTTGAATTCACTGTAAGTGGTTATACAGGACCTTATACTTATGAAGTGTTTGATAGTACTAACACATCTGTAAATGGCATTGTGTCTGCAAACACATCTATAAGTCCTGAAGTAGTAACAGGAATGATAGCTGGTAATTATACTGTAGTGGTAACCGAAACAGCAAGTCCGTTTTGTACTTCCACATCCAATGTTATTACAATAGCTACTCCGGCATCTACTTTGTCATTAGTGGCTTTAGAAACGTCTAGTGTAACTTGTGATAATGATAAAGGAACTATTACTGCTGTAGCCAGTGGTGGTTGGGGAAGTTATGAATACGAATTAACAGGAGCAGCAACAGTGGCGTTTTCGCCTAACGGAATTTTTAGAGATTTAGCTGCTGGAACTTATACAGTAAATGTAAGAGATGCTGGAGGATGTATGGCTACTGATGGCTTAACATTAGTTTTACCAACACCAATAACCGCAACAGTTTCAGCGAATACAGCCTTATTGTCTTGTTTTGATGATTCAAATGCATCTATTACCATCATCAATGTTTTAGGTGGACAAGGAAGTAATTATACCTATACGCTTAATAGGACTTCACCTACGGTGACATCATCTGGGCCACAATCAAATCCCGTATTTAGTGGATTAAAAGCAGGTACTTATACCGTTGATATATCAGATGGATATAATTGTGTATTTACATCAACACCTATAACTATTACTGAACCTTCTCCAATACAAGCTTTATTGGTTAAAGAAACATCACAAACCTGTTTGACAGGTACAGAACTCACTTTAAGCGCAACTGGAGGCACAGGAAGCTATGAATATAGTAATGATGCGAATTTTGTTTCAATAATAGGAACTTTTTCGTCATCAATAACTTTTTCTGTATCTGATGGCACTTACGTGTATTATGTAAGAGATGCAAATGGGTGTATAGCTAATGCTTCTAATGAAATCACGATTGACCCACTACCAACCTTAGTTGTGAATTTAGATGCAACGAATGCTAGCATTAATTGTGCTGGAGATAGTACAGGTGTTATTGTTGCAACTGCCCAAGGAGGTTTAGGTAATTATATTTATACGCTGCAAGATACCTTAGGAAATGATATTACCCCAGTAACTCAAAATAGTCCTGGAGTTTTTACAGAGCTTCCTGTTGGAACGTATCAAGTGAAAGTTGATAGTGGCGATTGTTTAACAACGTCTTCAATAATTACTATTACTCAACCTGCATTACCACTAACTGTAAGTTTTAATGTTACAGATGCAACTTGCCCAGGCACAAATAATGGTTTGTTAGAAATCAATGCATCAGGTGGAACAGGTATTATAAAGTATGCCATTTCTCCACAACTAAATCAATTTTTTGACTCATCAACTTTTTCAAATCTTTCACCAGGAGCTTATCAAGCAATGGCACAAGATGAGTTAGGATGCTTTGTAATTTTTGATTTTACTATTACTGAACCTATCCCTGTGTCACTTACTATTGTTCCTAATTCAATACTTCCAGAGGTTTGTGATGGCGATTTAAATGGAGAATTTAGTATTGATATTTCAGGAGGAAATATGCCTTACAGTGTAGCTCTAGATGATATTAATGGAACCTATATAACAGGAACTTTAACTCAAACACAGTTTGATTTTACAGGATTAAGTGGAGGCGATCATATCGTTTATGTAAGTGATGCTCTTGGTTGTGAAACAGAATGGAATATTACATTTCCAGAATCTGTTTTAATTAATCCAGATGTTATGGTAGATTATGGATGTGTTAATAATGTATCTGGAAATACGGTTACAGTAACAGTAGATGAAAGTATGACAAATCTTTCAGATTTAGATTATTCACTAGATGGAGGACCTTATCAAGCTAGTAATGTATTTACAGATGTGCCATCAGGATTAGGCCATTATATAGATGTAAGACATACCAATGGATGTATTAAACAAACGCCTAGTTTTGATATTTCTCAGTATTTGCCTTTATCAATAATATTGAGCAACGGTGGATTAAATGAGATTTTAGCAACTGTTACTGGCGGATCAGGTGATTATGAGTTCACTTTAAATGGAGAACCTTATGGAAGCACAAATACGTTCTTAATTTATGAATCTGGTAATTATACCGTTACAGTAACTGATAGTTTTGGTTGCTTTGCAACTGCTACGGGATATTTTGAATATATAGATGTGTGTATTCCTAATTATTTTACCCCAAATGATGATGGTAATTTAGATGAATGGGGACCAGGTTGTTCTACACAATATAAAGATTTAACTTTTGATATTTTTGATAGATATGGAAGAAAAATAGCAACGTTACGAATAGGAGATAAATGGGATGGAAAATATAACGGAATAGAACTTCCAACAGGAGATTATTGGTATGTTGTACATCTTAACGATCCAAAAGATAATCGTGATTTTGTTGGTCATTTTACACTGTATAGATAAAAACGAGTGGTTATGACCTTTAATATTTAAATTAGTATAATGCGAAAATTAATTATATATATACTTCTTCTGCTAATAACTAAAACTTATAGCCAGGAACTTAATTTGCCAGTTTTTACACAATATTTGGCTGATAATAATTTTGTGGTGTCGCCAACTTATGCAGGAATAGGAGATAATTTAAAAATTAGAGCAAATGGATTAACGCAATGGGTTGGCATTAAAGGAGCTCCAGACAATCAGTCCATTTATGCAGATTTTAGAATTGCAGATAGAACAGGAATAGGAGTATCTTTTTACAATGATAGAAATGGAAACACCATACAAACTGGTGCTAAATTTTCATTCGCACATCATTTAATATTAGATTATTATTCTAAACAGTATTTATCATTTGGGATTTCATATAACCTCAATAATTTTAAAATTGACATAAATAATTTTAGTACAACTTATGAAAACCCAATAATAGACCCATTTGTTACTGATGATAGAGCAACTACTAATAATAATTTTGATGTAGGTGTTCTTTATAGAAATAAAGGATTCTTTTTAAGTTTCAATGCCAACAATATTTTAGAAAAGAAAATTGATTCAGACATTAGAGTTTCTGAACCTAACTTACTATTAAACTATCAAATATATTCAGGTTATGTATTTAATGGACCAAAAAAGAGCAATTTAGAATTTGAACCTTCAATATATTATCAATTGTTTAGCAGTGACAGACGTTCAAGTACAGATGTTAATTTTAAATTTAGAAAGTACAATAGAAATGAAGACTACTATTGGGCAGGGATATCATATAGATATCTTAACGATCAATTTTTTAAGCCTTTAAATGTGGGTCCAATGGCAGGTTTTAAAAAGTCTATTTTCTATTTCGGATATGCTTATCAAATAACAATGAATGATTTAGCAAGCTACAATTCAGGAACTCATGTTATTACTATAGGACTAGATTTTCTGCAAGGAATAAGCAATTGCCCATGTACTCAAAGCCCTGTTCATTAGTTTTATAAATTGATTACAAACAAAAAAATAACGAATAGATTATCACTTATTAGGGTTTTAATTAAGCGGAGAATTAATTGACCGAAAAAAGTAATATTTAATTTATCTTACTTAACATTACATGTAGTTTACCTTGTTCAAGTTTGCTAATAAAACAAGACTAAAACCTGTGATGTCTATTAACTAAACTTGAGTTAGATTTTCTTTTTTTCGTCTATACCTTACAAATTGCGTTATGGTATTTTCTCAATCCCATTTCATTGCATTATACCTTTATGTATATAATGAAGTGAATTATTTTATAATTATACCTTTTAGGGTGTTTTTTTTTGGTAGTGAGAGTATGTTAGTTTAATGGATAGAACATAAGTTAAGGCCACTGAGAGTTTGAAAATTGAATCACCTGTAAAAAATAAAAAATTTAAATTATTATTTAGAAAAATAAAATAAAATTTACTTAGTATTTTAGAGGAATGAAAACACGCACATTATCATACCTCTTTTTTTGTTTTGTATTTCTTAATACTATTTGTGTTTTTAATATCAATCTACGGGCTCAAAACGCTCAGGACAGTACTTCCATTTACTACAAGTCTATCCTTGAAATTAAAGATGTTAGCCTAACAAGTAAAGCCTTTGAGTTTTTTAACAAAAAGACTGAAATATCCTTAAATCAAAAAGACACAATTAATGCCGCATACTATCTTGAATTAATAGCCTTGGGGCAGTTTAAAATGGGATTTACGCATGATAGTGAGCTAACAGCTGTAAAGGCCTATGCCTTGATAGATAACATGAGGAACAAAACAGAAACCATTGAACCAAGAAAGAGATTAAGTAATCAACTAGGCATGATTTATAGAAAAATTAGCGATTATGACCATGCCATCAGATTTTACAATCAAGCCCTAGAACTTAATGATAATCTAACACATAAAGTAGCTATCCTAAATAATATAGCAAATACCAATGCCGATACCGATGATTACAAGAAAGCAGTAGAAGTTTTATTGCCATTTTATGATAAAGCATTAAAATTAGAAAATTCAAGTATTAAAGCGATATATCTTGATAATTTAGGGTTTTATCAGTCTAAAATTGGGGAAAAAGTGGCCCTTAAAAACATGGAATTAAGCTTAAAAATAAAAATGGATTTAGAAGATAAAGTCTCCCTCTTTTCAAGTTATAGGCATCTATCCTTATTTTATTTAGAAGCTAATAACAAAACAGAAGCTATAAAGTATTCAAAGAAAATGACGGAGTTGTCAGACCAAATAGATTCGCCTATTTTTAAACTGGAAGCCATGGAATTACAACTCAAGTTACAGGATAATCCAGATTTCACCAGTTATTTAAAATTAGCTAAAGAGATTGAACGTAAAAAACAATTACAGGAAAATAAATACGCTGCTATTAAATACAATTATCAAGAGAAAGAAAAAGAAGCACAAAAACTTCAATTACAAATTAAGGATAGTCAAATTAAAGCGGAAAAAGAAAAGTTTAACAGCTATCTATTTAAGTCCATATCTGTATTTGGTCTTTTAGTTTCAGTTTTATTTTATTTCTTAATAAAAGCAAAACATAAAAAAGACAAACTGCAACAAGTCTATAATACAGAAGTTCGCATATCCAAAAAAGTGCATGATGAAGTAGCCAACGATGTGTATCATATCATGACCATGTTGCAAGAAAACAACACTTTAAAAAATGACATCTTAGATGACTTAGAAGCTGTTTATAACAAGACAAGAGATATTTCAAAGGAAAACAGCCTTATTAATGTCAACAATGATTTTGAGAATCATCTCAAAGATTTACTATTAAGTTATAAGTCAGAACAAGTAAACATCATAACCAAAGATATCAATAAGGTAAACTGGAGTTCTCTAAATGAAACAAAAAAAATTGCTTTATATAGAGTATTACAAGAACTTATGACCAATATGCGAAAGCACAGTCAGGCAACATTGGTAGTATTAACGTTTAATCAATATAAGCAAAAAACATCTATTACATACAAAGATAACGGACTTGGTTGCAATCTGACTAAGAACAATGGTTTAACCAATACGGAAAACCGTATAGAATCTGTTAACGGAACCATTACATTTGATTCTCAGATAACTAAAGGATTTAGTGTCCAGATAAATGTTTAACAGATGTTTACAAAGGTTTTAATAGCAGAAGATATGCAGGACATCAACAAAGGGATTCATGCTGCCCTTTGTGAACGAGGAGTTCCAGAAATACATCAGGTGCAATATTGTGATGATGCCCTTTTAAAAATTAAAAAGGCGCAAGCAGACGGAGCTCCTTTTGAATTATTAATAACAGATTTGTCATTTAAAACAGACTGGCGAGAACAAAACATTCAATCTGGTGAAGATTTAATCAGTGTTGTTAGAAAAGAGTTTCCAGACCTAAAAGTTATTGCATATTCTATAAACGATAGAATCCAAAAAGTACGCTCGTTGATTTCTAATTATGATATAAATGGCTATGTCTGTAAAAGTAGAAGAGGCCTTTTAGAATTAGCTAAGTCTATTTCTTCAGTGTATAATAACGAACGGTACTTATCACCTGAAGTATCTCAGGCTCTTAGTGCAAAAAGCATCATGGAAATTGATGACTACGATATTCTTTTATTGACACAGTTGTCTAAAGGGCTATCACAAGAAGAGATTAGCCATTATATGAAGCAAAATCAAAAAACACCAAGCAGTTTAAGCTCCATTGAAAAAAGACTAAATAAACTGCGAATAGATTTCAAAGCCAAAAACGCCATTCACTTAATTGCTACCGTTAAAGATTTAGGGCTTATCTAAATTTTCAATTCAATTACGGAAAACAGTAAAGATATTTCACAACTTTCTTATAATCTTGTGGTGCTATTAACTAATTAATAAATCTTAGGTAGATTTATTCGGGTACTCTGCATCATTCTGGTGCAGAGGTTTTTTTTGTTACTTGTCTGCAAGTATTTAATGGTTTAATTTTTTTCAAAAAAAAAGCAACATACTAATTAATCAGTATGTTGCTTTGTTGCAACTTAATTTTTTTATATCATTTATTTACTTAGCTCATAAACCCAGCTTCCTACAAACTGTTCTTTGTCTAATGAATTGTCAATATAGTTATAAGCTTCTTCTTTAGTATTAAATTGTGCAATGCTTATATAATTAAAGTTTTTAAGCACATCTTTAATAACGCTAACCTCCATATTTTTTTCAGATAAAACCTGAATCATGTTATCTAAATTTCTTTGTTTTCTAAACGAATAAATAATCACATGAAACGTATTTGTTTTACTAGCTTCTTCATTGTTTAGTGTTTTGGTATTTAAAATAGCAGCAGCATTTTTTCTAATAATTTCTTTTTCTTCTTCATTTTCAGCTAAATCTGTTGATGTTGCCTGAATATTTGGATTGTATTCAGGAATCCTTTTTTTCTCAGTATTAATACGATCTTCATCTAAAGGATTTCTACTTTCTTGGTTTATTACCTTAGGTTCTTCGCTACTAACAAGTATCGTCTCATCTGTTTGTGGTAACCTGTCACGAGTGCTATTGGTCTCTTTTTTTGCAAATTTATAGGCCACACCCAAATTAAATTGGTAATGATTGCCAACTTGTGCTATGCCATTTTTATTAATTTTACCTATGCTTTGTAAGCTTAAAGCAACGTTATTAGAAATCCAGTATCTAAACCCTCCGCCAATATTAAAAGTGTTTGCAGAGCTCCCATTTAGGGTATGCAACCCTAGGCCTAACCCAATATAAAGATCGATATCTTTAGTATTAAAAATAACGTCATCTACAAACAAATTAGCAAATATATCAGCACTAAAATAAGGTTTTGTACTAGCAGGATTATCAAGTGTTAATTTATTTGTTGATGCGTTTAAGGCTAAAGACCATCTGTTATTAATTCGTTGCTCAGCAGTTAAAAAAAACGGACTCTTAAAATTCAATGCCTTCCCATCAAAAGGTAAAAAATTCCCATTACTATTATCTATCATGTTGATTCCAAATGTTAAACTAAAATAAGGGCTATCGGTTTCTTTTTGGTTGCTTGTGTGTTGTGCAACACCTGTTAAAGTAGTTATAAAAAATACAACCACTGCTAGCATATTAAATTTCATAATTTTCAAAATTGTTTGTTCTACATATTTTTGTTAAAAGCCTATTTATTTTTTAAATAATTTCCACCATGCCTTTTTTTGATGTTCTTTTCCATAACCATAACCATAACCATAACCATAACCATAACCATAACCATAACCGTAGCCGTAGCCTCCTTTTTCAATATTAATATCATTAAGTGCAATAGCCATATTAGGCAATCGCTTTTCTGAATACATTTTTTCTGGAATTTCCAACAATCTTTTGTCTAAAACATCAGCACGAATGGCATATAAACATAAATCGGCATATTGGCTTAACAACAGGGTATCGGTCACCATTTTTATAGGTGCCGTATCTGCAATAACAAAGTCATAATTTGCTTTTCCGTAAGCAATCACCTCTTCAAATCGGCCGTTCATTAATAATTCTGAAGGATTTGGAGGTACAATACCCGAGCCTAAAACATCAAAATCACCTTCTGGGTAATATTGAATAACATCGGTTATGTTAATGGAGTCATCAGCCAAAAAATGGGTAAGTCCTTGATTAATGGTAATACCCATATATTCGTTAAATTTAGGTTTTCTAATATCAGCACCAATTAATAACACTTTTTTAGAGGATAAGGCAATAGCTCTGGCAAGGTTTAATGATATAAACGTTTTTCCTTCACCACCCATAGTAGAGGTAATAAATAGGGTATGAGACCTGGTTTTTGTGCCAGATAGCATAAAATAAATATTGGTACGAAGCATTCTAAAGGACTCAGAAATAGTATCCATATCATTGGCGCTCACGATCATTTTATCATCTGATTTTGAATGGGCTATTTCACCAATAATAGGCGCTTTCACAACGGCCTCTACATCTTTACTGGTGTGTACCTTATTATCAAATAAAAACACAATGTATAATATGGTAAAAGGAACGAGTCCACCTAAAAGAAGTGCCACCAAATACACAATGGTTTTTTTAGGACTCACGGGTATACTACCCGCATCGGCTCTATCAATAACTTTAGCATTAGGCGCTGTTATAGCCAGTGCAATGGCATTCTCTTCACGTTTTTGTAATAAATACAGATATAAGGTTTCTATAATTTGTTGCTGACGCTGAATATCTCTGAACTCGCGCTCCTGTTTGGGAACCGAAGTGATTTTGGAGCTCATCTTTTCTTCTTCTTTAATTGCATCTCTTAGAGAAATTTGTAAAGACGATTTAAAATTTGCCAGACTCTCGGTAATACTTCTTCGTAGTTGGCTTAACTGGTCATCTAAGTTTATGATGATGGGATGTTCTGATTTGGAGCCCTTTAAAATTCGAGCACGTTCCAGCACCAGTTCGTTATAACGTTGCGTGTTTAAATTTACCGTTTCGTCACTCAATCCTAAATTGGCAGGAATGAGTTCTTTAGAGTTTTTAGCCACGTAGTCAATCACGTAATTGGCAAGTTTTATCTGGGTATTTAAATTTAAAATCGTCTTTTCTATTTCAGAATTGCTTTCCAGAGTCAACGTAGCTTCAGAGGTTATATCGGTTAATTTATTGCTGGTTTTAAACTGTTCAATACCCTTATCTGCATTAAATAAATCTTCCTGAATCACGCGCATACGGTCATTAATAAACGTCTCGGTATTTCTACCTATCAAGCTTTTACCTTCAATAGCATCTTGATTATACTGCCTTACCAGTTCATTCAATACATCTTCCCCTTTTTGTTTAATGATGGTATTGGTACTTAAGGCAATAAGCCCCGTATTTTTAAATTTTAATTCAACTTTTAAATTATTACTTAACTCCATAGCAACCTTTTTTAAAGGTTTTATGCTTACCATAATGTCATCACCAATTTCCAGAACTTTATTTCCGGTTAAAATAACAGACATGGTTCCAAAAGGGGTCAAAATAGCATCTCCAAAGCTGTGTTTACCTTCTTCTACACCATCTCTATTTTTTAATATAAAATCTGTTTTTGAAATCGCTTTAACCGTAAAAACCGTATCAACATTATAAAACAAACTATCTTTTAAAGTAAACACGATATTTATAGGTGTGGTATATTTATAAAGCTCCATTTCACGCACTCTACCTTTTGAGGTATACGTTGTAGTAATCCCTAAAGCCTTAACCGCACGTTCCATAAGCGTGCGCGATTTTAGTAAGCCAATCTCTGTTTCTACTTTCTTTTTTGTACCACCAGTAAGCCCTAAATCTTCAAAAGCCGACAGTTCTGAAGGTAAACTTCCACTAGTTTCATCTTCAATTAAAATAGTAGAGGTTACGGTATATTCTAAAGGGGTATATCTTAAATACACAAATGCGGTTGCCAAAGCCAGCATGATTCCAAGAGCAAACCACTTCCAGTAATAACTATATTTTTCAAATATTTCGCGATATTGAACCGGTTTTTCCTCATCAATAAACACATAATTTAAGGGGTTTTCATTTTGCATAACACATTAGTTTTATATGGAAAGTAAGGTGATTACAGAAATTAATATACCAATTGATGATAACAGAACACTGGTGCCAGCACCCACCGATGACGAATTGACTTTGGCTTTATTAGGCTGCACATAAATTACATCGTTTTGTGCTAGATAATAATACGGCGAATTAAAAAGGCTTTTATCTGTTAAATCAACCGTAAAAAATTCACGTTGTCCATTTTGTTCCCGTATAAGCATGATAGACTTTCTTTTAGCCTGAATGGTTAAATCGCCAGCAAGTGCCAAAGCTTCTACAATAGTAATACGTTCATTGGGTATGGTATACGAACCCGGCATTTTTACCTCACCCATCACAGATATTTTAAAATTGGTTAAACGTACATTTACAATAGGAGCCACCAAATAGGTTGTTAAGGCTTCTGTAATATGGTTACTTATTTGATGCGTTGTAAACCCGCCCACATGAAGCTTACCTAGTACAGGAAAATTAATGGTGCCTTTGCTATCCACCAAATAGGGTAGCATTCTAGGAGTAGCTGTGCTTGTAGCGGTTTCATACAAATTAAAGGTTTGCGCCAATAAAGGGTCGTTTGCAGACACATGAATGGTAATAAAATCACCCGGTTGTATGGCAGGTTCAAAATTAGCAAGCGATGTTTCCAATTTTAAGTGGTCTGATTCTTGAAAATAAATCATTTTTTTATTGGAAACACAACCCATAAGCAGTAGGGCCGTGCCTAGCATCAATAGGTGTTTGGTATGTTGTTTACTCATTAATATACAGGTATTATAGCGTTTTTGTTTCATTGTTTTTTAAGTTATGAAGGGTTGATTTTTTAATGGTCATTTTTTTTAAGCAGTAAAATATAATAATTCCAATACCAAACAGAAGCACTAATATCATTACCATAATAAAGCTATTTAAAAACGTAGCAAGTTTTAAAATTAAAATAACAATAACAAAATTTGACAAGCCTAATAGCATGGTGGCATTAAAATGCGATAAGCCAGAATCAATTAATATATGGTGCATATGGTTTCGGTCTGGATAAAAAATGTTTTTTTTATGAAGCAACCGTACCCCTATAACTCTAAACAAATCAAACAAAGGAATCCATAAAATAGCAGCTATTATAACAAGTTTATTTTCAAGCTTAAAGGCAAATGCATTCTCAAAAAAAGATTCATGCATGGCCAGAAATTTTAGCGTACACACCGCAATAAAAAACCCAATAATGAGGGAGCCCGTATCACCCATAAATATTTTATGCGTGTTAGAAAAATTATAGTGCAGATAGGCCAGTAAAATACCTATTAAGCTCAGGCAGAGCAAAAAATAAAAATCTAGGTGGGTCGCATAAAAAATTAGGGCATAAATACTAAAAATAATAATGGCTACGGTTGATGCCAAACCATCGATACCATCAATAAGGTTATACGCATTAATAATAGTAATGGTCATCACAATTACTAAGGTATAGTTAAGAACCTCTGGAATGCCATACACCCCTAAAAACCCATAAAAGGTGGGTACATGGGTACAGCTGCAAAACAGCATAAACAGTACCGCCATAATTTCTATAAGCAATTTAGATCGTGGGGTAGCCAATACCAAATCATCCTTTAGGCCAATAGTAAACAATAGCGTAGAGGCGGCTATAATGTTTAAACTCACCCCTTCTTTATCATAATCTTTCAAAAAAAACAGCACTATTAACAACGTAATAAAAAACGAAAACCCCGCCATCGTTGGTGTTGCTTTATTATGTGAGCTGCGGGCATCTGGCGTATCGTTTAATTGCCGCTTTTGTATGACCCAACTTATTTTTGGAATAAGTAAATACACCATAATAAATGAATTTATAACTGCCAGAATACTAATTACGGTAAAATTAGATAGAAGTTCTTTAAGCATGATGAAAGTTTATAATAAAAAAATAGGTTAAAAAAACTGTTTGATTTTGGAGGTGTTTTTTATTAAAAGAGTAACCAGGCCTCCAGTGTTATTTAAGGTTATAGCGCGGTAATCTTCTTTTGTTTTTTGTAATATGTTTGTAATAGATCGGTTGCTCATGCCACCAACCCTCATTTTGGTTATTACTTTAGGTAAATAGCAAAATTTCAGGGTGTCATCTTTAAAAATACGTAGCATCAAATCATAGTCTGCGGCTATTTTAAAGTTTAAATTAAACAGGCCATGCTTTTCATAAACGGTCCGTTTTAAAAACAGGGTAGGATGTGCCGGCATCCAGCCTTGTTTTAATAGTTTGGGTTGAAAGGGTTTACTTTTCCAATACCTAATCACTCTGTTGGTGTTTTCTTTAGCGACATACTCCAAATCGCCATAAACCCCATCTACATTTCCTGCTTGAAAGCAGTGTACAATTTTTAAGAGTACATCTTTTGAAGCCAGCACATCATCAGAGTGTAGCAACCCAATCACATCACCGGTTGCTAAGTTGATACCTTTATTTAAGGCATCGTAAATACCGCTGTCAGGCTCAGATTGCCATTTAGAAATGCTTGTTTTATTTTTTTTTATAATTGAAACGGTATCATCTTTAGACCCTCCATCAACCACAATATATTCAATATTATCAAAACTTTGCTCAGCCAAAGAGGCTATGGTTTGACCTAAAGTAGTTTCACTGTTAAATGTAGCCGTAATGACAGAAACTTTCATTTAATACTTATTTTTTAAAGCCTTAAGTTTTAGATCAATCATAGTTTCATACATTTTTCTGAGCTTGCAAAATGTATAACCTGCATTTCCATTTAAAAATCCTCCTTTTAAAATGTAAAATGCAAAAAATATAAGATGAGGTCTAAAAGGTAATTGATAACTTAGAAGTTTTTGAGCTTTACGCCTAATCACCGGATTTTTTGAAAATAAATCTATAAACTTAAAAGGTTCATTAATTTCAGTGAGCATTTTATGAGCTTCCATTTCAGAATACCGATTATGCTTCTCTATCCACCATGTTAAACCTTTGTTGAAAGGGAAATGAATTAAATGTTCCTTTAACAAACCTTCTTTACCTGTAGTTTTATAGTCTTCATTGATCTCTCTTTCAACAGTGACGCACCCATTTTTAAATAGCCTAGGAAACCAAGTAGGGTAACCACTGCTTTGCTTAATCCACTTACCTTGAAACATGTCTTTGCGTCTAACACGATACATGGTAATCTCATTTTGAAAAGCGATTTTATTTTTTATTTCCTCTTTTAATTCAGGGGTCACAATTTCATCAGCATCTACCATTAAAATCCATTCTGAAGATTTATTAACTTCTTTTAAAGCCGCATTTCTTTGGTTTGCATAATTGTCAAAATTTCTTTGAACTATTTTAGCATGATGTTGTTTAGCAATTTTTAAGGTGTTATCTGTACTATACGAATCAAAAACAACAATTTCATCAACAAAAGAAAGTGCTTCTAAACATTGATTTAAAATAGTTTCCTCATTATAAGTTAAAATAAGTGCACTAATCATTCACCACTCTTTTTTTTATAAATTTAGCCGGGTTGCCACCAACAATGGTCCAAGGTTCTACATTTTTAAATACACAAGCGCCAGCGCCAACAATAGAACCTTCACCTATTACGACCCCTAAACTAATGAAGGTGTCAGTCGCTATCCAAACCAAATCATTTATATAAATTGACTTTGTAATTAAGGGATTCTTCAAGTTAGTGTAATCATGTGTTGCGCTGCATAAATGTGCCCTTTGAGAAATGGTTACCTTATTTCCAATGATTATTTTACCAGGGTTATAAATATGAGCATCATAACCTATTGCCACAAAATCGCCAGTTTCAAGATTCCATGGTGCCCAAATCTTCACTTTGGCATGTATCTTATTACCCTTTCCTAATTTTGCTCCAAAAAGTCTCAATAATGCAATACGAAAACCATTTAAAAAAGGCTGATTTAATGGCCTAAAAAACATAAATCTAATTACATACCAAAAGAATCTACCAATCTTATTCTTAACACTTAACTTATTCTGATATTTTGTATATTTCATTAATTTAATTGAGTGATTTTACTAAAAACTTGAACGACATTTCCCTTTTATAATCAATTTTTAAATTAACTTTTTTATAATCCATTTCCCATGTATCAATTTCTGGCATTGTACTATCAGTATAAATATATCTGTCAGGTATATCCAGATATTCTAATAAATTAGTTTGCCTACTATTATTTTGTTTTTCTTTTTTCAACACAACATAAAAAGGTAAATTGAAATTCAATGAAAAACATAAACCATGAAATGAGGTAGTTATAACAAAACTGGCTTCATGAAACCAACCCAAAAATTCCGAAGGTCCTGCATCTATAATATTAATAACATCACTTTCTTTATCTACTTTAGAAGCATTTTTGCATAACCTAACTATATTTAGCCCTTTTTCTTTTGCTATCTTTTTTGCTAGATTGGTTATGTATTCAGAATCAGTTAAAACATATATTAATAGGTACTTCTCTTTAAGGTTGTGCTTTTCAGACAGTTCAGACCATTCACTTTTTTTCAATAAAAATGTGGGGTCCAAAACCCAATCAATTTTACGATTGCAAATTTGTTTAATAATTCTAACTCCTGAAACCTCGCGCACAGCTATTTCATCTAGATTGTCTATAAACTTTTTAAAAATGGGATGATATTTTTTTTTTATTGAATCAACTCCAAAACTTGAGGCATAACTTACTTTTTTTGCCTTGGGAGGTGCAAAAAGAAGAAAATAGGGTTCAATATTAGTATTTGAATTAGGGTTCCATACTTGGTCGCTTCCAACCATATATATATCATAGTTGAATTTTTTTCTATAAAGTTCATCTATTGATCTAATTACTTCAGATATACGTGTATTTTTATTATGAAATTCTTGAAACTTTCTATCTCTTTTTTTCTTTTTAAACCAATAAGGTAATGCTTTAAAATTTTCTATATAAGGGAATAAAAATTCTTTTAATTGACTTTTATATGTTTGTTTTATAATAGGTTGAGACCTTTTTGATTTTTTATGGACAGTCGTTTTATAATAAGCATAATTCAATATTTCTGCATCAAAACCAAGCTTGTTAATTGCATGTTGAAGCGCAAAAGCCTGTAGTTCTGCTCCATAATTATTTACATTTAAGATCGTTATAATTCCTACTTTATTCATTTAGTATTCTTTGTGAACTGATATAATATTTTCAAAAGAGTATCTTATTGAAGCTGGTACTTCAAATTGTTCTGACACCATGCCTAATGAAAGCATAACTATAAAAACTTCCGAATCAGGGATATTGCAAATTTTTCTTAATTTTTTTTCTTTTTTTGGAGATAAATTACAGTTCAGGGGACATGACGCTACACCATAAAAATGTAATGTATACATTAAATTCATTGCAAATATACCTCCATCTACATAGGGACCATGAATTTCACTTACACCATGCCAATAAGCTAAATCCGAAGTCAAAATAATGAGTTTGTCGGCTAAATGCCCAAAGCCTCTATTACCACCCTGAATATTTAATATTTGTCGAATTCTATTCCTGCATTCGTAAACATGTGCTCTTATAGTTTGACGATTGCATGAAGAGGGTGCAAATTTTGCTAAGTCGATTGCTTTATTAATTAACTCAGAGGGAATAGCCTGATTAGAATAGTTTCTTATGCTTTTTCTTGATTTAGAAAATTGGTCAAATTTACTATTTATGTTTTTATAATAATCATGTTTAGAAAATTTGAGTTGCTCTGTTTTTTTTTGAATTTTACTTTTTAAACTCAATTCATTTATTTTAGTTAGAATTTCATTATCAAGTATGAATTTTTTTAATTCATGGAATTTTTTGTATTCTAAAATAACACCTATAGCTACACAAATTTGTTTATTAGAAGTTCCGTACCTGTCTATAAATTTTATACAATTTATAATTAACAGAAGTATTCTTTCTTTCCCAAACCCAAGTCTGGGAACAGGCATGGTCAACCCCTTTTCAATAACGTGATAATCGGCAATTATTCTTCCTAATAATTTACTTTCACTATTTTCATTAGTAACTGAGGAATATTTAATATATCTCCTTAAACTTTCTAATGAAACGAAAAGAACTCCCAAATTAAGAATTGAAGGGAAGTATTTTTTTATTTTTTTATAAATAATGTTCACAACTTATATATAAATTTTGGTTTTTCACCTTTTTTTAATACCCATTCATACAATTCCAACATTTGGCTTGCCACGGCTTCCATACTGTACTTATCTTCAATTAATTTTCTGCCGTTTTTACCCATCAGTGTCAATGCTTCACCAGGTGCTTGCATCGCATCTATTAAGGCATTTTTAAGTGGCTCTACACCTATATCAATCCACCAACCCGCATTATGAGTATTGAGTTCTTCCCAAGGGGTGCCTTTGGTGGTAATGACGGGCGTATAGCTTGCCATGGCTTCTGCAATTACAATCCCAAAGTTTTCACTGTAGGTGGGCAATACAAATAAGCTTGCCTCTCTAAATATTTTGATTTTATCTCCGCCAAAAACGGGTGCTTTGATAAGTATTTGTTCCTGTAAATGATGCATGTTGATTTTTTGCTGCAAGGTTTCAATGTAGGCTTGTTCGCCATTCCCAACAATTTCTATGATCCAGTTTTTACGAAGGTTAATTTCCAGTAAGCTCCAGGCTTCAATTAAATGTTCTATGCCTTTTTTATGGTGAATACGGGATAAAAACAAAATTTTTTTTGGGGCTGTAGCTTTAACCGGCATAGTGGTTGGAAACGCTTCAATATTAACCCCATTGGGTATCATGGCTATTGGGTTTTTTAATCCTAATTTTCGAATACTCTCCACTTCCATAGGCGCAGTGGCGTGTAAGCAAGTGGCTTTGGCTAAATCGTTATATTGAAACAATTTTAAAGCTAGTTGCTTTTTAAATTTACCTTGTTGTAAAGCCCAGGGCTCCAACATTCCATGAGTTGATATAATAAAAGGTTTGTCTTTTTTTAATGCAATTTTTGACATAGCATGAACAGGATATTGCCACAACCCATTACCATGAAATATATCTGAATATACACTAGATATGGTATCTTCTAATTCTTGGTTACAAACTGTTATCTTGCTTTTGTTTTTTATGAATTTGCAATTAACATCTCCATTAATTTTAATGTTTTGATTAGAGTCAAAAGCAATTAAGTTTTGATTTACCATATCAATTAAAGCCTCAATCAGTAATTTCATGTAGGTGCTCGTGCCTCCAGAGTTTTTATCGACGGAAGATATGACATGAGTAATTTCCATATATTATTTCACAAAACCATTATGCCTATTAAAATAAGCCACATCATAACCTTTTAAATCCTTCAAAGGCCTTGCAGGCACACCTCCATAAAGAAAGTTAGATTCACTATACACTTTTGATAATACAGCACCTGCACCTAAAACTGAATAATCAGGCAAACAACTACCACCTAAAAGGTTACAGCCTGTTCCAATAAAACAGTAATCTCCAATTGTTATGGGTTTAATATCTTGCCTGTTTTTATAGATATCTATACTATGCGTTAAAAACGTACTTCTTATTCCTGCTACTGTAGTGTATTTACCTATATAAATACCACCGTTACAATCTAAAAAATGCCTTGATGTTATAGCAGAATGTTCTTTTATTATAAGCTCACATTTTCTGTTTAGACGATGTGAGTAAACCGTTTTATTCTTTGTATTAAACCCTGTAATAAAATTAAGAGAACCAATTCCTGAATTATTGTTTAATATTATTGCATCAATGTTTTTGCATATAGTTAAGTGTGCTATGCTTGAATTTTCAGCCATTTCCAACTTATCACATAATAATACAGAAAATCCAATTTTAGCTTTACTATTTATTTTGTAACTAAAAAAATTATTTAATAGTACTCTTCTTAGTTTCCACGGAAATAGAAATAGTAAGATTTGAATACAAATTTTAACGCTATTTCTCATATACATCATGAATTAATTTACCTTTCAATTTTTGTGTGTCTAAGTATGATTTAATTAAAACTCCTCTAAAAGATTTACATATTAACTGAATAAAAGACCCGGTTTTAGTATGTTTTCTTCTATTTTTAATCAAAATAAATTTACTTTCATCACTAAATTTTTTATTTGGTGAAGTACTAAATGCATGAGATGTTTTTGAATCAACATGAATTCTAAACCCCCAGAAATATGCCCTTATTCTTTTATATTTTAATCCTTGATTATAAAAGCGCATCCACAAATCTGTATCCATAGTATAATTTAGGTTTTCATCGAATTTATTCATCTCAAATAAGGTTTTATTAAAAATAGATGTTGGACCATTAATTACAATAGGAGCATTTTTAAATGCTATATCACACCAGTCCATACCGAAAGAACATTTACTGATTATTCCTTTTTTATTAAAAAATATTGTATTAGCAGTAAACCACATGTGTTTTGGATTCTTTAAAACCGCTTCTTTAGCATACATAATGCTTTTAGGTAGTAATATATCATCTGCATTAACCCAAAAAAAGAACTCTCCTTTTGCTTTTGCAAACCCCTTATTAAATGCATCACTTTGACCTTTATCTTTTTCTGAAACCCAATAACTTAAACTAGGCTCATACTTTTTAATTATATCGACACTATTGTCTGTACTGCCTCCATCAACAATAATCAATTCAAAATCATCACAATTTTGGTTTAAAATAGATTTTATTGTTTCATCTAAAAATTGACCGTGATTATAATTAACTATAACAATACTGAAAAGTGGTTTGTCTTTAATCATAACACATTGTTATTAAATTTGGATTTGGTTTCTATTAGAAGTTGAATTTGACGAGTCATTAATAATCTTTTGTATTCTACAATAATTATTGCAGCAAAAATCGGGAAAGAAGTACGTAATGTTCCCAGAGGTGAAAATAAAAACGCCCAAAGCATATCCAAACTTAAAATAATAATTATAGGTAAAATATGACTTTTAATTTTTGACTTATATATTTTTAAACTGTATTTAAATAAGGTTAAAAAGACTACAAGAATGGAAATAAAGCCAATTATACCTGCATAAGCCCAAGACCCTAAAAAAACCGAATGCGCTGGAATATAACCTATATCATTAGAATTAATTTTATCACTTATTAACATAAGAATTTCCGAATATTTTCCTTGTGTATCTTTTCCCCATGAACCATGCCCAAAAATAGGCTTGTCTGCTACTGCCTGTACTAAAACAAAAAAATCGCTTCGGCCATAATAAATTAGTTCAAATGGATTATAGGGATTCGAAGCCATATTTAATTGTGTCCTTGCATTACTGCCACCAATACCATTATGTAAAACCTGATTTACATAAAATATAAATCCTGCATAAAGAATACCCGATATAATTACACCTAATAAAATAATTTTAAAACGAGAAAAGCGAATGCCGGTAGTTTTTATATAAACCAAAACAGCCGAAATAATAAAAATTAACCCGTTTGAACGTGCATCTAAAATCATACATATAAGGCCAAAAGCTAAAAACAGAAGTGACACCAAGCGTTTATTATTTTTTCTGTATAATTGATAGGCTACTAGTATTAGTAAAGGATTAAGAAACCCAACGAAACGAGCCTTAAAATAGTTTGTGTTTTCAGCCATTGCTCCAAGGTCTAAATCACCTTCGCCGAATATTAATAGTACTATAAACAACCCAAATAAATAATATACAATCCCGTAACTATCTTTAGATAAATGATTGACCAAGTAAATTGTGGATACCATGGAAAAAACAATCATCGCCCAGCCCCTTAAATAATCAGAAGAATCAGATTGATTTACAATATCACTAATAATTTGAGCCGTAAGAAAAACAGCTAAACCAACAAGTACAGTCTTTAAACCTTCAAACTTCTTTAATAATTTCCTTATATTAATAGATGGCAGTGTAACTAAGGCGATAATCTCGGCCAGCATTAAGCGTCCAACCAAATCAATAAACACCCTAGTCGTGGCGGCATAAAGAAACAGGAAGAATTTGTTTTTATTCATAAAATTATTCCTTGCCTTTTTTAGCAAGAATAGTGGCATATAATTTGGCTACGTCTTTTCCATACTTTTCCCAGGTATGATTTTCGCTTATTGTTTTAGCAGCATTATGCCCTAGTTTCTCTCTCAAATTTTTATCATCTGCTAAAATTAGAATAGCTTCAGTGAGTGCTTTTGAAGAATCATCTTTAATTATTAAACCATTTTCGTCATGATTTATAGGTGCTCCACTTTGCTCAGTTGCTATTACGGGTAAACCCGCTGCCATCGCTTCTTTTAAAGATTGTGCAGCACCTTCACAGTATGATGGAAAAACATACATATCTGCGTTGATTAAATGTAATTTTAATTCATCTTGAGGAACATGACCATGGAAAATTAAAATTTTATTTTTAACCAAATACTCTGGAATTTCGATTTCGTTTGAAATACTCCCTATCAAATGAATTTCAAAAAGAATATTTTGAGAAAATAGTTCTTTTGCTGCTTCAATAATTAAATGAACCCCTTTCCATTTTCTTACGCTGCCAGTATATAATAATTTTATTTTAGCCTCAGTTTTATAGTCCTTTTTTAGTCCTAAAAAATCATATCTAATTCCTAATGGTATAACACTAATTATATTACTATTAAATCCTTGTTTCACAAAGGTTTTTTTTACGTATTCCGAATTTACCAAAATATAATCAGCGTTTTTACAATCTTCAAGCACCATCTTCCATAAGCCAGTTTCAGGATTAAACGGAACATTTTTTTTATTATAAGCTTTAGATAATTGAGAATAAATTTCATATGGATGTGCTGCACTATGGTCTGCCAAAATAACCATATTTTCTTTTTTAGCTTTTTTTATTGCACTGCCATGTCCAGCTCCACTACGCACATGGAATATCTGTGCATCTTTAAGGTATCTCTTTGATTGCCATCCAAATAATTTCCACCCAAGAACAGCTGCATTGTCTCGTTTTAAAACTTTAAACTTTGATAGAATAAATAAAAATTGAATAAAAAATTCAGAAAACACACAGGTCTTTATTTCATTAGGTTCCAACTCAGCAGGTCTTCTTTTGCGCAAACCGTAAGCCAGGTTATTTCGCCCAACAAACCGTCCAATAAAGTTTAAAAAACCATCAGGTAAGTTTTGTGAAGGTACCCAGCCTGTAATTACTTCAACTTCAACACCTGAATTTTTAATGGCACGTGCACTATCAATTAAATGTAAGCGGCCTTGACCTGTGGATATAATGGTTTTCAAAAGTTAATAATTGTTATTAATGTGATAAAATAAAGTGAGTGAAACATATCAAGAATCTTTTATATGAATATTTGGTTTTGATATAATTATTAATTCGCTACCCGTTAAATCTCCAATATATTGTTCATTATTAAGCATTTTTTTTATTCCTATCGGGTTTAAATTTGATCCTATATAGTATGGATTATTTTTAAATTGATTGGAAAAATAGTTTTTACTTGGATAGAAAGGATGTACTTGGCCCCAAGCTAAATGAAATAACTTTTTATCCTTTTTTAAATATTCTTCAGATCCATTTGGACAATAACAATAGAAAAATCCATTATCTTTCAATAGATTTTTAGCGTTTTCTATCATATCAGATGGATTTGGATGATGCTCTATAACATGTGAACTAAAAAAAATATCCTTTTCACCAGTAAGTTCGTCTTCTGCAGTTTTTATATTTAGGCTTAACTTACTATTACCAAATTTTGCACGCGACTTCGAGATTTCAAAACTTTCAACTTGAATTCCCTTTTGGATTAACTGATAACTAATATAACCCCAACTTGAACCATAATCTATCATCTGCAGATTATTAAGTTCTGATTCTTTATATAGTTGTTTAATAATTGCATAGATTCGATTTGCATTTCTGTCCGTTTCTACAAAATCAGTTTCTATCATTTTTTTAAGAGCCTCATCATTGGGTAAATTAGTCACTAAACAATTTTTTTCAATATACTCCTCTTGATAAAATATTTTATTAAAATTTGGATTATCAACTGGGTGTCTAAATAAAATTTTGCAGTTACTACACTCCAGCAATTTTGTTACTAAATATTTTGTATCAATTACTTTGGTTTTATTACTTGAACAGATAGGACATTTACTTGATGAAAAGTAGTTTGAACTTGCCCATAGTAAATATTTTAATTTTCTCATTTATATAAAATTTTAGATTTATTTTTTGTTTTTATAATAACTAATTTTTATAAAAAGTTTTTTTAGGCAGTAAATTTATTTATTCCAAATACCTTTAGCTTTCTTTTTCAGAATTAGGTTTAATTGATACGGTATTACTAAAGCGAAAATTAAATAAACAATAATATTTGCAATAATTATTCCGTTTAGTTTGTATTTATGTCCAAAAATTATAGCTAAAGGAATGTAAATAAACGATGATAATAAGTAAAGGTTTAATTGAAGTCTTATTTTCCCAATACCATTGAGTAGTATCACATAAAGATTAAATCTTATATTAATTAAAACGAGAATTGACATAAGCCCTGAAATAGCAAAAGGTACTTCTACTGCATCCCCAATCCAGAAACGATAAAATATACTTGAAAAATATAACATACAAATAAGAATAGGAATAATGAAAAACCAAAAATGATTAAACTTTGAAGCAATATTTTTCATCCATATAAAATCTTTTTTTACATATGCTTCAGTAAAGCTGGACCAAAAAGGCATTGAAATAATATTTGCAATAGTTGTAACAACAAAAAAATATTTATAGGCAATGTTATAAACCGTAACTTGTTCAGAGCTTAAAATTTGACTAATAATTATATTTGTTGATTGCATGAAAAAAATTGCTGAAAATTGGATAACAAAAAACTTTATTCCTAATCCAAGGATATCTTTTGCATAAGTAAACTGTACAAATTTTAATGACGGCGCAAAATATTTATAAGGTTTAGTATAAAACACAAAGGATGAAACCATTAACATTATAATTGGAGCAGAACCTAAACCTAATCCTAAATAAATGAGAGAGCCTTGAGTTGTTTTTGTTAAAATAAAGATGGTAACTAAAGCAATTAACTGCCCCAACATATCAAAAAATGCTGCTTTTGCGGGTTTTTGGTCTGCAATTATTACCGTATTAATTGTTTTTAAAACAATTTGCAAACAAAAAAAGCTAAAAACAATTAAAGCGAGAGTGGATAGCTCTTGCGCTAATTCTTGGGGTGCATTTAATATTTTGCTCCAATCCACAAAAAAGTTAACTACAAAAAACAATAACCAAACGCCTAAAAAAATTAATGTTAAAACGGCATACGTGGTGCTTACATATATGCGTGCTTTTTCAAAATCCCCATTTGCTTTTGCTTCGGCAAAACGGTTGCGTAATCCATGGCCAAAACCAATGTCAAAAAAACTAAACCAAGCAACAATGGAACTTAATGTTAACCAAATACCATATTGCGTTGGGTTAACATAATTAATGGTTAAAGGCACTAAAGCTAAATTAATTGCAATACTAATAGCTTTAATGCCAAATGAAGCCGCAATATTTTTTTTCGCTAAAAGGGTACGTTCATGCCCTTTTGTAAAGAAGTTAGATATAAACTCTTTTGTTGAAAATATAGTCTGCTTAATTATGCTCACTAAAATCTATTTTATTGTTCCTTAATATACTACAAAACCACTCATAAGTCTTTTTAATCCCTTGTTGTAACTCCATCTGCGTGTTCTAGCCTAGTTGGTTTAATTTATAAACACAAAATTTACTTGATGTTTCATTTAGTTTGTTGCTATTACAAACCATAATTGCAAGCGGTATTTTTTCAATTTTCCCCATAGCAAACCCATCATTAAAAGACAATGTATCTGTTAATGAATGACATGTTGCAAAAAAATAGTGGGCTATGTTGTTATAAACACCGTAAGTTTCTAAAGTATGGTTAGAAACTGTTACTGGGTTATAATAGGGAATAGGTTGGTTGTTTTGTGTCATGGTAAAATGCGTATTACAAGGGCTTGTAACAACACAAATTTTACAAACGCCATTTGTGATATACAAATATGGCGCATGACAGCCTTTAAGATGAGGTTTTAATGATTCAATCATTTTATTCACAGATAACACAGATTTTTTAAATAACACGGATGAGTTTTATGGCAATAAATACAAGGTTTAAGTATTAATATAGCGTTTCCAGGTCAGGCTACGTTCTCCAAAATTTACCAGATAGCCTATGTCTAATCGGGTAGATTTTAAAAACTTTAGCGCTTGTTGTTTAAGGTGTTCATTTAAACAGCTTAAGGTTTTAATTTCTATCATAATGGTATCAAAACAAACAAAGTCTGCTACATACTCTTGGTTAAGTGGTGTGCCTTCATAATAAACAGGCAGTTTTTTATCTTGCTCAAAAGGGATGTTAGCAAGGCTTAGTTCTTTTGCTAAAGCTTCACGATATACGCTTATAGAAAACCCATTTCCTAATTTTTTATGGACTTTTATACAAGCTCCTAAAATTTTATAGGTTTCCTTTTCAAGGACTAACTTGGTCATGTTATAGTTTAACTCGTTTTTTTGTCATGTCGAGGCACGAGAACTAGCATTAGGTTTTTAGAATACCTTATAAAATCTATTCAAAATTTTTGTTATGCAAACGATATATCACCCCCAATGAGGATACCAAATGATTGGTTTTATTATTTTTATTAGCCCCAGCTTTTAGTGAAAATTTAGCAATATAGCTCATGTTTAGGGCCCAATTTTTATGAAACCAATAAGCAGCTCCAAGCCCCGCATTTAGGGTAATATCTCTGGTTTTAGGAATTTCAACCAGCACGTTTGCTTGGTTTGCAGCGCTATAATTACTTATATGTCTGTACCCAGTTCCTGCTGTGGCATAAGGCGTAAACTTGTGTTTAGATGAAATATCTAACACATAGTATGTTACAGCCACATCAGTAGCAAAATAACTTGGCTCACTGGCGCTTTGAATGGTAAGGCCTTGAACCTCTTTTCCAGACTGGTATTTGTTAAGTAATAGGGTAGTGCTTACACTAAATTGACTGTTTATTAGGTACTCTACATGAACCATAAACGGATTTCCAGAGTTTTTATGCTTAAAAGAAAAGAAGTCGCCAAAACTTTGATGGCCGCTATCTTCAATCATATTAATACCAGCACCTAGCATCCAGTTGCCAGAATAGTTTACATCAGTTTCTGAGGTTGCTTTTGTTTCAACATGGCTGGCAGATTTACCTTGTTTGAAATTTGAATCCATTAAGGAATTATAAACATACTTGTTTGCTTTTTCGGTAATAGAATCATTTTGTGCTTTTGCTATAGAAAAACACATGACCAAGCACGTTGTAAAAACGCATAGATTAGTTTTAGTCATACAATTTTAGTTTTTAGGGTTATAGGTTTTTGGTGCGGCAAAAAAAGGATGTGAAAAACATAGGTATTTAAAAGACCCATGTGTATTTTAACAAAAGTTTTTTTTATGATTGATAGGTAATAGCTTAAGAAAACATGACATAGCTAACCATAGTTAAAGCTAAAATAGCTACCAATGAAATAATTAAAAAACGAAATAATTTTTTTATAATAATGTCCATGATATAAAAGGGGGCATCAGTTATATAATCTTTTTTTTAAGTGAGAGAGCTTTTAATAGTATTAAAAAAAGCTGTTAAAAAAACTAAGAAAAAGATTTATGGATTAAGGGTAATTTTACATGGCTTCGCCAATGGTAGTTACATGTTATAGTTACTACTTTTATTTTTTTAGCTGTTAATACAAGGTATTATATTAACGCAATTTAAATTTAACATTTAAAAACAAAAATGATTTTCATCATGATTATTCTTGATTTTTAGTTTTCAAAACAAGTAGGTTATCTACTTATAGTAATTTTTATTCCCAACTCTTTTAATGTTAAATGAATTCTGTTTTTAGTAATCTCGTTAACAATGCCTTCCTGCCCATTAAAAAACTTGTTTTGTATAACATAGGTATCTCCAGTTTTTATGTCTTCAATATGAACGTCATTAATATCGCTTTTTAGCAACCCTTGTAATGTTTCAATTTCTTCGTTTTTTACAATGGCAGGTTTTTTTAACCAAAAAAGATAGTGTGACGTACCAGAAACATTAAAAACTTTGCTTCTGTAAGTTTCAAAACATTGAATAAAAATAACTCTTGGAATTAACGGAACTTGTACCTTCTTTTTGCGGTCTGAGTATTGGCGTATGGTGGTAACCATAGGGCAATAGGCAGTAATATCGAGTTTTTGTAATTCTGATAAAACTTTTTTCTCTCTATTTGGTTTTGTGTAAAGTACGTACCAATGCGTCATAAGTTATAGTCCTATTGTTAAGAACAAATATCAGATACAAATGTAGGATGTATAATTTATAAAATTTACGGAATACCGTAAACTTAAATTAATAAATAACCCGTTGTACATTTTAATACTGCTAATTTTAATATGGTTCATAGTTATTCCAAAGACGAACACCTTTTTTTCTATAAATTATAATACACTACAGGTAAAGTAATATATATAATTTCATCTTTTTTTTCAAAAGTAAAAAAATTAAAACCCCTTTAATAAAAATCATTACATTTACGACATTAAATGACTAAAATGAAGCAAATTGACCGATTATATTTTATTATTGAAAACTTAAGGGTTAATCCCCTTACTATTCATGATTTGAAAAAAAAAATTGAAGTCATTTATTCAACCATTTCATTAAGGCAAATACAGAGAGATTTAGTTGATGTGGAAAAATTTCTCTCTAAAGACGAGTCCATTAAAACCTTTCGTAGAAATTATTTGAAGTTTTACACCATTCAAAAAAATAATCAGGATGAATTAATAAATAAAGATGATTTGGTTATTCAAACTAATTTTTACAAACAAAAATTAACTGATAATCATTTTGAAAAATATGAATTAATTAAAACTGCAATCAAACAATCTAAATCCATAATAATTACAAATTTAATTAATGATGAAACTGGAGACAATTTTGATTTTACAACGACTAATATTTCATTTATTCCATTAAGAATTATTAACCACAGAAATACATTTTATGTTGGCGGATTTAACAATAAAAAAAAATGTATTCAAATCTTTGGAATAAATCAATTAGAAGCTGTATTGATTTCAAAAAATGTTAAAAACCAATTGGAACTGATAGATAAGTTTAATAAAGAGTTAGAGGGTAGATTTGGAGTTACAAAAAATATTAATACTGAAATTTATAATATTAAAATAGAAATATCAGCCGTACTAGCTGAATTCATAAAAAATCATTATTGGCATACTTCACAAAAATTTTCTAAAAAGAATGGGAATACTAAAATGATTTTAAATTGCGGAATCAATAGGGAATTAATGGGATGGCTTTTTCAATGGATGTATAACATTAGAATAATTGAGCCAAACATATTGAAGGACTATTATGAAAGAACTATAAAAGAAATTCAAAATAATGCAATTACAAAAAATCAATTAGTCTGTAAAAATATCTTTACTGATAAAGAATGATTAATTCAAGAATTAAAGCAAAGTAGAATGTAGTACCGCCTATTACTGGCACTGCTGCTTATTGAAAAAGTTCCTAAACTATCTAGCTTAACCATGTGTCCTTAAGCTAAAGTTTCACCTATAACGTCGGTCATAGCCATAATACTCCATCGCAATCACCTATACTTAAACTAGATCTGCTGGAAATAATATGAGCAACACGCTCTAAATTTATAGTACCTTGACTTACAGCACAAGGATAATATTTTATTTGTGGTGGTGTAGCAATATTGTTTTGCTTTGATATCATTTTAAGTTGAACAGCTATATTTTTATTTTTTATCAGGTTCATATAATAAAATCCCCTAGGGGAATTTACTAATTCCCCTAGGGAATACATGCAATTCCCCTAGGGAGTTTTATAAATTTCTCTAGGGAATTTATAAAACAGATCAGGTTCTCTTAAAAATATGCTGAGGGTTTCTGTATTATTTTATGGGTTTATATAAATTTAAAATGATTTGTGGGCTAAATGTGGACTAGGAGCAAAAAACGGTAAAAGCGAATCACTGACAATGGGAGTTTTTCAACCACTCAAAAGCTCTTTTGAGCCTAAGCTATAAAAGGATTTACATAATTATTGCTATGCTCATTTTTATCCGCTGCGGATGGTATACTATGCCGGTCCTATCCATAGTAATTAGTAACTTTTTTTTTATGCAGTTTTATTATAAAATAAAGTGGGGATTATGTGGGGATATATTAAAAAAAACCATAACTAATTGATTTTCAATTGTCAGGGTTTTATTTCAGAGGAGAAAACTTTTTTCTGATTTGAGTACCATATTGACTGTCCGATATATCAATCATAGTGTTAAGGACAGTATTCTTTAGCTTCTCATCAGCCAATTCTTTCTCTAATCTTTTAATGGTTTGGGCTGGAGTTTCTTTAG
>JAIPBH010000020.1 GCA_021739635.1 Flavobacteriaceae bacterium | reverse complement strand
CATCTTGTAATGTTACAGAAAACCAATAGTCATCAGTAGGAAGTATTTTACCATTAAAAGTACCATCCCAGCCTTTTTCTGAAGGATTTAATTGTTTTATAAGTTTACCTAAACGATCAAAAATGAATATTTTAGAATTTGGTTGAAACATGTTTGAGACGCCATATACTTGCCAAGTATCATTAACACCATCATTATTTGGGGTAAAATATTTAGGAAACCCGATAACCGATACTTTAGTATTTACACTACCACAATTATTTTTGACATCTTTAACATAAACCGTGTAAAAACCCGGAAATATATTTTCAAAAATAGGACTGCTTTGAAAAGGTCTGTAAAGAATATTATTAGAATCTAGTAAGGAATATTCATAAGTACCTTCACCAGAAACTAAAACGGTAATGATGTTATTTTGAGTTGCATCCACGACATTAATAGATTCAAAAGTAGCAATATTAGAAGCTTCTACAATAATTGTTTTTTCTTTTGAGCAATTGTTTGAATTAGTAATTATTACTGAATATGTTTTAGGCTCATTTACTTGTATTGAAAAAGTTGTTTCTCCTGTTGACCACTCATATATGTAATTATTGGGAGAAGTATTTAGTATGTTTGGGTTTATAGTGATAGTTTGAGGATATGTATTTAGACAATAAAAAATACTATCATTTTCTGCAATTTCTGGTAAAGTATCTACTTTAAGATGTAATTCACTAATACCATAACAATTATTTGCATTTTCAACCCGAGCAAAAAGTACTTGATTATAAGGATTAGTATTAGTGAACAATGTTGTTAATGGATTTTGTTCTATTAAAGCATTTTCATAAGTTTCATAATAGCTAATTGTTAAGCCAAGAGGAAGTCCATTCACAATATCTGAGTCTGCATTTCTAAGGTTAAAAACATGAAATCCATCTTCAATGCCATCATCATCACAGGTAATCAATTGTGCATTATTTGAATCAGTTACACTTACATTTAAAATAAGCTCAGTATTGGTTGTACAACCTGTTATATCATTAATAACCTCAACATAAATAGTTTGGTAATTGCTAGTATTACTATATGAATTTGAATTAGTTATTTCATTTAATCTAGCTATATCGGTATAAAACTTGGTAGAAATATTTTGAAGTCCACCTGTTAAATTATCATGTGCCTCATGTAAGTTAAAAATAGTAAATCCGTCTTTAATTCCATCTTCATCACATTGAAGAATGGTAGTATTAAAAGCTTGAGGATTCTGGTTAAAAGTAACATACGCTTGCCCTTCAATAGCACAATCACCATTATTTGGATCAATATAAACCTCATAATGACCGCCTGTTGAAACTTCTAAATTATAAGATGTTTCAGTTAATAAATTTCCGTTTAGTTTCCATGTATAAGTTGCTCCTAAAATGTCTTCTGATGTAAGATTATAAATATCACCATCACAAAGTTCTAGGTTAGTATTGCTTCTGCCATTTTTAATAATGTCTATTTGCGTATTAAAAAAGGATGCTATAAAAGGAGGCAAGCCTTGAGCTGATAAATTAGGAGAAATATTAATTCCATTGTTAATATAGTTACACTCCAGACCTAAAGTATCGGGATTATTAATAACACCTAAATACGGTAACCCTACATCATATGTAGCACTTAAAGCTCTGTAAATTTTTCCGTTTGGACCTAATTGTAATCCACCTCTATATAAGCTTCTATTATCAATAATAATTGATGAACCATTAATATCTGCATTCAACAAGTTATATTGTACTAAAGATGAGGTGTGATTTGATGGAATTTGCTCATCATTAGTGCCAGGACTAAAAAAATTGTTTGACGCATGTACATAAAGAAGTTGACTATTTGGTGAAAATTCTACACCATATGGAAAAGGACTGGAACTTTGAATAGTTAATTGCAATTCATTACTTACTTTGCCTGTAGATGTATCAAAATCATATAAAAATAACCCGTCTCTAACGTTTGCTGAAGCCATTTTAGTACCATCAGGTGAAAGTTTTAAATAGCCTCTGGCATCAGTAACAAATAGATTAAAAGTTGTTGTTACTGAAATGGGATTTACCCCTAAATCATTAACTTCAAAAGCGTGGTATGTATTGAAATAACCAGGATTACCATCTTCTGATGCAAATGAAACAACCCAAATAGATTTTGTAATACAATCTTTTAAAACGGCTGTTATTTTTTCAGAACTTTCTTGTAATAAGTTCACATTCTTAGTTGTAATACCACCTAAACCAGAGTTAAGAGACATATCTACTTCAGAGTAATTTAATCCATGATTTTGATCATCAAGCCAATTATCAACAGTGAATATATAATAGATGTTTTCATCATTTGGTTTTGGAACAATAATAGCAGATTGCGTACTTGAGGAATCGCCAAATAAACCAGAACCATTTTGCATAATGACATGATTTTTATTCCAAACTGAACTTCCATTTGTATAAAACAATAAATTACCAGTATCATCAGATATTGATGTACAGCCTTCATTAGTAAACAATTGTCCGTCATTGAGAGATGTTACGGTATTACTGGTTTGGTTAAAGCGAATACCTCCACCATAACCAAAATACCAATTAGCGGCTTCGCTTTGGCTAAAGCTATTTATACCAAAAAAAAGGAATATTAATAGGAGTACAGTTTTTTTCATCTTCAATAGCAAAGCTATCAAAAATATTATAAATCACGCATTTTTAATAATCTGTACGATAAAAAGATAAATACGGCAGTCCATACTAAAACAATGACTATTTCATACCAATGAACAGCATAATCAAAATCAAATTTTTCTCCTACTTGATTAGCTACAGATTGAACAGCACTTAAACGTGAAAAAGGCTGTTTTATTAAATTAGACATGGCATTTAATGGTAAAAAACGCATGATACTAGTTGCAAATTCTGCATCAGTTTTCCAACGTAAAACACCAAAAATAATGCCTTCAATAAATTGCCAAACAAATAGAAATCCTAAGGCAAAAGCAGAACGTTTAACTAAAATTCCTAAGAATAAGCAAAAAGAAAAGAATCCAATTAATTTAACAAAAAAAGCTATGAGAAATTCTAAATCAGAGAAAACAATGGTAAACTCTGTATAGTTTGAAAATATTAATCCAAGAATTAAAGACACAACAAATAAAAACAGTGTAGAAACAAGCGAAAACACTATAACCGTATAAAATTTTGATAGTATAAACTCCTTTTTACTTAATCCATCAATTAGGTTTTGTTTTAGGGTTTTATTACTATATTCATTAGCCATCATGGAAACAATTACAATGGCTAAAAACAACTTGAGTATAGCTGCAAAATAAGCGTTGAAATGCCATATGTATGGGAAATTAAAAATGCCCATTTCTGCCAAATGAAACTTAATAGGGCCAATATCAAACTTAATGGCTGCAATAAGAGCAATTGAGGTTAGCAAAACAAAATAAGTAATTATTAAAACCTTACTTGCTCTACTGTGCATTAATTTTTGAAACTCTATATTTAATAATCTGTACATGGTATTTACTGGTTGTTGGTTAAAGTTAAGAATTGTTCTTCTAAGCTTTCTTTGCGCTGAACTAAATATGATAATACAAAGCCCTTTTCAAATAATAATTTATTTAAAGAAGCAGATTCTAAAGGTTCATTTAAAAAAGCGGTTATTAAATGATCTTTCACTTTTATAGTTCCAAAAGAACTATGAGTTTCTAAAAATTTAACTAGTTCATCTTGCTTTTCACATTTTAATTCAAAAAAACCAAAACTGGTTATCATTTCATCAACTCTACCAGAATATAACTTTTCACCTTTTCTTAAAACAACTACATGCGTACACACTTTTTCAACTTCATCAAGTAAATGTGACGCCAATAAAATGGTTGTTCCGGTACGGGCAATATCTTTTATAATTTCTCTTATTTGATGTATTCCTTTTGGGTCTAAACCATTTGTGGGTTCATCTAAAATTAAAATTTCAGGATCGTTTAATAGGGCAGAAGCAATGGCTAAACGCTGTTTCATACCTAATGAAAAGGTGCTGAATTTGCTATCTTTTCTATCAATTAACTCAACTATTTTAAGTTTTTCTTCAATTTTACTATAATCAACCTCTTTAATTTTGCACACCAATTTTAAGTTTTGGTAAGCTGTCATATATGGATAAAAATTTGGGCGCTCAATGATAGCTCCTACTTTTTTTAAGGCTTGATGTGTTGAAGTATTGCCATCAAACCAGTGAAAATCTCCTGAAGTTTTATTAACAACATTAAGAACAACGCCTAATGTAGTAGATTTTCCACTTCCGTTTGGCCCTAAAATTCCGTAAACATTACCTTTATTTATGGTAAATGATAAATCTTTAACGGCTGTTAAATAACCAAATTTTTTTGTTAGATTGTTAATTGTAAGGATTGACTCCAAGATATTTAATTTTTTTTGTGTTGAGCTAAAATCAACAGGTTAGTTAAAATATGACGATAGTTACGTAAATTTGTTACAAACATGTTTATAAAAATAAGTTTTAAATTTCAATAGTTTAATAATAATGGAAGATTTAAAAATATCAAAAAAGAAACCATCTTATCCAGTCAGTGATGCCTTGCATGATTATCTTTCTGAATATAACCGAAATATAAAACTTCCTATTTTTTACGATGATTTACTTAGGTTTCAAGGCTCCATTACGGTATATGATAAATTTGAAAATGATACCCTTTGGATTCGTGTTTATTACAGCGAATACGAACGCGAAGAGATAGATTTAAGCTTAAAAAAAGTATATTCTATTTTGCATTCTGATGGTAATGAAAGCTCTATACCGTTTCTTAATGTAGATGCTATTGATTACTGTACGTTTGGAAATTCTAAACCATTCCGCATTAAAGTCAGAAATATTTTAAATGATAATTTCACCTATTTTTATATTAAAAAGGCAGATGCTTCGCGTGTTTATGGCTTAGAATTAGAGCATATGTTGTCTCCTTATAATTTGAATTTTTTAGTTTATAAAGACACTTTAATTGAAGAACATATTTCTGGAATTCCTGGTGATGAATTCATTAAAAACATGTTGCCTAAATGTTCAAAATATGAAAAATCTCAAATAGCTAAAGAGTTTGTAAAGTTTAATGAACGTTGTATGATTAGGCTTTTAGGTGATATGCGTTCTTATAATTACGTGATTGTTCCAACCCACGATTTTGACCAAGTTGTTTATAAAATACGTGCTATTGATTTTGATCAGCAATCATATGAAGGTAAAATTAATATTTATCGTCCTCAGTTTTTTAAAGAAAATTTCACCATGGTTAAATTGGTAACTGAAAGTTTTCAAAAATTATCTATAGACCAATATAAAATAGAGGAACGTTCTATTATTGCAAAGCGTTTTAAAAGTTATCATACCAGAATTGAAAACTTACTTAAATGTATGACAATTGATACTATTTCAACAAAAGAGAATATTGATATGTTGAAGACAAAAATATTTGAATATACGCTTGATGTTAAATTTAAGCGTTGTAAATCTATGGGTGATATTATAAAAAATGCACTGGCTTATGTATTAAGAAATTATGAAAATGTAAACCTTTCAAAATAAAGGTTAGTTCCAATTTTCATCAAAATCTAAATGCTCATAATCATCAATATCTAAATCATTTTCAAACTCGTCAAAATCATCAATATCTTCAGATTCAAAAAACTTTTCTGGAGCCACATCAGGAATTTGTCCTTTAGAGAATATTAAATTAGGATACGTTTCTCCTTCAATTTCGTCAATTATTTCGGCTAATTCAACATAAAAAGTCCATAAATTAAAGAAGTCATAGACGTAAATTAGTTTAGGGTGCATTTCATAAACCATGCTATTTATTACGGTATCGCTCATTAATTTTGCTGAAGCATCTTCACTTAAATCAAATAATGAAATTTCTTCACCTTGATTCCACATCTCATCACTTACATAAAATGAAGCCATTTCAGTACCATCAAACCCAAAAGATTGGGTAATAGCATTATGTAAATCTTCTAATGTGTCTTCTTCTTTTATTTCTAAATCTCGAAACACATCTTCATCTGTATCATTATCAAGAATAACTCTAAATCTGTAAATCATACTAATATTTTATATTGCAAATGTAACGGTTTTCAATTATTTACTAAAGCGATGCAACGTAAATATCATACAACTTAATAAAACAAATGCACCAACTTGATGCGCTACACCAAGCCAAACGGGCACTTGCAATAATATGGTGAAAACACCTAATAAAAACTGTATGGCTACCATAATTAATAAGGAGTATATTCCTTGAGATTGCAAACTTGTTAAGTTTATTTTTTTTGACTTTTGCCAAATTACAATAATTACAAAAACAACTAAATAGGCTAACATTCTATGTGCAAATTGTACACCACTTTTTCCTTCAAAAAAGTTTTTATACCATGGCTGTTGTTCTATAAAAACAGTTTCATGCATAAATTTACCTTCACTCATCATGGGCCAATGGTTATGTATAAAACCAGCATCTAAACCAGCTACAAATGCACCATAAATGATTTGAAGTATTAAAATTGCTAGAGAAAATCTTATAAAATTTCTAAAAGGAATATTTATTTCTTTTCGGTTTGGAAACATTAAATCTAATGCTACCCAAAAGGTGTACGCAAATGTTACAAAGGCTGTAGTTAAGTGAGCTGCTAATCTGTAATGACTTACATCTGGATTATCAATTAAACCGCTTTTAACCATATACCAACCCATAAAACCTTGAAATGCACCAAGACAAAGTAGTATTATGGCTTTTTTAATAGTTGGTTTGGTAAGCTGTTTTGTTGCTAAAAAATATAAAAAAGGAAAAAGAAAAACCAAACCTATAAAACGACCAATGAGTCTATGTAACCATTCCCAGAAATAAATATCTTTAAAATCTTGAAGATTGAAATGATTATTAAGTTTTTGGTATTCAGGATATTGTTTATACAAATCAAAAGCTTCTTGCCATTCAATATCATTACTTGGTGGAATCACTCCAGAAATTAATTTGTAATTTGAAATAGATAATCCAGAATGTGTTAGTCTGGTAATACCACCAACAACAACCATGATGAATATAAGTAGACAACCAGTTAATAACCAATAAATGACTTTTTTGTTATCTTTTTTCATGTTATGAGAGTGTTTTTTTAAAACATAAACTATTTGAAACGTTTATATATTGACCGAAATTAGGAATTAAAGTGTAATTGTTTTTTTTATAAAATGCCACAGCTTCGGTTTGACGAATTCCTGTTTCTAAAATGCAGGATTTGTAATTTAGCTCTTTAGCCCAAACTTCTAATTCCTTCAATATTTTAGAAGCTACACCTTTTTCTCTGAAGTTTTCATGTGTAAACATGCGCTTTATTTCAACACAATCTTTTTCAAACATTTTAAAAGCGCCACAACCAACTGGTGTTCCATTGTAATATGCAACAACAGTATGTTTTATAACATCTATATGGTTGTACTGATTGTAAAACTCATGCTCATCACCATCTGTAATTCTTAAAAAAGCATCTAAGTCTTTAACTAGACTTACAAAATCAGAATCTTCAGAATTTGTTCTAACTAATTGTATCATTTCTAATTATTAACTGTTAAACCTAAACGTTTGCCTTCTTTCAACATCAGTTGATATGCTGCTTCATGTTCATTTGGAATATCGCCTTCAAGAATGGCTTCTTTAATAGATTCTTTTATAATGCCAATCTCTTTTGAAGGTTTTAAATTGAAGGTTTGCATAATTTCTTCACCCGAAATTGGTGGTTGAAAATTACGTACATGATCACGTTCTTCAACTTCAATAATTTTTTCACGAACAATCTTGAAATTGTTATGATATTTTTCGAATTTTTTAGGGTTTTTTGTTGTGATATCTGCTTCACAAAGTGTCATTAAATCATCAACAAATTCGCCAGCATCAAAAACCAATCTGCGAACTGCAGAATCTGTCACTTCATCATTAGCTAAAACAATAGGTCTGGAGCTCATGAGTACCATTTTTTGAACAAATTTCATTTTGTCATTTAATGGCATTTTAAGTCGTTTAAATAAATGATAGACCATTTTTGAACCTTGAAATTCATGCCCATGAAAGGTCCAACCCACTTTTTTGCTAAATTTTTTAGTCGGTGCTTTACCAATATCATGTAGTAAAGCTGCCCAACGCAACCACAAATCAGTAGTGTTTTCTGAAATATTATCTACAACTTCTAGTGTATGGTAAAAATTATCTTTGTGGCGCTGACCTTCAACTTCATCAATGCCTTTTAAGGCGGTTAGTTCTGGTAAAATATAGTCTAATAATCCTGTTTCTTCTAGTAATATAAATCCAAAGGAAGGTTTTTTGCTTTCTAAAATTTTATTGAGTTCAACAACAATGCGTTCGTTAGTAATAATTTGAATGCGATGCTTGTTTTTTGAAATAGCTTTTAACGAGGTTTGTTCAATGTTAAAGTTAAGTTGTGTAGAAAAACGTATGGCTCGCATCATGCGCAATGGGTCGTCACTATAAGTTATATCTGGATTTAAAGGCGTGCGTATGATTTTGTCTTTTAAATCTTGAATGCCATTAAAGGGATCTAACAACTCACCAAAACACGATTCATTTAAATTTAGCGCTAAAGCGTTTATCGTGAAATCTCTTCTGTTTTGATCATCTTGTAAAGTGCCATTTTCAACTACAGGATTTCTACTGGTTTCATTATAAGATTCTTTTCTAGCGCCAACAAATTCAATTTCAATATCGTCATAAATCAACATGGCCGTGCCATAAGTTTTAAAAACCTGTACTTTGGGTTTGTTTGGAAGATTTTTTGCAACCTGTAAAGCCAGTTTAATACCATCACCAATAGCAACAATATCAATATCTTTTGTTAAACCGCGTTGCAATAAGTAATCGCGCACAAAACCACCAATAACATAACAATCTAAATTTAATTGTTTAGCAGATTGTGATATTATTTTAAAGATATTGTGTTGTAATGCGTTTTTGTAGTTCATCAATTAAATTCCAATAATCAAATTTCAAATTCCAAATCAACCTATATTGGAATTTGGTTCTTGAGATTTGAGTTTTTAAGCCCTTATAATTTTAACCTGACCGTCATTGCTTAATTTAATAATAGATGATGGTTTGCTGCAAATTTTTTCGCGATGCAAATTTACAACATAGTCTACACCTTTTAAAACCTCTGTTGATATTTCTTTGAATGATTTTGGAGTTGGTTGACCGCTTAAATTCGCTGAGGTTGAAACAATAGCGCCATTGAATCGACGTAATAACTGAAAGCAGAAATCATCATTAGGGATTCTAATAGCAATGCTGTTGTCGTCAGCAATAAGGTTTTTTGCTAAATTTTGGGCATCATCATAAATGAGGGTTATAGGCTCTTCAGAAACATTAAAAATATCAAACGCAACATCAGGAATTTTTTTGACATATTTCTGAAGCATTCTATCATCAGCAACTAAGCAAATTAATGCTTTACTGTCATGTCTTTGTTTTAACTTAAAGACGTTTTCAACGGCATCCATATTTGTGGCATCACAACCAATTCCCCAAACAGTGTCTGTAGGATAAAGAATAAGCCCGCCTTCTTTTAGAGTTTTTAACGCTTTGTTTATTTCATCATTCATTTTTTGAAGCTTATATTTGCAAGGGTACAAATATAAGATAGAAAATTTTAAAATTTATTTGAGTTAATGTATTTAGAATTTAATGATTTATGAAGGAAAACGAGGTAAAGGTATTTAATAATAATCTTGAAAGTGATTTTAAAAATTCACTGACTAAAGTTGTTCGCGATTTTGATAGTTATGAAGGAGGCGTTGGAGATAGAAATATAATTAAAGTTATAAATATTTGTGGCTTAGAATTAAATATAAAAGCTTTTAAAACACCTAATGCCTTAAATAAAATTGTCTATAATTTTTTTAGAAAAAGTAAAGCGCAACGTTCTTATGAGTATGCTAAAAAGCTGTTAGAATTAGGAGTTGGAACTCCAAAACCAATTGCTTATTTTGAATATTCAACGTTGTTTTTTTTTAAGAAAAGTTATTATGTAAGCGAACATTTAAATTGTGATTTAACTTATAGAGAGTTAACAAAAGACTTTAATATACCTGAATATGATATTATTTTAAGAGCTTTTACCAGATTTACTTTTAAATTACATCAAAAGAACATTCATTTTTTAGACCATTCACCAGGCAATACATTGATTAAAAAGATTGGAAATGATTACTTTTTTTATCTAGTTGACTTAAATAGGATGAATTTTGCTCCATTGGATTTTGAGACTAGAATTAAAAACTTTTCTAGACTTACCATTCATAAATCTATGATAGAAGTCATGAGTGATGAATACGCTAAATGTTCAGGTGAAGATTACATTAAAATCTTCAATTTGATGTGGAAAGAAACAGAAGCTTTTCAAGAGAAATTTCATCGAAAAAAACGTTTAAAGAAAAAAATTTTAGGAAAAAAATAAATTAGTGTTTGATTTTCCAAAGCCTATAAAGCTTAACATACTTTAAAAAGGTAACATTGTAGGTTTGTACACAAATTATAAAACCATTTAAACCATCTAAAAAACCTAATCTTAAAAAATAGGCTTTAAAAAAGGCCCAAGTTGGTCTGTAAATTATTTTCCAAATAGATGACTTTTTACCTAGTTTGTAATACGCTTCAGAAGCTATGGTTGAAAAACGTTCTATTTTTAAATTATGTTCTGAATAATCTCTGTAAATCCAGTGAAGCAAATCTCCTTTAAGTTTTCCAGATTTAATTCCTGGTTTTAATTTGTAAGAATCATGTGGGTTAATACCTTTCCATTCACCACTTTCTTTTTTAAAAAGTCTTAATTTCCTTTCAGGATACCAATCAGAATGTTTAATCCACTGACCGCAGTAATTATTTAATCTGTTACAATAATAAGCATCAAAGAGCCAATTCTCTTTAGTTTTTAAAATACTTGATTTTAAAGTGTCCGAAAGCGCTTCATCACCATCAAGAGACAAAATATAATCATATTTAGTTAAAGAAACTGCATAGTTTTTCTGTTCAATATAGCCTTCAAAGGCATGTTGATGAAAGGTTACATTAAATTTTTTACAAATTTCAGGAGTTTTATCATTTGAAAATGAGTCGACTACTATAATTTCATCAGCAATATCAGTTAACGATTGTAAACATTTTTCTAAATGCTCTTCTTCATTATAGGTTATTATTACTACTGAAAGTTTAATCATTAATTGGAGTTCTTTTTAATAGCTAATATAAAACTATTTAAGCATTTCAATTAAATTAAAGTGATTTGATAAGGCTTCCCATTGTATATCATTCCTCTTTTTTGAAACGTTATCTTTTTTAAGAGCTATTTTTTGTGACCCAATAATTGGTATGGGTTCTTTAGGTATATTGTTACTTTGACGTGTGTTTGTCTTATTAATCAAAGCCATAGCCTTAAACCATAAATCATCGTTTTTAGGTGTAAGTTTTAAAAATAAATCTTTGTCAAAAACAAGTTCAGAAAAACAATGAGGAGGATACAATACACCTAAAACTCCTATTGCAAAAGTCGTTTTAAAATTTAATGTTTCATCTTTTTTTCTCCATTCTGTATAAGGTGAAAATAAGCCTTTATCATTAAATTTAATTTGGTAGGCACCATTTGTAATAATATCATTTGGGTGTTTTAAATGTTCTTCGTATAAATTTATTAGCCAGTTTTTTCTATAAATTAAATCGTCATCACAAGTAATTATCAAATCATTTGGAAATGCTTTAAGTGACTCTAAAAGCTTAAGATGAGGGCAATCTAAATCAGAAAATCTTATTTCAAAAATTGAAGCTGGTAATTTTTTTAATCGTTGAGGAATTTTTCCTTTTAAATCATTATTAAGCCATAAAACAATTTTTGAAGGCAAATGAGTTTGATTAAAAATGCTTTTAATAACTAAATCTATAGTATTTAATCTAGAAGGAATTGAAGTTAATGAAACAATTATTGGTAAGGTTTCCTTTTTTTTACTTAATAGCAATTTTGAAGATGCTGTGTATAAATATGCACTATATATTAATGACTTAGGTAATTCTTTAACTACTTTCATTATTTAATTTTTAATAAAGCACAAATATACTAAATACTTTAGGTCTTTTTTTTTAGTATTACAGCTTCTTTTCATAATTTGCTGATTAATAAAATTGTAATTTTTAATATTCAAAATGACAAAAATATCTGTTATTATTAGTACATATAATGCTGAAGATTGGTTAGAAAAAGTGCTTTGGGGTTATAGTTGCCAAACGTTTAAGGATTTTGAAATTGTTATTGCTGATGATGGTTCAAGACCAGCAACTAAAGAGTTAATAGATGGTTTTAAAAGTTTAGGAACATTAGATATTAATCATGTTTGGCAGGAAGATGATGGTTTTCAAAAGTCAAGAATTTTAAACAAATCTATTGTGGCTTGTAAGTCTGATTATATTGTGATGAGTGATGGTGATTGCATTCCTAGAGCAGATTTTTTGCAAATTCATCATCAATATAAGGAAAAAGGGTATTTTTTATCTGGAGGTTATTTTATGTTACCAATGGATATTTCTAAAAAAATAAATAAAGAAGATATCATATCAAGTAATTGTTTTAATGTTAATTGGTTGAAAAATAATGGATTAAAAAGTTCTTTTAAAAACAATAAATTAGCAGCACAAGGTTTCATATCTAAATTATTAAATGCCTTGACACCTACTAATGCAAGCTGGAATGGACATAATGCCTCTGGATGGAAAACTGATATTGTTAAAGTTAATGGTTTTGACGAGCGTATGCAGTATGGTGGGCAAGATAGAGAACTTGGTGAAAGACTTTTTAATTTAGGAATTAAATCTAAACAAATTCGTTATAGCGCTGTATGTTTACATTTAGATCATAAAAGAGGTTACAAAACCCCTGAATCTATTGCTAAAAATCAAGCCATTAGAAAGCATACAAGGGATTCTAAAATCCCTTGGACACCTTTTGGTATTGTAAAAGACTAATATTAAACCGCCACATCGTTTTCACGAAGTGCATTGTTTAATGAGGTTTTCTTATCGGTACTTTCTTTACGTTTTCCAATAATTAAAGCACATGGTACTTGATACTCTCCAGCTGCAAACTTTTTAGTATAACTTCCTGGTATTACTACAGAGCGAGCAGGAACTCTACCTTTATATTCTAAAGGAGTTTCTCCAGTAACATCTATTATTTTAGTACTCATGGTTAAAACCACGTTAGCACCCAAAACAGCTTCTGTTTCAACGCGTACACCTTCAACCACAATACAACGTGACCCAATAAACGCGTTATCTTCAATAATTACAGGTGCTGCTTGTAAAGGTTCTAAAACGCCACCAATACCTACACCACCAGATAAATGAACATTTTTTCCAATTTGAGCACAACTACCCACAGTTGCCCATGTATCAACCATAGTGCCTTCATCTACATATGCACCAATATTAACATAGCTTGGCATTAAAATAGTACCTTTTGAAATATAAGCACCATGACGCGCAACCGCATGAGGAACAACTCTAATACCTTTTGCAGCATAACCAGTTTTTAATGGAATTTTATCATGAAATTCAAATGGGCCAACTTCAATAGTTTCCATAGTTTGAATGGGAAAATATAAAACAACAGCTTTTTTTACCCATTCGTTAACCTGCCAACCATCAGTTACTGGTTCAGCAACTCTAAGTTTTCCAGAGTCTAACAATGAAATAACGTTTCTAATAGCCGAAGTTGTTTCTAGATCTTTTAAAAGCTCTCTGTTGTCCCAAGCTTTTTCTATGATTTGTTGTAAATGTGTCATTAGTAACTTTCTTTTTTGACAAAGATAGTATCTATGTTCAAAATAAAAAGGTTAATCGCATTTTATAAATTGAAATTTCCGCTAAAATGCACATGTTTTTAAGGTAAAATTCAAAATATTTTACTCAATATATCCTTTCAACTAAAATTATTTATCGATGAAAAGCATTTAGCGCTTATTTAATCGTGAAAATATAGCATTTCATCTGTTCGTCGATGAAAAGTTGTTATATCTCTAATCATCGAAAATCTAAACGGTTACAACTAATTTATTGTGAATCAGCATTTAGGTGTATATATATTTGTCTCATCAAAATAACCCAAATCAAATGAAAACAATTTACACATTATTAATTTTATTACTTTCTTTCACAGTAGCTAATGCGCAAGAGCAAACTACTGATGTAAAAGTTGTATCGGTTAATGAATTACATGTAAATACAATTTCTTCTACAATTACTTTAGAATTTTCTAACAACAATCAAGAAACTCAAACTACAGTAATTGAAAATAAAGAGTTAAATACTACAAATGAGGTTATTGCTAGAAGTAGTAGTGATATTAAACTTTATTTTAACCGTGTAAGAAACGTTCAAAATATAAACTTGTTATTCCCAAAAATATTTAAAGAAAAAGTAGCTTAACATTTAAGCTCATACCTCAAGTAAAAAGGTTATCATTTTTGATAGCCTTTTTTTATTACCTATTTTTGTTTAAAATTTATGTATGGCACGCTTATTAGCAATAGATTATGGTTTAAAAAGAACAGGAATAGCAGTAACTGACGAATTACAAATAATAGCCTCTGGACTAACAACTGTAGCTACAACTGATTTAATTTCTTTTTTAAAGCAATACACAGAAAAAGAGCAAGTAGAATTATTCTTGATAGGTGAGCCTAAGCAAATGAATAATTTGCCTTCAGAAAGTGAAGCTTTAATACTACCATTTTTAGAGAAACTAAAAAATGCAATTCCTAATATTCCTATTAAACGCGTAGATGAGCGCTTTACTTCAAAAATAGCCTTTCAAACTATGATTGATAGCGGATTAAAAAAAAATCAACGTAAAAACAAAGCACTTATAGATGAGATTAGTGCAACACTCATACTGCAGAGTTATCTCTATTCAAAGTAAATTTTAAATAGTAATACCAATATATTTTTTATTTAAATGATTACAATAAATACTAAGTATTGTATTTTTGCATAAAATTTTCAAAAACTAGCAATGATTTTACCAATAGTAGCTTATGGTGATCCGGTTTTAAAAAAAATGGGAACACCAATAACCAAAGAATATCCTAATCTAGACAAACTTATTGAAAATATGTTTGAGACCATGTATAATGCTTTTGGTGTTGGGTTGGCTGCGCCTCAAATTGGACTTCCTATTCGTTTATTTGTTATTGATACAACTCCTTTTTCAGAAGATGATGACTTAACTACCGAAGAACAAAGTACTTTAAAAGGTTTTAAACGTGTTTTTATTAATGCAAAAATTACTAAAGAAGAAGGTAATGAATGGGCGTTTAATGAAGGATGTTTAAGCATTCCTGATGTGAGAGAAGATGTTTTTAGACATCCAAAGTTAACTATTGAGTATGTTGATGAAAATTTTAATACACATGTAGAAGAGTATGAAGGCTTAATTGCTCGTGTCATTCAACATGAGTATGACCATATTGATGGCATTTTATTTACAGATAAATTATCTGCATTAAAACGACGATTGTTAAAAGGAAGATTAAGTAATATATCAAAAGGCAAAATAAGTGTGGATTATAGAATGCGTTTCCCAGATCAAAAAAAGAAACGATAATACTTGTAAAACATATTCAAAGGATTGATATTTGCCCTTTTTAAAAATAATTTATGAGCTTAGAAAAAATAATAGCTATTGCTGGTAAACCAGGATTGTATAACCTTGTAGCGCAAACACGAGCAGGTTTTATTGCTGAATCTTTTATAGATGGTAAACGTTTGTCGGTTAATGTTCAACAAAATGTAAGCGTGTTAAGTGAAATTGCCATTTATACTTTAACTGAAGAAGTGCCTTTAAAACAAGTTTTTTTGAATATTAAAAAGAAAGAAAACGGAGAGCAAACCAGTGTAAGCGCCAAAGACAGTAAAGATAAACTTGAAGAATATTTTTTTGAGATTTTGCCTGATTATGATGAAGACAGAGTTTATGCAAGTGATATTAAAAAAGTAATTCAGTGGTATAATCTTCTTCAATCACATCAATTACTAGATTTATTAGAAACAGAACCTGAAAATAAATCAGACGAAGAAGAATAAATTTAGATGATATAATGAGAAACCTCCTTAATTTGGGAGGTTTTTTTATGTTTAGTTGTTAGATTTGCTTACTATATCCGACTTATCGATAGTATTATTTCTAATTATATGAAACTTTCAAAATCTCAAATAAGTAACCTGTTTTTTTTATTGGTTATAGCTATTCTTATAATTCCTCAAACCAGAAAACCTATTCAAGTTTTTTTAAACAAAGGTTTAGCACTAATTAGTCCATCTTTTGAAAATACAGAAAAGCTAACTAAACTGCCTAATTATAACTGGAAATTAAAGGATGAACATAACCAAATTTTTGATTTTGAAAGTGCAAAAGGAAAAGTAGTTTTTATAAATTTTTGGGCAACATGGTGTCCTCCTTGTATTGCAGAAATGCCAAGCATTCAAGAGTTGTATAACGATTATCAAGATAAGGTTGTTTTTCTATTTGTTACTACAGATTGGTATCCTGAAATTAATCCGTTTTTAGAGAAAAACCATTACACATTTAAAGTGTACAGACCTTTAGATAAAGATTCTGGATTATTTGAAGTTCCTTCCATTCCAAGAACTTTTTTGATTGATAAGAATGGTAATGTAATCATTGATGAAAGTGGTGCCGCCAATTGGAATAGCGAAAAAGTAAGAACTACTATTGACGAATTGTTGAAATAGATTTTTTGTTTTCTAACAAATTGATAACCAGTAAATTTATTAGAATAAGTGTAAAGGCATAAATGGTGTCTTCAATAGGAATTGTAAAGAGTCTAATATTTAAATTCTCTAAATTATTATACCAAACAACTTCGTCTTGAATAAAACTACCCGTTAATATACCATTCACAATAAAAAACGGAATAAGCATTACTAGAAAAGTTAAAAAGTATGTTTTTAGTAATTCTGGTGTTTTTATTATAGCAAGAAGAAGTATAAAAAAGGCTAATGTAAAATTAACCAAAGTGTACCATTTATTATAATTTACAATAGAAAGCACTAAAAATAATATAACAAGTATATAGCTTATTGTTTTTGATATAGAATCAGACAATTTTAAATTAGGAAAGTAATACAGTAAAGAATAATGAGTAAATACACATGCATAGGGTATGCATATAAAAAATAGCCATTCTTCAATAGGTAAGGTAAATAGTTTAAAACCAATATAATAATTTGAATTAAAACCCCAAATTTCATGTATTGTAAAAAAAATATCCCAAGGAATAAAAATGAGCATGCTTATAAATATTCCAATAAAAAGAGATTTCCAATAATTGTAGAACTTTAATTTTGGATGAAAACTAAACAAAAAAGGAACGGATAATGAACCTAGGTTTAGCAATAAGTATAAATAATTCATTTACACTATTGTTTGAAATATTTAAAAGGCACTAACAGCATACCAAAACATTCACCATGTTCTTTTCCTATGTGTTTATGATGCATTTTATGAGCTCTTCTTACACCTTTAGCATACCAACCATTAGCATTTCTGAATAGTTTGAAACGTTGATGAATAAAGATATCGTGAACTAAAAAATATGAAGCTCCGTAAGTCATAATTCCTAATCCAATAGGTAAACAATACCAGATATTTTCATAACTCCATAAGTAAAAACATGTCATACTAACAATGGCATAAAATATAAAAAAGGCATCATTACGCTCAAACCAACTATCATGGTCTTTTTTATGATGGTCTTTATGTAAACTCCATAAAAAACCATGCATAATATATTTATGTGTAAACCATGCCATAAATTCCATAAAACAGAAAACAGCAACATAAACAAGTATCCAATAAACTATTTGCATCTTATAAATTTACATTAAATTTAGTTGATATTTTACGTAACTACGCATTAGTAACTCTATTTTTTTGTGATTAGCAACGCGTATTCTTGCATTTTTTATCTGTAAAGCTGGTGTTTTTTTTAGTTTTTTTAATAATTGATGGTAGTATCTGTAAGCCATAAAAACACCAAATTTAGCTTCTATTGGAAGCATTTTTATGCCTTGAAGTCCTTTGGCAAAATCTTCCTCAATATCGTTAATTATATCTTGTTTTGAATATTCGTCAAGGTTATTTAAATCAGTTTTAGGAAAATAACTTCTATTCAATCCATCATGATCTGCTTTTAAATCTCTTAAGAAATTTACTTTTTGAAATGCAGAACCTAAAGACATAGCCGAATCTTTTAATTCGTTAAATTTTGAATTGTCGCCTTTTACAAAAACTTTTAAACACATGAGGCCAACAACATCTGCAGAACCATAAATGTAGGTTTTAAATTCCTCTTCAGTAAGGTATTTAGATTTGTGTAAATCTAAACGCATACTTTTCATAAAAGCATCAACAAACTCTTTTTCTAAGCTATATTTATGATAAGTGTGTTGAAATGAATTTAAAATAGGATTTAAGCTAATCTTATTATTTAAGGCATCTTCTAAATCTCTTGAAAAGTTATCAAAAAGTGTTTTTTTATCATAATCATGAAAAGAATCAACTATTTCATCAGCAAATCTAACAAACCCATAAATATTGTAAATATCATCTCTTATAGATTTAGCAAGCATTTTAGTTGCCAATGAAAACGAAGTGCTGTATGATTTTGTAACAATCTTACTGCATTGGTATGAAACGGTATCAAATAAAGTTTTCATAATTATAAACTGTGGTGTTTTGATATTAATTCTGCTACTAATTTCCCCGATATTAACGAAGGAGGTACTCCTGGACCAGGCACTGTTAATTGACCTGTAAAAAATAGATTCTTTACTTTTTTACTTTTTAATTTTGGTCGTAAAAAAGCTGTTTGTGTTAACGTATTTGCCATGCCATAAGCATTCCCTTTATATGAATTATAGTCATTAATAAAATCATTAACACAAAAAGACTCTTTAAATATAATATGATTTTTTACTTTTTGAGAAGTTAATGTTTCAAAACGACTAATTATTTTATTAAAATAAAGCTCTCTTAATTTTGGTGTATCTTCTAAACCTGGTGCTAACGGAATTAAAAAAATACCAGCTTCTTGTCCATCAGGCGCACAATTTGTATCTGTTTTACTAGGAAAACTAGCATAAAAGAGCGGGTTTTCGGGCCATTTAGGATGGTCATAAATGGCTTCTGCATGAACATCAAAATCTACATCAAAAAATAAGGTATGATGATTTACGTTTTCTATTTTTTTGTCAAAACCAACGTAAAATAGGAGTGAAGAAGGAGCAAATGTTTTTTTGTTCCAATAATTTTCTGAGTATTGTCTGTATGATTTATCTAGTAATGTTTCAGTATGATGATAATCAGCACCACTTAAAACAATATCACTTAAATACGTTTTTCCATTAGAGATAATACCATTTGCTTGACCATTCTCAACCAATATTTTATCTATAGAGCTTTCGGTTTTAATTTTTACACCAAGTTCTTTTGCTAATGTTTCTAAAGCTAAAACCACTTGATACATGCCGTTTTTAGGATGAAAGGTTCCCAATCCAAAATCTGCATAATTCATAAAACTATAAAATGAAGGTGTATCACTAGGTTTGGCTCCTAAAAATAACACTGGAAATTCAAGAATTTTTACTAACCTATCATTTTTAAATTCTTTTCTAACATCTCTTTTAATGTTGCTGAAGAATTGATTTAATTTTTTTGCAGTTTGAAATGTTACCAACTCTAAAGGCGATACGCCAGGATTATAAACTAAATCTTTAATAGCAATATCATAGTTACTTTTAGCATTTGCAATAAATTTTTTGAGTTTTATTGAAGAGCCTTTTTCTTCCTTTTCAAAGGCAAAAATAATTTTATCTAAGGTATCTTCTATGGTTATGTAATCATTAATCCCAAAATAAACACTGTAAGCTGGGTTTAATTTTTCTAAAGTGTAATAATCAGATTGCGATTTTTTAAAGTCAGAAAAGAATCGTTCAAAAACATCTGGCATCCAATACCAAGTAGGTCCAATATCAAAAGTAAATCCATCTTTTATAAGTTGTCTTGCACGACCACCAATAGTTTTGTTTTTTTCAAAAACTGTAACCTCATAACCAGCTTTTGCTAAATAGCATGAAGCTGATAATGATGAAAATCCTGAACCTATAATTGATACCTTCATATGTTTAACAAAAGTAATGAAAAGTTAAACAAAATAATGATATTTAACTTAAATTTCCCAATTTATTTACTAATTCTTTTATGGATGAAAATGAGGTCATTTTATTTGGAATGGCATGCATGTTTAAATATTTTACCATATACCCTAAAACCCAAAGTTCATTGTCTTTATCTTTTAAAAGTTTATTGTAAAAATCTACTAAATAATCATCAATTTCTTCTTTTAATGGTTTTACCGTGAAGTATGAAATGAAAATAATTTCATCGTAGAATTTCAATAAATCAATTAAACAATCAGTTGGAATACTTTGCCCAAGGAAAAGGGTATTAAAACCTCTATTGATTAACTTGTAATTGATGAATAGCAGACCTATATCATGAATTTCATTTTCAGGTAGAAAGAAAACAAATGTTTTTTTGTAATTATTTTTTTCAACATCTTGAGTTTTCTCAATATTCAATAAAATTTTTTGTTTTATACGTGTTGAAATAAAGTTCTCATGAGCTGGTGTAATGGTTTCTGTTTGCCACAAGAGTCCTATTTCATTTAAAAGAGGTATGAATGCATCAAAAAACACCTCTTTAAAAGGTTTTTTACTTATTAACTCATTATAAGTCTTAGAAAATAAATGCTGATCAAAAGTTAACATAGCTAGTTTAAATGAATTTACAGCATGGTTTTCAGCTTGTAATTCATTAGAAGAAATTTCTTTTACTAATTTTAAAATATCCTCATTTTTTAATGAAGAGATTTTAGAAATTTTATATCCATTATTGTTTAAAAAAGCAACATTTAAAATTTTTTGAAGGCTTTCAGTGGCATAATATCTTATATTGGTATCTGTCCTTTTTGGTTGAAACAGATTGTAACGTTTTTCCCAAATGCGTATAGTATGCGCTTTTATTCCACTAAGATTTTCTAAATCTTTTATGCTAAACTCTGTTTTAATATTGTTCATTATAAGATAAAAAATGTTAAACAATATTAAATTAAATATTTGATTATAGGAAGAGAATTAAAATAAAAAATAAAATTGTGCGCACGAGAAGACTCGAACTTCCACATTCTAAGCGAATACCAGCCCCTCAAGCTGGCGCGTCTACCAATTCCGCCACGTGCGCAAATGAACCCAATAAAAATAAAAAAAGTTAAGCGTAATGCTTAACTTTTTTTTGTGACCGGGCTGGGATTCGAACCCAGGACCCTCTCCTTAAAAGGGAGATGCTCTACCGGCTGAGCTACCAGGTCAGGTGTTTTCCTTTAATGAGGGTGCAAATATAAAATGTTTAATTTATAAAACCATACTTTTTTTGAAGAATTTTTTGTTTTTTTGCGAAGCTTTTATGTATGTTTTTAATAATCAATTTATAGCAAATTTATGATTGTAATTTTAATAGGATATATGGCTTCTGGAAAGTCTAGTTTAGGTAGGCTTTTCGCCAAAAAAATTGATTATAATTTTATTGATTTAGACGAATTTATTGAAATAAAAGAAAAAATGCCTGTTAAAAATATATTTGAAACTAAAGGAGAAATCTATTTTAGAAAAATGGAAAGTATTTATTTAGATGAAATAATTAATAAGGATAACAACATTATATTATCATTAGGTGGAGGAACACCTTGTTATGGCAATAATATGGCTACTATTTTAAATGCAAATCATGTGAAAAGTGTCTATTTAAAAGCATCTATTGCTTCATTAATAGAAAGATTAAAAAATGAAAAAAATAAGCGACCATTAATTTCACATCTTAAAAATAATGAAGATTTAGCAGAATTTATTGCAAAACATTTATTTGAAAGATCTGTATTTTATGACCAAACACAGTATAAAATTTCTACAGATAATAAAACTAAAAATGAAATTGTTGAGGAATTATATTCAATTTTAATCTAAATATGCTTCAAAATACTTTCCTTCTAAATTTATTTGAACATGTTCATGTAATGATGTTGATAATGAAATGCCCTTAAAATCTGCCTTTACAGGATATTTTTTATGATTTCTGTTAACTAAAACTGCTGTTTTAAATTGTTTTAAAGGAACGTTTAAAAAATGTTTGACTCCATATATTAAAGTAGTTCCAGAATTTAAAACGTCATCAACCAATATTAAAGATTTGTTTTCATAATCACTTACAGGAATTGATGTTTTTATATCCTCTAATGGATTTCGCTTATTGATTGAAACTTTACATAAAATTGGATTTATATCTGATATTTTTTGAAGTACAGTTTTAAGTTTTTTAGCAAATATGAATCCGTTTTTATCAATACCAGCTAAAATGATTTCTTTTTCATTCACGTTGTTCTCATAAATCTGAAAAGCAATACGCTTTATTTTATGATTGATTTGATTATGAGTTAATATAATGTTTTTTTCAACGGTCATAATTTTCAAATTGTATTAAAGTATAAAATTACTCAATTTTATCTGTTTATTTTCTTTTTTCAAAGATTGAAAAGAACTATTATTTAATCAAATTTAATAGGTAATTAAATTTCATCTTCAAATGGCTCATCATTAAAATTTTCTATATCTCTTCTATCTTTTTTTGTTGGTCTTCCAACACCTTTTTTTCTGTAATAATCTTTAGATAATTTTAAAAGTTCTTGTGCTTCAAATTGCTCTTTAGGAGTTTTATCAATTCTATATATATCAACAAGTTTAGCACTAATTCTATTTTCTGGAATGGCATTAACTACAAGTTGATAGTTAATTTGTTCTTTTCTCAATTCAATTTCATCTTGAGGAAAAACGTCTCTACTTGGCTTTGCAATTTCTTTATTTACTCTTACATGACCTTTTCTACAAGCGATAGTAGCTAAAGTTCTTGTTTTATAATACCTAATGCACCATAAGTACTTGTCTATTCGCATATAATTTTCGTAAAACTACGTTAATGTTGTTGCGCAAAATTATATTAAAATTGTATCTTGCGACCTCAAAAATAAGCAATAATGACAATAAGAAAAATAGCTCTATGTATTTTGTGTTTAACAATTAGTTTTTTGTCTTGTAATAAAGATGATAATAACACAATTACTGTTGAAATTAGAGACAGAGCAGAGCAACAAATTACAGATAATGATTCTATAATAGGTTATTTAGAAACACACTATTATAATTCAAGTGATTTTGGAATGTCTAATACAAGCCCAAGTTTAAATGATATCATAATTTCAGAACTTTTAGAAGGAGAAACAATTCCTGATGGACATACTTTACTAATAAATGCTGTTGAAACTAAAACTGTGGTTTATGCTGAAACAGATTATGAATATTATATTTTAAAACTAAACCAAGGTGGAGGAGATTCTCCTTCATTTGCAGATAGAGTTAGGGTTAATTATGAAGGCAGATTGCTAGATGAAACCATTTTTGATAGTACATCTAATCCTGTAACATTTGATTTAATATCATTAGTACCAGGTTGGAGTAAAGCTATACCTAACTTTAGTACAGCCGAAAGTTTTAATGATGCTGGAGATGGTACCATTGATTTTTATAATTATGGTTTAGGTGTCATGTTTTTACCTTCTGGACTAGGTTATTTCTCATCTGCTACTGCTAATATAAATTCATATTCTCCTTTAATTTTTAAAATTGAGTTGTTGCAGATGTCACAAAACGATGATGACGGAGATGGAATCCCTTCATTTATGGAAGACTTAAATGGAGATGGAGAATTTACCGTAAATTTTAATGATTTAAATGATACAACAGATGATGATACAGATGGTGATGGAACGCCAAATTATGCAGATACTGATGATGATGGCGATGGTGTTTTAACTGCTAACGAAATTATAGTTACTACTTATAATAAGGCAACTAAAGAAGAAGTTGAAAGTTTGCCATTAGCAGAAAATGAAATCTTGATAAAAATTAAAAAAGAATTAGATGGAACATTTACAGGAACTGTTATTACTTTAACAGATACAGATGGAGATGGAACACCTGATTATTTAGATAAAGCATAGATTTTTAATGAAATAAATAAACAAAAAAAAGTCTCGCATTTGCGAGACTTTTTTTGTTTCAAGTTTTTCGTGTTTATAGTATAAGAGATATACCTAATATTAACTGATTTGGTCTGGTATCTAATCTACTTGTTCCAATTCCATTATTGCTTAAAAAATTAGCTTCATTATTGCTAAATCCGCGTTCGTATCTTAAATCAATACCAATTTTTTTGATGTTAAGAGCAATACCAAAATTGAGTCCAACAGAAAAATCATTTTCAATATCATTTATTGAAATGCCATTAAATTCTGAATCTAGAATATATTGAAATGAAGGACCGGCAAAAACACTCACAGGACCTAAAACTTTCAAACCAATTAATAAAGGTGCATCTAGCTTTTGCATTTTAAAACTTTCAGATTCATAATCGCTTTTGGTGCTTGAATAGATAAGTTCTGGTTTAAAATAGATTTGGTTTCCAATTTTTCCAAAAAGGCCAAAATGATACCCAACATTTCTGTCAGGATTTTTTGATAAATCAGCTGCTGCGTCAAAATAATCTCCATTGGCATTGTAATTTAAACCAGCTTTAATACCAAATCCAGTTGCTGTTTGAGCAAAAGTAGAAGCAGAGATTAAAACAAAAAATAATGCGAGAAAAAATACTTTTTTGCTCGCATTAAAGTCACTTTTTAAATTTTTCATAATATACGTTTTAAGATTTGAAGTATTCATAAATCAAAAACGCTGCCAAACCAATATTATTTTCTTTTAATTACAGATTCTGCTTTTAAAACTATTGATGCTGCATTCAATCCATATTTTTCCATAAGTTGTGCAGGTGTGCCAGATTCTCCAAAAGTATCATTGGTTCCAACAAATTCTTGAGGCATTGGTTTGTGTAATGCTAATACTCTAGCTACACTTTCACCTAATCCACCAATAATGTTATGTTCTTCAGCAGTTACAATAGAACCAGTTTTAGCAACAGACTCTAAAATAGCCGTTTCATCTAAAGGTTTAATAGTATGAATATTAATAACTTCGGCAGAAATTCCTTTTTCAAATAACATTTTAGAAGCTTCTAAAGCTTCCCAAACTAAATGACCAGTTGCCACAATAGTAACATCAGTGCCTTCTGTTAATTTAATGGCTTTACCAATTTCAAATGTTTGATCTGCAGGAGTAAAAACTGGTACTGTAGGTCTTCCAAAACGTAAGTAAACTGGTCCTTCATAATCAGCAATGGCAATGGTTGCAGCTTTGGTTTGGTTATAATCACAAGTATTAATAACTGTCATACCTGGAAGCATTTTCATGAGTCCAATATCTTCTAAAATTTGATGCGTTGCACCATCTTCACCTAAAGTTAAACCTGCATGTGAAGCACAAATTTTTACATTTTTACCAGAATACGCAATAGATTGACGTATTTGATCATAAACACGACCTGTAGAAAAGTTAGCAAAGGTTCCTGTAAATGGGATTTTTCCACCAATAGTAAGTCCGGCAGCGATTCCCATCATGTTTGCTTCGGCAATTCCTATTTGGAAAAAACGTTCAGGATTTTCTTCAATAAATTTTTCCATTTTTAAAGAACCAATCAAATCTGCACAAAGCGCAACTACATTAGGATTTGTTCTTCCTAATTCTGCTAAACCTGCACCAAAACCACTTCTTGTATCTTTCTTTTCTGTATATGTGTATGTTTTCATTTTCTTTTTTGATTGGTGATTAATAGTCTCCTAAAGTTTCAGGGTTTTGTGATAATCCTACGGCTAATTGCTCATCGTTAGGAGCTTTTCCATGCCAAGCGTGTGTGTACATCATAAAATCAACACCATGACCCATCACTGTTTTTAACAAGACACAAACAGGCTTGCCTTGACCAGTTTTAGATTTAGCTTCAGACATACCTTCTAAAATGGAAACTATATTATTACCTTCTTCAATTTCAACAACAGTCCAACCAAAAGCTTCAAATTTTTGTTTAATGCTTCCCATTGGTAATACATGATCTGTAGAACCATCTATTTGTTGACCATTTAAATCTACAACAGAAATAAGATTATCAACTTTTTTTGCTGAAGCATACATAATAGCTTCCCAATTTTGTCCTTCTTGTAATTCACCATCACCATGAAGCGAATAAACTAAGTGTTTATCTCCATTTAACTTTTTTGCTTGAGCAGCACCTATTGCAACAGACATACCTTGACCAAGTGAACCAGAAGCTATTCTCACACCTGGTAATCCTTCATGAGTTGTGGGATGTCCTTGTAATCTAGAGTCAATCAATCTAAAAGTGCTTAATTCTTCAACAGGAAAATAACCAGCACGTGCCAAAACACTATAGAAAACAGGAGAAATATGTCCATTTGATAAGAAGAAAAGATCTTCTCCAATTCCATCCATATTAAAACCTTCTTTTCTAGTCATAATGACATTGTATAATGCAACCAGAAATTCAGTGCAACCTAATGAACCACCAGGATGACCAGAGTTTACTTTATGTACCATTCGTAATATATCTCTTCTTACTTGAATGGTCAAATCATTTAAATATTGTGTGCTTGGCATGATTTAATAATTAATTTTTTGTGCCGCAAAAATAAGTTATTATGATAGTTTTACAAACTAATAATGTGCTATTTTAGGTCTAGTTCTTTAAAGTGTTAACAAGTTTATTTTTTGTTAATAACAATCAATATAATGTTTAGTTAATTATCTTTACTTCTATGTTTTAATTTAAATAAATTCGAATCAGTGAACCTGCATATTAATAGGATAAAATTAAATTAAAATTAAAAAAAATATGTAGGTTTGCCGCCTGACGATTTTAGGAATATGCAATTTGAATTAAAAGGAAAAGATAGCCATAGTAAAGCAAGGGCAGGTATAATTACTACAGATCATGGAGTTATAGAAACTCCTATTTTTATGCCGGTTGGAACTGTGGCTTCTGTAAAAGGAGTTCATCAAAGAGAACTTAAAAATGATATAAACCCAGATATTATTCTTGGAAACACCTATCATCTATATCTTCGCCCTCAAACAGATACTTTAGAAAAAGCAGGAGGACTTCATAAGTTCATGAATTGGAATCGGAATATATTAACCGATTCTGGTGGTTATCAGGTATATTCTTTATCGGCTAATAGAAAAATTAAGGAAGAAGGTGTTAAATTTAAATCTCATATTGACGGAAGTTACCACACCTTTACTCCAGAAAATGTGATGGAAATTCAGAGAAGTATAGGTGCAGATATTATCATGGCTTTTGATGAATGTACTCCTTATCCTTGTGATTATAATTATGCTAAACGATCCATGCATATGACACATAGATGGTTGGACAGATGTATCAATCACTTGGAAAAGACACCTTTAAAATATGGTTATAATCAAGCATTTTTTCCAATAGTTCAAGGAAGTACTTATAAAGATTTGAGAATGCAATCTGCCGAGTATATTGCAAATGCAGGCGCATTAGGAAATGCCATTGGTGGCTTATCAGTTGGTGAGCCAGCTGAAGAAATGTATGCTATGACTGAGGTTGTTTGTAATATTTTACCAGAAGAGAAACCTAGATATTTAATGGGCGTTGGTACACCAATAAATATTTTGGAAAATATTGCGTTAGGTATTGATATGTTTGATTGTGTCATGCCAACAAGAAATGCCAGAAACGGTATGCTATTTACAGCTTACGGCACCATGAATATTAAAAATGTAAAGTGGAAAGATGATTTTTCTCCAGTTGATGATATGGGTATAACATTTGTTGACACAGAATATACAAAAGCATATTTACGTCACTTATTTTCTGTTAATGAGTTGTTAGGAATGCAAATTGCAACTATTCATAATTTAGGTTTCTATTTATGGTTGGTTCGCGAAGCAAGAAAACATATATTAGCAGGAGATTTTAATACTTGGAAAAACATAATGGTTAATCAAATGAATAATCGCTTATAAGTTTGAAAATTTTAGATTGGTACATATTAAAGCGTTATCTACTTACATTTTTTATGATGTTGTTGCTATTTATTCCTATTGGAATTACAGTTAACCTTGCAGAAAAAATTGGAAAATTTCTAGAAAATGAAGTGCCATTTAAAGAAATAGTCATTTATTATTTAGACTTTACAGTTTATTTTGCACATTTATTATTCCCGTTATTTTTATTTTTATCAGTAATTTGGTTTACTTCAAAACTTGCTAATAATACTGAGGTTATAGCATTTTTAAGTTCTGGAGTTTCTTTTTCAAGATTTTTAAGACCTTACATGATTGGTGCTGCAATTATTGGCGGACTTGCTTTATTTTTAGGAATGTATCTTGCGCCAATTGCAAGTAAAGGTTTTAATGAGTTTGATTATAAATATTTGCATCCTGATAGAAAAACTACTCAAGACAGAAATGTATTTAGACAAATTAATGAAAAAGAATTTATTTATGTAAGTAGCTTTGATTTGAACCAGAAATTAGGAGTTAATTTTACACTTGAGCATATAGAAAATAACAAACTAACCTATAAAATAAGTGCCAAAAGCATAAAATACATTGAAGAAGATACCATCTATAGATTAGTAGATTATGTAAAACGAACCGTAGGCCCTATTAATGATGACTTAGTATTTGAAAAAAGTAAGGACACTCTTTTTGCTTTTGATGTAGAAGATTTAACACCAGTAATTTATATAGCTGAAATTTTGCCTTATAATCAATTATCAAGATTTATTGAAAAGGAAGAGATGAGAGGTTCCTCAAATATTGGTCGTTATAAATTAGTTTTATACAGAAAATGGAGTTTACCAGTATCAGTATTCATTTTAACAATTATTGCAGTAGCAGTTTCTTCCATTAAACGCAGAGGTGGTATGGGCGTAAATCTAGCTGTAGGAATTTGCATTGCTATGGTTTTTGTGTTTTTTGATAAAATTTTTGGAGTTATGGCAGAACAATCCAATTTTCCACCAATTATTGCCGTGTGGTTTCCTAATGTCATTTTCGGTATTTTAGCAGTTTACTTGTTACAAAATGCAAAACGCTAAACTTAAAAATTATCTACATCTTCATTTTTTAGTTTTCATTGCAGGTTTTACAGCTATTTTAGGCGAGTTAATTTCTATTTCAGCCGTACCATTAGTTTGGTTTAGAATGGCAATGGCATCTATTTTAATCTTTATCTATATAAAAGTGGCTAAGGTTGATATTAAAATTTCACCAAAAGCAATGATTAAACTTTTTATAGCGGGTATTATAATTGCATTGCACTGGATTACATTTTTTGGTGCCATAGAAGAGGCCAATGTTTCCATTGCTTTAGCCATGTTTTCTACAGGTGCTTTTTTTGCATCTATTATTGAACCTATTGTATTTAAACGTAACATAATTTGGTACGAAATTGTTTTTGGAATTTTAGTAATCATAGGAATATTTTTGATTACTCAAAGTGAAATTAGGTATGTTAAAGGCATCATTTTAGGAATATCTTCAGCTTTTTTATCATCTTTATTTGCAGTGCTTAATGGTAAATTTTTACAAAGGCATTCAGCTACAGTGATTTCATTTTATGAATTTATAAGCGGCGTTGCTTTTATTACCATTTTTATAATGTTATTTAGTGGAGGTTTTTCTTTTGAGTTTTTTAAATTAAGTAGTTCAGATTTTGTTTACTTATTTATTTTAGCTTCAGTTTGCTCGGCATATGCGTTTATTGCCGCAGTTCATGTTATGAAAGTAATTAGCCCATATACGGTTGTATTAAGCTATAATTTAGAACCCGTTTATGGAATTATTTTGGCTATAATTCTGTTTCCAGAAAAAGAAAAAATGAGTGCAAATTTTTATTATGGAGCTATAATTATTCTTGCAACAGTCATGTTAAACGGATTATTAAAAAACAAAAGACTTTTAAAAAGGAAGCGTTCTTAAGGGCTTATCATCATTAAAGTTTTTTATATTTGTATGCTAACTAAAAAATTAAACTAGAAATTCTTATGGAATATTTAGAATTTGAACTACCAATAAAAGAGCTTGAAGACCAGTTACAAAAATGTAAAATAATTGGAGAAGAAAGTGAAGTAGATGTTACTCAAACTTGCTCACAAATTGAAAAAAAATTAATTCAGGCTAAAACCGATATTTATAAAAATTTAACACCTTGGCAACGAGTTCAAATGTCTCGTCATCCCAACAGACCTTATACTTTAGACTATATTAGAGCTATTTGCGGAGAATCTTTTTTAGAGCTTCATGGAGATAGAGGTTTTAAAGACGATAAAGCCATGATTGGTGGTTTAGGTAAAATTGGCGATCAAAGCTATATGTTTATAGGTCAACAAAAGGGTTACAATACCAAAACAAGACAATACCGCAATTTTGGAATGGCAAATCCAGAAGGTTATAGAAAAGCGCTTCGATTAATGAAATCTGCTGAAAAGTTTGGTATTCCTGTCGTTACCATATTAGATACACCTGGAGCTTATCCCGGTTTAGAAGCTGAAGAACGTGGGCAAGGCGAAGCCATAGCAAGAAACATTCTTGAAATGACTCGTTTAAAAGTGCCAATTATTACAATAATTGTTGGTGAAGGCGCTTCTGGAGGAGCTTTAGGTATAGGTGTTGGTGATATTGTTTTAATGTTAGAAAATACATGGTATAGTGTTATTTCTCCCGAGTCATGCTCATCTATTCTTTGGCGTAGTTGGGAATATAAAGAACAAGCTGCAGAAGCCTTAAAACTAACAGCTAGTGATATGAAAAAACTTAAAATGGTTGACGAAATTGTTAAAGAACCTCTTGGTGGTGCGCATAGAGACAGAGAACAAACTTTTGTAATTGTTAGTAATGCAATTTCTAAGTCTTATGAGTCACTTAAAAACTTATCACCAAAAGAATTAGTTGAAAAAAGAATGGATAAATATTTAAATATGGGAGTATTTAAAGGCTAATTCATTTAAAATCATAACAAAGTAAAATCTGAAGCTCATTACTTCAGATTTTTTTTATGGTTATTGACAATTTTTTTAAGTTATTAACAGTTAGATTGTTAATGAACAGTTCATAATCACACTTTGTTTTCACTTTAAAACTATCATCATTTTAATTACTTTCGTAGTTATGGAACAACCTAATCAAATAAAAGGATATAAAGTAGACAGAAGCACATTAATAAGTCTTGAGAAAGGAAAAATTCCACCTCAAGCACTTGATTTAGAAGAAGTTGTGCTTGGAGCTATGATGATAGATAAAAAAGGTGTAGACGAAGTTATCGACATTTTAAGTGCAGAAGCTTTCTATAAAGAAGCACATCAACATATATTTGAAGCTATTTTTCAGCTCTTTGAAAGTAGCGAGCCAGTTGACTTATTAACCGTTTCCACACAATTAAAGAAAAACTCAAAGTTAGAGTTAGCTGGAGGCGATTTTTACCTCATTTCTTTAACACAAAAAGTATCATCTTCAGCACATATTGAGTTCCATGCTCGTATTATTTTACAGAAATATATTCAACGTAGTTTAATAAAAATATCTAGTGAAATTATTGAAGACGCCTATGATGAAACTAAAGATGTATTTGATTTATTAGACAACGCCGAAGCCAAACTGTATGAAGTTACACAAGGAAATATTAAAAAATCTAGTGAAACAGCTCAAAGTTTAGTCATTCAAGCTAAAAAGAAAATTGAAGAAATTTCCAATAAAGAAGGTTTAAGTGGTATTCCATCTGGGTTTGATAAGCTAGATAAATTAACTTCAGGATGGCAAGAAAGTGATTTAATTATTGTGGCTGCTAGACCAGGTATGGGTAAAACGGCATTAACGCTTTCAATGGCTAGAAATATTGCTGTAAATCATAACATACCAGTCGCATTCTTTTCTTTAGAGATGGCATCGGTTCAGTTAATAACTCGTTTAATTTCAAGTGAAACAGGTTTATCTTCAGAAAAATTGCGTACTGGTCGTCTTGAAAAACATGAATGGGAACAATTAAATGTAAAAGTTAAAGGGTTAGAAAAAGCACCTTTGTATATTGATGATACACCTTCACTTTCAATATTTGACTTACGTGCCAAAGCACGTCGATTGTCTTCTCAACACGGAATTAAACTGATTATTATTGATTATTTACAGTTAATGACTGCTGGCGGAAGTCAAAAAGGCGGAAACAGAGAACAAGAAATATCTACCATTTCCAGAAACCTTAAAGCTTTAGCAAAAGAATTAAGTGTTCCGGTAATTGCATTATCCCAATTATCGCGTGCCGTTGAAACTCGTGGAGGCAGTAAAAGACCTTTATTGAGCGACCTTCGTGAATCTGGAGCTATAGAGCAAGATGCAGATATTGTATCTTTTATTTATAGACCAGAATATTATAAAATTGAAGAGTGGGATGATGACGAACGCTCTCCAACCGAAGGCCAAGCAGAATTTATTGTTGCTAAACACAGAAATGGCGGACTTGATAATATTCGTTTAAAATTTGTTGGTCATTTAGGTAAGTTTGATAATCTGGATGATTTTGATTCTCCTTTTGAATTCCACAGCAAAATGAATGCTGCTGCCAACGATGATACCTTTAAATCAGATAATTTTAAAGCAAGTCCAAATGAAGCTTTTGGTAGTTCATTTAATGATGATGAAGAAAATGATGTGCCGTTTTAATACTTAATATTTCCTTAAACCATATCGTTCAACATTAATTTTTAAGTATCTTTCGGTCTATGAAAAAGACCATTGTTTTAATAGCATTATTATTCTTTTCGGTTAACATCTTCGCTTCTTACATTCTTATTCCTATGGATGTAGACGCACAAAAAAATCATTTAAAAGCATATGGTATTACCTATTGGGCATTAGAAAAACAACTTAAAGTTAAATGGCTTTTAAATTATAGAGGAGGTTCTTTTTTATTGCCAGATACAGAAGATGTTCAGCGTGAATGTCAAATTAGAGGTGTGTCGTTTGAAGTTCTTTCAGATTCAAAAACAGAAAGTATTTTAGAAGAAATTAATAGCCCAAGTCAAAATATGGAAGCTGTAATTTTAGAAAAAGCACCTAAAATAGCCGTTTATACGCCTTATGGAAAACAACCATGGGATGATGCTGTTACCATGGTTTTAACCTATGCTGAAATTCCTTATGAAACGGTTTATGATGAAGAAGTTTTAAAAGACGGCTTGTTGGCTTTTGATTGGCTACACTTACATCACGAAGATTTTACGGGCCAATACGGTAAATTTTACGGAGCTTATAAAGCAGTAGCTTGGTATATTCAAGAGAAAAAAGATGCTGAAGCTTTAGCTGAAAAATTAGGATATAATAAAGTATCTCAAGAAAAACTTGATGTCGCACTAAAAATTAGAGATTATGTAATTGGCGGAGGATTTATGTTTGCCATGTGTAGTGCTGCAGATAGTTTTGACATAGCTTTAGCTGCAGATGGCGTTGATATTTGCGAACCTATGTTTGATGGTGATGCAAGTGAAGCAAATTATCAAAGTAAAATTGATTATAATAAAACCTTTGCGTTTACTAATTTTAAATTAGAAAAAAACCCCAATGTATATGAGTTTTCAACTATTGATATGACACAACAGCGTATGATAGCAAGAACTGTTGATTATTTTTCACTTATGGATTTTTCAGCAAAATGGGATCCTATTCCAACCATGCTATGCCAAAATCATACAGCATTAGTTAAGGGATTTATGGGGCAAACAACAGCTTTTAATAGTGACGAAATAAAATCAAATGTGTTGATTATGGGCGAAAATAAAACTAATGGCGAAGCAAAATACATCCACGGTATAAAGGGAAAAGGCTTTTTTACCTTTTATGGTGGTCATGACCCAGAAGATTATCAACATAGAGTAGGAGATTCTAAAACTGAACTCGATTTGCACCCAACATCACCTGGCTATAGACTTATTTTAAACAATGTTTTGTTTCCTGCTGCTAGAAAGAAAAAGCAGAAAACTTAAAATATTTTTTTATTCAATAACTTCTACTAATTGAAAAGTATAGATGAATCCATCTGCACCACTTCCAGTACTTTTCTCATTTTGATTTATAATCAATTGTTTATTTAAAATGGTTAAACTTCCAAACTCAGTTTGATTTATTGTTATAAAGGAGTTATTACCATTATCTAACAGGGAATAAGTATAAGTGCCAGAATCAAAACCATCTTCAGCGGATGTATTAGTGTTGTTGTTTACAATATATAAAAGACCTAGAGTTTCATCAAAAGTCCATATAACAGTTTTAAAATCAAAACTATTATTAACACCTTCAATGCCACCGGTTACAGTTCTTAAATGCCATTCAGTCTTGACAAATTGAGGATTACTATTATCACTGCTTAATGAGCAACTAGTTAAAATAATAATAAATATAATGGAGGTAAAAAATTTCAAATTCATATGAGTTTTTAAAAATAGATGAGAAAAAGCTACTAAGGTTGCGTTATTTTTTTATGGGTTTAAACTTTCTTTAGCTTTAATTAGTTTTTCTAATATGTATTCTACACCAAAATCATCATTGCTCTTAGTTTCGTAATTAGCAATGTTTTTTACATCTTCAACAGCATTTTTCATTGCAAAACTAAAGGAAGCATGTTTTAGCATTTCAATATCATTATTATAATCTCCAAAAGCAATTGTTTCATCTTTAGTGATGTTATAATTTTTTTGTAATAGTTTCAAGGCATTTCCTTTATTAGCTATATAATCAGAAATATCTACCCAATGCTTTCCAGAAACAATAATTTTATAATCGGATGCAAGTTCTTTAAAAAAAGGGAATATATATTTTTCAGAATCTTCATCATGATATAATGCTATTTTAATGATGGCTTCTTCTATCTCTTCTATAGAATTAATTACATAAAAATTGGGGTAATATTCAGATAATAATTTTATATATCCATTTGAAGTACCTTTAAAATAAGCTTTTGATTTGGTGCAATAAATAGGATGAATATGTGAATTCATCAAAATTAAGTTTTCAATCTTATGAAGATGAGTTTTGTTGATTGGTATTTTTTGTAAAACATGTTCATTCTTGGCTACAATACCGCCGTTTTCAGCAACGATGATGATGTCATCCTTAATAGCGTGAAGTTTTTCTGTGATACTATAATAAGGTCTCCCACTTGCAGCTACAAAGAGAATGTTGTGATTTTTAATTTCTTTAAATATTTCAAAAAACAAACTACTTACTTCATGATTTGAATTTAGTAAAGTGCCATCCATATCGGTTATGACTAATTTTATTTTCGATAAATCCATAGATACATATTTAGAGAGGTAAAAATAGGTTTTCTAACTTTAATAGTTGTTTTGTGAAAGCTATTAAAAAAAAATCCGATTCAAACGAACCGGATTTTAAATATATTAAGCGAATATAATATGTTTTACAATAGGCGAAACGCCTTATTTTATTTTCTCTATTACGGCTTTAAAAGCCTCTGGGTTGTTCATAGCTAAATCTGCTAAAACCTTACGGTTTAATTCAATATCATTAGCTTTTAATTTTCCCATAAATTGAGAATATGACAATCCGTATTGTCTAGCTCCAGCGTTAATACGCGTAATCCATAAAGCACGGAATGATCTTTTTTTGTTTCTACGGTCTCTGTACGAATATAACATCGCTTTATCAACCGCATTTTTTGCTACTGTCCAAACGTTTTTACGACGTCCGAAAAAGCCTTTTGCTTGTTTAAGAACCTTTTTTCTTCTGGCTCTTTTTGCTACAGAATTTACTGATCTTGGCATAATTTTTAATTGTTTTTTGTAGTAGGCGGTTATATAGTTGCTAGTATTTGGTTATTAGTTGTTAGAACTTTTAACTTTTAACTTTTAACTTTTAACTTTTAACTTTTAACTCTTTTTATGGCCTAACTCCAGGGTTATTAATTTGTTTTAACCAGAACTTATTACTTTAAACGTAATTGTTCTTTAATGCTGTTAACATCACTTTGGTCAACCAAAGTATTATGAGTTAACGCTAGCTTACGCTTTTTAGACTTCTTTGTTAAGATGTGACTTTTAAAAGCGTGCTTTCTTTTAATTTTACCAGTACCAGTTAACTTAAAGCGTTTTTTGGCACTAGATTTTGTTTTCATTTTAGGCATCTTTTCTCCTAGTTTTAATTATTTCGCTTAATTATTGTTAATCCTGAACGATTCAGGGTTGTTTTATTTTTTTGGAGCTAGAAACATGGTCATACGTTTGCCTTCTAATTTAGGCATTTGCTCAACCTTTCCAAACTCTTCTAAATCTTGGGCAAGTTTTAATAATAATATTTGACCTTGCTCTTTGAATATGATGGAACGTCCTTTAAAAAATACAAATGCTTTTAACTTTGCACCTTCTTTTAAGAACTTTTCAGCATGCTTCTTTTTAAATTCGTAATCATGGTCATCTGTTTGAGGTCCAAAACGAATTTCTTTTATGATTACTTTAGTTGCTTTGGCTTTAATGACTTTATCACGTTTCTTTTGTTCGTAAAGAAACTTTTTATAATCCATAACCTTACACACAGGAGGATCAGCATTTGGTGAAATCTCTACAAGATCGAACCCTTGTTCATCTGCTATTTTTAAAGCATCTCTAGTACTGTACACACCAATTTCTACATTTTCTCCTACCAAACGAACGTTAGGTGCAGTAATCCTAGAGTTTATCTTATGTTTATCCTCTTGTGAAACCCTATTGGGTTCATTTCTTCTTCTAATTGCTATGGCTTTATCTTTTTAAGTTAAACTTATTTTTTAAAACGGTTTTAGCGTTTTGTTTATTTCTGTTTTTATAACTTCAGAAAAGGTTTCTATTGAAATCATTCCTAAATCTTCTCCACCGTGTTGACGAACCGATATTTTATTTTCACGTTCTTCATGCTCTCCAATAATAATCATGAATGGATACTTTTGCATTTCGGCTTCCCGAATTTTCTTGCCAATCGTTTCATTTCTATTATCAACGAGGGCGCGAATTTCGTTATTTTCTAGCAAATTTAAAACTTTTTCAGCGTATTTTTCATATTTCTCACTAATAGACAATATAATAGCTTGCTTTGGCATGAGCCATAAAGGGAAATTACCTGCGGTGTGTTCTAAAAGAATAGCTATAAATCTTTCAATACTTCCAAAAGGAGCTCTGTGAATCATCACAGGTCTGTGGAGTTCGTTGTCGCTACCTTTATAGGTCAAATCAAAACGTTCTGGTAAATTATAATCTACTTGAATGGTTCCAAGTTGCCAACGTCTTCCTAAAGCATCTTTAACCATAAAATCTAATTTAGGGCCGTAAAAAGCTGCTTCACCAGTTTCAATAGTATAATTTAAGCCTTTATCTTTTGCTGCATTAATTATGGCTTGCTCTGCTTTCTCCCAGTTTTCTATACTTCCTATATATTTATCAGGATTTTCAGGATCTCTAAGTGATACTTGTGCTGTAAAATTTTCAAAGCCTAATGATCCAAACACATACAATACTAAATCGATAACATTTTTAAATTCGGTATCAAGTTGTTCTGGCATACAAAATAAATGTGCATCATCTTGAGTAAAACCGCGTACACGTGTTAAACCGTGTAATTCCCCACTTTGCTCATATCTATATACAGTTCCAAATTCAGCATAACGCTTTGGCAAATCTTTATAAGACCATTGGCTATTATTGTAAATTTCACAGTGATGCGGACAGTTCATGGGTTTTAACAAAAACTCTTCATCTTCTTTTGGTGTTTTTATGGGCTGAAAACTATCAGCACCATATTTTGCATAGTGACCAGAAGTAACATAGAGTTCTTTTTGTCCAATATGAGGAGTCACCACCATTTCATAGCCGGCTTTTTTCTGTGCTTTCTTTAAAAAATCTTCTAAACGTTCACGTAAAGCAGCACCTTTTGGCAACCATAATGGTAACCCTTGTCCAACCTTTTTAGAAAAAGTGAATAGCTCAAGTTCTTTTCCTAATTTTCTGTGGTCACGTTTTTTTGCTTCTTCTAATAACTCTAAATATTCTGTAAGCTCTTTTTGCTTAGGAAATGAAATAGCATAAACACGAGTAAGTTGAGGATTTTTTTCATTTCCTCTCCAATATGCACCAGCAACAGATAATATTTTAGCAGCTTTTATAATACCAGTATCAGGAATGTGTCCTCCACGGCATAAATCTGTGAAAGTAGCATGGTCGCAAAATGTGATAGTACCATCTTCTAAATTCTCAATCAACTCGGTTTTAAATTCATTGTCTTTATAAAATGATAAAGCTTCTTTTTTTGAAACAGATCGCATTTTAAACTCATGTTTTCCACGAGCAATGTCAATCATTTTATCTTCAATGGCTTTAAAATCTTTTTCAGAAATTGAATTTTCACCAAAATCTACGTCGTAATAAAACCCATTTTCAATAGCTGGTCCTATAGTTAACTTAATGCTTGGATATAATTCTTCTAAAGCCTGAGCTAATACATGAGCTGATGAATGCCAGAATGCTTTTTTCCCTTCGTCATTATTCCATGTATATAAAACCAATGAACCATCGGTTGTCAAAGGTGTAACACTTTCAATAGTTGTACCATTAAAATTTGCTGAAATAACGTTTCTAGCAAATCCTTCACTAATGCTTTTAGCAACATCTATAGGTGTAACGTTTTCTTCAAACTGCTTTACACTTCCATCAGGCAATATTATATGTATCATTAAAATAAATTAAATTCAGGGTGCAAAGATAATAGTATATATATAGACAAACAATATATATATAGGTATAATTTTTTCTTTAGGCGATTAGTTTTTATTTATTAAAATAAAAAAAGAGTTTAATTTATTTTCTTGTGTAACCTTGTTTATCAAGATCGTTCAGTCCATTCAATTTTTTCCGATTAAAACTGATTTCATTATATGACAAATGTGTACTTTTTCTTGGACAATTTTCTATAGTTCAAAGTCATATTTAAGTTTTACATCAAAAAGTTGAAAAAAAAAGTAAGGTGTAACTAATTGAAAACAAGCGGATAAAAGAGGGGTAAAAAAAAGGGATAAAAAAAGATTAAAAAAGTCATTGTGGAATAGAAAAAGGGTTGTACGTTTGCAGCCGCTAAAA
>JAIPBH010000029.1 GCA_021739635.1 Flavobacteriaceae bacterium | reverse complement strand
TTAAAGGCCGTTGTAATATTGATAATCCTATCGGAATTATCAACATTCCAACACCACAGAACCACCATGATGAGATAATTAAAAAATAAATATTAACTTTGAAGAACTAGGCTAGTGCTTTTCATAGGATACGGTGTTATGCGCTGACTTTTATTCCAGTTTAGTATAATAACAACGAATTTCTCCTTCCAATTCGCCATACGTAACAGTCACTAATTCAGTTTCGGTTACGGAAAATATTGGTCCTTCACTTCTAAATAATTTGTCAGTTTCAAGTTCTTTTTTCCAGTATGCGTTGTCAATCTCGTAATGGATAAGTAAATCCTTGTTTTCAGAAAATTTCCATTTTCCAGTTTCATTCCAATCACATTCTTGGGAAGAATAACTCCCATTTTTAAAATATTGAATGGTGTCATTACATTTCATTTCGAGTTCTTTTCCATCTAGGGTTTTGTTCACTTTATTAACCCATTTTCCGACGATGAGTTTGTCCCAATTCGTTTTCGATTGTTCATCTTGTCCATATGTTTCATTAAAACATAGAAAACTTAAAAAAATAAATCCGAGTGTTAGTTTAAAGTTCCTCATTTCAGTTTGCGCATAACGTGTTCGTGTATGGAAAGTTGCGTGTTTGAGGGCGAGGATTTTCCGAAGGAAAATCGGAAGCCGGCAAACAGGCAACCAACTTTGTGCCAGCTAAAACTAGCAATTTTTTATACACGGCTTAAGTTTGTCTTTTGATAAATTAGATAATAAATCAGAAAGAACAAAAGAGAGGATTAAGGTTAGTATACACGGTGAAGCTTCAGACTTCGGCAACATTGATAATCCCCTCTCTTTTCTACTTTAATTTCGTTCAGTTCTGTGAGACGTAGATCTCGATTTCAAGTTGTTGAAAGCAAAGTAGAATGTCCTTTCATAAAACAGTTCTTATGAATAAAAATACAGAATTTTTTGGAATAGACATCAGCAAAGATGTATTTGATGTTTTTAGTTTGGAGAAAGGTCACCATCAGTTTACAAACAATGAAAAGGGATTTAAGCAATTCATTAAAAAACTATCAAAGGAAAGTTTGGTGGTTATGGAGGCTACGGGCTACTACCATTATTGTTTAGCACAATATTTATATGAAAAAGGCTATGCTGTTTCGGTAGTAAATCCTTTATCGGTAAAGCGTTTTATCCAGATGAAATTATCGAAGGTAAAAACCGATAAAAGTGATGCAAAATCTATCTGTGAATATGCTCGTAACAATGAAGTACCGCTTTATACAGCAAAAGATAAAAGTCAAGCGGAATGTTTGCAATTGTTGCGCTTAATGGATACTTATGTAAAGCACCGTACCGCGATGAAGAACAAATTGGATGGGGAACAGGTTTTAGGTATCCCTTCAAAAGCGGTGTATCGTTCATTAAGCAGAACGGTAAAGGATTTAAATAAAGAGTTATCAGTTCTGGAAGCTCGATTAATAGCCTTGGTAAAAGAAGAGCAACAGGAACAATTAAGGCTTTTAAAAACTATTCCAGGCATTGGAGAAAAGGCAGCTATTTTATTGGTTGTATTCACAGATGGTTTTTCAAAGTTTGAAAACTCGAAACAATTGTGCTGCTATGCAGGCATTACACCTACCATCAGGCAATCTGGCAGTAGTGTAAGAGGACGAAGTCGGATAAGTAAAATAGGTAACAAGAAATTAAGGAACCAACTATTCCTGAGTAGTTTTACCGCTTGCCAATACAATAAGGCTTGCAAAGAACTATTTGAGCGTATTGTGGCACAAGGAAAAAGTAAAAAGCTAGCTTTATTGGCGGTTTGCAATAAACTGTTAAAACAGGCCTTTGCAATTGCTAAATCAGGAATGCCATACAATGAGAATTTTGTTTCAAAAATGGCTTAAAAAGATTTGTTTTTTAGCTCAGTTCTTCTTAAAGAATACAAACCTGTTCTTATGATTAATGATGTTGATTATGTGTACGTCTTCAAACTAAATTGGACTTTTGCTAAGAGAGTATTTAGTTAATAATTCAAAGATAAAAGATTTTTTTGATTTGTTGTTAATTTTGATTTTTGGTACTCCTTTCTTCGGTTTACAATTGCAATTTTCTTTAATTTTTCTCTTTCTTTTAAAATCAACTCACCTCTTCCGTAATAGACATCTGCTGGGGTTAAATTGTTTAATGATTCATGGTATCGTTCATTATTATAGCGATAAACGAACTTTTCCAAAGCGGCCTCTAATTCTTGTGGGGCGAAGTAATTATCAAGTTTTACAACGTTTTTCATGGTTCTGTGATAGCGTTCAATTTTTCCTTGTGTTTGCGGATGATTAGGTCTGCCATGTACTTGTTGCATTTGATGGTTATCTTTTAAATATGATTTTAACTCAGTTGCAATGTAGCACGAACCGTTGTCAGACAATAATTTTGGTTTTTGTTTGGTAATCAATCTCGCTTTTTTAATGGCATTATCAATGGTTCTTTTTACATCATCGGCTTTCATATTGGAGCAAAGTTCCCAATGCACAATATATCTGCTGTAATCGTCCAGAACCGTGCTCAGATAATACCAGCCCCATCCCAAGATTTTAAAATAGGTAAAATCAGTTTGCCACATTTGATGGACAAAGCTTGTTTTATCGGTAAATTCATCACCTGCACTCAAAAAAATATGAGCTGGAGCTGTAATTAATCCTGTTGCTTTTAAAATTCGATAAATACTTGATTCCGATATGAATATTTGTTGTTCATCGGTCATTTTATAGGCTAATTCTCGTGAGGATAAATCAGGATAGTCCAACGCTAATTTTACAACCAAATTCTTTTGCTCTTGTGGAATACTGTTCCATTGCCTTTTTGATGCTCGCTTGTTTGGCAATAGACCTTCAACACCATTTTCACTATAGGCATGGTACCAATTATAAAACGTGCTTTTATTGATTCCAATCTCCCGAAGTGTTCTATTTACGCCAATTTCAGAACGTGTAACCATGTGGATGATTTCTTGTTTTTCGGATACTGTAAGTCGCATATATTTCTTGAACTTTTCGGTTAACCCAGCATCTCCGAGCTTTTTTTTACAATATCGTAGCGCAAAACCAAATCAGCAACAATTTCCTTTAAACGTTGGTTTTCTTTCTTAAGTTCCGCTACTTCGTCACTTGTAGCTTCCCTGGTGGCATCCCCTGATAATCTTTTCTTGCCCGCTTCCAAAAACTCTTTGTTCCATTTGTAAAACTGTGATTCGTTAATGGCATACTTTCGGCACAATTCTGCAACTGACATTTCTGCCCGCAAGGCTTCCATGACAATCTGGATTAGTAAGTTTTAATACATCAGGAAAAATTATCCTTAACAAATTTTAAATATTTTTTGGTAAGATTATTGTAAAAATATGTTCTTATATACAATATAAGTTATAAACTGATAATCAAATTTTTTATTCTTGTAGCGCAAATTCAACTGCGGCCTTCGAATGTATTTGGGTTGTGTTAAAAAAAGGTATATCAATATCATTTTCATTAATAATTAATGGTATTTCAGTACAACCAGCTATAATACCCTGGGCACCATCAATTTTTAATTGTTCTATTATTGATAAAAAACGTTCTTTAGATTCTCTTTTAATTATACCCTTGGTTAACTCATCAAAAATGGTATTATTTATAAATTCTTTATCCGATAGATTCTGAGGAATTATGATATCAATTCCAAATTCAATTAACTTTGATTTAAAAAAATCGTATTCCATAGTAAATTTTGTTCCTAGAAGGCCAATTTTTTTTAATCCATTTTTTTTAATCTCAATAGCAGTAGAAGTAGCTATATGGATTAAAGGAATATTTATTTCTTTTTCTAATCTATCAGCTATTATATGCATAGTATTTGCACAAAGAACAATACCTTTAGCGCCACTATTTTCTAAATTTTTAGCAGCAGCTACTACCATTTTAAGAGTGGATTCCCAATTATTTGTATCATTATTATCCTTAATATTCTGAAAATTGAATGAATATATTATACATTCTGCATAATTAAGTTTACCTAATTTATCATTTATTCCTTGATTTATTTGTGTGTAATAATCTATTGTTGATACCCAACTAATTCCACCTATTAACCCTAATGTTTTCATATTATTTTATTTTTTCAAATTGTTTATCTATCCTGAGTCAGGGATTGTAATATTTAATTAAAATACAAAAAATAATGATTGTCAATTATCTTTTATTTATTATATAATTATAAATATTTGGAGTTAAATTTTTCTAATCTTAATTTAAGAAGCTTCTTTTTTTAAACAAAAACAAGTTAAATAGTATAAAACTCCTAATTAAACATATTAAAAAAATAAGATCATAACTCTTAAAAAAACAACTTAATATAAACTAATAAGAATAGACACCTCATTAATTTTGTTTCATGTTATTTTAAAGATTTTTATAAAAATGTTAAAATAATATGTATTTCATCGATTTTATTTGCATTTAATCTTATTTAATGAAAAATAGTTTTATATTTGATACATCGAATTAGATAACCCAAATCTATCATAATTTAGTTAGTTATAAAACCCCAAATCTACCAAGACTAAACCTACTTAAGTCTTGGTTTTTTTTAATAATTATTTTTTTACTTCACTAATAAAAACAATACTAAACTTAACAGTTTAATCCCAATCGGTGGGGAATGTAAAGACTTAAGTTTGGTTTTGTTGTTTTAATTGTTATTATTGATTTCTAAGCCAAAGTGATTATTTCATTTTCTTCTATTTGCCTAAAAGTATTTGGATGCCACATTTTATTTATAGTCCTAAATTTATTTTTACCAAAAATTTTAACACCATTTTCTAGTAAATGAGGTTTTAAGAATTAATAAATTAGCTTTTGGTATCCTTCTATTTAAGTAGTGTTAACAAGCGCATTATCTCAATTTATGCAACCATTTATAAACTCTTATTTTAAATTAATAAAATTGATGAGCCTTAACAAGAAGCTATATATAAAGAAATAAGTCTTGAGATTTTTAAAATTTTAAGTACTAAACCAGCATTTTTATTCTTAATTCTTAGTAAAGAGTTATTTATAACATCTATATAATATAAACCCGTTGTGCATTATGATTTAAAAGAAAAAAGTTGTTCATCTTACTGATAATCAGTAACTTGTTTTAACCACAAAACATTAATAATGAACAACTTAAATGCAAATTACGAAAGAATATTGGAAGTTTTACGAAAAA
>JAIPBH010000019.1 GCA_021739635.1 Flavobacteriaceae bacterium | reverse complement strand
GACCGCAAATTGCATAAAAAGGCTCTGTAAAATAGGGCTTTTTTTAGCACTTCAAAGAAGTTGTGTTGGCTGATATATGTAGTTGTATATCAGTGGTTTAAGTAGTTAAACCGATGGAAAGCTTTCCTTTTTTCTTTACAGAAAATTGGGATGCTTTTTTGTTTGACCGGGGACGTTTCCGGGGACGGTTTTTGCCTATGTAACAAAAAATAATTATTATTTTTAAAAATAATTCGGAACCGTTATTTTTTTATTTAGAAGAACTTATTGTCTTTTTTTAGCCTGAACAGCTAAATTTTTAATCAATACTTCAATCAACAGACAACTATTCAAATATACTTAATATATTTTATTTTTAAAACTTGTCCATTTTTTGAGTAGTTCAGTATTATTCAATTGATTTAAAATATTAGATTCTGTGAATTTTTATTTTATAAAATAAAAATTATTCTTTAAAATAATTTTTGTGCATCATTCATTTCTTTATTTAAACCCTTTAATCGTTCAACTTGTTTCTCTAGTTTGTCAATTTTAGCTAATAGTTCTTGTTCTCGTTCAGGAGTTAGTTTATTACTTCGGTAACCATTTTGATAAATATTTAAAATGCTAGCAACCCATTCAGAGGTACTTATACTATGTGAATTAGCAATCTCATTAAATCTTATTTTTTCTTGGGTCGTTATTTTTGCACAAAATATTTATTGTACGATTGTTATTGTTTTGTTCCATGATATTTAAATATTATTGAGGTATACCTGACTTAATTCATATTAAAATTAGTTTTAATTAAAAAAAAGCAAATAGATTATCTTATTTCTGATAATATGTTAAATATAGCTACACTACACAATAATTTTATATAGACAATATTTGTCTAATTTGGTCTTTACCTTTGTGACAAATTATACATCATGGCTCTATATTTTATAATCACCTACTTAATTTTTGGTCTTTTACTTAACTACGCAATTTCTGAATTAGATAAAATTCAGACCTATAATGAGGTTAAAGATAATGACAAAGATGTTAGTCCACATCTGGTAATTTTACTCTGGCCCATACTATTTTGTAGCATCTGCTATTTCTTGGTGAAAGAATTATTAAAACAACAATCATAATTTAAAGTTAACTCAACTTAAATAATTAAATTAGAACTTCAATGAGAGTACTTTCTAAATCACGCTACAAACTTGGGCTAGAATGTCCCAACAAACTATTTTACACCAGTAAAAAGGAGTACGCTAATCAAAAGCAAGAAGACCCTTTTTTACAAGCACTTGCTTCAGGTGGCTTTCAAGTAGAGGAATTGGCCCGATTACATTATCCTGATGGTAACCTTATTGAAGATAAAAATTCTGATGACCGCTATGATTATGAAGAAAAGGTGAATCAAACTTCAAAATTGTTAGAACATGATAATGTTGTGATTTTTGAAGCGGCTTTCATGTTTAAAAACCTATTTATAAGAGTTGATATTTTAGAAAAAAAAGGTGACCAAATCAATTTGATTGAGGTAAAGGCTAAATCCTTTAGAAAAGATGATGTAAAGTATAATTCTGATTGGAAATTCTATTTATTCGATGTGGCTTTTCAGAAATATGTTATTGAAAAGGCATTTCCTCAGTTTATTGTAAAACCTTTTTTAATGTTGGCTGATAAGGATAAGACAACAACGATAGCTGGTTTAAATCAGCTATTCAGAGTTTCTAAAACATCTGATAATCGTACTGGGATAGAATTAAAAATACATAAACTTGATAATCCTGAAAAACAATCGGTTTTGTCATTGATTGATGTTTCTGATATAATCAAAAAAATAGAGTTGAGCGAATATAGAATATTGGATAAATTTACTTTTGAAAACTCAATTCAAGTCTTGGCTAAAACTTATGAGGAAAACCGTTATTTTGATTATGATTTAAACTTTCAAATCTGCAAAAAATGTGAATTTAGAACAAAGGATGATAATGAGAACTTAAAGTCTGGAGTGAAAGAATGCTTTACTAGGAAATTAGGTTGGAATGAAGATGATTTTAAAGACCCAACTGCATTTGAAATTTGGGATTTCAGACGATGGAAGCATCTTAATGATAAGAGTATAATCAAGCTTGAAGATATTGATGACGAATTATTTGGGGAGATTAAAGATGAAGACGGTAAAATGTCAAGAGTTGGAAGACAGCTTACTCAAAAGCATAAAGCTTTAGTAAATGATTATGAACCTCATACTTTAATCCCTGAATTGAAAGCTGAAATGGACACTTGGAAGTTTCCACTGAACTTTATTGATTTTGAAGCTTCAACATCTCCATTACCTTTTTATTCTGGTCAGCATCCTTATGAAAAGGTTGTTTTTCAGTTTTCACACCATATATATCAAGAAGACGGCAAAGTCGAACACGCCAATGAATATATCAACATAAAAGCTGGGGAGTTTCCAAACTTTGAGTTTGTTAGAAAATTGAAATTAGCATTGGAACAAAATAATGGTACCATTTTTCAATTTTCACCCTATGAAAATACCACACTAAATCAGGTTAAAGTACAATTAGAACAATCTGGTGAACAAGATAGAGTTGAATTAATAGACTTTATTAAATCAATTACTACGCCTCCAAAGAGTAAAGATTATAATGGTGAACTATGGGCGCCAACAAGAGGTATGGTAGACCTATGTGAAGTAATTAAAGCTTATTACTATAATCCTTACGCAAAAGGCAGCAACTCCATCAAAGATATTTTACCAGCAACCTTTAAAACTAGCGAATTTATAAGAACTAAATATACGCAACCAATTAATGAAATTGAACTTAGCTCATTTAATTTTAAACCAGATAAAGTCTGGCTTAAAATAGAAAATGGTGAAGTTATCGACCCTTATAAATCATTGGATAAACCATTCAAAGATTGGGATGATACTTTTGAAAGAGTGAGCGATATTGAGGATATCAATAATGGTGGAGCAGCTATGACCGCTTATGGATTGACGCAGTATTCAGATATGACTGATTTAGAGCGTAATAAAATTGAACAAGCCTTGCTTAAATACTGTGAATTAGATACCTTAGCTATGGTGATGATTTATGAGCATTTAAAAGAAATAATTACTATTAAATAAAAACACATGATAGAACAAATCTTAGAATCACCAGATTTTCCATCTTCTTTTAACATTGAGGAACAAAAGAAGAGATATAATAAAGATTATGAAAAGGATTATGGACAACTACCCAATTTTTTAATCAACAAAAATCAAATAAGTAAGAGTGAAGTAATTGAACTTATTAGAAATAAAAAATATAATAATAAAACTGAATTTTTAGCAATATTATTTTGGGGTGTCTTTTTTTTATCAGCAAAAAAAAACGCAAAAAATTCTCTTTTGAAATTCATTAATAGTGGTATTTTTGATGATTTCATGAATTTTGCCAAAAAAGAAATAATTGACTCAGACTCACCTTCAGATTTATTCAAAAAATTTTCAAAAAGATATAAAGACCCAAAAACAAAAAAGCATAAAATCCCAGGGAAAACGGAGTTTAAAGACGGTATAGAAGCTTTTAAAATTCCTGGAATTGATTATCCATATTTTACAAAATTATTTTTCTTTTACAGAGAAGCATTAGTTCCAAAAAAACAAACATATTTAATATTAGACAAATGGTTAAGTATGGCATGGTGCGCAATAGATGGCACTATAAATAATAATACTCTTGTTTACGACAGTTATTATAGGTGTAATGGGGGTAAAAATAAAAATTTATTTGATGGCACCTTAAAAAGAAAAAAACCTTTGGCATATGAATCCTATATCAAGTATATGCAGAAATTAGCCTTGGAAAATAAAATTAATGTAATTGAATTGGAAGAGAAACTTTTTGGAACAGATAGAACAGTTTCAAAAAAGAATAATTTATACAATCCAAGAAATGAATATACAGAATGGGGATTAACCAAGGGTTTAAAGTTATCAAAAAAAGCTAAAAAGGAAAAATTAATCAAAACTGAAACATCCCAAAATAAAGTTTCAAAAAAAAATAAAAGTAACAATAATATACAAAGAGAAAATAATATTCCTTTAACACGCAATCAACCTAATGTAATTAATAGTAATGTTCCTAAACCACCTTTCCATCCTATTAAAAAGAAAGAATATAGAGGACTATATATAAAGAAAGACTCCAAAAAAAAGGGGGAAAAAGTAGGATATGTAGATTTTAAAGGTTGGCTGTGTGCAAGTGAAGATTTGAAAAAATTATTAGGTTCTCACGAATTGAATTGGGAAGAAGGCAATACAAAATCTGGTACTAAAGAAAAATATAAAACTAAATTCCCAACACATGATGAATGTATTCAGTTTTTAATAGATAAAAATATTATATATCCATTGGAAGATTAGTCAAATTAAATCAAAATATATCCTTCATCAGCCCTTTATACTCTTTTTGAATAAATGCCTTTAAGTGTTTTGGTTCAATCAACTTAATGTCTCCAACCCCTGAAACTATTAATTTTATTAAATCCAAATTTGGAATTAAAGTAAAGTACACCATAGTATACCCTTTTAATTTATTTTGAATTTTTGTTTCGATTTTTTCATTTGTTATCCGTTGTGTTTGATGAACAGGTTTACTTTTCCAATAGGGTAATAGAAAATCAGATACAGCCAGTTTTATAATTTCTCTTTTGGGATTTTCACGAAACGTTGGATAACTAACCCCAAGGCGATAATTATAATTATCTATTTGTTCTGTAATATCTTCTGTGATAAGTGATTCATCGTAAAGATTCATAAGCTTTAAATGTTTTATCCTGTCTAAGCCAAATGATTTCACTATTTTTTCTCCAATTGGTAAGGCAATTATATACCAATAATCATCATATTCTTTTAACCACAACGGAATAACTTTGTAATCTTTGGATGTTTGTGAACCATGTTTTGTGTGAACAAATTCTATATACCTTTTTTCTTCAAGTCCCTTAAATATCTCAGGAATCAAATCTATACCTTCCATTTGTACAGAATTATCTAAAATATATTCAGATAATCCTGTTTTATCATCCATAGTTTTTTTGAGTTTTGACACCTTTTTAATTCTATTCAATAACTCGCTTACAAATTCTTCAGAGTGTTTCAAAATATATCCACTTCCACGAATATATTCTATCTCATAACCTTGGTTTTTAAGAAATTTTAAATCACGTTCTACAGTTTTAGGTACTACGCCTAAATCTGACTCTTTAAGCCGTTGTATGATTTCTTTTTTTGTTCGGTATATACCATTGATGTAATCTTTGATAATTTCCTGACGTTCAATTGTTGGGTAATTTGCCATAAAGCTTAGTCTGAGTTTGTACTAAGATAAGAAATATTCATTTATGATAGACAACATTTGTCTATGTTTGGTTTTAGCTTTGCGCCATTATTAAATTATAAACCATTTATTATTCAAAATTCCATGGCAACACTTAAAATTGAACAAACTTTTGAGCTAAAATTAAACAGAGGCAGTTCCATCAGCAACTACCAACAATTTATTAAAGAGTTACCAAAATATAAAAGATGGTTTCTCATCACTTACTATTATCCTAATGGCAATTTTAAAAAAAGTATCCTCACTTTGGAAAACCCGAAAAGTGAACTTAAAAAACACTTATTAAATGAAGAAAAGTTTTTTATCTCAATTAAAAAACACCTTTCCAATTATTCCTTAAAAAAAATCCAAATTGAAATTTGTAAATAATATAACCCATATGAAACTACCCTTACGTCCAACATACTTAATGAAAATTCCATATTTTGAAGTGTTGTTCAACTCCAGATTTGAAGGTTTTGAGGAAGATTTCGCAACCTACTTTAACCATGTACTGGAGACTAATCCTGAAGACAACTTTAAATTATTTTTAGACCTCTATCAATCAGAAACCGATTTAGAAAGAAAGATAATCATTAATAATCTTGGTGTTTTCTATTATAGGTACCAAAAGAACTATTGGGGTAAAAGACCCGATAGTACATATAATTTTCTTGTTTGGGAAGAAAGCTTCAAAACCTTGCTCCCAACATATAATGAATCCTTTGATGCCAATATTTTAATTGGTCCTCAATGGGAAAAACTAACCGAAAGTTATTCTAGATTCATTATTGCGGAACCTGATTTCAATGCATATATAATAAATGGATTTGACATGATGTTTTTGGACGAAACCGTTCCAAGAGAGTTATTGCCCGCATTTGCCTTATCCATTCTTGTTGTTTATTATAAACACAAAATTGAAATAGAAGATTTTCTAGAAACAAAAGACCCAACTTATAAAATCATATAGAATGACACCATTTGAACAATTCCAGAAAGAACTATCAAAAGACAAAAATAAAAGAAGGCCAATAAAATTTGGGGAAAGATTAAATTATGTTATCACAAAGGACAGGCTCAATTATCTGCTTGATGGCTATTTTCGTGGCTTATATTTTGAAGAAGATTATATTTCCTATAATTACCTAGAACAAGATTTACCAGCATTACTTGTTATTGTAAGGCACCATTTCAAACTTTGGGTGGAATTTGATAGTTCAGGAAATTTTTTAAATGTGTACAAGATATTTCCCAAAGTATTTAAGGTAATTAAGGAAGTAAACAAGGAAAATCATACGTTTGCCCAAGAATCTTTTGAGCCAGGAAGCATTCTTTATTTAGCTGAAGATAATTATGAAACCGTAAATTGGTTAAATGGCATTCCGTTGACCAGAAGCTTAGAAAAAGAAGAGGGTATAAATATTACACCTACAATACAGATTAATTATGGCTATATAAAATCCTACTCTATTGATAACTTAAAATAAAAAAGAAACAATATTGTGTAATAAAGCACTAAAAAGGCAAATCATCTGTAAATTCTTTTGCTAAATAATAGTCCATATCAACAAATCCCAACTAAGAATTTAATTTCCCTCTTCCGTACCTAAAAAAGAAGGTTAGACTTTACTAATTTTCTTGAGCTCTTGTTTCAAATATTTTAAACGGTTCATGACCATCATTCTTTAGGATTATTTTCTTCGTGCAATTTTAAGTGTCCATCGAAATCTCCAGTTATGGTATCCTAAACCTCTTTTTGGGGTCAGGTTTAAACGATTTAGTTTTTTGTTCTGTATATGCCATTGATGTATTCCTTTATAATCTCTTGACCTTCTATTGCTGGGCAAGTTGCCATAAAGCTTGGTCTGAGTTTGTATTAAGATATAAAATCTTAATTTATGATAGACAATATTTGTCTAGGTTAGGGTTTAGCTTTGCGCCATTATTAAACTATAAAACTCGTATGAAACTTCCATTACGACCATCCTTTTTTTTAAAAATACCATACTTTCAAATTCTATTTGATAATAGGTATGAGGGTTTTGCCGAAGAGTTCACAACCTATTTCAATCATAACCTAGAAACCAATCCAGAGGAAAATTTTAAATTATTCAAGGAGTTTTCTGATTCAAAATTCCCCATGGAGCAAGTCAATATGATTCATAATCTAGGAGTCCATTATTTTAGGTATCAAAAGCAATATTGGGGGAAAAGGCATAAAAACTCTACAGATTTTTTAAAGTGGGAAAGTACTTTTGAAGACTTTCGTCCTACATACATGGAAAAACTTGGAACTAACATTTTAATTGCCCCAAAATGGGATAAGCTAACAGAATCTTTTTCTGAGTTTTTTATTATTGAAACCGATGTGCATCAAATTGTTATGGAGGGCCTAGACATGATGCTTTTAAGTGAATTGGTTCCTTCTGCTTTGCTACCAGCGTTTGCTCTTTCCATTCTCATTATTTACTATGAGAACAAAACGGAAATAGAATCTTTTCTTGAACAAAAGGACCCAACTTTTAAAATTATTTAATAACTCATAATGAAATGGAAATAAAATTTAAAAAATTTGTTGTTGATTATTTATTTGGTCTGATAGAAGGCTCAGCCAAAGGGCTTGAAGAAGCTATTATGGATGATTTCTTAATTGATTTCAACTTGATGCCAGAAAAAATAGAAGTTATAGGAACGGATAAATACATTAAAAACGAAAATGGGAATGATATCTGGATTGGAACCATGACAGTTAACCTAATAATTGATGGTGACGAATTTAATGTTACAAGAAATTGGGCTGAGGAATATTATATTGATATAAAACACCCTGATTACCTTACCGATGAAGATTTTTATGAAAGCCATAAACCGTATTCATCTAAAAAGTACCGTGAGGTTATGAATAGTTTTGAGGATTAATTTTAAGAAAGCATAGGTGTTAAATATTTTTTTATGAATCGAAAAGAGTTTCAAAAAAAAATTAAAAAAATCGGAGCTTTTTAGCACTTCAAAGAAGTTGTGTTGGCTGATTGTCTTTTTTTAGCCTGAACAGCTAAATTTTTAATCAATACTTCAATCTACAGACAACTATTCAAATATACTTAATATATTTTATTTTTAAACTTGTCCATTTTTTGGGTAGTTCAGTATAATCAATTCTTTTAAAATTTTTATGGCATTCAAATTTTTATTTTATAAAATAAAAATTATTCTTTAAAATAACTTTAAAGTTATTTTTTGGTTCTTGATTTTTGAAAAACTATAAATTTTATTAATTGCTGCTTTTGGTTGAAAAGCAAAGGGGTATTAATATTGGCATTAAATTACCACCAATATGATGTAATATTTTATCTTTTGTAATAAAATAATTGATTGTTCTTCGGGGAGATTCATATATAAAAAGCGTAGAAAATCATAGCGTTAATACAAATTACTTTTTTTCCGCTATTATAATAAAATTTTATCTTTTTTATAATAAAATAATTCATGTTCTTTGGTGGGATTCCTGATTAAAAAGCATAGGGTTAATACTAATCACTTTTATTTAGAGAATGTTATAATTAATAAGCTTGGGGAAACACATGGTTTGTAAGGTAAAAACAAGAACTAACGCTTTATTGGTTACGATGTATAAAAGGTATATTATTTAACGATAAACCACAAACTCACATATATTTAGTTTTATCAAAAACTAACGGTTTTTAAAGGAAGAATTAAATTTTATCTATTGTACTAAAATAATGGATGTTCTTCGAGGGTATTCATATATAAAAAGCGTAGAAAAGTATTGTGTTAATACTAATTACTTTTATTTAGCGAATATTATAATAAATTATCGTTGAGCAACGCATGGTTTATACGGTAAAATCACGAACATTTTTCGGTGGATTTATATTTAAAAGCATTGTTGAAAAATAAAGGGTTAATATGGTTAATTTTTATATAGCAAACAGTATAAAAAATTACCGTATGGAACTAGTGGTTTATACTACGGTAAAATTCCGAACTAACGCTTTTTTAGTTACGGTGTGTAAAGGGTATATTAATTATCGATAAACCACGAACTTACATATATTTGATTTTATCAAAAACGCATAGTTTATATGGTAAAATCACGAATAATCACTTTTTTTGTTATGCGGTAAAACGGATATATTAATTATAGATAAATCACGAACATTTTTCGGTGGATTTATATTTAAAAACATAGATGGAAAATACAGGGTTAATATGGTTAATTTTTATATAGCAAACAGTATAATAAATTACCGTATGGAACTAGTGGTTTATACTACGGTAAAATTCCGAACTAACGCTTTTTTAGTTACGGTGTGTAAAAGGTATATTAATTATCGATAAACCATGAAAGAATGTGTATTTAGTTTTTATATAGGAAATAATAGTCTTTAAAGGAAAAATAACAATTTATATTTTATAATAAAATATTGTTTTTTCTAAGGCATATTAACCTTTGAATGCATATTGTAGAACAACGGATTAACATGGATTGTTTTATTCGGTGAATTATATTATAAATTAACTGATTTAAATATTGGATGTATGCAGTAAAATCACGGAATATACTTTTTTGTTCACGTAGTGGAAATGAATAATAATTATAGAAAAATCATCAATATGGTTTTATCATATTTTATTAAGAACACAATTGAGGTTTTTAATAATAATTTTAATATTGGAACTTAATATTATTCTAAAAATAAGACAAACAAATTAGAGGATATAATATCAATAATTTAATAATCTTTATTAAATAAAAAATAAATTATTATTTAGAAAAATAAAATAAAGTTTACTTAGTATTTTAGAGAAATGAAAAGATACAAATTATCATTCCTCTTTTTTTGTTTTGTATTGCTTAACATTATTTGTGTTTTTAAAAGTAATATTCATTCTCAAAATGCTCAGGACAGTACTTCCCTTTACTACAAATCTATCCTTGAAATTAAAGATATTAGCCTAACAAGTAAAGCCTTTGATTATTTTAATAAAAAGGTTGAAATAGCCTTAAATCAAAATGACACAATTAATGCTGCATACTATCTTGAATTAATTGCCTTGGGGCAGTTTAAAATGGGATTTACTCATGATAGTGAGCTAACAGCTGTAAAGGCCTATGCCTTGATAGATAACATGAGGGACAAAATAGAAACTATTGAACCAAGAAAAAGATTAAGTAATCAACTGGGCATGATTTATAGAAAAATTAGCGATTATGACCATGCCATCACATTTTACAATCAAGCCCTAGAACTTAATGATAATCAAACACATAAAGTAGCTATCCTAAATAATATAGCAAATACCTATGCTGACACCTATGATTACAAGAAAGCTGTTGACGTTTTAATACCCTTTTATGAAAAGGTATTAGAATTAGAAAATTCAAGTATTAAAGCCATATATCTTGATAATTTAGGATTTTATCAGTCTAAAATAGGAGAAACAGATGCCCTTAAAAACATGGAATTGGGTTTAAAAATAAAAGATGATTTAAAAGATATGGTGGCTTTATTTTCAAGTTATAGGCATTTATCCTTATTCTATTTAGAAACAAATGACAAAGCAAAAGCCATAATCTATTCAAACAACATGGCAAAGTTGGCAGACACGATAGACTCTCCTGTTTTTAAATTGGAAGCCATGGAGTTACAGCTCAAGTTACAGGATAATCCAGATTTCACCAGTTATTTAAAGCTAGCCAAAGAAATTGAACATAAAAAGCAACTACAGGAAAATAATTACGCTGCCATTAAATACAATTATGAAGAGAAAGAAAATGAAGCACGAAAACTTCAATTACAAATTAAGGACAGTCAGATTAAAGCTGAAAAAGAAAAGTTTAACAGCTATATATTTAAATCCATAGCAGTATTTGGTCTTTTAGTTTCTGTTTTATTTTATTTCTTAATCAAAGCAAAACATAAAAAAGACAAACTGCAACAAGTCTATAATACAGAAGTTCGCATATCAAAAAAAGTGCACGATGAAGTAGCCAACGATGTGTATCATATCATGACCATGTTGCAAGAAAACAACACCGTAAAAAATGACATCTTAGATGACTTAGAAGGTGTTTATAACAAGACAAGAGATATTTCAAAGGAAAATAGTCTAATTGATGTCAATAATGATTTTGAGAGTCATTTGAAGGATTTGCTATTAAGTTATAAGTCAGAACAAGTAAACATCATAACCAAAGATATCAATAAGGTAAACTGGAGTTCTCTAAATGAAACAAAAAAAATTGCATTATACAGAGTTTTACAAGAACTCATGACTAATATGCGTAAACACAGTCAGGCAACCTTAGTTGTGTTAACGTTTAATCAAAATAAGCAAAAAACATCTATTACATACAAAGATAACGGACTTGGTTGCAATCTGACTAAGCACAATGGTTTAACCAATACGGAAAACCGTATAGAATCTGTTAACGGAACCATTACATTTGATTCTCAGATAACTAAAGGATTTAGTGTCCAGATAAATGTTTAGGTCATGTTTAAAAAGGTTTTAATTGCAGAAGATATGCAGGACATCAACAAAGGAGTTCATACAACCCTTTGTGAATTGGGTATTCAAGAAATACATGAGGTGCAATATTGTGATGATGCCCTTTTAAAAATTAAAAAGGCGCAAGCAGACGGAGCTCCTTTTGAATTGGTAATTACGGATTTGTCATTTAAATCAGACTGGCGAGAACAAAACATTCAATCTGGTGAAGATTTAATTAGTGTTTTAAAAAAAGAGTTTCCAAACCTTAAGATTATAGTGTATTCTATTGAAGTCAGAATCCAAAAAGTTCGCTCCATGATATCTAATTATAATATAAATGGCTATGTCTGTAAAACCAGAAGAGGCCTTTTAGAATTAACAAAGGCTATTGCTGCTATTTATAAAAATAAGCAGTACTTATCTCCCGAAGTATCTCAGGCGCTTAGTACAAAAAACACTTTAGAAATTGATGATTATGATATTCTATTATTGACACAGTTGTCTAAAGGGCTGTCACAAGAAGAGATTAGCCAATATATGAAGGAAAATCAAAAAACACCAAGTAGTTTAAGCTCCATTGAAAAAAGGCTAAATAAACTGCGAATAGATTTCAAAGCCAATAATGCCATTCACTTAGTGGCTACCGTTAAAGATTTAGGACTTATCTAAATTTTTAATTCAATTACGGAAAACAGTAAAGATATTTCACAACTTTCTTATAATCTTGTGGTGCTATTAATTAGTTAATAAATCTTAGGGAGATTTATTCAGGTACTCTGCTTCGATTTGGTGCAGAGTTTTTTTGTATTACGGAATGCCGTAAGGATATATTTTTTTAAGGTTTTAACTTTGAAATATCAAAACTTTAAAATGTATTTAAAGCAAACATTTGTCATAAAATGAATACAGATAAATGAATATTTTTGAAAAATTCAAAGTCAGAATAAGCCGAAAATAGACTTAAAACAGAAGTAGGCAAAATTAAAATTTAAATTTAAAATGAAAATCAAATTAACTGTTGTATTGCTATCTTTTATTGTACTATTTTCAAGTTGTGCAAGTATAGTAAGTAAAAGTAATTATCCTATTTCTATTAACAGCTCACCTTCTGAAGCAAAAATAACTATCACTGACAAACATGGTATGGAAGTTTATAGTGGAAATACTCCTGCTACTGTAAAGTTAAAAGCCGGGTCTGGATTTTTTGCCAAAGCACAATATCAAGTAAAATTTACTAAAAACGGGTATGACCCAAAGACAGTACCAGTACAATTTAAATTAGACGGATGGTATTTTGGTAATATTTTATTAGGAGGAATTATAGGAATGCTAATAGTCGATCCTGCAACTGGAGCTATGTACAAATTAGATACAGAGTTTTTGAACGAAACGTTAGCTATTTCTACGGCTAATCTTATTAAAGATGAACTTAAAGTTTTAGATATTAATGAAATACCTTCTGATTGGTCCAATCATTTAGTTTTGATTGAAAAGTAATTATTTTGAGACGCCTTTCTAATTTAAATGGTTAGGCGTCTTATATTAACCTTATTTTCTCTTCCAAGGTGATTAGATATAACTAATATTCGTGAATTTTTTTTAAAATGAATAAAATGAAAAAATTTCTACTTTATTTAATTCTTGTTTTTGGAACTTATAATTTAAATGCACAATCTTGTGAAGAAATAATGGAATTCGTAAAATCTAAAAGTTATGGAACAACTTACACGAGTTATGATAGTGAAGCAATATCTAGAGTAACGTTTTATACTGTAAATGTTGATTACAAGACACTTTATTTTGCTATTGTATGCTTTAAAAAACAATACTCTTATTCTTGTAATGAATACATATATCAAGTTGGCTCAAATACAAAACTTAATTATTCATTAGACCATTATGATAGTGCAGGAAAAGCCTTTTGGAAGCATATTCAACCTTACAGTGATGTTTTAGGGTGTTCGCCTAGTTTTGATTAATTTCATGAAATACTTATTACAAATAAACTAATTACACTTTTGCATAATTGGGAAGTATTAGAGTTAACCTATTGCAAAAAACGTCAAGACAATACCACCCTAGGCGGATAAAAGTGAGCATAGCAATAATTATTGCAAATCCTTTTAATAGCTTAGGCTGAAAAGATATTTAAAGTGGTTCAAAAAATTCCGTTTTCAGTTGTTTACTTTAACCGTTTTTTGCAGGCACTGGGTTTGATTTTACTAAACATGTAAAGAAGGATGTCAAATTATAAATTATATTCCGTATTCCAATATGGAATATATTATTATAAATAATTAATAATTAGTTGTTAATTTTGTAATATTGCGTATTCGAATATGGAATATTTATAATTATGAAAGCAAAACAACCCATAATGAGCCCACTAGACATCGTGGTGTTATTAAAAATAGTAAGCTATGCTAATGCACCTTGGAAACAAGAACAATTGGCAGTGGCTTTGTATATCAGTCAATCAGAAGTCAGTAAATCATTAGCACGTTCAAAATTTGCAGGTTTAATAGATGGGTCAGGAAAAAAAGTGTTTAAAATGGCTTTGTTAGAGTTTTTACAATATGGCATTAAGTACGCATTTCCACAACAACCAGGAGCCATAGTACGTGGTATTCCCACGGCGCATTCTGCGCCACCATTAAACAATATTATTGTAAGTGAAGAACATTATGTGTGGCCTAGTGGCAAAGGGAAAGTAAGAGGACAAGCCATTACACCATTATATCCATCTATAATTGAAGCAGTACTAAAAGATGATAAGTTACATGAGCTTCTGGCATTAGTCGATGCATTAAGGGTAGGAAGAGCAAGAGAAAAAGAGATGGCCATAAAAGAACTGAAATCACGCATTTTAAATGAGGATTCAAACTTAAATGAAAGCATGTTTTAGATGAAAAATAAAATTATAAACATCGCTACCGTTGCAGAAATTGCAACAGCGCTTAAAGAGCTTAAAGACAAAATGATTTTTGTAGGTGGAGCCGTAGTAAGTTTGTATACTAATGATGCTTCTGCCGACGACATAAGACCAACTGGAGATGTCGATTTAACTATAAACCTAGTGAATTATGCTGCTTGGGCACAAATGCAAGAACGGTTGGCTTCACTTGGCTTTAGTCCAGACCCAAACGGACATGCCATTTGTAGTTATTTATATAAAGAGATATCAGTAGATATAATGCCTTCAAAAGATGGTCCTATGGGGCCTGCAAATAAATGGTATGAAGTAGGATTTGATAATTTATGGGCCGTAACTATTCAGGGCATTGAAATAAAAATGTTATCTACTGGTTGTTTTCTTGCTACCAAATTTGAAGCATTTAAAGATAGAGGTACCGATTATAGAACCAGTCATGATTTTGAAGATATTATTTATGTCTTAGATAATAGAACAACCATAGTAGAAGAAATAAAAATGGAACCAGAAAGTATTCGGCTATTTTTAAAAGAAGAATTAAAGAAGGTCTATACTAAATCTAATTTTGAAGAAATTATGTCATGTCATATACATCCATTAATTTACCAAGATAGATTACCAATAATAACAGAAAAATTTGAAAATATAATAGCTGGTTAAATATGGGCTTTAACGAAATAAACAGTGTGGAACGCTACTGAATTGGGCGGACAAGTTGAGCCACCTACAGCGGATAAAAGTGAGCATAACAATAATTATTGCAAATCCTTTTAATAGCTTAGGCTGAAAAGAGTTTTTAAGTGGTTCAAAAAATTCCGTTTTCAGTTGTTTAATTTAACCGTTTTTTGTAGAAAAGGTATTTACGGTAAACCGTAAGATTATTTCTAAGATTATTTTTAACATTGTTATGTAAGTAATTTTGACAAACATGATTTTTGTCATAAAACACTATAATTGATTGAATTAAATTTAATTATTAATAAAACACAAAAATTATGTTCAAAAACCCTTTTTCATTTGAAGGCCGTATTAGAAGAACTGAATACGGTTTATCAATTTTAATTTACACTATTGCGTATATAACTACTATAGGAATTATTGGAGCAATTGGAGGAGAAGAAGCGATTCCTGTACTTTTTATAATACTCATACCTATGCTTTGGTTTATTTGGGCGCAAGGAGCAAAACGATGCCATGATTTAGGAAATAGTGGTTTTTGGCAATTAATACCCTTTTACGGTTTATGGTTATTATTCCAAGAAGGGCAAAGAGGTAGAAATGAATACGGCGAAGATCCAAAAGAAAATAATGCTCAGTATCAAAAACCACCTCAAACATATCAAGGTAATACAGGAGGCGCTAGTTCTTCTTCTACATATCAGGGTGGCTATAACGGAGGGCATAATAATCCAAACACGATTAATGATTCTACAAGAACGAATACTAATCAAACTAATTCTGGAAACCAAGAAGGTTATAAAGATGGGGATTTATATAACTAAAAAAAAAATAATGCACGATTTAAGAAATCTAACTATTAGTAGTACAAATCCTTGTTTGCTAGTATATTTAATTGACCAAAGTGGTTCGATGACTGAGACATTTGGCAATGCATCACATACAAAAGCTGTTGAAGTAGCTGAAGCTATAAATGATATTTTATACGAAGTAGGGCTTAGATGTATTGGAAGTGGAGGGGAACTTAAAAATCGTTTTGAGGTAGCAATAATTGGCTATGGAAAAGACATAAATACAGTCCAGTCTGGATGGGAAGGTCAGTTATCTGGAAAATGGGTTGTCCCTATTAAAAACATATTTGATTATCCACTTGGGCAAGAGAATGAAAAGCCTATATGGATAAAACCATATGCTGGGAGTAATACCCCTATGACCAAAGCATTTGAAAACGCAAAAAGACTTTGTAATGATTGGATAAACTGGGGAAACCATAGAGATTGTCATCCTCCTATAGTAATAAATATTACAGATGGTGAAGCAACTGATTCAGGTAGTAGTTTTAGTGCTTTAAAAAAAGAGGTTGAACAAATTAAAACATTGCATACTAATTATGGGGCAACTAAAATATTAAACATTCATATATCTACTACAGCCGGGGACAAACTTCTATTTCCAAGCGATGTTACTACAGGAGATAGATTTGGAAGATTATTGTTTGATTTATCTTCAGTTCTTGATGAAAATATGGTTAGAATAGCCCAACAGAAAGGATATAATATAAATAACTTTGCAAAAGGATATGTGTTTAATGGAAATGCAACGGATTTAATTAATTTTTTAAATATTGGAACACCTCAATAGTGAGCACAACCATTTTACAGCTGCATAAAAGAGATTCTTATGAATATAAATTTATACAGGATAAATATGCTATTAATCCAAAAAAAAAGGTTTTTGCTTTGGCCGATGGAACCACTCAGAGTTTTAAATCTGAAATTTGGGCGGAATTAATTACTAGAAATTTTATAAATAAAACAACTTTTATCCCAATAGAATTAATTTCAAATTTATCTAAAAGTGTAGAACAATATAACGGTGTAAATTTTGAATTTAGCTCCAATCCTGCGAAAGCATCTTTAGAAAAGACTAAACAAGCCAAGGGTGGTACAGCTACTTTTATTGGCCTTCAATTTTCAGAAAATAATAAGGTTAATGTAATTTCTTGCGGAGATAGTAACCTTTTTGTATACAATTCAAAAAATCTAATAAGTTCTTTTCCTTATTCAGATATTGAAAGTCTAGATAGTAATAATTATTTTCTGAATTCTATAGATTTAATTAAAGGTAATATTGATGAAAAATTTTTCAATCAAAAAATTATTGATATTGTGCCTGGTGATAATTTGATTTTAGCAACTGATGCATTAAGCAGATTGATTTTACAAAAACCAGAGGTATTTAATGAGTTAATTATATTAAGTGATTTTGAATCCTTTCATAACTTTTGTTTAAAATATTGGGAAAGTAAAGAATTACAAGAAGATGATATTTCTGCAATAATTATAAATATAGAAGAAACAAGCCATCTTAAAATAATTCATCCACCAAATAATTTTTCATTTCCCAAAAAGAATGAAGAAGAGTTTAAACCAACTCAAGTTACAGAAATAACATCAATAAAATTTAATGATATGCAAATGCAAGAAATAAGAAATCAATTCAATGGTGTTGCTCATGATTTTTTTGAAGTCAAAAAAAAGATAAAACTGATATCAGTGTTATTAATGTCTGCACTTAGTTTAATCTTATTATGTCTACTTTTTATTTTTTGGTTTAGACCTATAGACCATCAAAAAACTAATAAAGCCTCTGAAAATTTAATAATTAAAACTTTAGAAAAAAAGAATAAGAATTTAGAATCTGACATTAAATCTTTAAAGAAGCAGCTTAGGAGTAAAACTTCACAAATACAAGAACTTACGAAGCCTGTAGGAAAAGAAGAAAAGAAATAAGTAAAATAGTGTGTCCATACAAAAAACTCAATAAAACAATTAATGCAAATTAACTTCCCAACAATAGGAGAATATAATCAACTCATTCAAAAAAAAGGAGGAGATGCATTCCGCTCTCTTAAAGGTATGATTTTGATTCCTGTAAGAACTACGCCAATTAAGGTTTTTCTATTTGGTTCTGGTGCTTTTGCTGCCGTTTTTAAAGGAAGTTATGACGGAAAAATATATGCTATTAGATGTTTTTTGACAATTGAAAAAAATACGATTGAACGCTATAAAATTATATGTGATTATGTAAAAAAAATAAATTCAACATGGAAAACAGATTGTGAATTTATTGATTATGAAATAATGGTTAACGGTAAATCCTTTCCAATATTAAAAATGGAATGGGTTGAAGGAAATTTAATTAATAACTTTATCACTAAACATTTGAATAATAAACACTTAATTTCTGAAATACAGGAGAAATTGGTTGATATGTCAAATGATTTAGAAAGTCATGGGATTGGACATGGTGATTTGCAATGTGGAAATATAATAATAACAGGAGATTCCAGTAAATTTCAAATCCGCTTAATAGATTATGATGGTATGTATGTCCCTGAACTGGTTAATAAAAAATCTGTTGAAACTGGAAGAAGTGAATTTCAACATCCAAAAAGAGATATAAATTTTTATAATGAAAAAATAGACAGGTTTTCATTTTGGGTTATATTAACAGCTTTAGAAGCTTTAAAACATGACAAGTCTTTATGGCTAGAAGTTATGCAGGGGGGATTTAATACTCTGGATAATTTTTTATTCACAGTACAAGATTTTTTAAACCCAAATCAATCGAAATTATTTAATCGCCTTTACAAAATTAATTCATCTTCTTTAAACTTTTATTTAGACAATTTAAAGCAGTTTTGTAATAATGATATTTCTCTTATTGAAAAACCTAGACTAGAAAATCAAGCTTTAAAATCAAATTACACATCTATCTCACAAATAATACAAAAAAATGATTTAGGAGAGTCGTTAATAGCACACAATTTATTAAAAGATAAGTACAAGATCATTTCAATTGAGGGGGAAGCCGTTGTTTTAACTTCCTCTTTTGAAAAAATTGGCAACACCCCATTAGAATTAGATAAGAATCTTTATACAGGCAAGACAATAATAATTTCTAATGGATTAGAGATAAAGCAAATATTATTAACTAGTCATCAAAACTTTATAGAAGTAGATTTTAGTAAAGAAAAGAAAAGCAAAAATATTGATAATTCTCTAAAAAAAAAACCGAGTGGTAATTCAAATGAATATGAAAATAGTGAGCAAGAGGAAGACCTTGTCTCAAACAGACAGAAAATAATTAGAGCTGAAATTGCGAAACTAGAAAAAAAAAGAAAAGAAAAAGAGAAAAAGGAAAAGAAGGCACTTGATGAAGCTTCTAATTTAAAAAGACAAAAAGAAATTCGAGATGAAAATACTAGGTTAGAAAAAGAAAAGGTTTTAAGGATAGAAACTGAAAAAAAAGCGTTTGAAGAAGCTGCTAAATTGAAACAAAAAAAAAAGAAAAGAGAGCATCAATTAAAACTGTTTCGCATTTTTGTTATCATTGGAATCCTTTTTATTTTAGCAATAGTTTCTTCAATATACTATTTTGGAGGATTTAATAATGATGAAAAAAAAGAAATAATATCTAATAGATTCAATTCAGAGGATTATTTTCAAATTATTAATGATTTACTTACTGCTGAAGAACAGAGGGATTTTGAAAAAATTTATTCCTATTTTTCTCCTAATATTTCTCGATATTGGGATTTAAATAATCCTTCATCCAATAGCATAAAAAAAAGGTATGAATACATTTGGGGGTTTACCATGTCCTCTAGGAATTTTGTGCAAAAAATAGAAAAAATATCAGACAACACATACGATTTATATACTAAATATGAATACTATAATCTTAATAAAAAAGATTTATCATCATCAAATAGTATTGTTAGATACATCTTTGATGGTAAAGGCAAAATTATTGAAACTTATGGAATTGAAAATTCAAATGAAAAAGTATACGTTGAAAAAAAGATATTTTATAATGACTATTGGGAGATTTGTTATCCAGAATCAGCAGAATATTATAGAAAAATCACTTTAGATGAAAGCGGTAAACCTATTGGCAAAGTTAAGGAATATTATATTTCAGGACATTTATATTTTGAGGGGGAAATTAGTGAATTGTCTTCAGCCTATTATGAACATAATATTGTAATGGAAGGAATATGTATTTGGTATTATAAGAATGGGAATATAAAACAGAAGGGGAATTTTAAAAATGGAGAGTTAGATGGTTTTTATACTACCTATTATGAAAATGGAGACTTAGAGCAATCAGATATTTATCTTAATGGAGAGGTAATAAATGCAAATATTAGTTATCCCGAAAATGACACAGAAAAAACGGTTGACTATACCGATACAAAAAGTGAGGTTACTAGTAATTTTGATGCAAATAAAACGTATGGAACAACTATGAAAATTGATGGGAAATTAAGAGATAAACCCATCCCAATGTCAAATATAATTAAATATATTCCAAAAGGAGCATCAATTAAAGTTTTGTCATATTATGATAATTATTATGAAGTAAAGTATTTGAATGAAATAGGTTATATAAATGAAATTTACTTAGTTGAAACTAATGAAATGAATTCTTTAAAAGGTAAAGTTTCTAGTAACACATCAATTTATACAAATTCAAATTCTAATAATAAAAATTTAAGTACAACTTTGAAAATGGAAGGAAAACTAAGAGATAAACCTGGCATATTTTCATATATTCTTATATTAATTCCAAAAGGAGCATCAATTAAAGTTTTGTCATATTATGATAATTATTATGAAGTAAAGTATTTGAATAAAATAGGTTATATAAATGAAATGTACTTAGTTGAAACTTATGAAATGTTAAATATGAAAACAAAATGATTTATACTATTTTATCAACTCAAGCTTACTTACGAAAATTAAATGAACTTATACGAGTTTAACCGATTAGAACTAAACCTGAATAGGGCGGACAAGTTGAGCTACCTACAGCGGATAAAAGTGGGCATAACAATAATTATTGCAAATCCTTTTAATAGCTTAGGCTGAAAAGAGTTTTAAAGTGGTTCAAAAAATTCCGTTTTTCAGTTGTTCACTTTAACCGTTTTTTGCAATATGCTATAGAGATAGTAATAATTTCTTAATGATGCAAAAATCACAATTAAAGTTAAATTACCTTAAAATACTTGGGATTTGAATTCTAAAACTGGATAGGACATATAAATTATTTAAGCTGTTAAACTTTTAAAAGAACATTAAATCCTTATGGAATTTCTAATATTTTATAAGATAAATATGATATCCTATGGGGTTAGATTAAACATCTTTTTATATCTTTAAATTCTCCTAAAAAATTAATAGCACAAATTTATATTAAGCCCCCTTTGAGCGAAAATTTTTATGAACAAAAAAGACCTTTCAGAAAGAGATATCTGCACCAAATTTATTAGCCCAGCTATTGAGAAAGCAGGTTGGAATATAAAAAAGCAAGTTCGAGAAGAAGTATCCTTTACAGATGGTCGTATTATTGTTCAAGGTAAATTATATACACGAGGGAAATCAAAAAGAGCAGATTATATCCTTTATTACATGCCTAATGTCCCCATTGCAATTATAGAGGCAAAAGACAATAAAAAGCCTGTGGGTTCAGGGATGCAACAGGCCTTAGAATATTCTGAAATTCTACAAATTCCATTTGTGTTTACTTCCAATGGAGATTCATTTGTGTTTCACGATAAAACAAATCAGAATGGAGCTACCGAACAAGAAATTCCTTTAGATAGTTTCCCTTCACCTGATTTTTTATGGCAGAAATATCTAAAGTATAACCAATTAGAAACTCCACAAGCCCAAGATATTGTTCAGCAAGATTACTTTGTTGATGACAGCGGCATGAGTCCACGTTATTACCAACAAAATGCCATAAATAGAACCATTGAAGCAATTGCTAAAGGTCAAGACCGAATTATTTTAGTAATGGCTACAGGCACAGGCAAAACGTATACAGCCTTTAATATTATTTGGAGATTATGGAAAACGGGGGTAAAGAAACGAATACTGTTTCTAGCTGATAGAAATGCCTTGTTGACACAGACAAAGAACGGTGATTTTTCTCCTTTTGGAAACGACATCATGCATATTATTAAAAATAGGAAAATTGATAAATCCTATCAAATATATTTTGCTTTATATCAAGGGCTTACTAGCAATGACGAAGAGAAAAATGCCTATAAAGAATTTAGTCGAGATTTCTTCGATTTGGTTGTTATTGATGAGTGTCATCGTGGAAGTGCTTCCGAAGCCTCTGCATGGCGTGATGTTTTAACGTATTTTAATTCTGCAACTCATATTGGTCTAACGGCAACTCCTAAAGAAACAAAAGATGTTTCTAATATGGACTATTTTGGTAAGCCTGTGTATACTTATTCCTTAAAACAAGGTATTGAAGATGGATTTTTAGCTCCTTATAAAGTCGTACGAATTACAACGAATGTGGACGATGGTTGGAGACCAACTTCTGGCTTATTAGATAAGTATGGGAACGAAGTGGCTGACCGAATTTATAATTTAAAAGATTACGATAAGACTTTAGCTATTGATGAGCGCACACAAGTGGTTGCTCAAAAAATAACCGAATATTTAAAGGCAACAGACCGTTTTGCAAAAACTATTGTTTTTTGTGTTGATATAGACCATGCCAACCGAATGCGTCAAGCGTTAATTAACGAAAATGCAGACTTGGTTGCTAAGCACTGGAACTACTGTGTAAAAATTACTGGAGATGATGAAGTAGGAAAACAAGAACTCGATAATTTTACCGATGTAGAAGAGCATTTTCCTGTAATAGCTACTACTTCTAAAATGTTGACCACAGGTATTGATACAAAAATGGTAAAGTTTATTGTTTTAGAATCTAATATTCAATCCGTTACAGAATTTAAACAAATTATTGGTAGAGGAACACGAATAAGAGAAGCCGAAGGAAAAGTCTATTTTACCATTATGGATTTTAGAAAGGCAACCAATATTTTTGCTAGGCCAGATTTTGATGGGGACCCAGTACAAATCTATGAGCCGGCACCTGATGACCCGGTGATGCCAATTGATGACGAGGATTACGTTCCAGAATCAGAATCAGATAATTTAAACCCATCTGATGATTTTGGACCTACTCGACCCAATATAGACATAGATGAGACTGAGGAAATCATTAGAAAATTTTATGTGAATAATATTCCAGTTTCTGTAATTAACGAACGAGTACAGTATTACGGTAAAGACGGTAAGTTAATTACAGAATCCTTAAAAGATTATTCAAGAAAAAATATAGAAAATGAGTTTGCTTCTTTAGATGATTTTATTCAAAAGTGGCATGCTTCTAAAAAGAAAGAAGAGTTAATCTCTGAATTTGCAGAGCATGGCATTTTACTGGAAGCATTGCGAGAAGAAGTGGGACAAGATTTAGATGACTTTGATTTGATATGCCATATTGCTTTCGACCAACCTGCTTTAACTAGAAAAGAACGCGCTAATAATGTTCGTAAACGTAATTATTTTGGTAAGTATAGTGAAACAGCTCAAAAAGTTATAAATAGCTTATTAGAGAAATACGAAAACGAAGGCATTACTTCAATAGAACATGGTTCGGTGTTAAAGGTGAAACCGTTAAACGAAATAGGTTCTCCCGTTGAGTTGGTTCGCGCCTTTGGTAAAAAGAAGGACTTCGATAAAGCAATAAAAGATTTAGAAAATGAAATTTATAACGCGGGATAAGTAAGTTGAAATAAACATAAAAGAAGGAATAAAAATATATGAGCAACATAACAACAAACATAAAAGGCATACGCGACATCATGCGTAAGGATACAGGAGTAGATGGCGATGCACAACGCATTTCTCAAATGGTGTGGATGCTTTTTATGAAGATTTTTGCCGATAAAGAAGAAGAATGGGAAATTACTATAGAAGGTTATGAGTCTCCAATTCCTGAAAAACTTAAATGGCAAAACTGGGCGGCAAATGATGAAGGCTTAACAGGTGATGCCTTAATGGAATTTATTGAAATTGAATTATTTCCAACACTTAAAGACTTAGATATAACCATAAGTCCACAAGCGCATATAATTCGTTCGGTATTTGATGACACCTATAACTACATGAAAAACGGAACCTTGTTCCGTCAAGTTATTAATGTGATTAATCAAATAGATTTTAATAGCACCACAGAGCGTCATTTGTTTAATGATATTTACGAAACCATTTTAAAAGAACTACAATCAGCTGGTTCTTCTGGGGAATATTACACACCAAGAGCGGTTACGCAGTTTATGGTAGATATGATTAACCCGCAATTGGGAGAAAGTATTTTGGACCCTGCTTGTGGTACAGGCGGTTTTTTAACTTGTACTATAGACCATATGCGTGAACAAGTAAAAACGCCAAAAGACCGTGATATTCTGCAAACTTCTATTAGAGGTATTGAAAAAAAACCCTTACCGCATTTACTATGTACTACCAATTTAATGCTACACGGTTTCGATTTGCCAGCAGTACGCAGAGATAATTTATTAAGCAAACCCTATGCCGATTGGGGAGCCAATGATAAGTTAGACATAATTTTAACCAATCCGCCTTTTGGTGGAGTGGAAGAAGATGGTACCGAAACCAACTTCCCACAAAAATTTAGAACTAAAGAAACGGCCGATTTATTTTTAGCCTTAATTGTTAAGTTACTTAAAACCAATGGGCGTTGCGCTATAGTATTACCCGATGGCACCTTGTTTGGCGAAGGCATGAAAACACGTTTAAAAGAAGAGTTGTTAGAGCGTTGTAACCTACATACCATAGTTAGGTTGCCTAATGGCGTATTTAACCCGTATACAGGTATTAAAACCAACTTATTGTTTTTTGAAAAAGGCACACCTACTAAAGACGTTTGGTATTTTGAGCATCCATATCCAGAAGGTGTGGTAAGCTATAACAAAACCAAACCCATTAATATTAAAGAGTTTGATTTAGAAAAGGCGTGGTGGAACAACCGTGAAGAAAACCAATATGCGTGGAAAGTGTCTATAGAAGACATTAAAAAACGAGGTTATAATTTAGATATTAAAAACCCACATCAAGAAGTAGATACCTTAGCAAAACCAGAAGTGTTATTAGAAAAATTTAATACCATTGAAAATACAATCGCTTCTATACAAGATGAAATTATTAATGTATTAACCGAAGCTTTAAAATAAATGTCATTGCGAGGAGGCACGACGTGGCAATCTCATTAAATTATATGAAACACCTACTAAAACATTTTAAAGACCTCACTGTTAATCCTAAAAATGCCCAAGAGTTAAAAGGCTTGATTTTACAATTGGCTGTTCAAGGGAAATTAACTAGAAAATGGAGAAAAGAAAATCCTGATGTTGAATCTTCCTCAATTTTATTGGAGCGTATCAAAGCAGAAAAAGAAGAATTAATGAGGAATAAGTCTATTAAAAGACCAAGAGGAGAAAGCGTTATATATAAAAGTGAATATCAAAGTGTTTCACCAAAAGAATGGAGGCAAATTAAATTAATAGATGCAGGGTTTACAACCAAATTAGCAGGATTTGAAAATACTAAATACATAAGACTTGCAGATTCAGGTGAAGTTCCAGTAATTATGGCTCGAAATATTGGAAAGAATAAAATTAAAGAGAAGATAGTTAAGTATATTAATCTTGATGTGTCCTTAATACTAGAAAGGTCAGCCTTAACTAAACCTTGTGTTTTAATTACGTCAATTGGTGCTGGTATTGGTGATGTTGCAATTTTTGACAAAAAAGAAAGATGGCATTTGGCTGCTAATACGGCAAAACTTGAGCTTTTTAATAATCTAAACACAAATTTAGATTTCCAATATGTTGTATTCTACCTCTTGTCCTATTCTGGACAAAAAGAGATATTTAAATCCGTTACAACTACTGCGCAACCAAGTTTATCGACAAAGGCAATTAGAGATATAATATTAGAATTACCACCACTAGAAGAACAAAAAGAAATCGTTAAAGTTGTAGAAACCTTATTCAAAGAAGTTGAGCAATTAGAGCAATTAACGGTTAAACGTATTTCATTAAAAGAAAAATTTGCGGCCTCTGCTTTGAACCAACTTACCACCAACAATGCCAAAAAAGAATGGGCGTTTTTACAAGACCATTTTGCTATGTTCTTTAATGAAACCACAAACATTAAAAAATTACGAGAAACCGTTTTACAATTAGCCGTTCAAGGCAAACTCACAAAGACTAATGAGCCATATTCTGAATGCATTGGAAATATAATACAATTTACAAAAAACGGTTTTACTGGAAGGCCAAATGATGCTGAAATTGGATTAAAACGATTAGGTATTGAAACAGTAACTCAAACTAGTTTCATTAAATTAAATGAAGCATTAGCAAAATATATTGAAGTACCTGAGAATAAGAAAGAAAATTATTTTGTTAAAAATCAAGATGTATTTATTTGCCGTCAAAACGGTAATCTAAATTTTGTTGGTAAAGCTGCCGTTTACTATGGAGATGATGACAAGCTAATATTTTCAGACTCATTGATTCAAGTTAGACCTTTGTATAAAATAATTGATTCAAGTTACTTAGCCATCTTTATTAATTCTAAAACAGCAAGATATCAGTTAGATAAATTTTGCTCTACTACAGCAGGTAATTTTAGTATAAATGGAACTAATTTGAAAAAAGTTGTGGTTCCAATTTTTTCATTAGAAGAACAAAAAGCCATCGTCCAAAAAGTAAATGCTTTAATCGGTTTTTGTGATGAGTTAGAGCAAGTAGTACAACAAAGCCAAGAACAAAGTGAGCAATTAATGCAAAGTTGTTTGAAGGAGGTTTTTAATTAAAATATAAGTCTAGTATAGATGCAAATATTCCAATTACATATTAATGACACCTTATCAGAAGTAGTTAAAGATGTTATTAATCCATGGGCTTGTTATATTCTGTTTCAAAATAAACCAATAGCAAGACTAGGCAAAACAGACACCAACGGTATTTTATACATTGGTAAAGCAGATAATCTTTATAATAGAGTAGCTTCTTTACAACAATCAGTACTTGCTAATTATAATAATAGTGATAAAGCTAAAATAAAAGGACACCAATCGTTAAGTAAGAAAGTATTTAGAATTCAAAGATATTTGGACACCTCTAAAATGACTATCAAAATTATTGTTCTACCATCTTATGAAAGTATTTTGTATACCGAAAGCTATCTTATAGAAGAGTATGTTAGTCAATTTGGAGAACTACCACCTCTAAATGGACAGTATGGTATATTTGAGCGTATTGAAGCTCAGCAATATTTAGTAAAAAATAACATTAAATTGGAAAATTTTATAAATTAAACCAATATAAAAAAACATCGTTAATAAGGTTAATTGTTTAATGGCCTTATTAGATTGTTGGAAGAATATATAGATAACAACCAAACCCAAATAAAGCAATACATTCAAAGTTTGTTTGCGGGAGGTTTTTGAAGGAGAAAGTAAAACGGTAGAGGTTTAATTTTTATTAATAAACTATTATTTTTTGTGTAAATGATAAAATACGCCCAACATTTAAAGTCCAAAATATTTAATATTATAAATAAAAATCCTAATGCTTTTAATGTAAAAGATGATGGATGGAATAATGGAATTATACTTTTCTTAAATAATATTTGGGATTTAAAAGCAATGCCTTCTCCAGAAGACACTAGATGGTCTAATGCTTATGATGATGCTGTTCAACACTTAGTGAATAATGATGATTGGTCTATTGAATACACCTTTTTAGACAGATTTAAATTATTAGAAAAAGATGAGGATTTTACTAAATTTTTAGAAACAGTTGTACATCCCGATTTTAGGAATGATTTACCAGAAATAGAATTTTATGTAACTCTCATTAATGCGGAATTATCCAGTATTGATATTACGTTGGCTGTTTCAAGCTATAAGGAGGACTTACCTATTTATAGTATTCGAAGAGTTACAAAAAATGATAAAATTCACATATTAGAAAATTTCGTACCTTTTGTAGTTGATTACCATAACGAAGAATATCCTTATTTCCATCTGCAATCGGGGAATTGGGATGATTTTGGAAGTAAAACCACTTTTTATTTAACATATTATACTGGAGTGAAGGATTATTACAGTTTTGGTACTGTGAAAATAACAGATGGTATATCGGAAATGACGAAACTTGTCATTAAAACAAAGTTTGTGACATTAGACGATTCGTTTTGCTCTGTAGGTCAAAAAGAAGGTTATTATAAGGGTATTCAAGCTTATTTTGGCATTAATACAGGGAGTATATTATATGCATTAAAGGATGCATCTTATTTCACAGAAATAAATGATAAGTTTGCTTCAAATCCAATTTTCGTTAACTCGTTAATTAGAGATGATGAAGTTGAGCAACTTTCAAGAAACATAAGGTTTATTTTAGAAGGAAGAAGCTTAGAAAATAAATATAACTTTACTTATAATTTCATTCCGAACTATTCTGATACTTCCATAGAAATAGAATTAAACTACAATAACGCATTAGAATATTCTGATAGAATTTTTGCTGTAATTGGAAAAAACGGAGCAGGAAAAACCCAATTAATAACTAATCTACCGTTAGATATATCTGAATCAAAGTTAAGTTCATTTAAACCTCATAAACCAATATTTAGTAAAGTCATAGCTGTATCTTATAGTGTGTTTGATACTTTTGATTTACCCAATCAAAAAGTTGATTTTAATTATGTGTTTTGTGGTTTGCTTAACAAAGACAAGAACCTTCCTTCAAAAACTGAGAAAGGTCAAAACCTACTTGAAGCCTATAAAAAAATTAAACACCATAATAGAATTGAAAAATGGAAGCATATTTTATTCAACTTTTTAGGTGAAGATGTTCTAAAAGATGTTTTTGTTAATAATAGTTTACGCGTTCCCGGTGATCATAATGAGTTCAAAATAATTGAAGGTAAATTTTTGGAGCTAATAGATAAATTAAGTTCTGGTCAAGGTATAATGTTAGAAATAATGACCAAAATAATAGCAAACATTAGATATGACTCTTTAATTCTATTTGACGAACCAGAAACACATTTACATCCCAATGCAATTTCTCAGCTTATAAGTTCAATATACGAATTAGTTGAATCATTTGATTCTTATTGCTTAATTACAACGCATTCTCCAATTATTATTCAAAACATATTTGGAAAAAATGTCTATGTTATGGAAAAGGATAATAATATTCCTTTCATAAGAAAGATAGGTGTTGAAAGTTTTGGAGAAAATTTAACGGTATTAACAGAGGATGTTTTTTCTAATAGTGAGATAAACAAACACTACAAAGTTATGCTTGATAAAATGATTGAGCAATATTACAACTATGAAACAATACTTGAAAAGATTGAAAATGATAATCTTTCTTTAAGTTTAAATGCTAAAATTTATATTAAAAGTAAATTAGTATGAAAAATATAAAGTGTTATCAAGGAGATGCTCTGTCTTTTCATAAAAATTTGGTAAGTGATAGTCTGAATAAAGGAGTTGTTAAAGATAATTTATTAAAAAACGAAGTTACGATAACTCAAACTTATTCTGATTATAAGGATAAATTTGACAATAATAATTTGTTTGCCATTTCAGCCCATGGTTTTGATGGTGAGGATAAAACAAACCTTCTAAATCTTTATTCTTCTCAAAGAAAATCTATTATAGAACTCAAAAAGGAGTTGACTACAAATGAATTTAATCAAAGAATAAATACTTGCCCTAATTGCACAATAGAAAAAGTTGCGTCGTTAGATCATTATATCCCAAAGAATGAATTTCCAGAGTTTTCAGTTAATCCAATAAATTTAATTCCTTGTTGTTCAACCTGTAATTCAAAAAAGAAGGAGAATTGGAAAGGTGATAAAAACCTATTGTTTTTAAACCTATACTCCGCGACTATACCTAACTCGCAATATTTATTTGTTAATATAGTATCTAAGACGGAATTTACATTTGAATTGAAAAACATATCGAATATCGATTCAAACTTGTTTAATGTTATAGAGAGTCATTATGATAAATTGGATTTATTACAACGATTTAGAGAAGATTCTGATGAAGTTATTTCAGAATTAGATATACTAATTTCAAGTTGTAGAGATTCAAATATTGATGATATGGAACTTCAAAAATTTATTCAAAACCACTATTCAAAAATTGAAGCTAGAGATGGTATTAATAATTGGAAAATTGTACTCATTAAAGCAATGACAAATAGTAATGTTTATTTTTAATTAGAATAAAAAGACAATGACTAGACCACAAACCATACAAATATTTTTACCAGATGGTTCACCAACCAGTATTCGTGAAGCAGAAATAACAAGTAGATTAGTAAAAGCCATTTTGTTTCCTAGAAATAAAATGCAAGAAGTTAGTCAACGCGATGTGGTTCATTACACAGGGGTTTACTTTCTATTTGGTAATTCTGAAGATGGAACAAAACCAATGGTTTATATTGGAGAAGGAGAAGATTGTTTTAAGCGTATTCAATCTCATAACCGAATTAAAGATTTTTGGACGCATTGTATTATTATAGCATCTAAAACAAATGATTACAATAAAGCAGATAGTAAGTTTTTAGAGCATTATTGTATGGGTAAAACTAAAGAAATTGGTAGGTACATTCTAGATAATGATACCGGTTCTAATAGACAGTCTATTTCAGAAAGTAGAGAACATGATTTGTTAGATCATTTTGATACTGCAAAAATATTATTAGCAACATTAGGCTATCCTATTTTTGAGGAAAAGCGTAAAGCTAAAAGCTCCAAAGAATTATTATACTGTACAGGAAAAGATGCATCGGCAGTCGGAGAACTCACAGATGATGGTTTTTTAGTCTATAAGGATGGGAAATCTAACATTGAAGAAACACGTGGCATGAATAAATGGATTGGTATTTTACGCAAAAAATTACTAGAAGAAGGTATTCTTACACAAGAAAACAATGTTTATGTATTTCAGCAAGACTACATTTTTAATTCACCAAGTGCTGCTGCTGCCACTGTTTTGGCGCGTTCTGCTAATGGTTGGACTTCTTGGAAAGATAAAAACGGTAAAACATTGGATGAATTAAAAAGAAAATAAAGTCAGAAGAATTTAAAATGTAATATGTCTAAAAATATTTCATGAAAAGCACAGAAATACCAGAAATAGAACTTTTTACAGATGGAGGTGCCGAACCCAATCCTGGTAAAGGTGGTTTTGGCGTAATACTTAGTTATAAGGGTAGAAAAAAAGAATTTTTTGAAGGTTACGAATTAACTACTAATAACAGAATGGAGTTAATGGCAGTGATTTTTGGTTTAGAAAGAATTAAAACTAAAGCTAAAGTAACTGTTTTCTCAGATTCTAAATATGTTGTTGATGGTATAGAAGAAGGTTGGGCGGTAAATTGGGAAAGGAACAATTGGATTCGCAAAAAGGGTAATTTAGTGCTCAATAAGGATTTATGGGAAAGATTACTTAATATAATAGATAAACATGAAGTAACATTTAATTGGTTAAAAGGGCACGCAGGTCATGAAGAAAATGAACGCTGTGATGTTTTAGCTAATCAAGGCATTAACTCAGAGCATAAAATCAAGGATGAAGGCTACTTAGAGTACTTAGATAATGTTGAGTACTACCAAGAGCAGAAAATAGAAAAAGAAGGTGATTTATGCAGAAAGTGTGACATACCAACAGTTAGAAAGAGTCCTAAAAAGCGCAAAGTAAAACCAACCCAAAATTACTATTATGAGTATTATTTATTTTGCCCTAATTGTAAGACAATGTACATGGTAGAAGAAGCTAAGCGAGATTTACCTCAAAATAATAGTATGTTTTAAATCATCAATTCATGGAAAGAATATCAACGAAAACTGATTTAACTTCGTTAAATGACAAACAGCGTGAAGCTGTTCTATCTGAAAGTAAACGTCTCCTGGTACTAGCAGGAGCAGGTTCAGGAAAGACAAAAACGTTACTTCACAAAATAAACTATCTCATAGATGACAAACTTGTAGATGCTAAAAATATTCTAGCCGTAACATTTACAAAAAATGCGGCAAATGAAATGTTAGATAGAATGATATTGGCGGTAGACAAATCAGGTTATTATGAGAAGTTTTTAAGTACCAAGGGAATCACTTTTGTAGAGAGAAATAAAGAACGTAGAAACTATTTAAATAAATTTCCTTGGCTAAATCGACTGACTATTAAAACTATTCATAGCTTATGTTATCAAATCATAAAAATGGATGGAGTGCATGTTTTTGATAATCAGTTCAAAATAGTGGAAGAACAAAAATCAGACAGCGAATTTCAGGGGAATACGGCCGACGAATCGGTAAGCGAAATTATAGAAAAAGTTACCATAAATCTTTCAAAAAATAAAGATTTTATTTTAAAGTTAAAGCGTTATATACTAGATTTTTTTGTAGACAATATACGTGAAGATGAGAAACAAGAAGAATATAGGCCAGAGGGAAAATACTTTACATGTTTAAAAGGTGATAAGGTACGTTCAAAATCCGAACAATATATTGCAGATTGGTTATACCGAAATAGTATAGACTATGTTTATGAGCCAGAAGTAAAAGTAGAAGGCTCATCCTTTCATCCGGACTTCTTTATCCCCCAAGCTAATATCTATATCGAGCATGTTAGCAATAGAAGTCATCCTACGTTTTGGAAAGAAGGTAAAATGAAAATAGCAGGTAATACATGTATAAAAACATATGATAAAGCAACTCATAATTCTGCTGTTTTTAATGAAGTGTTAGACCGTATAATTAAAGGCCGAATAAGTTCTGACTTGTCTTCTGCCACAGTCTTACACTATGATGAAGAGTTCTCAAATTTCAGAAAAGAAATAAAACGCTTTTTTAGAGAGGTCAATGAGGTAAGAAATAAAATTGTTAATTCAGAAAAATCCATTGAGCAAATCATGGAGGAAGCATCTAAAAGCCCCCATGAACGGGTCCGTATGTTCTATACACTTGCGGTTCCTATTATTAATGCATTTAATGATTACTGTATTAACAGGTCGTATTTAGATTTTGATGGTTTATTAACCAAGAGCATTCAATTATTGGAAGAGTATCCTAATATTCGAGAACGATATCAAGAAAAATATAAATATATTTTGGTAGATGAGTTTCAGGATGTCAATAATCTACAGGTTAAATTAATTAACCTACTTACAAGAAAAGACACCCAGTTGTTTTGTGTTGGTGATGACTGGCAGAGTATTTATGGCTTTAGAGGTTCAGAAATAGGATATATAGTAAATTTTAATAACCATTTTTCTAATTCAGAATTATTAACACTGAATTTAAATTACAGAAGTACGGACCCTATTGTTTGTGCATCAACAGAGGCCATTAAAAAGAATAAGTTTCAAATTCCTAAAGAGATAAAAGCTGTTAAAAAAGGGGGGCAAAAAATTAAAGTTTTTTATGAAGAGCAAGAAGGACAGTCACATTCTTTTATTTGGGAAACTATTGAAACCCATGTTGCCGAAGGCATAAACCCGGAAGAAATACTTGTATTATATAGAAGATCGGCAATGGCTTCAGATTTGAAACAGGCATTAAAAGATATTGGTCATAAAATTCAATTTAAGACTATCCATAGTGCAAAAGGTTTAGAAGCTAAAGTCGTATTTGTCTTGGGCCTGCATTCAAACAAAGGAGGTTTTCCGGACCCATGGCTTCAAGATAAAATATATCAAGTTATAAAGCCCACCAATTACGATTACTTATTAGAGGAGGAAAGAAGGCTTTTTTACGTTGCCTTAACTAGAGCAGAGGATTATTTATATTTAATATCTCTAAAAGGAGCAGTTTCAGATTTTATAAAAGATATACCTGAAGAATTTCTTAATAATGATAATAACAAAAATATTATTCCTACAAACGATATAATTCTTTGCCCAGAATGTAATTCTAAAGTTGAGTTACATCATAAATTCTGTTCAGAGTGTGCATATGATTTAACCAAAACAAAGGATAAGAACTCTATTACTAATAAGAAAGAAGATGTAGTGAAATTAATAAAGGCACTACCACTAGAAAAAGAAGCAGATAATGAACAAGTTTTAGAAGCTAGACAAATGCATTTTAGGGCATATGAATCATGGTCTGTTGAAGAGGATGAAATATTGAGAAAATGCCATATGGATTTTGACTTAGCTGACTTATGTGAGATTTTTGGAAGAAGTTTAGGTGGAATTGAAGCAAGAATTAAGTTTTTAGATTTACAATAGAGGTGTCATTATGTTTTTATGAAGACACTTTTATACAAGAAACTGAAAAGATATAAAAACAGTGTAATCCAAAAAAGGGAATAAATAATATAATCACTTTCTTAACTATATTGAATGAAACGAGCTTATTACTCTAATACTTTTAAAAAATTCTTTGAGGATGACTCGTCAAAAATTTTAGGTGAATTAAGCTTGTCACATTCACACGCCTTAGAAGAACTACAACGCAATGCTTGGGTTGGCCAGATAGATGTTTTAAAAGACCAATTAAGGGAATTTCAAGAGGGTCAAATTTATTTTGAATTTGCTATTCCAAGAATGGGTAAACGCGTTGATGTTATTGTCATTATTAAGCATATTATTTTTGTTATTGAATTTAAGGTTGGCGATAATACCTATGGCAATCATGCTATAGAACAGGTAATTGATTACACCTTAGATTTAAAAAACTTTCATGAAGGGAGTCATCATTCAACGTTAATTCCGGTAATCGTATCTACTAATGCCGAGGATATTGAAAACAAACAGATTTATGTAGATTCTTATATTACCGCAGCAAAAACGAATAAACATAATTTAGGTGCTTATCTTAAAAAAGTTGTAGAAAATTCTACTGGAAATGTGATAGATGCTCTGGCTTGGGAAAACTCAATTTATAAACCAACACCAACAATTGTTGAAGCAGCACAAGCATTATATAAAGGTCATAATGTAAAGGAAATTTCTCGTTCAGATTCTGGAGCTATAAATTTATCCAAAACGGCAGCTTGTTTAAATGCCATAATTGAAGATTCAAAACAACATCAAAAAAAATCAATTTGTTTTGTTACTGGAGTTCCCGGTGCTGGAAAAACGTTAGCAGGACTCAATATTGCTAATGAACGTATGAAATCTGATGAAGATGAACATGCGGTGTTTCTATCTGGAAATGGACCACTTGTTGAGGTTCTGAGGGAAGCGTTGACTAGAGATGAGGTGTTAACTGCAAAAGAAAAAGGAGATTCTATCACAAAAAAACAAGCCGCAATTAAGGCGAATGCATTTATTCAAAACATTCATCATTTTAGAGATGATAATTTAATATCAATCAAGGCACCGATAGAGAAAGTAGTCGTTTTTGATGAAGCGCAAAGAGCATGGAATAAAGAAAAAGCGAGCTCCTTTATGAAGATAAAAAAAGGGAAAGACGACTTCAATATGTCTGAGCCTGAATTTTTAATTGATGTAATGAATAGGCATCAAGATTGGTGCGTTATTGTGTGTTTAATTGGAGGTGGACAAGAAATTAATACGGGTGAAGCCGGATTGGAAGAATGGATAGAATCTTTAAAATCTCATTATACCCATTGGGACATTCATTTTTCGGAGCTAATAAAACAAAATGCTTTATATGTCAAAAACAATAATTTAAGGTCCTGGATTACAACTAACGGATTTAGTAAAACAGATTTACATCTAGCGGTTTCTATACGTTCATTTAGGTCAGAGAAATTATCAAGCTTTATACACGAATTATTAGAATTAAATTTAGAATTGGCGAAGAAACTTTACGATAGTATAAAAGCAGATTTTCCTATAGTTTTAACAAGAGATTTAGATATTGCTAAAAATTGGTTGCGAGGCATGGCAAAAGGAACAGAGCGAACAGGCATTGTTGGTTCATCTGGAGCAAGACGATTACGAACTCATAGTGTTGATGTTAAAAATGAAATTTCGCCATCAGATTGGTTTTTAAATGGGAAAGATGATATAAGGTCTTCATATTTTCTAGAAGTTGTTGCTACAGAATATGATATTCAAGGCTTAGAAATTGATTGGGTTTGTATGGCTTGGGGAGCAGATTTCCATATTCAAGGTAATAGCTGGAACTATCAAAGTTTTAAAGGAACCGGCTGGCAAAGTATCAATCAGGATGTGACAAAACAATATTTAAAAAACACGTATCGGGTATTATTAACAAGGGCAAGGCAAGGTATTGTGATTTTTCTGCCTGAAGGTTCTAATATTGATTTTACAAGACCTAAAGCATTTTACGATGAGACCTATATGTTCTTAAAAGAAATAGGAATCTCTGAACTAAAAGAAAAGCCTTTTAATGAAACTAGTTTTCAGTTTTATAAATTAGAGTCTAAGAAGAGTGCAGAAATAAAAAGCAATAAGCCTAAAGTCGTTGATAAATTACAAATGGCGATAGAATGGAAAACTAGTGAGCCTCCATCAAATAAGCTGAAAATTGGAAAATTGGTTAAGAAGGAAATGTGGGAACTTATAGAAAAAGATTTAATAACAGAGAGGGAAATAATTAATTTACAACGGGCTGATTATTCCAGAGAACATTTGCATATTCAATATCCTCTTTTAAAATTAGCTTTGAAATCTGACCCAAATAATATACAGAGATATTGGGCAGGCAAGGTTAAGATTAAAGGTAACTTCTATTTTATTTGCTCCGAATGGTATGAGCAACCTACTAATAACGATAGACCTTATTTTCTTAATTGGTTAAGGGAAATCAAGAAGAAATGATTGTTTTTATTTTATAGCTTCTGCTCTCTAAACCAGCATACGATGAAAACTTTATTTCAAAATTAGCTTAAAATCGTTTGTTTTTTAACCCCAGTAATTTGTTGTGTGCAGTTATTTCTTCCAAAATCCATTTAAATTATATCCAATTCCTAAACCAACCCAAGGTTTATTATTGAAATTCCAATTTTTAGCTTCGTTTCCAAAGCCAATGTCCCAACCAAGAAAAGCACCAAAATTGACATTATAAACATCTAACATTATTCCCACTCCAGGCGATATTATCCCAATTGATGATTTTTCATCAGCGGTGAATGGTTTTTTTCCAGCAGTTGTTGATGTCTTGTCTAATGTTGCAGATGACAGGCTTAAAAATCCTCCTATTGTTCCAGAAATATTTGCTAATTGTTTAAAGCTATCTCCCTCATATCTAATTCTATATTTGCCAAATCTATAACCACCAAAAAAGCCAATATTTAAATCAGCATTGAACTCTTGTTTAACTTTGATACTATCATTGGAATATCCAAATCTATATTTGAATGGTATTGTAAGTGGTCCAAATTCGACACTCTTTTTTCTATAAGAAATGAACTCTCGATTTTTTAATTTTAATTCATAATTTGCATTTCTATCATACTTATTTACTAAATAGTACTCAATCTCATTTTTTTGGTTATATACTTCAATTATTGAGTCAGTATGTATAAACCAGTCTAATTTTTTTAGTTCCTCTAATGACTTATTTTGGACTTTCCATAATCTAAATATTGTGTCCTTTTCTAAAGTTTTAGTTGTTTCTTCTATTTTATAATCTCCTTCTATAGCTTCTTTGCCTTTTGGGCATTGAAGTGATTTTTTTATAATTTTAATTTTTGTCTTACTTGGTAAAATATGTTTATCATTTAGCCAATAATTTACTAAAAGTTTAGTTTTATCTTTTTCGTCAATAGATAAATTGGCGTAACCACTAAAATTCTTAAGATTTACTTTTATTTCTTTATCAATTTTATATTCTGTCGGTTTTTTTAGAGAATCAGTTTTGGTAAAAGTATATGTTTTTTCCCCACTCTTTTTTGTAAATTCCGTTTTTACGATGTAGCCAGAATCGATTTTAGTTTCACAATCTTTAACTTTTACTGTTTTAATAATTGTAGCATTATCAGGTATCCAAACTTTGCTTAGAGTCTCATACTTTTGGGAAAAAGAACAATACGTTGTTAATAGAAATAGGATTATGGTTAAATTTCTCATATCTAATGTTTTAGATTATAAAAATAATAATTTATTTATACTAAAAACATACCTATTAACGGGTATTTTTTAATTACACACAACAAACAGATATGTTTACAAGTAGTTATATTTAAACTAAAGAACATCAATTTATTTTTGCTATAATTTACCTAATTAAAATTTATAACTTAAATAATCTTTTTTCAAAATTAAAATTACAATACTTGTTGAAAGTATTTTATGATAAATATCAATCCTTCATGTTAAGTAAGGATTTAATAAAACTATAAATTATCTAAGGAATAATGTTACGGTATGCAGTAAAAGCAACTTAAAAGAGAATCAAATATCTAAATAGTATTCAATCTTTGTTTGCTTGACTTTAGCTATTAATGTTATGGCTTTCTTAAAAATACTCTTTGAATTTTAGAGCAGTAATCTCAGCATCCAATTTTAGGTATTTCATAAAAGAGCGTTCCGTTTTATGTCCCGAGAATTTCATAATGGCGGGTACAGGCATACCATTTAAGAACTTATTGGTGCAAAAGGAGCGACGGGCAGTATGAGAGGAGACCAGTAGGTGTTTTTCGTAACTAATATTAGTTGTATTCTTTTTGGTTAACTTCTGAATTAAAATTTTATTGGTCATTCCTGCATCTTTACAAAGACTGCGAATAGTTTGATTAAATTCAAAACAAGTGATATTTGGATTTGGAAGTTCATAGTTATATGATTCCGCTATGGCTTTATGGTTTTGACTTAAAGGAATGATTATTTTAGATTTCAGTCCTGTAGATTTAACTTGTGAAAACACCAGATTTCCAGATTGATAATTGTCTTTTTGTAGCTTAGTAAAGTTGGAATACCGCATACCCGTTTCACAACCAATAATAAAAAGGTCTCTCACTATTTTCTCCTTGGCGTTTAATTTCTTGAGTTCAAAAAGTTTTTTTATTTCGTCTTCTGTAAGATAAACGGTGTCTGTGTCAATTTGTTCAACCACCATGTGTTTTAAAGAGAATGGAATACAGATGTCACGGTCAAAACAGAAGTGAAGAAAGGCTTTTAAGCATTTCACGTTTTTACCAATAGTATTTATAGCTAACCCTTTTTCTCCATCTTTATTAAGAGCTTCATAGGCCAGGTAATTATAAAACTTATGGAATAAGCTATCAGAGGATTGTTTTAACGAAGAAAAGGTTATACTGGTCTCATACAGGGTTTCTACAGTGGTTAAATGTTTTCTAAGAGAGTTGTTATAATCTTTATATATTGACGGGCAGAAATGAAGTTTCTGATGTTCTACAAATTCGTCATAATAGAACCAGAATGATTTACCATCCTTTGTATAACTGTTTAAAAGAACTTCTCTATGAATACGCTCCTTGAAATCAGCTTTTGATACGGACAGATTCTTTTCCTTTAAATCGTAAATGATTTTATTGACGGCTGCTTCATACTTGTCTAATTTTTCATTGATGTCTTTAGCCTCTTTAAAAGTTGCGTGTATACGGGCCCTCATGGAGTTTTGTATCCACATGGTTGGTTTGATACTTAGCTCAGTACTCATTTTGATGCGTTTTCCATTAAAATGACATACCAGATGAATGCTACTGTTAAAAGTTGCAATTGGGTCCCTCAAAAAAAAGCTAACCTTGCTCATGGCCTTATTTTGCTACAAATATACGAAAAAAACCGGGGACGTTTCCGGGGACGTTTTTGCCATAGGCAGTTTTTTTGAATTTTTATTTTTTAAAATAAAATATTGATAATCATTTAATTAAACTTATTTTATAAAATAATTTTTTTATTTTATAAAATAAAATTTTTATAGTTAAAATATTGAAAATCAATTATTTAATCAAACGCATCCGTCCCGTCCAGACCGCAAATTGCATAAAAAGGCTCTGTAAAATAGGGCTTTTTTTAGCACTTCAAAGAAGTTGTGTTGGCTGATATATGTAGTTGTATATCAGTGGTTTAAGTAGTTAAACCGATGGAAAGCTTTCCTT
>JAIPBH010000028.1 GCA_021739635.1 Flavobacteriaceae bacterium | reverse complement strand
AAAGGCCGTTGTAATATTGATAATCCTATCGGAATTATCAACATTCCAACACCACAGAACCACCATGATGAGATAATTAAAAAATAAATATTAACTTTGAAGAACTAGGCTAGTGCTTTTCATAGGATACGGTGTTACCCAACGTTTTTACTTTTAGTGTGAGCATAAATTATATAAGTTGTTGTGCATAGTTTTTTATTTATTATTCAGCTTTTTTAATTTGAAATTTTTGAGCCCACATTTTGTGACCATCATTTACTAATCCATTTAGGGACTGTGAAAACAATAAGTACCCCTCTGTTTGAGAACTATTTGAATATATTAAGGTCGGATGCCACATATATGGGGTAGTTGTATTAAATGGAACAGCCCATCCCGATTTGATTTTTTGAGGTGGTTTACTCCAATTTATACCATCTTCAGATTCCCTTAAATATATACCGGATTTAGTTGGCTGACCGGTTTTAAAATATTCATCATAGTCATTTAAACAATAAACCATCAAGAAAGTATTGGTTGTTTTGTTAAAAGTAACTTGTGGGAAAAGGGCATCTGCAATTTCTGGACCGACAACAACTTCTTTTGATCTAATTAGTGCAGTTGTAAATGTATTGTCGTTTTTTAAAAAATAACATTTTGTAAAGTCGGGAATTCCATTTTTTGAAACATCAAATTTTACCATATTAATGTTTACGTTCCTGCCAGTTCTATTATGGTCACCATAATAAACAAAAACTGCAGTACTATCTTTATTAAAAGTAATTGAAGGTTCAGCTAAACCAGAATCTGCTTGCCCACTGTCATGGTTCCATCCGTAAAAATCTGGAATAATTGGAGTATGATTCATCTGAAAAGTTTCTCCTCCATCAACAGATGTTGCTAATCCAATTGATGCATAAAAACCAGGGACATTATTATAATTGATGATTTTTCCATTATGCCATTCACCATGCACAATACTGTAAATTTTCCCATTTTTATCTTTTATTAATTGACCAGCCCCTATATAGTCTCTAAAATATGAATTCTCTTCATATAAATTTGGTGTTATTTTAGTTTCTACGGAAGTAATATGTTCAAGATCACTTCCCATAAACATAACAGTTTGAGTCCCTGAAGAAGTCAATAACTTTATTGAATTACCTGTGTAGGCTATTACCCCAACGGTAATATCATTATAATAATTAGCCCCAGTATTCTCACCAACTAGAAATGCTGGCTGATCACTAATGTTGAAACTGTAATTATTATCTTCTGTTTGATTATCCACATGAATTACATCTTCCTTACTACAACCAATAATAAGTAACCCATAAATGAGTATGTTAAATATTTTTTTCACTTTGATTAAGGGTTTTAATTTTGTTAATATATTCAATTTCTATTTTTCTCACTGTCTCGTCCTGAAATATGGCTACAGGTTAAAATTGAATTTACGCTGTTAATTTATATACCAAATTAGGTGTTTTAAAGTTTAAAGATAAGTGTAATCTTATTTGGTTGTATAGATTAATTGCATTTTTTGTAGCTCTTTTCGCGTGAGCTATATTTGTAAAGGTCTGGTCGAGATAAAATTCATCTTTAAGAATCCCGTTAACCCTTTCAGCGAGGGAATTTTCATAACAATGGTTTTCTTCGGTCATACTAATATCTATCTTGTTTCTTTTTAAAATTTGCGTGTATACATTGCTGCAATATTGAATGCCCCTGTCTGAATGATGAATGAGTCCTTTTGTGTCCTTAGCTTTATATAAAGCCTTATTAAGAGCCCTCACGCATCCGTTTAGTTCCAAGCTATCACTTAGGTCATAACCTACAATTTTCCTTGAATACATGTCCGTTATGAGCGCCAGATAGCAAAACCCAGTTCTTTGCGAACCGCCTAGTACGAGACCCGTATGCTAGGTGGTGTGAGAGGCACACTCCGTCAGTTTCTGGCGGAGCCGTCTACTCGATTACCAGCACATCTTTTAGTTACTTAATTCCCTTTTTACAGGTTCTAATTCTTTTAGTTCTTCTTTAGTGAAAAGTCTATATTGGATTTTGAATGTTTTGTTAAGGGAAGTTTCTAACGAAAAACCACCAGCACCAAAGCCATCTAATACATCAAGAGTAAAATGGCTGTATTTCCAATATTCAAATAAATCTCTATCTACCCAAAACTCACAACCATCTATTGAACCAATCAATACATCGTTGGTTCGTAAATAAAATCCACCCTTTTCAAAGCATTGTGGTTGAGTACCTTCACAACAACCACCTGCTTGATAGAACATAAGGTCACCGTGAGTTTTCTTTAACTGGGTAATCAAGTTTAATGCTTCACTTGTTGCTGATAATCTATTAATCATGATTGTAAATATTTATTCAACAAAGTAAAAATAGGAGCATACTACCAAAAGTGTTATGCTCCTGTTTATTTAAGGTTAAAAGAATCCTAACTTATTTTTATTATAATTAATTAGCATATTCTTTTCTTGTCTGTAATGTCCAAGCATCATTTTATGATTTTCACGACCAATGCCTGATTGTTTATAACCGCCAAATGGAGCACCAGCAGGGTAATCGTGGTAACAATTTACCCAAACCCTACCTGCTTGAATAGCACGTGGAACTTGATATAATTCGTGTGCGTCTCTTGTCCAAACACCAGCACCTAAACCATACAGTGTATCGTTAGCTATTTCAATAGCCTCTTCTGTAGTTTTAAATGTTGTTACAGATACCACAGGTCCAAAAATCTCTTCTTGAAAAATGCGCATTTTGTTATGTCCTTTAAATATAGTTGGTTGAATATAGTAGCCATCGCTTAATTCACCATCTAATTTTTTTATATCACCTCCTGCTAATACCTCTGCACCTTCTTCTTTACCAAGTTTTAGGTAGGAAGCTATTTTTTCTTTTTGAATTTTAGAGGCTTGCGCACCCATCATAACATCAGTATCTAAAGGATTTCCCATTTTTATAGCATTGGTTCTTTCAACTACTTTTTTCAAAAATTCATCTGCTATGCTTTCGTGTACTAAAATACGAGAAGGGCAAGTACAGACTTCCCCTTGATTAAGGGCAAATAATACCGCTCCTTCAATGGCTTTGTCTAAAAATTCATCATCACTATCCATTACCGAAGGGAAGAAAACATTTGGTGATTTTCCACCCAATTCGAGCGTAACAGGAATTATATTCTCTGTTGCATACTGCATTACTAAACGACCAGTAGCGGTAGAACCTGTAAAGGCAGCTTTAGAAACTTTAGGGTTTGTAACCAATGCTCTTCCGAGTTCGGCACCAAAACCATTTACGATATTGATAACTCCATTTGGCACAAGGTCTGCAATGAGTTCCATTAACACCAAAATTGAAGTAGGTGTACTTTCAGCAGGTTTCAACACCACACAACAGCCCGAAGCCAATGCAGGTGCAAGTTTCCATACCGCCATTAAAATGGGAAAATTCCAAGGAATGATTTGTGCTACTACACCAATGGGCTCATAGACAATCATAGAAACGGTGTGCTCATTTAGTTCTACCACTGAACCTTCCTCGGCACGTATCACACTTGCAAAATAACGGAAATGGTCTATTGCCAAAGGTATGTCTGCATTTAGTGTTTCTCTAACTGCCTTCCCATTATCAACGGTTTCAACGATAGAGAGATACTCCAAATTTGCCTCCATTCTATCCGCAATTTTGTTTAAAATGATACTCCGTTCCGTTGCCGAAGTTTTGCTCCAAGTAGCAAAAGCATTATGAGCCGCATTTACAGCCAATTCGGTATCTTCTTTTGAAGAGTGAGCTACTTTGGTATATACTTTTCCGTCAATAGGAGAAATATTATTAAAATACTTTCCAAGGACTGGTGCAGTCCACTTGCCATCAATGAAATTGTCATAATGGGATTTAAATTCTGGTCTTTTTAATGTTGCCATATCTATTATTATTTTAATTATTACAAGTTACTATTTTTTTGATTTGCTGCTAACGGTTGAGCTAAACTGCGTTTTAATGCAGTTTAGGTGTTGTTGGCAAATCGTTCTTTCTTAAATCAAACAAGTTTTATCCTGAAATAAAAATCTCCTTTGGTCAATTTTACAAACGTTCTATCTTAGTTTTTTCTATCTTATCTGCGTTAATAGCACTCAGTTTTTTTCCACCAGTCCTTGAATAGCTATATCGTAATCTTGCCTTTTCAATAATAATGTTTTTCATGTCTGGATCTTGTACCAGAAAGCTTACCACTATGTCATAATATATTATTCTGTCATTAAAGTAATCATTTTCTATGTCCATAACAGCCGAAATAATTTTTACATCGAGAAATTCAGATTCGTTTTCAAATTTCCATCCTTTAACTATATTCGGTTGTTCAGCATATTCTATTTTTGTGAATACACTTTTGCTAATTACATCCTTTTTGATATCATCGTTGCTCAAACTTCCAAAGACTTTCGCTGCTTTAACATAGAGACTAGTTTGAGGTACCCCATCTTTGTATTCTTCTGTATCCACTAAATCACCTTCATTATTGTAACTTTTCCATTCACCAGATTTTTTTCCATTATTGTAATTCCCAATTGTCTCTAATTTTCCATTATAATAATAAGACTTCCATTCGCCCTGTGACTCACCATTCTCATTGAGAAATCCAATTTCAGACAATTTACCAGTTGTTGCTATGTGATATCGTTCAATAAGCACTTTTTTACTCACAGTATCTACCGTTGCCTTTTCTACTATTTCACCAGACATATAAGTTTTAAATACACCAATTAGATTCCCATTGCTAAATGTTCCTGTTGTGAATAACTCCCCACTTGGGTAATATGTTTTCCACTCACCATGAGCCATTCCATTGTTAAAACTTCCTTCCTTTGATAATTGCCCTTCTTCATAGTAGAATTTCCATACTCCAACAGGATTTCCATTTTCCATTTTCCCTTCGGACGCTAATTGTCCATTTTCGTGATATGTTTTTTTTAGCTCTTGGGCTTGACATAAACCATAGAACATCAAAAATACCATAAATAAAAGTGTTTTTTTCATAATGATTCGCTATTATAATGTTTGCCAACGTTGTTGTATATGGTTTGTTGCGTGGTTTAAGCACTAAATTTAGCAAATAAAAACCGAATAGAAAATCCGCGAGGATTTTCGTAAGTAGGCTAGAACTAGCAATAAATTATAGCATCCATGAAAAAGCAGAAAGTCCAGTATCTTTAAAGTTCACAAAAACAATTAAGATATGAAAACTGAACCCACTGCTCAACCAAAGTTATACATTGGCATTGACATTCACAAACGTAGCTGGAAAATTCACTGCG
>JAIPBH010000018.1 GCA_021739635.1 Flavobacteriaceae bacterium | reverse complement strand
AACCCTATAAAGCTATACAAACAAACTAATGGCAAAACGCAATAATGACCATATATCTATTTCAGAGGCATTAAAGGAATTTGTTGAAACCAATAAATTAGAAACAGGTTTAAACAAAGTTAATGTTGCCGATGCATGGGAAAAACTTATGGGAAATGGAGTAAACCACTACACAACTGCTGTTCAATTAGAAAGAAACACGCTATATGTACAACTTAGTTCAAGCGTTTTAAGAGAAGAATTAAGTTATGGTAAAGAAAAAATAATTAATATGCTAAATGAAGAATTGGGTAAGGATATAATTAAAAAACTGATTTTACGATAATTACAATTAAAAATAAAAAATTAATTATTGCATTTATCTTAATAATTGTTTTATCTTTGTGGCTTAATTTTTATAATATTTAAACAATGAGTAAAGGTACAGTAAAATTCTTCAACGATTCTAAAGGTTTTGGATTCATCATTGAAGATGGCAACAACAAAGAACATTTTGTACACATTTCTGGATTAATCGATGAAGTTCGTGAAGGTGATGCAGTAGAATTCGATTTACAAGAAGGTAAAAAAGGACTGAACGCAGTAAACGTAAAAGTAATCTAATATATACTTTAACATTTTACAAGTTAAAGCCTATCAAATTTGATAGGCTTTTTTGTTGGTTTAAAGTTAAAACCTGTAAAAAGAAAAGCCTTCAAAAAATTGAAGGCTTTTACAAATAATATTATTTAAGTTCTAAAACATCTCTCTTCCTGAAAAATGAAAAGCACCTTCTATAGCAGCATTTTCATCACTATCACTACCATGAACAGCATTCTCACTAATAGAAGCAGCAAATAATTTACGTATAGTTCCTTCGGCAGCATCAGCAGGATTTGTAGCACCAATAAGGGTTCTAAAATCTTCAACTGCATTATCTTTTTCTAAAATTGCTGCCACAATAGGACCACGTGTCATGTATTCAACTAATTCTCCAAAAAACGGACGTTGATTATGAATTGCATAAAATGTTTCTGCATCATTTTTAGTCATTTGAGTTAATTTCATAGCTACAATTCTAAATCCTGAAGCTGAAATCTTTTCTAGTATAGCGCCAATATGCCCTTTTTCAACAGCGTCTGGCTTTAGCATTGTAAATGTTCTATTTGTTGCCATTTTTATAATTTTAATTTTTTCAATTTTTAAAGATTTAATAAAAAAGCCTTCATGAAATTAGAATTCATTCCTAAGAAAACATTTTAACTATCTTCTTTTTAATTTTCGTGCAAAAGTAATGCATTTCTTATTATAAACAAGTCTATCCAATTTTAAAAAAATTGTATATTCGCTTCTTATGACAAAACAAGACATTCAAAAAATAAAGCTTTTATTAGCAACTCCTAAACACATTGTAATTATTCCACATAAAAACCCTGATGGAGACGCTATGGGTTCTACGTTAGGATTGTATCATTTTCTTAAAAAATTTAATCATTATACCACGGTTATAGCACCAAATGATTACCCTAATTTTTTAAAATGGATTCCTGGAAATAATACTGTTTTAATACATGATTACCAAACAGACACATGTAACAACCTAATTAAAAAAGCTGATATTATTTTCACATTAGATTTTAATGCCTTTCATAGAACTGGTAATATGGAAACCATTTTAGAACAAAGCAAAGCCATTAAAATTTTAATTGACCATCATCAAGAACCACATAATTATGCAGAATTTATGTTTTCTGATGTGACTATGAGTTCAACTTGTGAAATGATTTATCATTTTATTGATATGCTTGGTGATACCAATTTAATAGATAAAAACATAGCTAGTTGCCTTTATTTAGGAATTATGACAGATACTGGCTCATTTAGATTTCCTTGTACCACTAGTACCACTCATAGAATAATTGCAAATCTTATTGAAAAAGGTGCCGATAGTGCTTATATTCATAATCAAGTATATGACACAAACAGTTATGACAGACTTCAGCTTTTAGGCTGTGCACTTAATAACTTAAAGGTCATTCCTGAATTTCGAACAGCTTATATTTCACTTTCACAAGATGAATTAAACACCTATAATTTTAAAAAAGGAGATACTGAAGGTGTCGTAAATTATGGTTTATCTTTAGAAAACATCGTTTTTGCCGCCATATTTATTGAAGACACGCAAGAAGACATTATAAAAATATCATTACGCTCAAAAGGAAATTTTTCAGTGAATGATTTTTCAAGAGCGCACTTTAACGGTGGTGGACATATAAACGCTGCTGGAGGAAGGAGTGAATTATCATTAAATGATACCATTAAAAATTTTATTAGTATCTTACCAAGCTATTCAAAAGCCCTAAATGATGAATAAGATTCTTTACATAGCCGCTGTTCTACTTATTTTTGTTGGCTGTAAGTCACCAGAAGCACGAAAACCCATTTCAGTAAAAACAGGTTCGTTTATTGATGCATCTGTAGAACGAAACAAAAAATTGAACGCCAAGGAACAAGCAAGTATTCAAAAAATTTTATCAGAAAAAAAAGTTGAATATAAAGCATCTCAAAGTGGATTTTGGTATTACTACAACACCAAAATTGATGCTGATTCTTTAAAAACACCTAAGTTTGGAAACATTGTTAGCTTTAATTATGATGTTAAATCTTTAAATGGAAAATTAATTTATGATGTTAAAACTCAAACTTATGCCATGGATAAAGAAGAATTATTTACCGGTATGCGTGAAGGTTTAAAACTTATGAAAACGGGTGAAACTGTAACGTTTTTTTTCCCATCACTAAAAGCATATGGTTATTATGGTGACCAAAATAAAATTGGCACCAACATACCTCTTATTTGCCAAGTAACTCTCAATTCTATTTCTGAGAAGTAAATCTTATATACCATGCGTTATATAAGTCATATCATTAAGTTTTTTTTGTTAAGCTTCTGTATTTTAGTAATTGCTTGTCAAAATAAATATCCAGATCTTGAAGATGGCATTTATGCAGAATTTAACACTTCAAAAGGTATTATGCTGGCTAAACTATATTATAAAAAAGCCCCAAATACTGTTGCCAATTTTGTGTCGTTAGCAGAAGGAACCAATAGATTAGTTGACAGCATACATAAAGGGAAAAAGTTTTATAACGGCACACTTTTTTATCGCGTAATAGATAGTTTTCTTATTCAAGGTGGCGATCCTTTAGGTAATGGCTTTGGAAATCCAGGCTATAAATTTGATGATGAATTTAACCCAGATTTAACACATAACAAGCTTGGCATTTTAGGCATGGCAAATTCTGGTCTAAATACAAATGGAAGCCAATTTTACATCACAGAAACACCTAATATAAATTTAGATAATTTACATAGTGTTTTTGGTGAACTAATATTAGGTTTTGATGTTTTAGACTCTATTTCAAATGTTAAAACTTCAGAATCTAATGATAAACCTTTAGAAGATATTGTTTTAAAAGAAGTTAATATTATTAGAATAGGTATTAAAGCAAAAGCTTTTGATGCTCCTAATATTTTTATAAATCACTTTGCAGAACTTGAACGCATTGAAAAAAAGCGTATTGCAAAGGAAGAAGCCATTAAAAAAATTACTAGAGAAAAGTTTAATAAACAACTAGAAAAAGCCACTTTGCTACCATCAGGTTTACAATTTTATGTTTCTGAAAAAGGAACTGGTAAAAAGTTAAAAGAAAACTCAAAAGCACTAACACATTATTCTGTTTATTTTGAAGATGGAAGACTACTGCAAACCAGCAAGTTAGAAATAGCTAAAGCATTAAATACAGAAGAAGAAAATCTAGAAGCAACTGATAATTATCAACCTATTAAAGCAGATTTAAGCCCAAATGCAAAAATGATTACAGGACTAAAAGAAGGCCTTCAACAATTACATATTGGTGATAAAGCAACCATTTTTATCCCTTTTTATTTAGCATATGGCGAAACTGGAAATGTTATTATTCCACCAAAATCAAATTTAATTTTTGAAGTTGAAGTCTTAGAACTTACTAAATGATTTCGTTAAAAAACTTACTATCTGAATCTTAATCAAACTACAATTAAATTCAATTTAACATTGGAAACTTTCTAAAAGTTATAGCAATCTATTATCTTTACATGGTAAATTTATAAATCTATGTACTTATTAAAGTTTGATTGGAATCCGCTAACAGGAATAGAAATTTTAGGCAATTTTAAGCTTCACTTTTATAGTGTTATGTGGATTGTAGCTTTTATGCTTGGTTGGTACATTATGAAACGTATTTTTACTAAAGAAAAAGTTTCTTTAGAATATTTAGACCCATTATTTATTTATACCGTTTTAGCAACCATGATTGGTGCTCGTTTGGGTCATGTATTATTTTATCAGTCTGAATTAATTACCCAAGACTTCTTGAGTATTTTTCTTCCTATAAGAACCCATCCAAAACTTGAATTTACTGGTTTTCAAGGCTTAGCAAGTCATGGCGCCGCCATTGGAATTATCATAGGCATGTATTTATACAGAAAAAAATATGATTATAAATCACTGCTTTGGATTTTAGATAGAGTTGTTATTTCTGTTGCATCTGGTGCTATTTTTATTAGAATTGGGAATTTTATCAACTCTGAAATTATAGGTAAAATCACTGAATCTAATTTTGGAGTACGTTTTATTCAAGACTATTATTACAAAGGTGAAATTGTTAAGCTTACAGGAATTAAAAATGTTCAAAAAGCATATTATGCAGTGAGTGATAATCCGCAATTTCAAAACCTTTTAGATGCTGTTCCATATAGACATCCAGCACAATTATATGAATCTTTTTGTTACATATTTGTCTTTTTAATTTTATGGTTTTTCTACTCAAAAACGGCGAAAAGAGAGCAAACTGGCTTTTTATTTGGTTTATTTTTAGTACTGCTTTGGACTATCCGATTCTTTGTAGAATTTGTAAAAGAACCACAAGGTGATGAATATATTAACTGGTTTGGTTTTAACACTGGTCAATGGTTAAGCATTCCTTTTATTATTATTGGCTTATATTTTATGTTTGTTTACAAACCAAAAACAACTGTTAAGTAAAATGTTTTTTAAAAAGTTTAGTTTCTATACTCTTGTTTTTTTTGGTTGTGTTTCAATAGGCATATTTTCTTGTAAAAAAGAAACAAATAAACCTGTAAAACAAAGAGAAATTGCTTTTAAAAAAGAAGGTCATCTTGTTATTTTTAAATCTACTTCAGACTCAACAAAAGTAAATTTTGATATTGAAATAGCTGATAATGACTACGAAACTCAAACAGGTTTGATGTACCGAAATTCTATGAAATCAAATCAAGGGATGCTTTTCATTTTTGATGATACTAAAGAGCGGTTCTTTTATATGAAAAACACTAAAATTCCTTTAGATTTAATTTTTATTGATGATACCAAAAAAATTGTGAGTTTTCAAAAAAATGCCAAACCGTTTAATGAAAGCTCATTGCCTTCAAATGTTCCTGCTAAATATGTTTTAGAAATAAATTCAGGTTTGGTTGATTATTGGTCAATTTCTGTGGGTGATGATATTATTTTTTAGAAATCTTTAGGCTCAAAAATATATAGCCATTCTTCTTGAGTATCATTGAATAAGATTTTTTCCTTTTTAAAATCATTTCTTGTATAAAAAGCATCTAATTTTAAATCTTCAATAGTTAGCCAATACTTTTGATTAGGATGCATTTGTTTTAAATTATGTAACCAAATTGAGCCTAGATTTTGATGTCTTCTTTCTTCAATAACAAAAATAAAACCTACATATAAATACCCTTTATTTATCCATTTATTAGCCTCGTCAATGGCATATAACATATCTGGTGGACATTTTGAAAACACCAAACCACCAGAAATAATTTTCTGTTTTTCTATTAATAGATATCCTTTTGTGGTTTCTTTAATTGTTTCCCAATGAGGTAAAATACTTTCCTGCCAATCTTTTGGAAGAATTTTAAAAAAATCAATACAATTTTCACAAACTTCGAAGGTCATTTTAAGTAAACTTTAAAAATTTATAACAATCCCCAAGACCATAGTTTATCTGAATCTTCGGCCCATCTATCACCAATATCTGTTCTATAATAGGCATTATTAATAATAACATTGCTTATTCTGTTATACATCATTTTTTGGGCATCTTTCATAGTTTGGCCAACGCCTGTAACCAATACTGCAATACCCATATTTCCAGTAATAAGCCATTCGTCATTCACCTTTTTTAAATGCATTGGATGTACACCTTCTTTTCCGTTTTTTTTAAATACAACTACTGCATCTTTAGAGAACAGATTAAATGTTTTTTTGTCATCATATGGAAACGGTGGAACAACTATAAAAGCCCCAACTTGAAACCCTTTTTTGACATTAATTTTAAAATTTTGTCCTGAAGCAATTTTAAGAAACATCTCTCCTATTGGTTCATTTATGCCTGCTCGTTGAATAAATATTTGAGGATATCCAAATCTTGAAGTAAATTCTAATGGGTAAATGCCATTACCATTTACGATACAATTGATATCAATATGACCTATGAAATTGTGTTTTGCAAGGGTATTTTGAAATTTTAAAAGTGTAGCATCAAAAATTGGAGAATCTTTAGTCCAAAACATACTAGTTCCCATTTCACCAGTAGAAACACCTAACTCTTTAGGGAATAGTTTTTTATGCTCAAAAGTTATATTTATGGGATAAATAAATTCTTTCCCATTAAAAAAAGCAGCAATAGAAATTTCTACACCTTTAACTTTTCGCTGTAATTGAAAATTCCCAAAATCATTACCCCAAGATTTTTCATAGGCTTTTAACACACGAATAGCATCTAAACCTTCATCATCACTACCTACAAATAATAGTTGCTTAAGTTCTTGAGTTTCTCCACAAGGTTTTATAACGTATGTATTAGGGTTGCTTTCAATATATTTTATAGCATCATTAAATGATGTAAATTCTTTGGATGGCAGTACCTTAATTTTGTGTTTTTTTAATTCGGCTTGGCCAAAATTTCTATCTAATTCTAAATTGTCAGTGTATTGAGTTCCACCAATAACTAATTTACCAGCGCTTCTTAATTCACTAGCTATTTTTCCGTAACCAGTGTAATCAAAAATAATAATATCAGCCCATTCAATATGCTTTTCCCATTTTGTGACCTTATCAACAAAACCAAAACCAATCTCTTTGGATTCTTTGTCCTCGATAAAAAGTTTGACTTCGTTTCCTTCAGTTTTTATGGTATTTGCTATATCTAAAGATTCGCCCCATCGGGATACAAAAAGAAATTTTTTGATCAAGGCTTGGTGTACTTTCAACTTAAAAATTTTAGTGATTTATTTATGATTTGAGACTTGGTAATTTTAAGCAAATGTATATAAAATTACATTCGAGTTACATACTCTATTAATTATATATTTTTAATAAATAAAAACAAAAAAGCCTGTCTCCAAAATGGTAACAGGCTCTTCTTATAAAAGAAAATTTGAGTTAGTTAATTTTCTTCTTTTTATCTGCTTTTTCTAAAGTATCATACATTAAAGGCGTTGCAATAAATAGTGATGAATATGTACCAACTACAATTCCTACTATCAAGGCAAACATAAATCCTCTTATAGAATCACCACCAAAAATAAAGATGGCTAATAATACAACTAAGGTTGTTGATGAAGTGTTTAATGTTCTTCCTAAAGTACTGCTTAAAGAAACGTTTACTACTTTGTCAAAATTCCATGTTGTATGCTCATTAAGATATTCTCTTATACGGTCAAAAACAATTACAGTATCATTTAAGGAATAGCCAATTACTGTTAATATAGCTGCTATAAAAGCTTGGTCAATTTCCATACTGAATGGTAAAAATTTATAGGTTAATGAGAAAACCCCAAGGACAATTAAAACATCATGGAACACTGCTAGTACGGCACCTAATGAGAATTGCCATTTTTTGAAACGCAATAAGATATATAAGAATACTACTATTAATGAGCCTAAAATTGCCCAGAAAGATGCTTGTTTAATATCATCAGCAATGGTTGGACTTACTTTATAATATTTCATTAAACCAACCGTTTTCGTATCAGCATCACTTATAAAATCTTCATAAGATAATCCATCTAAATGCGGTTGTAATGCTTTGTACAATTCAAGTCTTATTTGCTCATCTACCTCACCACCAGTTTCATTTACTTTATATTTAGTAGTAATTTTTAACTGATTGGCGTCGCCAAAAGTTTTAGCATCTGCACTTCCAAAAGCTTTAGATAATGTACCTGTAATTTCTGAAGCATTCACATCTTGAGCAAAACGCACTTGATAAGTTCTACCTCCAACAAAATCTACACCTTGATCTAAACCTTCAGTTAATAAAGAGCCTAAACTTATTAAAATAAAAGCACCTGAAACTATATAGGCAACTTTACGCTTTTTAAGGAATTCAATATTAAGGTTTCTAAAAAGGTTTTTAGTTAAAGCCGTTGAGAAATCTAATTTTCCTCCTCTATTAACATACCAGTCAATTAATAATCTTGTAATAAAAATGGCTGTAAATAAAGATGTACCAATACCAATTAATAACGTAGTAGCAAATCCTTTGATTGGTCCTGTACCAAAAACAAATAAGATTAATGCTGTTAAACCTGTAGTTATGTTAGCATCTAAAATAGATGATAAGGCATTACTAAAACCATCTTGAATAGCTTCTTTTTGCCCTTTTCCTTTAGCAATTTCTTCTCTAATACGTTCATAAATAATTACGTTAGCATCAACAGACATACCAATGGTAAGTACAATACCTGCAATGCCAGGAAGCGTTAAAACGGCTCCTAAACCTGAAAGAATACCAAACATTAATATAATATTCAAAATCATTGCAATATCTGCAAAACCACCAGCTTTACCATAATATACTATCATCCATACTAATACTAAAGATAAAGCAATCATGAATGATAATTTACCATTATCTATAGCTTCTTGACCTAATGATGGCCCTACAACTTCACTTTGAATAATATCGGCACGTGCCGGCAATTTTCCTGCACGTAATACATTGGCCAAATCGACTGCCTCATTTAAAGTAAAATTTCCAGAAATTTCAGAATTTCCACCAGAAATTGGTCCGGTTGTTACACCTGGAGCAGAATACACAATATTATCTAAAACAATAGCAATTTGACTTCCTTGAGTAAATGCTCTACCTGTCATTTCTTCCCAAATTTTAGCTCCTTTAGCATTCATTTGCATTGAAACAGTAGGGCTTCCTGTTGGTCCAAAAGCATTTCTTGCATCAGTAACTACTGCTCCACTTAATTCAGGAACATCATCTCTATTTCCAATTAAGGCATATAAGTCAATAAGTTCGCTATCTTTTTCTGGTTTACCAAAGGCAAATTTAACATAACGTTGTTCTACTGGAAGTAAGGCTCTTACTTGTGGTTTGTTTAAATATTCAACGACCTTATCTTTATCCTTAATCTCAAATTTAGCTATCACTGGTCCACCAGGATAACCTTGTCCTTTAATTAAATCAAATAACGGATTTACTGCAACGGCTGTAGTATCAGTAGTAGTATCACCTAAAAGCTCATCAATTTTAGAGTCTGTAGCATTTTCCTGATCATTAGCTTCAGCTACTGGCGTTTCTGGTTTAGCATTTACAATACCTTTTAAAACTTCATTGGCTTGAGCTAAAAACGGAAAAAATTGTTCTCCTTTATAAGCATCCCAAAATTCTAATTGAGCAGTACTTTGTAATAAACTTGTAGCACGTTCAACGTCTTTAACACCTGGCAATTCCACAAGTATTCTTCCTGATGTTCCTAAACGCTGAATGTTTGGTGAGGTAACTCCGAATTCATCAATACGTTTACGCAATACTTCAAATGCTGAAACTATAGATTCATCAATTTTTGTTTGAATAACTTGTTTAACTTCGTCATCAGTCATACTTCCATCTATCTCACCGTCAAGTGCTTTGGTATAAAAAATATCTGGTGAAGCTAATTTTGTATCTCCTTTAATAGCATCAAAAGCCTTAAAGAAATCTTCTAAAAAGGTGTTTTGGCTATTTTTTTGAAGTTCAGAAGCATCTGCCAAAGCCTTATTAAAAATTGGGTTTTTAGTGTCATTTGCTAATCCTTTTAAAATATCTTTAACAGACACTTGCAGAATGACATTGATACCACCTTTAAGGTCTAGACCAAGATTCATGGCTTTTTCTTTTACTTCATTATAGGTGAATTTTGCAATACCTATATTAAAAACGGTATCTGTAGCAATTGACTCTAAATAATTTGCTTCTTCGTTACTTCTTTTTGCTCTGTAATCTGCTTCTGAATTAGAAACTTTACTAACAGCTATTTCCTTTGCTTTACTTTCTATTTGATTTGCTTTAAACGTAAAAGAGAGTTGATAAATACTCACTAAACCGAATAAAACTGCAAATAATTTTACTAATCCTTTGTTTTGCATTTTAGTTTGTTTTTATATCAAATTTATTGGCTATCTACTTTAAAAAGCCATATTAATATTTGATAATTTGTTTTAAAATTAAATTGAACTACTTGTTTTTTTGAAAGCTTTTTATGGTTGTAGTTTAAAAGTTAAATCTTTTATTTTTTAAAGTTTAACTAAAAACTATACCAATATAAAAGTGATTGGTCCAGCTCTAACTTCTGGAATATTACGTGAAGTATTATCTATTGCAATGGAAATATTTCTAAGCATTTTTAATGCTTCGCTTATAGTTTCATTATCATGCCTAACATCAATTTCATTTTTAAAAATGTAGATATTTTGCTTATGAAATCTATCATAATCTTGTTTTAAATTTAAAACAAACTTTCCATTTAAGCCAGATTCTAAATCATTTCCTTTATTGATTTCAAATACATCAAGTTTATAACTTTTTGTTTTTTTATCTGAAGGAAATTCTGGGGTATTTTTATTTTGAGTGTTAGAAGTATATTCAAAATCAATATTATTTCTATCTAAAAGTATTTTTTTAACACTTTCAATATTAACAGAACTGTAATATGTTATTTTAAGTTGACCTTCTCTTAGCTCTTGTACTTTAACAATATTAGCACCAATATCATGTAATTGCTTTTTTACAATTACTACGGCATTTTGAGCTTCATCAGATGTTACATTAACATTTGAAAATTTTAATACGATTTCCTGATTAGGTTCAGAAAGTTGATTCTGATAAATTCCTAACGAAATAAATAGAATTAATAAAGCACCAAAGTACCATGTTGTTTTCATGCGCCAAATATAAAAATAAAGACTGTATTTCTACAGTCTTTATATAAATATCTATTTAAATTATTGAATTTATAATTCCAGTAAATCATTAACGCTTTTAACAGCTTCGGCACTTGAAATCATATTATCTTTTTCTGCTTGATTTAGCTCAATATTTACAATTTTTTCAATGCCATTTTTACCTAAAATTACTGGTACACCAAGACAAATATCATTTAATCCGTACTCACCTTGTAACATGACTGAACAAGGAAACATTTTTTTCTGGTCACAAGCAATAGCTTGCACCATTGATGAAACTGCTGCTCCTGGAGCATACCAAGCAGATGTTCCTAAAAGTTTTGTAAGTGTTGCTCCTCCAACTTTAGTATCTTCTTTTACTGTATTTAATCTGTCTTCTGATAAAAATTGAGAAACTGGCACACCGTTTCTTGTTGCTAAACGTGTTAATGGAATCATACCTGTATCGCTATGCCCACCAATTACCATACCATCTACATCGCTAATTGGTCCTTCTAACGCTTCGGCTAATCTATATTTAAAACGAGCTGAATCTAAAGCTCCACCCATTCCTATAATTTTATGCTTTGGTAAACTTGTAGATTTATGCACTAAATAAGCCATCGTATCCATTGGGTTACTTACTACAATCATAATGGTATTTGGTGAATGTGCAATTAAACTTGATGACACATTTTTTACAATACCTGCATTAATTCCAATTAATTCTTCACGAGTCATTCCTGGTTTACGAGGAATTCCTGAAGTAATAATACAAACATCACTATTGGCTGTTTTACTATAGTCATTAGTAATTCCTGTTATTTTTGTATCAAAACCGTTTAATGAAGCTGTTTGCATTAAATCCATAGCTTTTCCTTCAGCATATCCTTCTTTAATGTCTAATAAAACGACTTCTGAAGCGAAATTTTTAATGGCAATGTATTCTGCACAACTTGCGCCAACTGCCCCTGCTCCAACTACTGTTACTTTCATAATGTATTTTGTTTAATATGTGTTATTTTAAAGAATGTAAAATTACAAATAATAATGGTTTAAATAAAAAAGTGCAAGGGTTATCTTGCACTTTTTTTGACTAATTCAAATAAAAAAACTAACTAAAACTAAACAATCATATATTTTAAAAAGCTTTCGCTTTTATATATTTTATTATCTAAAACTAAATGCAATTCCTGCAGATACTGTATTATATTTTTGAAGTGTATAGTCTCCAAAAATCTTAAAAAATCCTAGATTTAATCTGGCTCCAAGTGTTGTTCTAACTCCATTGGCATCAAAATTAAGATTTACTGGATCTGAAATAGATTCATTAACAGTGCCTACAGTGTTACCATTACTATCTTCCACATCATAAGTTAAATCATAATCTCCTTTTATTTTTATTGAAGAACTACCATTGTTATAGCCAAGTCCAGCATATAGTGTTATTATTTTAAAATCTAATGAACCAAGAGCTTGAACTGTCCATGTATTCATTTTAAAAACACCTTCACCATTGGTAATTGCAATTTCATCTGAAGGATTATCATCATTAATTTTATAAGTTACGTCCATTTTAGTGAATGCTGCTAAAACAGATACACTTAATGGCAATTTATCAAGCGGTCCAAAATACTGCATTAAATCATGCTGTAAACCTAGTCCAAAAAGTTTTGCTTCTACATCGTCATCAAAGTTTAATGTAGGAACATATCTTACTTTTATGTCTGTATGAAGTGGCAAACCGAAACCTAGCTGAACCATTGGAGCAGGAACAGCATTTCCTGGAATGTCGCCACCAATACCTCCTGGCATTTGAAAACTAGCAACTTTATATGTATTACCATTATAAGGAACACGAACCTCAACAGTTGTTTCTGTTTCATCACTACTCATAACGGTTGGCAATGAAGTTTCTCCATTTGGAAGTGTTGAATATGTATATTCACTTGGAATAAATTGAAATATTTCATCGTCTTTTGGAACAAATGATGCACTTGCTTCAATAGTTATATCAAAACCAAATTTTTTGTGAGTTTTAGCGGTTGTGTACCAACCTCCATTCATGCTATACATTAATCCATTCATCACAGGACTAATATAATTTTCAGTAAGTTTACTAGCATCATCAGCTGCAAGTATAATATCACCAAGATCCTGAGCTTTTGAAATTAATGTAGTTAAACTAAACACTAATATTAAGACTATTTTTTTCATACTTTAATAAGTTTGGATAAACAAATGTATGAAAATATTTTGATATATTACATTTAATCGATAAAAAATTACATTTAAACTGATTTCATTATTATTTTTCAATAAAAAAAACCCTGATATTAAAACAACATCAGGGTTTATAGCATAAAAAATTATACTTCTAATTAAGCATCAATTTTAGCATAAACGGCATTTTTCTCAATAAACTCTCTACGAGGTGGGACATCGTCTCCCATTAGCATAGAAAAAATTCTATCAGCCTCAGAGCCATTATCAATTTGAACTTGTCGTAAAATTCTAAACTCTGGATTCATGGTAGTATCCCAAAGTTGTTCTGCATTCATCTCTCCAAGACCTTTATATCGCTGTATACCTGCACTTCCTCCCATACTTTCAACAACTTCATCACGTTCTTTCTCAGACCAAGCATATTGTTTTTTAGCACCTTTTTTAACTAAATATAATGGTGGTGTAGCTATATAAATATGTCCGCCTTCAATAAGTTCTTTCATATATCTAAAAAAGAACGTTAAAATAAGGGTAGCAATATGACTACCATCAATATCGGCATCACACATGATAACAACTTTATGATAGCGTAATTTAGAAAGGTTTAAAGCTTTACTATCTTCTTCTGTACCAATAGTAACTCCTAAAGCAGTAAATATATTTTTTATCTCTTCGTTTTCAAAAACTTTATGAGTCATGGCTTTCTCAACGTTAAGTATTTTTCCTCTTAACGGAAGTATTGCTTGAAAGGCTCTATCTCTACCTTGTTTTGCAGTTCCACCTGCAGAATCTCCCTCAACCAAAAATACTTCGCATTTAGATGGATCTTCTTCTGAACAATCACTTAGTTTTCCTGGCAAACCACCCATGCTCATAACACTTTTTCTCTGAACCATCTCACGAGCCTTTTGAGCTGCATGCCTAGCTTGAGCTGCCAAAATAACTTTTTGAACTATAATCTTAGCATCATCAGGATGCTCTTCAAGATAATCACTTAACATTTCAGATACTGCCTGACTAACAGATGCCGAAACTTCGCGGTTTCCTAATTTAGTTTTGGTTTGCCCTTCAAACTGAGGTTCCTGAACTTTTACTGAAATAATAGCTGTTAATCCTTCACGAAAATCATCACCAGCTATATCAAATTTTAATTTATCTGTTAACCCTGAAGTATCAGCATATTTTTTTAAGGTCATGGTTAATCCACGACGGAATCCTGCTAAATGTGTTCCACCTTCGTGGGTATTTATATTGTTTACGTAAGAATGCAAGTTTTCAGCATAAGATGTATTGTAAATCATAGCAACCTCAACAGGTACACCATTTTTTTCACCTTCAAAAGAAATTACTTTTCTCATTAAGGGTTCTCTGTTGCCATCTAAAAACTTAATAAACTCAGGTAAACCTTCAGTGGAATGGAATGTTTCACCTTCAAAATCTCCATTTTCTTTTTTAGATCGTTTATCTATTAAATGAATAATAATTCCTTTATTCAAAAAAGACAACTCTCGCATTCTGCTTGCAAGCGTATCATAACTATATTCAACGGTTTGAGTAAATATGGTAGAATCAGGTGTAAAGGTAACCGTAGTACCCCGTTTATCAGAAGTTCCTATTTGTTTTACTGGGTATAAGGCTTTACCACGTTCGTACTCTTGTTCGTAAATTTTTCCATCTCTGTATACAGTGGCTCTTAAATGTTGAGACAAAGCATTTACACAACTTACACCAACCCCATGCAATCCTCCTGATACTTTATAAGAATCTTTATCAAACTTACCTCCTGCTCCAATTTTGGTCATAACAACCTCTAGTGCAGAAACGCCTTCTTTTTTATGTAAATCTACAGGAATACCACGTCCGTCATCTTCTGTAGTTATTGAATTATCTTCATTAATTATAACTGTAATATTGTTACAATGTCCGGCAAGGGCTTCATCAATCGAGTTATCTACCACTTCATATACTAAATGGTGTAACCCTCTTGTACCAACATCACCTATATACATAGAAGGACGCATACGTACATGCTCCATACCTTCTAATGCCTGAATACTATCTGCCGAATAATTGTGTTTATTAAACTCTTCTTTTGGTTCGCTCATATTATGATTAAATATTGTTTATTTTAATTTTTTACCACATAAAAAAAGATGCTTTTTGCATCCTTCTGAATACAAGCAAATATACGAAATAATCACCCTTTTAAAAAGCATTTTATCGACTCATTTATATAATTATCAACATTTGTTAATTACTTAAAAGTGTCTTAAATCGCTTAAAAAGTGGCTTAAATTGAATATTTGTCTCATTTTTTCATTTTAAAAACCCTAAAAAACAAAAAGTAGCTTAAAACTCAAATTTCATGGTTTTTTAAATTTAAAAAAACTATGAAATTCTTACCACTAAATAGAATTAAAAACTAAAAACCTAGAGAAAACCCTAAATTTTAATTTCTATGTTTTACCCTTAAAAATAAGCTGTTTTCTAAAACTAATTTAGCAGTATAACTTTTAAACGCTATTAATCATGAAAACAATTATTTTAAACTTTACAATTTTATCATTTGGTGCAAGCTTGTTTGCACAAAATACATGGACGGTTGATAACAGGCCAGGAACTACTGCACAGTTTACAAGTGTACAAGCAGCTATTGATGAGGCGGCTGAAGGTGACTTTATTTATGTGCATCCTTCAGCTATTTTGTACAATAACATTACTATAAATAAAGAAATTCATTTAAGAGGTATTGGCCATACCCCTGAATTGGCTAATGGTGAAAACGCAAAAATTAATGCCATTATGTTATCTACTGATAATGTTAGCAAATCTGCTTCAAATTCAAGTATTATGGGATTGGAATTAGTAAATGGTATTAATGATAATAATTTTGGCCCTATTTCAAATGTGCTTATTCAAAACAACAGAATTGGTGTTATAACACTAAGCAGACCATTCAATTTTATTATTCAAGGAAATGTTTTTAGTTTTTCACAACCTAATTCTATTCGATTTTTTACAAATGTTTCACATGCCAATAATATTATTTCGCATAACATTTTTATTAGAAATGCGAATAGCCAAATAGATGCAACTATTGAAGGATTGGTGTCTTCAGAAAAATTTTCTAACAACATCGTTGTATTTAATAACACTTCAAACGACTTAGGAATGTTTGAAAACTGCCTGAACCCTATAGTAAATAATAACATGTTTTTATTGAATTCAAGCCAGACCACTGCAATCGAAATTAAACTATTAAACAGTACCGTAAATTTCCAAAACTGTTTAACATTTGCTTATGGCGGACAAACTTTAAATACACTTAATGGCACCAATAATTTAGACAATACCAACCCTTTATTTGTAAATATTAGCAATACAGCTAATATGGCATTTGCCCAAAGTAACAATTACAAGTTAGATACAAGCTCACCTGCTATTAATGCTGGTAGCGATGGCGATGATTTAGGTATTTATGGTCAAGGGTTTTTATTTCAAATGAAAGGCTACCCTTTTGATTTGCCTTATCCAACAAGCATAAACATTAATAATGCAGTTGTGGAAGCTGGTGGAAACCTTGAAGTGGTTTTTAAAGCCAATGCTAACGTTGAAAATTAATAAACCATGAAAACAAAACACATTTTATGGACTTTATGTTTTAACGTCACTTTGGTTTTAGGACAGAACACCATGACCGAAATAGAATATTTTTTTGATACCGACCCAGGTATTGGAAATGCTACCAACATTGATGTTACCAATGCAGCTACCTTAAACGAGACGCTCACAATACCCATAAGCAGTTTAACATCGGGCATACATGTTTTACACATGCGCAGTAAAAATGATGTTAATACATGGAGTTTGTATGCTCGACAAACCTTTTACATAGCCAACTTCTCATCAGCTTTAAACAACACCATTGCCGAAGCAGAATACTTTATTGATACTGACCCAGGTGTTGGGAATGCAGAACCCTTTAACTATTACATCAGGTTTAAATTTAAACCAAACGTTTGCAATTCCATTAAACTCTATTAATACTGGCATTCATATTTTACACATTCGGATTAAAAACAATTTAAACCAATGGAGTTTATATGGTAGACAAGTGTTTTATAAATCGACACAAATATCTAATAATGAAATTGTTGCAGCTGAGTTTTTTATTGATACCGACCCTGGCGTTGGCAATGCTACTGCCATTAGTATCACTCAAGGCGCCTTTATTGATGAAACTTTAAATATTTCTATTCCTAATGATTTATCAGCTGGAGACCATATTTTACATATTAGGATGCAAAGTAGTAATGGTAATTGGAGTTTATATGGACGACCTGAGTTTACTACAACGCTGTCAGATAATGATGTGGTTTTAAAAGACTTTAAAATGTACCCAAACCCTGTAGAAGATGTATTGCATTTTTCATTGAAAAACAACACCATTGAACAATTAAAATTGGTTGACGTTCAAGGTAGAGTTATTTTAGAAGTTTCAAACAACATGGAACAACTTGATGTTTCTAAAATACCAACAGGTTTATATTTATTTCAAATTAAAACAGTAAACGGAAGCATTTCAAAAAAAATAATTAAGAAGTAAATAAATTAATTACATTTAAATTACTATTTATACTTTAACATGAAACGATTCCTTTTCATAGGTTTAATTTGCTGTTTCCAAATAAGTTTTGGCCAAAACGATAGCACTCTAATAAACACGATTCTAGACAAAGCCTATGAACAGGAATCTATCAATCCAAACGAAGCTTTAAGTCTTTATAAGAAAGCTTTTATAAAAAGTAAAAAAAGCAATTACAAAATTGGAATCATTAAATCATTACAATATAGTGGCATTGTACATAGCGATTTAGCAAATTACGATTCGGCCATTTATTATTATAACAAAGCATTACCACATAGCATTGAAGCTAATTATAAGCGTGGCATTGGTGGTTTATATATTAATTTAGGAAATGCTTATCAATACAAAGGTGAATTTAATAAGGTTATTGACAACTACTTAAAAGGCATTAAAGTATTTGAAACCCTTAAGGATAGTTCGCGCTTGGGAATGTCTTATGAAAATCTGGCATCATTTTTCAACTCCATCAAGAACAAAGAAAAAGAATTAGAATATTTAAACAAAGCACTAAATATTATTCCTAAAAATGATAAAGAAAGTCTCGCCTATGCTTTGGGCGATTTAGGATTGGCCAACATGAAATTTAAACGATTTAAAATAGCTTACCAATACTTTACAAAAGCTGACAGCATTACAAAAACACTTAACAATACACGTTTAAAATATTTTGCACAACGCAACTTTGGAACCTATTATTTTGAAACAAAAAATTACAATAAAGCCATTAATCACTATCAAAATGCTTTACCCTTTATTAACAATATAAATGATAGCTATTATAAAAATGATTTGATTTTAGAGCTTGGTACTTCATATTCTTTTAACAAAGATTATAAAAATGCGGTTAACTTCTTACAAGAAGCTTTAAATACAGCCAAAGCAGATGAAAAAATTGAAATACAAACCAAAGCCCATTTGCAATTAGCACAGGTTTATGAAACATTAAACAACCCTAGCAAAGCCTATTTTCATTTAAAACAAAACGCACAATTAAAAGATTCTTTACTTAATGAAACTCATTTAAAACAAATAAACTTATTGGAAAAACAATACCAATCTGAAAAAAAGGATAAAGAACTTGCCAAAAAACAAATAGCTTTAGAACATAATGAATTGGAATTAGCTAAAAAGAAAAATCAGTTTTCAATAGCTACCATCAGTATTATTGTATTATTGCTTCTGCTAATAACTTTTTGGTTTTTATACAAACAACATAAAAAATTAAAGAGCATTGAAATTTCAAAACTAGAGCAAGAACGAGATATAGACAAACTTCAAGCGCTCATTGAAGGCGAAGAAAAAGAACGCATCCGTATTGCCCAAGATTTGCACGATGGTATTAATGGCGATTTGTCTTCTATTAAATTTCAGCTTTCAAGTATCGATTCCGCTTCATTTTCAACAGAAAACAAACATATTTTTAACAAAGCTATTGAAATGATTGATTACTCATGCGACCAAGTGCGGAACATCTCTCACAATCTATCACCAACAGCTATCATCGATTTTGGTTTGATAAATTCAGTAAAAAATTATTGCTCAAAGCAAGAACAATTTCATGATATAAAAATCAACTTTCAGCATTTTGGAAACGATATCAATCTACCAAAAAATATTGAAACCGTTATTTACCGAATCATTCAAGAATTAGTCAATAATATCATAAAACATGCTCAAGCTAGCGAAGCTTTGGTTCAAATTAACTCACATGAAAACAACCTATTTATTACGGTTGAAGATAACGGAAAAGGCTTCTCAAATTCAAACAAAACAGAAGGTATTGGTTTAAAAAATATTAAATCGCGAATTGCTTTTTTAAATGCCACACTCGATGAAGAACACACCAAAAACGGCACTACCTTTACCATTAATATCGATTTAAAAAACATTCCAAAATCATGATTAGCATTGCAATAACAGACGATCACTTGATGGTAGTAGAAGGATTAAAAACTATGTTAAATAATGTTGATAACATTCAAATAATAAGCACCTATCACTCTGTAAATGATACCATTGAAGGATTACAAACAGTAGTTCCGCAGGTACTTTTATTAGATATTAATTTACCCGATGGTAATGGTATTATTTTATGCAAAGAGCTAAAAGAACATTACAAAACCCTTAAGATAATAGCGTTATCAAATTTTGAAGATGTGGCTTTTATTAAACAAATCATTAAGAATGGAGCCAATGGGTATCTATTAAAAAACACCAATAAAACCGAATTAATTGATGCCATAATAGCCGTTACTAACAACCAATTATTTCTACCCGAAAAATTACAGCGTTTGTTATTAAACGATTCTTTAGGGAAACCAAACAACAGTTCATTTTTTATTCCAAGTTTAACCAGACGCGAAAAAGAAGTGCTCAAATTAATTGTAAAAGAACACACCACAGACGAAATTGCAAACCAACTCTTTATAACTCCAAAAACTGTAGAAGCACACCGCAGTAATTTAATTCAAAAATTAGGTGTAAAAAATGTTGCAGGTCTCGTTAGAGTCGCTATAGAAAAAGGCTTAATTGATTGATTTAGCGTTGTAGAAAAACAAACAATTTATTGAAATACCTTAAAACCAAATAAAATCTACAAATTTTCTTTGCCTTTTTTAACAATTCTATAATACATACCAAGTTGTGAAAAAAAATAGTGCTTCGTTTGGTATTTCTGTATATATTTGAGGTGTTAATTTATTTAAATGCAAACTATAAACAATAATAACAATTTCAATAATCCTAATTGGTAGGACAGGAAGGTTATTGTTGAAAAATATATATAAAGCCTTCCTAATTTGGAAGGCTTTTTTTAATTTAAAAAACCAAGACATGAGTAAAATAATGACGGTAGACGTATTGTCGAGCATTAAAGGCGCACAACCTAGTGAAGCTGTAAACAAATTATTTGATGCCATAAAAAAGGCTCAACCTTTAAATAATAATGCTTTTAATAACAATCATAATAATTACGTGTCTTTAACAGATTTAAGAGATGATGTAGTGATTGAAAGTTCTTCCATAGAAAAACAAATCATCATTGAAAACTTTCCTAAAGAAAAAAACGGCTATTTAGTGGTTTCTAAAGTTATAGAAGAATAATTATGGACTCTCAAATACATAAAATCCATCAGCAATTAGTTGATAAAAAAATATCTTGCACCGCATTAATTCAGCAAAAATTAAACGCTCTTAAAGAGAATACAAACAACACCGTTAATTCCTTATTAAACGATTTAGCCTTACAATTAGCTGCAAAAGTAGATACCAAAATAGTAAACGGAGACACTATTGGTTTACTTGAAGGTATTCCTTTTGGAATTAAAGATGTGTATATGCTACAAGGCACTTATGCCACAGCAAGCTCAAATTTGCTAAAAAATTACAAGTCACCTTACACAGCAACAGCCATTCAAAAATTATTGGATGCGGGCGCTATTCCCATCGTAAAAGAGAATTGTGATAGTTTCGGACATGGGTCGTCTAGCGAAAATACCATATTTGGCGCTGTAAAAAACGCTAACAATTCCGATTTAGTTGGAGGTGGTTCTAGCGGTGGTTCAGCGGTGAATGTTGCCAAAGATTACACGATTTTTTCCATTGGTGGCGATACGGGTGGATCGGTGAGACAACCAGCTGGTTATAACCATGTGTATGGCTTAAAACCGACTTACGGACGCATTTCGCGTTATGGTTTGATGGCGTATGCCTCATCTACAGATTGTGTGGGTCCCATTGCCAAATCGGTAGAGGATATTCGTATCCTATTAAATGTGATGAGTGGCAAAGACGTTAAAGATCAAACCACTTACGCTTCCGCGGAAATTACTAAAGACAGTATTTCAAATGCTAAAGCCATTAAAATCGTTGGCTATTTCAAAAACTTTATTGAAAATGATGCCATAGATTCTAAAATAAAAGCTGATTTTTTAACAACTATAGAAAAAATAAAAGCCAAAGGCATTGAAGTCAAGGAACTGGATTTCTTTAAATCTGATATTCTGGTTTCAACCTATTACACCTTGGCGATGGCTGAAACAGCTTCCAATTTATCTCGATTGGATGGTAGCAATTATGGCAACCGCATTGACGATAAAAACTTAAAAGAATCTTACGCCATCACGCGTTCTGAAAATTTTTCGGAAGAAACAAAACGTCGTATTGTTGGTGGCAACCAAGTATTATCTCAAGGGTTTTCAGATGAAATTTATTTAAAAGGATTGGCGCTACGTGATGCTATTTCAGAAAATTTTGAAAACGATTTCAAGGAAGTAGATATCATCCTTTCGCCTGTTACTCCAAACTCACCTCCAAAAATTGGTGATAGTTTAAAAGATCCGCATGCCATGTATTTAAGTGATGCCTACACCGTTGGTTTTAGTTTAGGGCAATTACCTACTTTAACCATACCAAAAGGCACAGAAACAGGCTTGCAAATTACTGCCGCAAAAAATAATGACGAACTCGTTTTGAAGTTTGCTAACTTCTTAAAAGACACAATATAATGGAACTGGAACAATTAGATGCCGCGTTAAAAGCGCACGATTTAGAGTTAGTCATCGGACTAGAAACACACGTTCGATTAAACACAAAAACCAAATTATTCTGTTCTTGTCCGAATCAAGAAATAGATACACCAAACCAAAATATATGCTCCGTTTGCACGGGGCAAATGGGTGTGTTGCCAGCCATAAATAAAGAAGCAATTACCAAGGCTATTTATTTCGGAAAAGCCGTGAATTCTTCTTTTGAAAACGTCGTTATTTCTTGGGATAGAAAACATTATGAATATCCGGATAACCCAAAGAATATTCAAATTACACAGTTTCATAATCCGATTATTCCTGACGGACAAGTATCGTGTTTCAGGAATGATGGGAGTCAGTTTACGGTCAATTTAACCCAAGTTCATATTGAGGAAGATGCCGCCAAATTGATGCACGAAAAAACGGTTTCGTTAGTCGATTTTAATAAAGCTGGCGTACCCTTAATTGAAATTGTGACGGAGCCTTGTATTCGCCATATTGAAGATGCTTCTACCTATGCACAGTACATTCAACGTATTGTTCAAAATTTAAAAATTTCTGAAGCCAATCTTGAAAAAGGGGAATTTAAATCGGATGTCTCCGTATCACTTCGTAAAAAACATAGTTATACGTTAAACCCACGTACCGAAATTAAAAACTTGAACTCGTTTAAGTTTATGGTGGATGCTTTAAAGGAAGAAGTTGAAAAACAATTCAATTATTATATTGAGCATAAGGAATTTAGACCCGATCAAACCACAGTTTTGTGGGATGCCGATTTAAAGCAAACCAAAACCATGCGTAAAAAGGAATTTGAAGCAGATTACCGATTCATTTCTGAGCCCGATTTGCCTTTTGTTTCAATTAAAAATGCTGTGGAAGCGATTCAAGTGGATACTAAAACGCTTCCTTTTGCGGTAGAATCTATTTTAATTCAAGGCGGCGTATTACCACAGGATGCTAAATTTTTCACAGCAGATTCGTTGCGTTCTGAAACTTTTGTTGCGATTAATAATGAATTGAATGATGCCTCGTTTGTTGCCAAAACATTATCAAACAATATAAAACCTGAGGAGTATTCTAAAATCGAAAATATTCAGGATTTTATTGATATTTTCAAATTATTTAAAGAAGAAAAAGTAACGGTTGTATTGGTTCAAAACGCCATAAAATCGTTGTTGGAAGATGCCCAATTCAACTATAAAACCTATTTCGAAGCCAACAGCATTTCCGAAGAAAAAATCCAAGATGCCATTGCTAAAGTCATTTCAGAAAATGAAGCCACGGCAAACGACATTAAAGCTGGAAACCAAGGAAAAGCTGGTATTTTAGTTGGAAAAGTCATTGAAATTATTGGAAAAGGGGCTTCTGGAAAAGTGGTTCGTGAAGGTATTTTGAAAGCGCTTGCTGGAGATGACCGAAGCCCAAAGACTGAAGACCAAGACCCAAGACCCAAGACCCAAGACCAACAAACGCCTAAACAACAAGAAGAAGTACTTCCCGAGATCCCCATCATCATAAAAGAGGAATACAGAACACATTTAATCACATCTATTTCAGAAGCTAATATCTCCGAAAAAGTAACTTTTGCAGGTTGGGTTTCTAGTGTTCGCGATCATGGTGAGTTGATTTTTATAGATTTACGTGATTCTAGTACCGAAATTTTCCAAGTGCGTTTAAGCAGGGAATCGTTCGCGAATTTAGATGAATTGGTGAAGTTAAAACCAGAATCGGTAATTACCGTTACGGGCACCATTGTTCAGCGTAAGGAAGATGATTATAATGCCGCTTTACGAACCGGGAAAATAGAATTAGAAGCTTATGAATTGGATATTTTAAATCTATCTAGAACGCTTCCTTTTGAAATAAAACGTGCCACAAAAACCAACGAAACCATTCGTTTTCAGTATAAGTTTTTAGACCACAGAAATGATGATGTGCGACGCGTGATTGTTAACCGTCACAAAGTCATTAAATTACTGCGTGATATTTTAGATGCAGAACATTTCTTGGAAATTGAAACACCGATTTTAAGTGCTGGAACCGATGAAGGGGCACGCGAATTTATTGTGCCAACTCGTAAACAACCTGGCGCATTCTATACCTTACCACAAGCACCTCAGCAGTTTAAACAAATGCTGATGGTTAGCGGTTACGAAAAGTATTTCCAGATTGCACGTTGTTTTAGGGATGAAGATTCCCGTGGCGACCGCCAGCCGGAATTCACCCAATTAGATATAGAAATGGCCTATGCCAGCATGCAGCAAATCATCGATTTAAACACCAAAATGTTTAATGAAGTAGTAAACAAAATATATGGCAACAAATGGATTTTGCGTCCGTTTGAAGTCATTACCTACCAAGATGCCATGTATTATTATGGTTGCGATAGACCCGATTTACGTTTCGGATTAAAACTTCAAGACATTACAGATATTGTAAAAGACACCACCTTTCAAGTATTTAGTAAACCCATTGAAGAAGGCGGTATTGTAAAATGTATAAAAGTGTCTGCCGAAGAACAAGGCAACAAACGCTTATCAAAAGGGCAAATTGAAAAATTAACGGCCACTGCGCAACAACATGGCTTGGGTGGTTTAGCATATATTATTGTTAATGAAACCGATTTACAATCGCCTATTATTAAATTTTTGGGTGAAGACATTGCAGCCGGTATTATAAAAACAACCCATGCGCAAGTAGGCGATATTGTGTTTTTCTCGGCAGCCGATTATGCCACAGCTAACAAAGCTTTAGATGCGGTACGTCAAGAATTGGGCAGCATGTTGCATTTAATAAATCCGAAGGAATTGCGCCCGGCGTGGGTGATTGATTTCCCTATGTTTGAAAAAACAGATGAAGGCCGATGGACGTTTACCCACAACCCCTTCTCTATGCCCGCGGTTTATGATATTGAAAAACACATGAATGGCAAGGAAGAAGAAATTGGAAGCATCATCGCGCAACAATATGATTTAATATTAAACGGTTACGAAATTGGTGGTGGTTCCATTCGTGCGCACAAACCCGAAATTTTAGAAGCCACCTATAAAAACATGGGCTATAATAAAGAAGAAATGCTAAAAAGCGTTGGCACCATGTACAAAGCCTTCCATTATGGCGCGCCACCACACGGCGGTATTGCTTGGGGCGTGGATAGGCTGATGATGATTTTAGAGAAAAAAGCATCCATACGTGAAGTGATGGCATTCCCGAAAACAGGCACGAGCGACGATTTATTATTTGGGGCGCCATCAATGCTTTCAGATAAAAAAGTAGAAGAAATGAATGTTAAAATTATTAAAAAATAACTCCTTAAATTTACAACTAAATACTTATCATATATTTCATGAGACTTTTATGCTTCATCTGTTTACTTTTATGTTTGAATGTATCTGCGCAAGCCACATGGCAACCATTGCCAAATATAATTTCCAACACCAACAACCAACGTTTTGATGATGTTTTTTTTATTGACGAAAATATTGGTTGGGCGGCAAATGGCTATTATGCTGCGGTTTATAAAACCATAGATGGTGGTAAAAATTGGAATGAGCAGTTAAATGAATCTACACTAGGAAGTCATCATTATTTTAGAAATATTGAATTTTTGAATAATGATATTGGGTTTCTAGGAACTTTAAACAACGCATTTTTTAAAACTCTTGATGGCGGAAACACTTGGAATCGTGTTAATAACATCACACCTTATCCCGCAGCTATTTGTGGTTTAGATGCTGTGGGTACATCAACCATTTACGGCTGTGGAGCCTATTTCACACCTGCGTATATTATAAAATCTACAGATAGTGGTGCTTCATGGAATTACATTGATATGTCTGCTTATGCAAACGCTTTGGTTGAAATATATTTTTTAAATGAAAATATTGGATTTGTTTCTGGAAGAAATAATAATGGTGGTACTATTTTAAAAACTACAGATGGAGGAATTACTTGGACTGAAATATTTAATTCTAATATTGTGGGTGAATATGTTTGGAAATTACAGATTTTAGAAGCTAATAATAATGTGATTTTTGGTTCTGTTGAATCAGTAACACCTAATCTTGGAAAGCTCATAAAATCTACTGATGCTGGAATAACTTGGAATAGCTTTAATGCTCCTGAAACTGATATTCAAGCTGTTGGTTTTTTAGACGAAAACCATGGTTGGATGGGTGGACATACCACAGGTTTTTATGAAACATTGAATGGCGGACAAACCTGGACCAATTTAAACATTGGAGGCAATTTAAATAGAATTTTCTTAATAAATAACACATTAGCATATGCATCAGGCACTTCAATTTATAAATTTACAACCGAAACTTTATCTTCAAATACTGCTAACAATCAAAAAGGGGCTTCATTAAAAATTTCAATGAAAAATAATCCTGTAAAATCATATTTAGAATTTAACATCAATTTTGAAAAAGCAGATAACATTCTTATTGAACTTTACAACATGAATGGCCAGTTTATAAAACAATTATCAAGAGAATCTATCCTTACTTCAAATACAGAAAAAGAGTATTCCTTTTATGTTGGGAATTTAGCTTCGGGCACTTACTTTGTGAATTTTCATAATAATTTTATGAGAGAATCTTTAAAATTTATAAAAGAATAAATTAAAAAATTCGGTTTTGACTAATCCTAAAAAACGCCTGGAAAATTTCAAAAACGTTTTTTATTATGGTATATTTAAATATTTATGGGTTTGTAAAGATACTTTCCATTTAGGATGCTTCATCACATAATCTACAATTTCTGGAATCACTTTATCTCGTTTACTCCATTCTGGCTGTAAGTATAAAATACAATTTTTATTTACTCTTTTTGCTTGCTCTTCTGCAAATCTAAAATCGTCTTTATTAAATACTATAACCTTAAGTTCGTCAGCCTTTTTATAAACTTCTTCAGTAGGCAATTTAAGTTTTTTAGGAGACAAACAAATCCAGTCCCAAACTCCAGTTAATTTATAAGCACCAGAGGTTTCAATATGAACTTTCATGCCTTCTGCCTTTAGTTTTGTAGTTAATACAGTCATATCCCAAGTTAAAGGTTCGCCACCAGTAATTACTATCGTATCACTATATTTTTTAGCGTTTTCAACAATTTTTATAACCTCAGTTGGCGGATGCAAATCGGCATTCCAACTTTCTTTCACATCACACCAATGACAGCCCACATCACAACCTCCAACTCTAATAAAATAAGCAGCTGTTCCTTTATGAAATCCTTCACCCTGAATGGTGTAAAACTCTTCCATTAACGGAAGCATTTCGCCTTTTTCAACTAATTTTTTAATCTCTTTATTCATAAGTTTGCAAAGATACTATTTTGCTTACTAAATGTTGATAGTTTTATTTATCTTGTTTGTATGAATTAAATTTGGAATAGTTATTTTTATACAAAATTAAACAGAATGAGTAATAAGGAAACATTTTTTAATTATATAACCGAAGGTAATATTTGCAAAGGAGATTTTATTCCTGTTGGTGCTGCTATGTTAGATGGTGAAACTATTACCAATGCACTTGTAAAAATTCCATTAAAAACTTTAAACAGACACGGTTTAATTGCCGGAGCTACCGGAACCGGAAAAACCAAATCTCTACAAGTTCTTGCTGAAAATTTAAGCGATAAAGGTATTCCTGTATTGCTTATGGATATTAAAGGAGATTTAAGTGGTTTGGCTCAACCAAGCCCAGGTCATCCTAAAATTGATGAACGCCATGCAAAAATTGGTATTCCTTTTGAATCAAAAAGTTTTCCTGTTGAAGTATTGACTTTATCAGAACAAGATGGTGTACGTTTAAGAGCAACTGTTAGTGAGTTTGGTCCTGTTTTATTATCAAGAATCTTAGATTTATCTGAAGCGCAATCTGGTGTTGTGGCTGTTATTTTTAAATATTGTGACGACAACAAAATGCCACTACTTGATTTAAAAGATTTCAAAAAAATATTACAATATACCACTCAAGAAGGAAAAGAAGAATTTGGAGAAGCTTATGGGCATATTTCTACGGCTTCAACAGGTTCCATTTTACGTAAAGTTGTAGAATTAGAGCAACAAGGTGCCGATTTATTTTTTGGAGAAACTTCTTTTGAAGTCAATGATTTATTACGAATTGATGAAGATGGTAGAGGTTATATAAACATTATTAGATTAACAGATATTCAAGATAGACCAAAACTGTTTTCAACCTTTATGTTGAGTTTATTAGCAGAAATATATTCAACATTTCCTGAACAAGGCGATGCAGATAGACCTGAACTTATTATTTTTATTGATGAAGCCCATTTAATATTTAATGAAGCTTCAAAAGCACTACTTAATCAAATAGAAAGCATTGTAAAGTTGATTAGAAGTAAAGGTGTAGGTTTGTATTTTGTTACTCAAAACCCAACCGATGTGCCAGAAGCTGTATTAAGTCAGTTAGGTTTAAAAATACAGCATGCATTGCGTGCTTTTACCGCTAATGATAGAAAAGCTATTAAACTTGCGGCGCAAAACTATCCAGATTCTGACTATTATGATACTACAAAAGTACTAACATCTTTAGGTACTGGAGAAGCCTTAGTTTCTGCTCTTGATGAAAAAGGAAGACCAACACCTCTTGCTGCTGCTATGATGCGAGCGCCTATGAGCAGAATGGATATTTTAACAGATTCTGAATTAAATGCCCTTCTTATCAAATCAAAACTGGTTAAAAAATATAACCAAACTATTGATAGAGAAAGTGCCTATGAAATGCTTAACGAAAAAATAGAACGTGCTGAAGCTGAAGATGCCAAAGAAAAAGCTAGGCTAGAAAAAGAAGCTCTTGAAAAAGCAGTATTAAAAGAAAAAGCAAAAAGCTCTAGCTCAAGTAGAAGAAGTACTGCCATAAATCCAGTTGTTAAAGTTCTTACAAGTGCCACCTTTATTAGAAGTGTTTTTGGTATTTTAACCAAAGTTATGAGGAAATAAAACAAGTAATTTCAATTTTAAATATCTCCGTTTTTATATGAATAAATCATTTTTATATTTAACTATTTTGTCTTTAATATTTGCTAGTTGTAGCAAAGAGCAAGATCCTTTTCAAATAGGAAAACAACACATTGGCCTATTAACAGATTCTACACAAGTAAAAGATCTTAAAGCTATTTTTTCTAAAGATTCCATAGTTAAAAGCCTTAATGATACAGAGTTTACCAGAAACATTAATGATATAGAAATTTTTGAAAAAGGCGGAAAAAAATTATTAAGTATTAGTCCTAGAAACCCATCAGATTCAACATCATACATTCAAAGTGTACGTGTTTTTGACCCAAGATTTAAAACAGACAAAAAACTATCTACAGAAAGCAGCTTTAAAGATATTGCCAACAATTATAAAATAACAAGAATTGATAATTTAATTAATTCAATAGTTGTAACCGTAAATGAAATTAACGCCTCTTTTACCATAGATAAAAAAGAATTACCAGCCAATATGCGATTTGATATGAGTTTAAAAATTGAAGCAGTACATATTCCTGATAATGCTAAAATCAAGTTCTTTTTCTTAAACTGGAATAAAACCGATTAAATTTAAAATATGAATCCATTCATCTCAAAAATATTAGTAGATATTGCCCGTAAAAAAATAAAAATTAAACAGGGTTCAACTACAGTAAATGATGAACAGATTCTTCCAATAGTAAGAAGTTTACAAGTAGAGTTATCACATACGATTAAAGAGTCTATTTATGTTGTTATTGGTGTTTTTGCAGCCGGTTTTGGATTAAAAGGCTTTTTGCTTCCAAATCAATTTATTGATGGTGGCGCAACAGGTATTTCTTTATTATTAGAAAATACCACTAAAATAGATTTAAGCTATTTATTGATTTTAGTTAACATTCCGTTTATAATTCTGGCCTCAAAAACATTTAATTTAAAGTTTGCCATCAGAAGTATTTTAGCTATTTCATTATTAGCTATTGTAGTACATTATGTTGATTATCCTATAATTACAGAAGATAAATTACTTATTGCAGTTTTTGGTGGTTTCTTTTTAGGTTTAGGAATTGGAATGTCTATGCGTGGCGGAAGTGTCATTGATGGCACAGAAGTTCTAGCTATTTTTTTAAGCAGGAAACTATCATTAACTATTGGTGATGTTTTACTTATAATCAATATCATTATTTTTTCTTTTGGAGCTTATATTCTTTCGGTTGAAACTGCTCTATATGCTATTTTAACCTACTTAGCAGCAGCCAAAACAGTTGATTTTGTTGTGGATGGCGTTGAAGAATATGTAGGTGTTACTATTATATCAAACCATCATGAAACTATAAGAATTATGCTTATTGAAAAACTAAGAAGAGCTTGTACTATTTATGCAGGTAAAGGTGGTTTTGGAGCTCACGGCAAAAGCTATGACAAAGATATTATTTACACTGTAGTAACCAGATTAGAACTTGCCAAATTACAAACAGAAATAGATAAAATTGATAAAAATGCATTTGTAATTATGGGCATTGTTAAGGATTTAAAAGGTGGCATGATTAAGCGTAAGCCCATGAAAAACTAATTGAAATGAAAAAATATACCATTCAAAATAACCCATTTATAGTACCAACCAATGATGGCAAAGTCATTAAAGAACATTTTGGTTTGGCTACAGATGGCAATTCAAAAATTAGTATAGCACATATGATTGCGCCTGCTGGTTGGAGTGAGCCTTTTCAAACACCAGAATTTGATGAATTTACCTTTATCATCAAAGGAAAAAAACAATTTATTATTGAAGGAGAACAAATTGTGTTGGAAGCTGGACAATCCATTAAAATTGAGAAAAACACTAGAGTTCAATACTCCAATCCATTTACAGAACCTTGTGAATATGTAGCAATTTGTACGCCAGCTTTTTCAATTAACAGTGTTAATAGGGAAAATTAATGGAATCTATACTCATAAAACTTGTTGGCTCATCCATAAATGGGTTAAGTTATCTATCAAAATCTTATGCAGCAAACAAGGCTTTATCATTATTTTCAAAACCCAGAAAAGGACAAATCAACAAAGTACAATTTGATTTTTTAGAAACTGCTAACAAAGAAATCCTTCATTATAATTCATATAAAATAATGACTTATAGATGGATTGGCACTAATAAAACTATACTATTAGTTCATGGCTGGGAAAGTAATTCAGGCAGGTGGAAACCACTAATAAATCATTTAAAAAAGAAGGATTATAACATCATCGCTTTAGATGCACCCGCACATGGAAACTCAGGAAGTGATTATTTTAACGCTCTTCTTTATGCTGAATTTATAAATGAAGCAGCAAAAAAATTCAATCCAAACACTATTATTGGACATTCAGTTGGTGGTATGGCAACGGTTTTTTTTCAGAATAAATACCAATTTAAAAGCATTCAAAAACTAGTGCTCTTAGGAGCGCCTTCAAATTTTAAAGATGTTTTAAAACGATATACTGACATGTTAAGTTATAACCAACGGGTTACCCAACAACTTAACATAGAAATATTAGAGCAATTTGGGTCTTTACCAGAATCATTTTCAACCGCAAAATATATTGAGACTATTGCTTCTGAAGGTTTAATTATTCATGATGAAGATGACAATGTCATACCATATAACGATGCGCTTCTTATTAAACAGAATTACAAAAACAGCAAACTCATCACTACAAAAGGATTAGGTCATTCACTAAACCACAAATCGGTAACCTTGCACATTTCAGAATTTATTGCCAACTAAAGTTCATATCTTTGCAAACTATGGAAGAGCAATTAAAAAGAATTAATAAATATTTAAGTGAAGTAGGCTATTGTTCTCGAAGAGAAGCCGATAAACTTATTGAAGCCGGACGTGTTACTATTAATGGCATTATCCCAGAAATGGGAACAAAAATAAGCCTTAGCGATGTTGTTGAAGTTGATGGAAAACCTATAACAGACACTAAAAAATCTTTTGTTTATTTAGCTTTTAACAAACCTGTAGGGATTGTTTGCACAACTGATACTAGTGTTGAAAAAGATAATATTATTGATTTTATTAAGTATCCGAAACGCATATTTCCTATAGGAAGATTAGATAAACCCAGTGAAGGCTTAATTTTACTCACAGACGATGGAGATATTGTAAATAAAATACTTAGAGCCAGCAACAACCATGAAAAAGAATATATAGTAAAAGTTGACAAGCCCATTTCACAAACATTTATAGAACGCATGTCTGGCGGAATTCCACTGGCAGATTTAGATCGAGTAACTAAAAAATGTAAGGTTGAAAAAGTAAATACTTTTGAATTTAGAATTATTTTAACGCAAGGCTTAAACAGGCAAATTCGTCGCATGTGTGAATACCTAAATTATGAAGTAGAAACATTGAAGCGTGTTAGAATTATGAACATTAAACTTGATATGCCAGTTGGAGCATTTAGAGAATTAACTAAAGAAGAATTAAAAGAACTTAATGTGTTGATTGAAGACTCTACTAAAACCTATAGCGAATCAATAACAAAACAAAGAAATCAAAAAAATTAATTAATATGGCAACAGTTTCTCCTTTTCATTTAGCAATTCCTGTTCATAATTTAGATGAATGTAGAGTTTTTTATAGAGACGTATTAAACTGCGAAGAAGGTAGAAGCAGTGACCATTGGGTAGATTTTAATTTCTTTGGACACCAATTAGTTATTCATTACAAGCCAAAGTCAAATGAAGCTTTACATACCAATCCGGTTGACGGAAAAGATGTTCCTGTACCACATTTTGGAGTTGTTTTACCTTGGAATGACTTTCAAACTTTTTCAGAAGCTTTAAAAACTAAAAATATCCAATTTGTCATTGAACCTTATATTCGTTTTAAAGGACAAGTTGGTGAACAAGCTACCATGTTTTTTTATGATCCTGCAGGAAATGCTTTAGAATTTAAAGCCTTTAAAGATTTGTCTCAACTATTTGCAAAATAATTAGCTTAGAATACTCTTTGACGCTCACGAGCTAATAATGTATTTTTAAGTAACATAGCAATAGTCATTGGTCCTACTCCACCAGGAACAGGAGTAATATAACTTGCTTTTTTACTAACACTTTCAAATTCAACATCACCTGCAAGTCTATATCCATTTGATTTTGTAGCATCTGGTACACGAGTAATTCCTACATCAACTATCACAACATCATCTTTAACCATATCACCAGTTAAAAATTCTGAAATACCTATAGCTGCTACAATAATATCTGCTTTTTTAGTAATCTCTGATAAATTTTTAGAACGACTATGAACAACAGTAACTGTGGCATCTCCTGCTTTTCGTTTTTGGCTCATTAAAATACTAATAGGACGCCCAACAATATGACTTCTACCCAATACCACAACATTTTTACCAGAAGTTTCAACTTGATAGCGCTCTAACAATTCCATAATTCCATAAGGCGTTGCTGGTAAAAAAGTAGGCAAATCTAAAGTCATTTTCCCAACGTTTGAAGGATGAAACCCATCAACATCTTTATCTGGATTTATAGACATCAATACCTTTTGTTCATCAATTTGTTTTGGCAAAGGAAGTTGAACAATAAAACCATCAATATCTTGATTAGTATTTAAATCATTAATTTTATCTAATAATTCTTTTTCAGAAATATATTCCGGCAATTCAATAAGTGTTGAATTAAAGCCAATGCGCTGGCAAGCTTTTACTTTTGCATTTACATAAGTCATACTAGCACCATCTGATCCTACTAAAATTGCAGCCAAATGAGGAACTTTTTCTCCTTTTGAGATCATTACTTTTACATGCTCAGCAATTTCATCTTTAATCTCATTACTTACCTTATTTCCGTCTAGAATTATCATATCAAAATGTTTGGTTGTTGGTTATTAGTTGTTGGTTGTTGATGAAAATAAAAAATACTTTTAACTTTTAACTTTTAACTTTTAACAAAACTAACGCATGTTTTTCATGGCTTGCATCATTTTTTTTCCGCCACCGCCTTGCATCATTTTCATCATTTTACTCATTTGGTCAAATTGTTTTAACAATTGATTCACTTGTTGTACAGATGTACCTGAACCCTTACCTATTCTAACTTTTCTACTAGCGTTTATAATAGCAGGATTGGTTCTTTCCTTTGGGGTCATAGAGTGAATAATAGCTTCTATACCTTTAAAAGCATCATCATCAATATCAACATCTTTTAGCATTTTTCCAGCGCCAGGAATCATTCCCATAAGGTCTTTCATATTACCCATTTTCTTAATTTGCTGAATCTGATTTAAAAAATCATCAAACCCAAATTGGTTTTTGGCAATTTTCTTTTGAAGTTTTCGTGCTTCTTCCTCATCAAATTGTTCTTGCGCTCTTTCAACCAACGACACCACATCACCCATTCCAAGAATACGGTCGGCCATACGAGCTGGATAAAACACATCAATAGCTTCCATTTTTTCACCTGTACCAATAAACTTGATAGGTTTATTTACTACTGATTTTATAGAAATAGCGGCTCCACCGCGAGTATCACCATCTAATTTGGTAAGAATAACGCCGTCAAAATTCAACACATCGTTAAATGCTTTTGCAGTATTAACAGCATCTTGACCCGTCATAGAATCTACAACAAATAAGGTTTCTTGTGGTTGAATGGCTTTATGTATGTTTGATATTTCGGTCATCATCACCTCATCAACAGCCAATCGACCAGCAGTATCTATAATGACTATATTATAGCCTTTTGCTTTAGCGTGGGCAATACCCGCTTTAGCAATTGCTACGGGATCATTATTTCCTTTATCACTATAAACCTCAATACCAATTTGCTCACCTACAATATGTAATTGGTCAATGGCCGCAGGACGATACACATCACAGGCAACTAATAATGGTTTTTTAGATTTTTTGTTTTTTAGATAATTGGCAAGCTTACCAGAAAAGGTCGTTTTACCAGAACCTTGCAAACCTGACATTAAAATAACACTTGGAGTACCAGATAGATTAATACCTTCGGCATCGCCACCCATAAGTTCGGTTAATTCGTCTTTAACGATTTTAACCATTAATTGACCTGGTTGTAAGGTTGTTAATACATTCTGACCTAGTGCTTTTTCCTTTACTTTAGTAGTAAAATCTTTTGCTATTTTAAAGTTAACATCGGCATCTAAAAGCGCGCGTCTAACTTCCTTTAAAGTTTCTGCAACATTAACTTCTGTAATACTTCCATGTCCTTTTAAAACATGTAACGCTTTATCTAACTTATCGCTTAAATTATTAAACATAGTGCTTCCTCAAATTTTAAGATGCGCAAATTTAAGGATTTGAAGTGTATTATTGAAGTATCATTCTATAAAAAAGCAGGAATAAAAAAAGGCTGCCAAATCTTATGATTTGACAGCCTGTGTAAAGGAAATTTAAATAATTAACCTAACCAACCGAATTTAATGAAAATTCTCCTTTATTTTTATTGTCTTTCTAAAACTAATATTCTTTCAATAGAACCAGTAGAACTAAAGTCTTTTAATTCAATTCTGTTTGCTGTAATAGACACTATTTTCCATCTATTATTAAGGGTTTGAAATGGTGCTTGTACCCCAAAATTTAATCCAAGGTATAACCCTTCATTTCTATAAGATAACCAAGAACCAAATGTGATACCGTAATTAGGATCTGTTACTTTTACCAATCCGGTTAATGAAAAATTAATAGTGTACATGAAATAATTTTCTGTTTTATTGACAGTTCCATCTTGATAAAGTGACACTTCCCAAGTTCCAACACTTAAAATTGTGTCGATAAAAACCAAATCGGTATCCACATCAAAACAATGTTTTTCTAAAACCATTTGACTATTTGGTGCTTCTAATTTTATTAATCCTGGTTCTAAGAAAGTAATTAACCATTCTAAGTTCAAATTTGGTCTGCCTTCTAGATTAATCTGCAATATAAAACCAGCATTTTGTGCAAGAATATTATAAGTACCTGTTACAAACTCTCCATTTATCCTAATTTTAACAACATTATTAGCAAAGAATTTTAAAGGTGTTCCTATGTAATCATTTTCATTATCTGTTCCATTTACATTTAATCTGGCAACTCGCCAATAGCATTCTTGCAGATAGTTTTCAATTCTATCTTTTGTTATATCAAAAACTATATCGCAATTTTTTGTCAAAATTATTTTATTGCCACCTTCTTGAAATAATTTAATTCTTCCATATTCAATATCATACACAAACCATTCTAAGGAGAAATCTACTAATGTATCAAACTCTAATTTAATTAAAGCGCCTCTATCTGTAATTCTGGTAGTCCAAATTCCTGTAAGCAAATCGCCATTTCTTCTGCGTACTTTTACAACATTTTCAGGATAAAAAGCAATGGTATATTCTCTGTATAAATCATTTAAATTATTTTGATTTCTTTGCATTTCATAAACTACCCAAGGACAAGTCATTAATAAATTATCTAAACGATCTTTAGTAAAATCATCATCATGATAATCATTATTATCGTCTTCATTACAAGTGTCTTTGGCAGCTTTAATAGTTTGTTGTAATTCCTGATTGTTATTTACAACTACTATTGAACCATCACTTAAAACCATAGTAATAGGAAAATTAATACTTGCAAACACTTCTCCTTGTCTAACACGGTAAATAAAACGGTAAAGCTGTCTATCACTTTCAATAGTTACAACTTCTATAACTTGAAAACTTGTATTGTAAACTGAAAACGAAAATGGATATTGAAAATCTATACATTCTATATCATCATCATCTTGATTTTCACCGGTACATTGCTGAACTAACACTAATAACTCTTGAAGATTATTTACTTTAACTTCTGAAAAATCAGATAATGTTACCGTGATTGGGTATACTATTTCTAAACTATCATCATCATCATCAGACTCATTAAAAGCAGTTTCTATAAGCGCATAATCTTCTTTTGAATTAATGACAATTTCAACACCATTAGCTATAACAGAAACAGGAAAGTTAACAGATAAGCAATTGGCATTATCAATAATATTATCTTCAGATCCATCTTTGGTAGAAGTAGATTTCATTAAACTTGTTAATTCTGATGTTGCAACAAGAGCTTCTCCTTCAGTAGGCTCTGTAATCTCAACAACTTCTTCTTGGCAAGACATAACCATTAAAAGGGCAAAAAAAGGAAGTAGTAATAGTTTTTTCATGACTTAAAATTTTAATTTAACATAGGGCATTTTGGTTATAAAACAATTTAGCTTTAAAAATCCCTACCCTTTGTTTCATTTTTTTTATTTTAGTGCCATAAAGCTACAATAATAATGAGCAAACAACTTCATGATCATATTTGCGAAGAACCTATTTTTTCATCATTATTTAATAAATATTCTAAAGATTTACACAACTTCTTATATTACAAATTTGGTGACTTATTAAATCCAAAAGATAAAGTTCAAGAAGCCTTTATTAAGTTGTGGGAAAATTGCTCAAAAATAACTCCAGACAAAGCAAAAAGTTTTCTATTTACTACGGCAAATAATTTAATGCTTAATGAAGTTGCTCACCAAAAGGTAGTTTTAAAGCATCAGAAAACTAAACCAAAATCATATACCAATGAAAATCCTGAGTTTTTAATGCAGGAAAACCAGTATATGGAAAAATTACAAAAAGCACTTTCAAATTTAACAGAGGCACAACGAGTTGCTTTTTTAATGAATAGAGTTGAAGGAAAACGTTTTAAAGAAATTGCAGAAATTCTTAATATTTCAACCAAAGCAGTTGAAAAACGCATTTATGGTGCTTTGGAAAAATTACGAGAAGACATTAAAGAATTATGATTTTTTTCCTTTTTGCTTAGAAACCATAAATTTTGAACTTGAAACATAGAACCTGAAACTTTTTTTAAAGAAGGGTAGGAAAAAATAAGTGTTAATTGTTATATAGTTGTATTAAGAAAACATGGAAAGAGAATATTTAATATCGAAATGGTTAGATAATGATTTAAACAATCAAGAACTTGAAGCGTTTAAAAAGCTTGAAGACTATGATGATTTAGTTAAGTTATCAAATAGCGTAAAAACTTTTAAGGCACCAGATTTTGATTCATCAAAAGAACTAGACCGTGTTTTAAAAACCATTCAATCTACAAAAAAACAAAGCAGTTGGGTAAAACCATTTCTTCGTGTTGCTGCTATTTTAGCCATTTGTTTTAGTCTATATTATTATACTACCACAATTGATACAACGATAACAACAGAAATGGCCGAAAAAACAACCATTGAATTGCCTGATGCTTCAACTGTATCACTTAATGCAAAAAGCTTTCTGGCCTACAATAAAAAATCTTGGAAAAACGAACGACATGTTGAACTTGATGGAGAAGCATTTTTTAAAGTAGAAAAAGGCTCAACATTTAATGTGATTACTAAAGCCGGAACCGTTACTGTATTTGGTACTCAATTTAATATCAAACAAAGAGACCATTTTTTTGAAGTTATTTGCTATGAAGGTGTTGTTGGCGTTACATTTAATTCTCAACTTACCAAATTAAAAGTTGGTGACAGTTTTTTAATTATTGATGGGAAAAAAATTGCTAAAGAAAAAGAAAACAGCCCAACGCCTTCATGGTTAAATAACGAAAGTCAGTTTAAAAGCATGCCTTACAAAGAAGTTATATCAGAATTTGAAAGACAGTATGGTGTAACCATAATAGCCAATAACATAGATACTAAACAATTATTTACAGGTAGCTTTTCTCATAACAATATGAACATAGCTTTACAATCAATTACCTTACCTTTACATGTAACTTATAGTAAAAACAACCATACTATCATACTAAAACGTGACTAGAAAAGGTATCCTTTCTATTTATATTTTTTTATTTTTTTTGAATCTTTCAAGTTTTAAAGCTCAAACTATTCAAAAAGAAGGGCAACCGCTTTCATCTGTTTTAAAAATTCTTGAAAAAACATACAACATTAGTTTTTCTTATGCTGATAAAACTATTAAAGACAAAGTTTTACAAATCCCTAAACCAAACTTAACTTTAGAAGAAGCCATAAGCTTTCTAAAAACTGAAACCAATTTAGATTTTGAGATTTTAGACAATAGGTTTATCATTATAAGAGAGTTTGACGACATTCAGGAAACAGTAAAGACTCAAAGATTAGAAGAAATTATTGTTTCCAATTATCTTACTAAAGGTATTACGCAATTAAATGACGGAACTACTACAATAAAACCCGAAATCTTTGGTATTTTACCAGGACTTATAGAACCCGATATTTTACAAACCATTCAAGCATTGCCTGGTGTTTTAAGTGTTGATGAAACAGTTTCAAATATTAATGTTAGAGGCGGCACACACGACCAAAATTTATTTCTTTGGGATGGTATTAAAATGTATCAATCTGGACACTTTTTTGGATTAATTTCAGCTTTCAATCCTTATACAACAAAACAGGTAAATGTTGCAAAAAATGGCACCAGAGCAAAATATGGTGATGGCATTTCAAGTGTTATTGATATGCAACTCTCAGACAAAATTGACAATATATTTAAGGCTGGTGCAGGATTTAACCTTATAAATGCCGATGCCTATGCCAAAATACCTTTATCACAAAAAACCGAGTTACAACTCTCTACACGTCGTTCTATTACCGATTTAGTTGTAACTCCAACTTACAATCAATATTTTAAACGCATTTTTCAAGATTCAGATTTAACAAGTACAAAAGATGATAGTTACTCCATATCTCAAAACGAGGATTTTTATTTTTATGATATTACTGCAAAATTCTTATATGACATTACCAAAAATGACAGAGTTAGAATTCATTTTTTAAATGTCAATAATGATTTGAATTATGATGAACAATCTACCATTAATAACAACAACGAAGCTTTAAAAAGTAAATTGTCACAACAAAATCTTGCTGCTGGAATAACCTACACTAGAGATTGGAATAACCGTTTATCAACTACAACTCAAGTTTATTTATCAAAATATAATTTAGATGCTACAAACTATGATATTCTTAACAATCAAAGATTAATTCAAGAAAATGAAGTTAATGATGGCTCAGTAAAATTTGATATCAATTACAATGCAAATCACCATATTAAAATTAATGGAGGCTATCAGTTTTCTGAAGTTGGCGTAAGCAATCTTGAAGATGTTAACAATCCTGTTTTTAGAAGTTACATAAAAGAAGTAATTCGCAGTCATGCTGTGTATGCCGAAAGTTCTTTACTATCAAATAATCCCAAAACCAATTTAAAGTTTGGGGCTCGTATTAATTATCATCAAAAGTTTGATATGTTTTTATTGGAACCTAGATTAAGTTTTAGTCAACGCTTTTTAGATGCTTTGAGATTTGAAATTTTAGGTGAATTTAAAAGTCAAACCACTTCTCAAGTCATTGATTTGCAAAATGATTTCTTAGGTATAGAAAAGCGTCGATGGATACTTTCTAACAATAACAATATTCCTGTCGTTAAAAGCAAACAAATCTCAGCTGGAATTCATTACAATAAAAAGGGCCTTTTAATAAGTGTTGAAAGTTATATAAAAAACGTTGATGGCATTACCACGAGAAGTCAAGGATTTCAAAACCAATATCAGTTTGTAAACGCTCTTGGAAGTTATCAAATAAAAGGGATTGATGTATTAATAAACAAGCAATTCAATACTATTTTAAGCTCATGGATTGGTTATTCTTACAGTAAAAATGATTATACCTTTGATTCACTTAATAATGGCGAATCATTTCCAAACAATGCCGATATTCGTCATGCTTTTACCTTAGCTAGTACATACACCTATAATAGAATTAAATTAGCATTAGGCCTTAACTGGCATTCTGGCAAACCTTCTACCACACCTGTTTTAAATAACGAAGTTGTTGACGGCTCTATAAATTATGAAAACGCAAACAGCAGTAATTTAAAAGATTATTTACGTGCAGATTGTTCAGCAACTTATGAATTTAATATTTCTGACAATACACATGCAACCATAGGCGCCTCTATTTGGAATGTCACAAACAAAAAAAATGTTATTAATACGTACTATACTTTAAATGACCAAGATATGGTGAGTAAAGTGGAAAACCAATCGCTTGGCATTACGCCAAACATGAGTTTTAGATTGCAGTTTTAATCTTTTGTTTTTTTTACGAAATTTTTTATTATATTAGTTTTCAAGGCATTATAACTTTTAAAAACATCGCTATGAAACCATTAAGAAAAGAAGACATCAGTCAAGAAGTATTTGATTTGTACGACTATTACGTTCATAATAAAATTAATAGACGCCAGTTTGTAGAAAAACTATCTGTTTATGCGGTTGGTGGCTTGACTGTAGCATCCTTACTTAGTTTTATTACGCCAAACTACATTAATACTTTGATGGTTAAACCTGATGATGAACGCTTAGATTCTGAATACATACTTTATGAATCTCCAAAAGGTGGGGGCACCATTAAAGGTTTACTTTCTAAACCAGATAATACCAGAGGCAAACTACCAGGCGTTATTGTAGTTCATGAAAACCGCGGCTTAAACCCCTATATTGAAGATGTTGGCAGACGCACCGCTTTAGATGGTTTTATCTCTTTGGCTCCTGATGCTTTATCGCCTTTGGGCGGTTACCCCGGAAATGATGATGCAGGAAGAGAACTGCAAGCCAAACGCGACCGTAATGAGATGCTAGAAGATTTTATTGCTGCCTTTGAGTATTTAAAAACTCATGAACATTGTGATGGAAATATAGGTGTTGTTGGGTTTTGCTTTGGTGGCTGGATTGCCAATATGATGGCTGTAAAAGTACCAACACTTAAAGCCGCCGTACCTTTTTATGGCGGACAACCAACTGCCGAAGATGCGGCACAAATAAAAACACCTTTATTAATACAATATGCCGAGTTAGACACACGGGTTAATGCCGGTTGGCCAGCTTATGAAGACGTTTTAAAAGCCAATAATGTGGATTTTATGGTACATTTTTATGAAGGCGTAAACCACGGTTTTCATAACAATTCAACGCCACGCTATGATGAAAAGGCGGCGACATTGGCTTGGGAACGCACCATAGCCTTTTTTAAGGAGCGGTTGAAGTAGGTTAAATTAATTTAAATTTCTAAATACTTTTGGAGTTTGCCCTACCCTACTTTTAAACAATCTTATAAAATGTTGCGGGTATTTAAATCCTAGTTCAAAAGCAATTTCGTTAATGGATTTATCTGCAGCAAATAGCTTGTTTTTAGCGATGTCTATAATTTTATTTTGAATGTATTCTTGAGCCGATTTACCAGTTTCTTTCTTAATTAAATCTCCAAAATAATTAGGCGATAAATGAACTTCATCTGCAAAATATGCTACCGATGGGATTCCTATGATTTCTGGGGCATCAGACAAAAAATAATTATTGATTTGAGTTTCAAATTTTTCCAAAACACTTTTATTAGCGCTTTCACGTGTGATAAATTGACGGTCGTAAAAACGTTCGCAATAATTTAAAAAGAGCTCTAAATTATTTACAATTAAACTTTTACTGTGTTTATCAAGATTCTGCTCCAGTTCAAATTGTATTTTTTCAAATAAACTTAAAATGATGTGTCTTTCTTTGGCAGACAAGTGAAGTGCTTCATTAGACGTATAAGAAAAAAATTCATAATGTTGTATTTTGCTACCCAAGCTGGTTCCCAACAACAAATCAGGATGAAATAACAACCCATATCCTTTAGGAACGTAATCTGGGTTATAACCACCCAATTCTACTGTTTGGTTTGGAGCGAAAAAAACTAGAGTGCCCTCATCATAATCATAGGGCTTTCCACCATATTGCAATTTACATCCTTTGGCATCTTTTAAAAAAACAGCATAACAATTATAATGAAACGCATCATAAAGTCCTGGTGAATAGTATTCTTTTTTTACTTTATCAAAATCAACCAAACACACTAATGGGTGTAAAACCTCATAATTTCTTAACTTACAATAATCTGAAACCGTATTGACATACAAGATATTTTTCATAATCCTAATCATTTTAATGTAAAGATAATATATTAATTATCAGGTTATAAACACCAAAAACAAAATCTGTAATAATGGTATAAACTTCCGTAATTTGGGTATAAGTAACGTAGAAAAATAGAAAGATAACCCGTTGTGCATTATGATTTAAAAGAAAAAAGTTGTTCATCTTACTGATAATCAGTAACTTGTTTTAACCACAAAACATTAATAATGAACAACTTAAATGCAAATTACGAAAGAATATTGGAAGTTTTACGAAAA